>NZ_JBVJEA010000118.1:0-1057 GCF_055581985.1 Streptomyces sp. NPDC042336 | reverse complement strand
CCGAGCCGCCGACACCGCTGGAGGCCGAGAACGCCGCTTTGCGCAAGAAGGTCCGCGAGCTGGAGGAGGAACGCGAGATCCTGCGGAAGGCGGCGAAGTATTTCGCCGGGGAGACGCGCTGGTGAACCGCTTCCAGTTCGTCGCCGACCATCAGCGCCGCCACGGCGTGAAGCGGCTGTGCACCATCCTCGGAATCGCCCGCTCCAGCTACTACTACTGGCGCCGGACGGCCGCGGACCGGGCCGCCCGGCAGGCGGCCGACGCCCGTCTGGCCGTCCGGATACGGGCGGTCCACCTCGAGTCGGACGGTACTTACGGAGTCCCGAGGATCACCGCTGAGCTCCGGGAGACCGGCGATGAGGCGGTCAACCACAAGCGTGTCGCCCGGATCATGCGGGCGTCCGGGCTCGAGGGAGTCCGGTTGCGCCGCCGGCACCGCACCACCGTCCCCGACCCGGCCGCGGCCAAGGCCCCCGACCTGATCGGCCGCGACTTCACCGCAGCAGAACCGAACACGAAGTACGTCGGCGACATCACCTACCTGCCCCTCGACGGCGGGAAGTTCTGCTACCTCGCCACCGTCATCGACCTCGCCTCACGCCGTCTGGCCGGCTGGGCGATCGCCGGCCACATGCGCGCGGACCTCGTCACCGACGCCCTGGCCGCGGCGATCCGCACCCGTGGCAGCCTCGCCGGATCGATCATGCACACCGACCACGGAGCCCAGTACTCGAGCAGGGCATTCGCCCAAGCCTGCAGGTCAGCAGGGGTTCGGCGAAGCATGAGCGCGATCGGCAGCTCGGCCGACAACGCACTCGCCGAGTCCTTCAACGCGACCTTCAAACGCGAGACCCTGCAAGGACGGAAGAGCTGGCCCAACGAGCGCGAGGCCCGACTCGACGCCTTCCGATGGCTCCACCGCTACAACACCCGCCGCCGACACTCCCGCCTCGGGCAACGATCACCGATCGCCTTCGAGGACGCCCTCCAACTCGCACCAACTACGCTGGCACAAGCCGCGTAACCCGTGTCCAGGATTCGGGGTCAAGGCCCATGG
>NZ_JBVJEA010000117.1:0-1061 GCF_055581985.1 Streptomyces sp. NPDC042336 | reverse complement strand
TGTGTTGTCCCGGGACGTTGGTGACACGCGTGCTGGGTGCTTGAACGGGTGAGGGCCTTCTGGGTTCGGTGTGGATTGCGACATTCACGCCCGACCGCAGGAGGCCCTCGTGTCCCACCGTAATGCCCCACTGACCCCGACGGGGCGGTTGCGTCTGGCCCGGTGCGTCGTGGACGACCACTGGCCGCTGCGACGCGCAGCAGAACGGTTCCAGGTCAGTCACACCACCGCTGCACGCTGGGCGGGCCGTTACCGGCTGCACGGCGAGGCCGGCATGCAGGACCGCTCCAGCCGTCCCCGCCACCAGCCCCGAAGGACAGCGGCCACGGTGGAGGAACAGGTCGTGCGCCTGCGGCAGGAACACCGCATTGGCCCGCTGCGACTGGCCGTCCGATGCGGGATCGCCCCCTCGACCGCCCACCGGATCCTCCAGCGGCATGGCCTGCCGGTCCTCGCGGCCTGCGACCGGGCCACCGGCGAGCCCGTACGACGCTACGAACGCGCCCGGCCGGGCGAGCTGGTCCATATCGACGTCAAGAAGCTCGGCCGGATCCCCGATGGCGGCGGCCACAAGGCCCTCGGCCGGGCCGAGGGCCACCGCAGCCGCACCAACGGCGTCGGCTTCGCCTACCTCCACACCGCCCTCGACGACCACTCCCGCCTCGCCTACACCGAGGACCTGGCCGACGAAACCGCCCCGACCTGTGCGGCGTTTCTCCGACGGGCGACCACCTGGTTCGCCGCCCACGGCGTCACCGTCGAGCGCGTCCTGACCGACAACGCCTGGGCCTACAGCAAGAACACCTGGCGCCAGACCTGCCGCCAGCTGGGCATCAGCCCCCGCTGGACCAGGCCCTGGCGCCCGCAGACCAACGGCAAGGTCGAACGCTTCCACCGCACCCTGCTCGACGAATGGGCCTACCAGAAGCCCTACACCTCAGACCACGAACGCAGGGAAGCGTTCACCCACTGGCTGCACTGGTACAACTACCACCGACCCCACACCGGCATCGCAGGCCAAACCCCCGCCAGCCGCGTCACCAACCTCCCCGAACAACACA
>NZ_JBVJEA010000116.1:0-1091 GCF_055581985.1 Streptomyces sp. NPDC042336 | reverse complement strand
TCGATGTTTGACGCTTCACAGCGGGTACCGGAATATCAACCGGTTATCCATCGACTACGCCTGTCGGCCTCGCCTTAGGTCCCGACTTACCCTGGGCAGATCAGCTTGACCCAGGAACCCTTAGTCAATCGGCGCAAACGTTTCTCACGTTTGTATCGCTACTCATGCCTGCATTCTCACTCGTGAACCGTCCACAACTCGCTTCCGCGGCTGCTTCACCCGGCACACGACGCTCCCCTACCCATCACAGCCGGCGTTGGCCGTATTGCTGCAATGACACGACTTCGGCGGTACGCTTGAGCCCCGCTACATTGTCGGCGCGGAATCACTAGACCAGTGAGCTATTACGCACTCTTTCAAGGGTGGCTGCTTCTAAGCCAACCTCCTGGTTGTCTGTGCGACTCCACATCCTTTCCCACTTAGCGTACGCTTAGGGGCCTTAGTCGATGCTCTGGGCTGTTTCCCTCTCGACCATGGAGCTTATCCCCCACAGTCTCACTGCCGCGCTCTCACTTACCGGCATTCGGAGTTTGGCTAAGGTCAGTAACCCGGTAGGGCCCATCGCCTATCCAGTGCTCTACCTCCGGCAAGAAACACACGACGCTGCACCTAAATGCATTTCGGGGAGAACCAGCTATCACGGAGTTTGATTGGCCTTTCACCCCTAACCACAGGTCATCCCCCAGGTTTTCAACCCTGGTGGGTTCGGTCCTCCACGACCTCTTACAGCCGCTTCAACCTGCCCATGGCTAGATCACTCCGCTTCGGGTCTTGAGCGTGCTACTAAAACGCCCTATTCGGACTCGCTTTCGCTACGGCTTCCCCACCCGGGTTAACCTCGCAACACACCGCAAACTCGCAGGCTCATTCTTCAAAAGGCACGCAGTCACGAGACACCAAGCAAGCTTGATGTCCGACGCTCCCACGGCTTGTAGGCACACGGTTTCAGGTACTATTTCACTCCGCTCCCGCGGTACTTTTCACCATTCCCTCACGGTACTATCCGCTATCGGTCACCAGGGAATATTTAGGCTTAGCGGGTGGTCCCGCCAGATTCACACGGGATTTCTCGGGCCCCGTGCTACTTGGGT
>NZ_JBVJEA010000115.1:0-1120 GCF_055581985.1 Streptomyces sp. NPDC042336 | reverse complement strand
AGTGAGCGTTTGATTCTGGTATTGGGTGGTTCATGGTGAATTCCAGGAGCCAGATCGAGCGCTCAGCGAAGCGATTCGCCGGAAACACGGCTTCTGCGGCAATCGGCAGAGCAGTGATGCGCCGGTTACCTTCCAAAAGCTCCTGTCTCATTTACAGAACTACCGGTTCACACCGAGTCGAGAACGCACGCCCCGGTGCACCCGGCACCCCCACACACGCCCTGCTCAGGCCGGCCGCCACCACGTACGCAGACACCATGCAGCCCTCACGGCCCTACCCCAGCGACCTGTCCGACGCCCGCTGGGAACTCATCCGCCCCACCCTCGAAGCCTGGCGCCACGCCCGCAACAGCATCCGCAAACCCACCCACGACCTGCGCGCCCTGATGAACGCCATCCTCTACGTCGACCGCACCGGGATCCCCTGGCGCTACCTGCCCCACGACTTCCCACCCCACCAGACCGTCTACGGCTACTTCGCCCGCTGGGAAGCCGACGGCATCTTCGACCAGCTCACCGGCCTGTTACGCGGCAAAGTCCGCCAGGCCGAAGGCCGCACCCCCGACCCCAGCGCCTGCCTGATCGACAGCCAGAGCATCAAAACCTCCGCCACAGTCCCCCTGACCAGCCAAGGCATCGACCCGGCCAAGAAGATCATCGGACGCAAGCGGCACATCGTCACCGACACCCTCGGCCTCCTCCTCGCCGTCACCGTCACCGCCGCCAGCGTCCACGACTCCGCCGCCGGCACCCAACTCCTCGCCGACATCGCCGCACGCCATCCCACCATCACCAAAGCCTGGGCCGACAACGGCTACAAGACCAAAGCCGTCGAACACGCCGCCCACCACGGCATCGACCTCGAGATCGTCCAACGCAACCCCACCACCCGCGGCTTCCACGTCCAGCCCCGCCGCTGGGTCGTCGAACGCACCCTCGGCTGGCTCATGCACCACCGCCGCCTGGCCCGCGACTACGAAACCCACCCTCACCGATCGGCAGCCATGATCCAACTCGCCGCCATCAACCTCATGACCCGCCGCCTCACCCACGAAACCACCCACAACTGGCGCGACAACTAAGCCAAACGAAACAGACAACCGAGAATCAAACGCTCACT
>NZ_JBVJEA010000114.1:0-1123 GCF_055581985.1 Streptomyces sp. NPDC042336 | reverse complement strand
GGCGCCTGGCGAACGAGCCTTCGCGCAGTTGAAGTCCTGGCGGCTACTACGGCGAGCCAGATGCTCCACCCGTCGTATCGGCACCATCGTCCAGGCCGTCCACACACTGCTGACCTGCAGCTATTCAGGATGAAAGAGGCTCACTGAGCCTTTTCAGCGTGGCCACTGATCGGGTGACGGTGCTGCTGGGGACGAGGGACCGCAACGCACGAGGCTCCCGTGCCGTTGAGGGAGGTGTTCGAAGTCTCAACCCATCGGCACAGGAGCCTCGTTGGTTCCCTGTCCTGCCGCACTCGACCTGTCTCACGCCTTGGTCGAGTGGGTCACGATGCTCATCGTCACCCTTGAGGGTGACCGGCGATGCAAGCTCCCGCCGCACCAGCGTGCGCTGGTCGCCCTGGTGTATCTGCGCCGTCACGACACCCTCGCGCGCATCGCGGCCGGCTTCGGTATATCCGTCGGTACCGCTCACGCATACGTCACGGCCGTCGTCGGTCTGCTCGCCGACCGGGCTCCGGGCCTGCTGAAGGTCCTGCGCGAGAGCGACCCGGACTTCGTGCTGCTGGACGGGACCCTCGCCGAGTGCGACCGGACCGGCAACGGCCGTGGCGACTACTCGGCCAAGCACCGCCGCCACGGGGTGAACGTCCAGGTCGTCACCGACCCCGCCGGCAAGGTGCTGTGGATCTCGCCCGCGCTGCCGGGCCGCACCCATGACCTGATTTCGGCCCGCGCCCACCGGATCATCCGGATCTGCGAGCGACAGGGCGTCCCCGTCCTGGCTGACCGCGCATACCAGGGCGCCGGCCCTTGGGTCACCACCGGGCTCAAACGACCACCCGGAGGCGAACTCACGCCCACACGGCGAACTGTCAACCGCGCACTGGCCCAGGCTCGAGCTCCCGTCGAACGCGGCATGGCACGGCTGAAGTCCTGGCAGATCTTCCGCAGAGCCCGCATCAGCCCCAACCGCATGACCGTCATCGCCAAGGCCGTCCTCACCCTGGAGAGGCAACGCTGAAAGAGCTCACTGAACCCTTCTCATCCTGGGGTCTGAGGCTGATGACGAAGGGCTGATGGGAGTGCGTGACGTGGCAGGGCCCCTGGTCGTTCGGTTGGTGAT
>NZ_JBVJEA010000113.1:0-1139 GCF_055581985.1 Streptomyces sp. NPDC042336 | reverse complement strand
CTAGTCTTCTGAGTCGGGAATTCTGTTCAGATAGTTGGCGAGGCGTTCGAGGATCTCGTCCGCGGTCTTGGTCCAGACGTAGGGCCTGGGGGCGGTGTTCCACGCGGCGATCCAGGCGCGGATGTCCTTCTCCAGCGCCTGGACGCTCTTGTGGACCCCGCGTCGTATCTGCTTGTTCGTCAGCTCTGCAAACCAGCGTTCCACCAGATTGAGCCAGGACGATCCGGTGGGCGTGAAGTGCAGGTAGAAGCGGGGATGAGCTACCAGCCAGGTCTTGATCGCCGGGGTCTTGTGGGTGGCGTAGTTGTCCAGCACCAGGTGCACGTCCAGGTCCGCCGGTATCTCCTGGTCGAGTTTGATCAGGAACTTCTTGAACTCCTCGGCCCGGTGCCGGCGGTGCAAGGAGCCGATCACCTTGCCGGTGGCCACCTCGAGAGCGGCGAACAGCGTGGTGGTGCCCGCGCGCACGTAGTCGTGGGTGAGGCGCTGTGGGACGCCGGGCATCATCGGCAGCACCGGCTGGGACCGGTCCAGGGCCTGGATCTGCGACTTCTCGTCTACACAGAACACCAGAGCGCGTTCGGGCGGGTCCAGATACAGGCCGACGACGTCGTGGACCTTGTCGATGAAGTACGGGTCCGTGGACAGCTTGAAGGTCTCTGTGCGGTGCGGCTGCAGGCCGAAGGCCCGCCAGATCCGTGACACGGTCGACTGCGACAGGCCCATCTCCTGGGCCATGGCCCGCGTCGACCAGTGCGTGGCGTTCTTCGGCGTCGACTCGAGCGTCCGCTTCACCACCGCAGCGACCTGCTCGTCGGTGACCGTCCGGGGGCCGCCCGGGCGCGGCATGTCACCCAGGCCGGCGATCCGGTGCTCGACGAACCGCTTCCGCCAGCGGCCCACCGCATGCGGCGTGGAGCCCAACTGCGCGGCCACGTCTTTGTTCGACGCGCCTGTCGCGCAGGCCAGGATGATCCGACACCGCAAAGCCCACGCCTGCGGGGTGGAACGGCGCCGCACCCATCCCTCCAGCGCAGCCCGTTCCGCATCCGACAGGATCAACTCGGCCTTCGGCCGCCCAGTACGCGCCACCAGGCAACCCTACACAACTGAACAGAATTCCTGACTCAGAAGACTAG
>NZ_JBVJEA010000112.1:0-1147 GCF_055581985.1 Streptomyces sp. NPDC042336 | reverse complement strand
GGTTCTCTTGGTCGAAAACCCATCTACCAGGGGCTTCACCACGTTGTCAGCCCAACAGCCGCACACTCGAAGCAGGTTGGAAAGGGCTCACTGAGCCTCTTCCAACCTGACGGGTGGTTGGGACGGTGGCCCCGGCGGCGGGCATGAAGAAAGCTCCTGGTAGACGGGTTCACGACCAAGATCACCAGTCCGCCAGGAGCTTTCGCGCGCTTGTCTACCCGTCCGGCATCGATCTGTCCAGCCGCACCCTGCAACGCCTCTCCGGTCTTCTCGCAGGTCACCGCCGTCGGATCGGTTCGCGCTGGCGTCGCCTGACTTGCGGTCGGCAGGTCCTGCTCGTCCTGGCCCACCTGCGCTGCGGCGACACCTACGCCCGCCTCGCAGCAGGCTTCTACATCGCGGTCGCGACGGCCTACCGATACACACGCGAGGCCGTCGACCTCCTGGCCGCCCTCGCGCCCACGCTGGAACGGGCCAGGGAGACCGTACGGAAGAAGGCGTACGTGATCCTCGGCGGCACCCTTCTGCCGATCGACCGCATCGCCGCCGACCAGCCGTACTACTCGGGGAAGAAGAAGCAGCACGGGATGAACATCCAGGTCCTTGCGGACCCAGCCGGCCGTCTCATCTGGGCTTCGGACGCACTACCTGGAGCCGTGCACGATCTCACCGCGGCCCCGGCCCACGGCATCCCCGCTGCCCTGACCGCAGACCACATCAAGTGCCGGGCGGCCAAGGCGTATCAAGGCGCAGGTCCTGCAGTCCGCGTCCCGTTCCGAGGTAAGAAACTGCGCGACTGGCGCCGGCGTCACAACCGCGATCACGCCAAGATCCGCAGCCACGGCGAACGCGCCATGGCCACCCTCAAATGCTGGCGGCTCCTGCGGAAACTCCGCTGCAGCACCACTCGGATCACAGCCGTCGTCCGTGCCATCGTCACCCTCGAACTCGCCAACTGATCAAGATGGAAAAGGCTCAATCAACAGCCCGGGGCCTCGCTCGTTGCGCTTCGCGGCCGTCACCTGATCGGTGGCCAACTCGAAGAAGCTCACTGAGCCTCTTTCATCCTGAATAGCTGCAGGTCAGCAGTGTGTGGACGGCCTGGACGATGGTGCCGATACGACGGGTGGAGCATCTGGCTCGCCGT
>NZ_JBVJEA010000111.1:0-1161 GCF_055581985.1 Streptomyces sp. NPDC042336 | reverse complement strand
CCCCGCCGAACTCGACGAACCACCACCCGGCCGCATCCACGCATACCTCCGCCCACCCGCAGACCGCGCCACCATCGAATTCACCGCATCCACACTCACCAAATCCTGACTCGTAAGGTTGCTAGCCTGTCGCCGGTTCCACGCCGCCTGCTCCGCAGGCGTTCTCGCATCCCGCCGGGCACGGCGCGCCTCGGTCAGCCGTTGCGTCTGTGCCGCCTGCTCCGCGGACGTCATCCCATTCCACCGGGCGCGGGCCGCCTCGCTCAACTGGCGCTGATGCGCCTCCTGCTCCGCGGGCGTCAACCTAGCCAACCAGGCTTGGTGCCCGGCAGCCAGCCGCTGCCCCATTGCCGCCCGCTGGTCAGACGTCAACCCTTTCCCCCGGGCACTCTCCCCACTTGCCTTCTCCTCTTTCGCATCCGAAGACTCCGGCGGAGGCGGCGTACTCACAAGCAACTCCCTAAACCAGTTCACAACCACACGAATGACGGGCCATCACACCCACCCCCACAACGGGCCCACGACCCAACCCGTTCACCCGAAACCCGCCGCACGCGGCCCGGGGGCCGACCCCTCCACACGGGGCCGGCCCCCGGGCCTACAGCCCAACCAGCCACAAGGCAGGGGACGCAACTGAGGGCGTTCGACTCCTCACCTGCCGCGGGATCCCCGCGGACTCGCAGACCGGTCACGCGGCGGACTCGCAGACCGGTTACGCACAGGAGCCGCATCGCGGGAAGAAGCCGACTCCTGCCCACCCCCCGCCGAACTCGACGAACCACCACCCGGCCGCATCCACGCATACCTCCGCCCACCCGCAGACCGCGCCACCATCGAATTCACCGCATCCACACCCACCGCATGCTGCTCCGCAAGAGTGCCAGTCCGTCGCGCTACCAGCGCACGCTGCTCCGCAGGCGTCAACCCCCTCCACCAGGCTTGGCGCGCGGCAGTCAGCCGCTGCCCCCTTGCCGCCCGCTGGTCAGACGTCAACCCCTGCCCCCGGGCACTCTCCCCACTTGCCTTCTCTTTCGCATCCGAAGACTCCGGCGGAGGCGGCGTACTCACTAGTCTTCTGAGTCGGGAATTCTGTTCAGATAGTTGGCGAGGCGTTCGAGGATCTCGTCCGCGGTCTTGGTCCAGACGTAGGGCCTGGGGGCG
>NZ_JBVJEA010000110.1:0-1217 GCF_055581985.1 Streptomyces sp. NPDC042336 | reverse complement strand
GGCTCGTCGCCCAGTTCTTCACCCACCTCGCGACGACCACCCCGGTCGAGCGCACCTTCCGTGACGTCCCCTACCTCGTGCAGAACCTGGACGACGCGCTCATCACCCCCGTGCACCGAGCCGCCGTGAACCCACACGTCCACCACGCCGGCGCCCAGCTCGGCCGCGTCGTACACCGCCGCTGACACCGGCCTCACCGAAACTCGTCATCCCCAGATGAACGAGCCGACTGGGCCGGCCGAGCACCTCCTGCTCCTCGCCGGCTACCTCACCCGGCACAACGACGCCCTGACTCGGCTGCACGTACCCGTCCGTTGCCGCGAGCGCACTGCCATTCCTCCCGGCCTGCACTTCCGAATCCCTTGGACCACCGTGTCACTTCTGGACATCCCCGACGTTTTTATCGGGTCCACCGACGACGGCCACACCTTCGTCATCCTCAACCGCCCCATCCGCAACGCCGACCGGCTGCTCACCGACGCCGGCTTCCTCCCTCGTGAACACCACGGCCGCAGGCTCTACCTGCTGCCTCCAGGCATCGCGCAGGACGTACACGAGCGCGCCGGCGTGGCGATGTACGGGCTCTTGGCCCACACCCACGACCTCGTCGACCTTTCCTCGACCACCCGCTGGAGTCCCGACCAGCCGGCAGGCGGCCCAGACCTGCACTTCCAGGTCAGGGACGGCACGGTTGCCGTGACTGCCTCGACCACCGCCGCCCGGTTGCTGTTGGAGCAACACGGCTTCGTCCCCACAGCAGACGGCGCGTCCTACCGCACTCGGGACGGGATGGACGAGTGCCAACTGCTCAGCGCCGTCACCGCTGCCGAGGCACACGCGTACACCCACGGTCTCAGCGCGCGTGTCCACCTGGGCATCCCCACACCAGCCGACATCCCCGCCAGCGCCCGCCGCCGCTCAGCTCCCGCCACCGGTCCACAAACCACACCATCGACCCCTCGCCGCACCCGCTGACCACCCCAACGCATCCGGCACCGCCATCCGAGGAGCTTCCACGTCCTCCGACACCCCCACCGTGCATGATCTCGCCCGTGCCCTCGCCGACCAGCTTCACCCCGGTGCCGCTCCCCGGGACGTGACCGTCAGCTTCGGCGCCCGCCGGCAAGCCCCCATCGAGTACCGCAGCCGCGGTCGGGGCGGACCCGTGACGGTCTACGCCCAGGCACTGCACGCCGCCCTCTACGGCCTTCCCACGC
>NZ_JBVJEA010000109.1:0-1230 GCF_055581985.1 Streptomyces sp. NPDC042336 | reverse complement strand
GAAGACCGCACTGAACGCCTTCGACATCACCTCCGACGGCCGCCTGTCAGCCGCCCGCCAGTAGCCCCAACTACCCCAGTTACACCGATCGTTTGACAGATCCGATCTGGCCGAGATCGGCTGCGGCGAGATTGCCGATGTCACGTCTGACCAGCGACCAGGTGCCTTCCTGGGGCTCCAAGTCCGGTGAATGGCTTGGAAGCTGGGAGACGGTGAGCCACGCGGCGTGGGCGGTGAGAAACTCGCGCATCGGCTCGCTCAAGTGCATGCGCAGGTTGTCCCAGACCAGCACGTTGGGGCCACCGGTTGTGGTCGCCTGCTGGTGGGGAGAGCAGTCCGGCGACCGCTTGGATGGTGTCACTCAAGTGCTCGCGGCGTCCGTGATGTCGCGCGAGGGCCCCCAGTTCTTGTCGTGGGGACCCGTGCTCGACCCTGATGCCCGGTGAGGAGTGGGCCCTGTGCTGTCGCTAGTGCATCTCCTCGTACCACTCGTGAGGGTTCTTCTTGAACTTCCTGTGCGGGGACGTCACCACACGACACCCGTCTGGGCGCCCAGCCCCCTGATAGCCGGCTGGCGAACATCTCCACGGCGGGCCCGTCTGCGCGGAGCTTGCTCAGGCCCAAGTCCCGAGCGTGCGTGATGTCCGCGCAACTGGCCGGCTCGGCCGTGCTGCAGAACAGCAGCCGCCCCGCAGCGTCCTGGACGACCACCGCCTTCACGCCATTCTCCTTGTTCTTCCCCGGAGATGAACTTGGCACAGTCTCAGCACCCGGTGGCCGGGCGGCGCGTCCGAACCCCGTCGCTGATCCCTGTGCGCCCATCGGCGTCGAGGTAATCGACGACCTCGACGGATACGCAGCCACTGGCCGGGCGTCATCAAACAGCCCCGTTCGGCCAGCAGCGGACACACTTCACCGGTCGCACGCGTAATGGTGGAGCGATCGGCACGGAACCAGCAGGTCAGCACGTCATTGAGTGACAGCGTGCCGGAGATACATCAGTTCGCCAACAGCCTGTACACGAAAACCAGCCTGTGCTTGGCCCCGGCGCCCACGGCTCTCCGCCGAGGACGCGCAACGAGTTGCGCCTGATGCCGCTTATGCCACAGCGAGCCGACCTAAGCATCGAGTTCAGTGAGCTTCTTCAGCGTTGCAGCTCCAGTGTGAGGACTGCCTTGGCGATTGACGTCATGCGGTTGGGGCTGCAGCGGGACCTGCGGAAGATCCGCC
>NZ_JBVJEA010000108.1:0-1242 GCF_055581985.1 Streptomyces sp. NPDC042336 | reverse complement strand
TGCAGCTTCTGCCCCTCCTGATCGGTCAACCTGCGCACACGGACGGGCTCTGCCACCACACCCCCAACGATCGGACGGACGTCGCCGCACATCCAACCGCCGCCATCACCAACCCGGCGAACCTTCCCGGTCAGAGCACTAGGCGACGACCCCGACGGCAATCCCTACGTGCCGCGCCGCAATACCGGCCAAGACCCCTACCACCTGGCCACCGCCGTGCAATGTAACTGGACCCGCTTCCTGAAGCTCGTCGAACGCGCCCTACCCACGGGCCCCGGCGGCCTGCCCGACCTGGAGAAGGCACTCACCCTGGTACGCGGTAGGCCGTTCGGGGGCGCCCCGCTGCCGTGGGCCCTACCAGCAGGAGATGACCACCCGCATCATCGATGTCGCGCACACCGTCGCCACCTACCAAACCTCCCCCGGCCCTCACCACGACCTCCACACCGCACGCCAGGCCGTCGCAACGGGCCTCGACGCCGACCACGCCGCCGAGCTCCTCTACCGCGAGTGGTGCCGCCTCAAACATGCCGCCGGAAACCGGCAAGGACTGCACACCACGATCACCCGCATCGACGGTCCGACTGCCGGTACTGCCGAGTACGCGCTGATGCCAGCCTGGGAACGTATCCCCGACGGCGTGACCGTCGAGCAGGGGCCGCCGCGCTGCCGATGGCGGCCGAGACGGCGTGGCGCGCGCTCGACGACCTCGGCGTCCAGCCGGGTGAGCTGCTGCTCGTCCACAGCGCGGGCACCACCGTGGGTGAGGCGGCGACTCAGCGGCAAGGACGCGGCCGCGTGCGTAGTGCCCATGAACCTCAAGACCTGTCTGGCGGCCCATCATGTCACTCCCGACTATGCGGCCCCTGGCCGGTATGGACTGGCCCACCGGCGGATCGGGCGGTTCGCCGCGACCGACACCGCTCGCAACAGGTGACTGCCTACGGAAAGGGCATGGCCGAACGCGTCAGGCTACTGGCCGGAGGCCACATCGATCGTGCCGCGCTTCGCGCTGCACCGGGGTATTCGGGTAATCACCACAGCCGGGCAGACCCGGGCAGCAGCTCTGGAAGAGTTCGGCGACCCCGGTTCGTTCCACTGCAGGGCCAGCATGTTGCCCTCCTGCGGGGCGGTGTCCTTCAGCAGAAAGCCCGCACTGCCGTGGCCGAGCGCCCGCAGGACGTTGTCGCGTTCCCCGAACGTCGTCAGGATCAGCACCCGTACCCCCGGCGCGGCACGGCC
>NZ_JBVJEA010000107.1:0-1274 GCF_055581985.1 Streptomyces sp. NPDC042336 | reverse complement strand
AAGCCTTTGGGCTTGCTTGAGCCGTGGTGCTTGGAAACAGGCATGCCCGGTTCTGAGGGGGCCGGGTCGTGGCAACATGACCCGGCTACCCGACCGCAACCGGGCGGTCGCCACTCGGTTCGACAAACTCGCGGTCCGCTTCGAAGCCACCGTCCTGATCGCCGCGATCGGCGAGTGGCTATAGCCGTTCCCTCTGCGGGTGGCGCGGCTTCTCACCACAGCAGCGCGACCTTGTCGGCCAGGGACTCGGCCTGGGCTCGGCCGGCTTGTGCTGCGGCCTTGCGGCGCTGGGGATCGTAGGGGTTGGGGCCGATGGCTTCGACGCTCTGTTCGTCCGGCGCGATGAGACATACCTCGGCCTGCTTGGCCAAGGCTTCGGCATCCGCGGCAGCACCGGGAATCTGTCCGTAGCCGTCCGGCATCGGCGCCAGGATGACGATCTTGTCGTGGCCGGCGGCCAGGCGTGCGTTAGTGGTGGAGACCATACCGCCGTCCACCCAGGCACGGCCCAAGAAGTGTTCGAGAGGCCAGACGCCGGGGACCGCACCGCTGGCGGAAACAGCGTCGGTCAGCGAGACGCCCGCGTGCTCGTCGAACAGATGCAGCTCGCCCGTATCGGCGTCGATCGCGGTGACCTTCAAGCTGGCGGGCCAGTTGGTGGTGACCAGACGTGAGGTGACGACTTGCCGTCGGGTGGCTGAGGACACGGGCTCGGGGTTCGCCTTGGAGATGCGTCCCATCGCCGCGCCGACCTTGCGCGGATCGTCGCCGCCCTCGGCGAGGGCCGCCCACCAGGCGGCCATCGTGGCCTCTGACGCCTTGACGTCCACCTCGTTCTCGTCCGGGACCAGCTGGGAGGCGAAGAGGCGCTCCAGGTCGTAGCCGCTGGCGATGGCGGTTCCAACGAACGAACCCGCCGAGGTTCCGATCACCGAGGCGGCTCTGCTCCAGTCGATGCCCCGGGAGCTGAGTCCTGCAAGGACGCCGACTTCCCAGGCGATGCCTGTCACACCTCCCCCGCCGAGTACGAGAGCTCGCGAAAGGGACTGGGTGGGATGTGCCATGGGACGGCTCCTCGCTTGATCGAGCTACTCAGAACCCATCCATGATCCTCTCTTCAGGAGTCCATCGCACGATGAGAGCGAAGGCTCGCTCCGCATACGACGAGCTACTTCCCAAACACGGCCTAGTCTTCTGAGTCGGGAATTCTGTTCAGATAGTTGGCGAGGCGTTCGAGGATCTCGTCCGCGGTCTTGGTCCAGACGTAGGGCCTG
>NZ_JBVJEA010000106.1:0-1301 GCF_055581985.1 Streptomyces sp. NPDC042336 | reverse complement strand
TCGAAGGCGTTCAGTGCGGTCTTCCAGCGCATGGTCCAGCGGGCCTGGCCCTTGCCCGTGGGGTCGAGGGACATGATCGCCATGTAGACGCACTTCAGGGCGGCCTGCTCGTTGGGGAAGTGGCCGCGGGCCTTGACCGCCCGCCGGATGCGGGCGTTCACCGACTCGATTGCGTTGGTGGTGCAGACGATGCGGCGGATCTCGGTATCGAACCGCAGGAAGGGGGTGAACTCCTCCCAGGCGTTCTCCCACAGCTTCGCAATCGCCGGATACTTCCGGCCCCAGACGTCGGCGAACTCGGCGAACCGCTCCAGGGCCGCCTCCTCGGTCGCCGCGGTGTAGACGGGCTTGAGGAGCTTGGCGATCTTGTCCCAGTCCTGGCGGGCGGCATAGCGGAAGGAGTTCCGCAGCAGGTGCACGACGCAGGTCTGCACGATGGTCCGCGGCCAGACAGTCTCCACTGCCTCGGGCAGGCCCTTGAGCCCGTCGCAGACCAGCATGAGCACGTCGCTGACGCCGCGGTTCTTGATCTCGGTGAGGATGTGCAGCCAGTGTTTGGCGCCCTCGCCGCCGTCGCCCGCCCACAGCCCGAGGATCTCGCGCCGGCCCTCGGTGGTGACGGCCAGGGCCACGTAGATGGGCCGGTTGGCGACCGCACCATCGCGGATCTTCACGTGGATGGCGTCGATGAAGACGACCGGATAAACCGGGTCGAGGGGCCGGCTCTGCCACTCGGCCATGCCCTCCAGCACCTTGTCGGTGATAGTGGAGATGGTCTGGCGGGAGACCTCGGCGCCATAGACCTCAGCAAGGTGGGCCTGGACCTCGCCGGTGGTCAGGCCCTTCGCGGCCAGCGAGAAGACCATCTCGTCGACCCCGGTCAGGCGCTTCTGCCGCTTCTTGACGATCTTCGGTTCGAAGGAGCCGTCGCGGTCGCGGGGCACGGTTATCTCCACCGGGCCGACGTCGGTCAGCACGGTCTTGGAGCGTGTGCCGTTGCGTGAGTTGCCGCCGTTCTTGCCCGCGGGATCGTGCTTGTCATAGCCGAGGTGATCGGTGATCTCGCCTTCCAGGGCGGACTCCAGCAGGCGCTTGGTCAGCTGTTGCAGCAGCCCGCCCTCGCCCGTCAGATGCAGGCCCTCGGCCTGGGCCCGGCCCACCAGCTCGTCGATCAACTGGTCGTCCACGGCCTTCGCCGGCACCCTCTTCGAGGGTTCAACGGCCTCGGGCTCAGCCACGTTCTCACTGGTCATCGATGCATCCTCCATGATCGGGAGTTACACCGAACGATTTACAGTCCC
>NZ_JBVJEA010000105.1:586-1335 GCF_055581985.1 Streptomyces sp. NPDC042336 | reverse complement strand
TCACCACGCCAACGACGAGGGGCCCTGTCTCGTCACCACCCCCACTGACCAGCCCATTTCACCCTCCAGCACAGGATGAAAGAGGCTCAGTGAGCTTCTTCAGCCGTTACCCGGTCGAGTGAGAAGCACCTGTACGTCGACGACGTCGATGAGCAGTGCGCTTGCTACCGCGCAGGCCCGACTTGCAGGCCCTGGGCTTCACCCGATCGTGGTCGTTCTGAAAATGCTCCTTGACCACGACCTGATCGCCAGCTGAGAGGCGCTGTATCGAGTAGCCGAGGGGGATCTCACCAAACTACCCCTGCCCCGCCGGCCGGCCCACGCGGTCATGAAACCTGAAGTCGCCCTGTTATATGCCCCGTCTGCTACCGCTTCCTTTGCTTCCCTGACGGCCGTTCAGCTACCCCCTGCCAACGTGACGACTCCCCCTGCGAGGACCCCCTCGCCTGGGACGACGACCCGGCTTGCACTCCCCCGGGACCGGAAGGGAGGAACGAGCCCGCCGAAACCGGATTCTGCACCAGAGGACCGCTCCCGCCGGACGTGTACGAGTTTCCGGCCCCGCCCCAGCCGGGCCCACCGTCCAGCCCGTCCGGCTGCGCCGTGAGCCCACTGGCTCGAATCGAGTCAGCCAGGCCGTAGCCGGCGCCGGTACCGGACGTGTACGAGTTTCCGGCCCCGCCCCAGCCGGGCCCACCGTCCAGCCCGTCCGGCTGCGCCGTGAGCCCACTGGCTCGAATCGAGTCAGC
>NZ_JBVJEA010000105.1:0-487 GCF_055581985.1 Streptomyces sp. NPDC042336 | reverse complement strand
CCAGGCTATAGCCGGCGCCGGCGCGAGCAGCAACCTTCAATTGACTGTGCTTGTGTGTGGATCGATGCAACCCCACCCTCGAGCCGTTAATGTCGGTCGCAAGAGTAAAGCCTTTTCGACTCAAAGCCGCCTGCGCCATCGGTCCCAACGCGTTTTTAATCAGCTCGTCCCTAACTATCGAACTGTGCAGACGGTTCCCCAGGCTGCCACTCGACGATGGCAGGACAGGCCGCCCGTCGGGATGCTGCTCGAAGATCTCTGCCTCGATCGCAGCAGCCAGTTCACTATCCGTATACGCCACAAAAATCTCCCAGATGAAACACGGACACTACCTCTCTCTCCACAACGCACGAACAGACCATCGGGTTCACCCCTGGGGGACTGTAAGACGTTCGGGTCTGTTCCGTAGTCGGTGGTGACGGAGGGTGTGGTCAGCCCAGGAGGATGCGGTGGCGGAGGAGGGGGAAGCTCGCGCGGCCGTACATCT
>NZ_JBVJEA010000104.1:0-1366 GCF_055581985.1 Streptomyces sp. NPDC042336 | reverse complement strand
CCCGAGGCTGCTATATCGAGTCAAGCGGTTCGGAGGAGGTCGTCGGGGTTCGACCTGAGCGTTCGAGGATCTTGAACAGCTGGCGGCAGATGGCTCGTTTCAGGCAGCGCTGTGCGTCGCGGGAGGTCTTGCCCTCGCTGATCCTGCGGGCAACGTATGTCTTCGTGGCTGGGTCCAGCCGCATCCGGATGAGCGTGATGGTGTGCAGAGCGCGGTTCAGCTGCCGGTCACCGCTGCGGTTAATGCGGTGGCGGTTGGTGAGCCCGGAAGAGGCAGGGATCGGCGAGACACCGGCGAACGACGCGAAGGCGGCCTCGGAGCGGAAACGGCCTGGGTGTGACCAGCTGACCAGCACCTGGGCCGCGGTGATCGGTCCGACTCCTTGGAGTTCCAGCAGCTCGGGAGCCATCTGACGCACGAGGCTGATGATTTCTCCCTCGAGGTCCCTGGCCTCAGCTTGCAGTGTTTGAACACGCTGGGCCGTAGACCTCAGCGCCCGGACCGTCATGCGGTGCTCGATGCTTTGCGCTGGGCGGTCCCTCAGCTGCGCACAGCGGTTGATCTGCGCCGGACGCTTGAGTTTCCGCAGCTCAGCGCGGAGGTCGTCGGGTGCCGAAACGATCAGGCCCTTGAACTGGTTGATCGCGGCCGTGGAGGCGAGCACAGCACCGTGGCGGGTGACGAGGAGAACCCGCAGAGCCTCGCGTTCCCCTCGGGCCCGCGGCTGGATGAGGTGCTCGCTGGCGAGGGCTTCCTTGCCTGCTCGGATGGCGTCGAGCATGTCGGTCTTGCGGCCGCCGCGGACAGCCGATCGCTTGGGACGCAGGACCTCGACGACCTGTTCGCCGGCCTGGTCGAGGAAGGCGGCCAGCCCGGCGCCGTAACTGCCGACTCCTTCCAGAGCCCAGCAACGCCGGCCGGGGATGTGCTGGCGGGCGAACTCCAGCAGTCGCCGGTAGCCGCGGGCGTTCGCGGGGGCATCCGTGGTGGCGAGGGCGGCGCCGATGGGGCTGACGGCGGCTGCGGCGAGGGTGTCCCGGTGGGTGTCGACGCCGATGACTCCGTCGACCTGTTCTGCGAGCATGGTCACGCGGTTGTTCTCCTTCTCGAGCGGGGCGACCGTGGTCGGCGCCGGCCTGGGTGGAGTCACCGCGTGGCAGAACTGTGATGAGTCACGTCGATATGGCGGACAAGCTGCTGATCAAGCCAACGGGGTGGGCCAGGCCGACGCCGACGTTCGGTAGACATCTCGGGGGCACGGCAGGCTCTGACGAGCCGCCAATTACCTTGTGGGTCATACCGGAACGTCGACGCCAGCCTGGCAGCAACCCATCCCGGGCCGCAGGTCGACTATCACAGTTACCTT
>NZ_JBVJEA010000103.1:0-1391 GCF_055581985.1 Streptomyces sp. NPDC042336 | reverse complement strand
AGAGCTCGTAACAGGATCTTGTTGGGGTGCCCTGGTCGGGCGTGACCGATGTGATGATCTGGCCGTTCGTGTTGTGTGACGACTCGGCCGTGGATCGTGGATGACGACTTGTGGGTGCGGATCGAACCCCTGCTGCCGCCATGGCCGGAGCGGTCACCAGGACCGAGGCCGGTGCCCGACCGGCTGTGTCTGCAGGGCATCTTGTACGTCCTGCACCAGGACATCGCCTGGCAACTTCTGCCCCTGGAGCTGGGGTTCGGCTCCGGACAGACCTGCTGGCGGCGCCTGGACCGTTGGCAGAAGGCCGGGGTATTCGAGCGGTTGCACCGCCTCCTGCTCGCCGAGCTGAACACGGCCGGCGAGCTCGACTGGAGTCGCGCATGCGTGGACGGCTCCCACGTCCGCGCGAAAAAGGGGGTGCCGCGACCGGTCCGTCGCCGGTCGACCGCCGGAAGACGGGCAGCAAACACCACCTGATCTGCGACGGAAAGGGCACTCCGCTGCACGTGATCACCACAGCGGCCAACGTCAACGACATCACCCAGACCATCAACCTGGTCGACGGCATCCCGCCCGTCCCCGGACGGGCGGGCCGACCCAGGCGGCGCCCCGAGTCCGTCCTCGGGGACAAGGCATACGATTCGAAGGCCGTCCGCCTGGAACTGCGCCGCCGGCGGATCCTGCCCGTCATCTCCCGCAGGGGCGCCCCGAACATCAAGGGTCTGGGCAAGCTCCGCTATGTCGTCGAGCAGACCTTTGCCCTGCTCCACCAGTTCAAACGCCTCGCCGTCCGCTGGGAACGCCGCCCCGAACTCCACGACGCATTCCTCTCCTTGGCCAGCAGCCTGATCTGCTGGCGGCGACTCAAGAAGTCCGGATCATGAACCTGGCACAGGCTTCTAGGAGTGTCAGCTCACGATTGAGTTGGCGTATGAAGCCAGGTCGTGGACCAAAACCTGCAGGCGCTGGCTCCTGAGCTTGTCCAGAAGGGGAAGAGTGTGCCGGTAGGTTGCTGACCAGGTGATGTCGGTGCCGCCGTGGGGTGCTCGGGCCACGTCCACAGACCCCCGATGAGAAGCGAACAACCCTGCGGCTTGTTCGTAGCTGAACCGCTGGTCGGGAACCATCTCGACGATGCGCTCGCGGCAGCACACCCGTCCGAGGCGAGAACGAATGGTGCGGAGATCACCTACCCGTGCCGGTCGCTCGACCCCCGCGGGCAGCTCCCACTCGACCTCATAGTAGGAGGTCCACGACGGCCAGGATTCTGCATCCACGAGCGTGGCGTAGACGAGAGCAGCAGGTGCCGATGAGTGCGAGGTAGCAGTAACAGCAAGGGACGACACCTAACAAGGCTAGACCGTGTCTCACCATGATCGTGTTACGAGCTC
>NZ_JBVJEA010000102.1:0-1426 GCF_055581985.1 Streptomyces sp. NPDC042336 | reverse complement strand
CTAGTAGTGCTTCGTTACGTTGAGTGATCTCGGTTGGTGGTGGGCAGCCTCCCAGGGTGAAGCTGGGGGAAGTGGAACGGCTCCGGGGCGAGTTAGCGGGGTTTGTTGCCGATGTGTTCGGGTCGTTGCCGCGCCGGGATCAGCGGCGTTGGGGCGAGTGTTATCTGCGGGGCCTGATGCTCGATGGCCGGCGGAAGTCGATCCAGCCGATGGCCGAGCGGCTGCCGGACGGGAACATGCAGGCCCTGCAGCAGTTCGTGAACCAGTCACCGTGGGACCCGCTGCCGGTCAGACGGCGGACCGCCGAGCGGATCGCCGAGGTGATCACGCCCGAGGTGTGGGTTGTCGACGACGTGTCGTTCCCCAAGTGCGGCACCGCGTCGGCCGGCGTCGCACGCCAGTACTGCGGAGCCGTCGGCAAGCGGGCGAACTGCCAGGTCGCAGTCAGCGTCCACGCCGCCACCGACACCGCGTCCTGCCCGTTGAACTGGCAGCTGTATCTGCCGCGCGAGTGGACGGACGATCCGGACCGATGCCGCAGGGCGGGAGTACCCGACGACATCGTCCACCAGGAGAAATGGCGTCTCGCGCTCGGCCTGCTCGACACGCTCGGCGAGTGGCAGCTGAAGGCGCCGGTGGTGGTCGCCGACGCCGGCTACGGCGTCAGCACCCCCTTCCGGATCGGTCTCGAACAGCGTGGGCTGTCCTATGTTCTCGCCCTGACCGGGAAGGAAGTCGCCCACCGGGAGGATGCCGAGCCGCACCAGCCCGCTTACGGCGGGCTCGGTCCGCCGACGCTGGCCCGCTACCGCACTTCGCCACGAGCCGTCTCGGTCCTCGCGGTCGAGGCCGGTGCCGGCCGGTTCACCGAGGTGACCTGGCGACAGGGCAGCAAGGGCGCGATGGCCTCACGGTTCGCGGTGCTGACCGTGAGGCCTGCGGGCAAGCAGTCCCTGGCCTCAGCCCAGGAGGCGGGCGGCGGCCGCAGCAGGTGGGACGGCGTCCTGCCCGCCCAGACACTCCTGGTCGAATGGCCGGAGGGCCAGGACGCTCCGACCGGGTACTGGATATCGAATCTGCCCGCCACCACCCCGGTCGCTGACCTGGTGCGTTGGGCGAAAATGCGCTGGCGGATCGAGCACGACTACCGCGAACTCAAGCACGGTCTGGGCCTGGACCACTTCGAGGGCCGCACCTGGCGCGGCTGGCACCACCACGTCACGCTCGTCACCGCCGCTCAGGCATTCCTCACCCTCAGGCGGCTCGACCCAAAAGCCCACACACCGGCCTGACCCTCTACCAGGTCCTCGACGTTCTTCAGGACCTCCTGAGGTGCTGGACCGGTGCCTGCACCACCTGCGGACGGCCCCTACCCAACCCACAAAGCCGCCGCAGACAGCCCAGAACCTAACGAAGCACTACTAGG
>NZ_JBVJEA010000101.1:0-1512 GCF_055581985.1 Streptomyces sp. NPDC042336 | reverse complement strand
TCGATGCCGGAGCCGATGACCTTGACGGTCGAGGCGGACCACATGGCGTCCATGCCCGCGTCTCCCCAGACCTTCTGGCCCTGGCGGTAGGACTGCAGGATGGTGATCGGGATGATCCCGCGGGAGCCGAGGTGGGAGTACAGGTCCGGCAGGTCGCTGATCTTGCACACGTTGGCGGCCTCGTCGAGGATCGCCAGCATGGGCGGGTCCAGACGTCCGCCGGCCCGTTCGGCCTGGGCGGTCGCCGCGCGCATCACGGAGTCCGCGCACGCGGCGATCAGCGCCGAGGCTCCGCCTCCGCCGTCCTTGCTCAGCAGGAACAGCGTGTCGGTGGAGGTGACGAACTCCGACGGGCGGAACTCGGGAACGTCCTTCTGCGGGGTGACCCAGGCGGCGATCTCGTTGTTCAGCAGTGCGGCGGCGTACTGGCGGGCGGTCTCGTAGATGCCGTCGCGGGTCTCCGGGGGGCCCTCGACGGTGCCCTTGAGCTGGGCTGCGACGGCGGCGAAGTCGTGGTCGCGGAGGATGTCGAGCGGGGTGCGGTCGGCGGGGAAGGCGAGCCACTGCATGATGTCGGTGATCGGCCGCTCGTCGAGCGCTGCGGCCAGCAGCAGTTGGGAGAGGATGTTGCTGCCGGCCTTGGACCAGAAGTCGCCCTGCTGGGAGGCGTCCACGGAGGCGGCGAGGAAGTGGCCGGCGAGCCGGTTCGCTCCGTCCAGGGTTTTCGCGCTGGCGAGGGGGTTCCACCACATCTCGCGTGCGGCGTGCGCGATCTGCTGTGGGTCCATGGTCCACACCTGCCCGACGCGGGAGCGGGCCTCGTATGTGGCGGTGAAGGCGTCACCTGCGGCCTTGTTCGAGGTCAGCAGGACGGGACCGGGCGCGGCGAGCATCGAGGGGATGGCGAGCGAGGTGGTCTTGCCCGAGCGGGGCGCCATGATGGCGACGGCCACATCCTCATAGCCCATGCGCACCTCGTGCCGGGTGTTCTGCAGGTTACCCAGGAGGATGCCGGTGTCGCGGGCTTCGATGTGCTTGGCGTCCTTGAGGCTCGGGCGCAGCGAGCGGGCCTTGTCGGTGATCGCCTTGGCCATCAAGGGCTCGATGTCCCGGGCCTTAGCCATGCCGGTGATCTTCTTCCGGCCGCCGCCGCGGTTCTTGTGCCGGAACCACAGGGCGACCGCCGTCCCCCCGAGAGCCAGGAGGAGCAGAACGGGAACGATGCGTGCCCCGATGAGCAGGGACGTTTCTCCCAGAGCGGGCCAGACCTGCTCGGGGTGGAGCAAGGCGTTGGTCGGCTGGTAGGGGGCACAGCTGGTGCCGGTGAGGTAGGCGGTGATGTTGCCGCACAGCCAGGCCAGGTGGGACAGGGGGACGACGACGGCGAGCACGCCGAGCAGGAGGCGCAGGACGAGGTCGTATCCGTCGGTGTTGCTGCTGGAGGAGGAGGGGGGCAAGGGCTATGAGCTTCCGGGCGGGGACGGAGGGATCAGCGCTGGCGGTGGCGCTCGG
>NZ_JBVJEA010000100.1:0-1522 GCF_055581985.1 Streptomyces sp. NPDC042336 | reverse complement strand
AACACAGTGGACGCGAGCAACTGAGGACAAGCCCTCGGCCTATTAGTACCGGTCACCTCCACACCTCACGGTGCTTCCAGATCCGGCCTATCAACCCAGTCGTCTACTGGGAGCCTTACCCCATCAAGTGGGTGGGAGTCCTCATCTCGAAGCAGGCTTCCCGCTTAGATGCTTTCAGCGGTTATCCCTCCCGAACGTAGCCAACCAGCCATGCCCTTGGCAGGACAACTGGCACACCAGAGGTTCGTCCGTCCCGGTCCTCTCGTACTAGGGACAGCCCTTCTCAAGACTCCTACGCGCACAGCGGATAGGGACCGAACTGTCTCACGACGTTCTAAACCCAGCTCGCGTACCGCTTTAATGGGCGAACAGCCCAACCCTTGGGACCGACTCCAGCCCCAGGATGCGACGAGCCGACATCGAGGTGCCAAACCATCCCGTCGATATGGACTCTTGGGGAAGATCAGCCTGTTATCCCCGGGGTACCTTTTATCCGTTGAGCGACGGCGCTTCCACAAGCCACCGCCGGATCACTAGTCCCGACTTTCGTCCCTGCTCGACCCGTCGGTCTCACAGTCAAGCTCCCTTGTGCACTTACACTCAACACCTGATTGCCAACCAGGCTGAGGGAACCTTTGGGCGCCTCCGTTACTCTTTAGGAGGCAACCGCCCCAGTTAAACTACCCATCAGACACTGTCCCTGATCCGGATCACGGACCCAGGTTAGACATCCAGCACGACCAGACTGGTATTTCAACGACGACTCCACCCACACTGGCGTGCGAGCTTCAAAGTCTCCCAGCTATCCTACACAAGCCGAACCGAACACCAATATCAAACTGTAGTAAAGGTCCCGGGGTCTTTCCGTCCTGCTGCGCGAAACGAGCATCTTTACTCGTAGTGCAATTTCACCGGGCCTATGGTTGAGACAGTCGAGAAGTCGTTACGCCATTCGTGCAGGTCGGAACTTACCCGACAAGGAATTTCGCTACCTTAGGATGGTTATAGTTACCACCGCCGTTTACTGGCGCTTAAGTTCTCAGCTTCGCCCCACCGAAATGGAGCTAACCGGTCCCCTTAACGTTCCAGCACCGGGCAGGCGTCAGTCCGTATACATCGCCTTACGGCTTCGCACGGACCTGTGTTTTTAGTAAACAGTCGCTTCTCGCTGGTCTCTGCGGCCACCCCCAGCTCAGAGTGCAAGACTCGTCACCAGACGTGGCCCCCCTTCTCCCGAAGTTACGGGGGCATTTTGCCGAGTTCCTTAACCATAGTTCACCCGAACGCCTCGGTATTCTCTACCTGACCACCTGAGTCGGTTTAGGGTACGGGCCGCCATGAAACTCGCTAGAGGCTTTTCTCGACAGCATAGGATCATCCACTTCACCACAATCGGCTCGGCATCAGGTCTCAGCCTTGATGTGCGACGGATTTACCTATCACACGGCCTACACCCTTACCCCGGGACAACCACCGCCCGGGATGGACTACCTTCCTGCGTCACCCCATCACTCACCTACTA
>NZ_JBVJEA010000099.1:0-1543 GCF_055581985.1 Streptomyces sp. NPDC042336 | reverse complement strand
CGACGACCGGCGCCTCCACAGCCTCGTGCTCGGTGATGGTCTCGCTCATCAGGCGTCTCCTTGATCATCGGATCCGCCGTCTATTGGACACTCCCGTGAGGACGACGACGAATAGCTCTGACCTCTGTAAATGCTTCGGCGAGGTGGTGTTCATGCCGGTCCAGCTGCGCTGGAACTAGCGAGCTCGTGCACGGTAAGCGGTGAGACGTCGAGGATGGCGGTAGGGCTCGGTGTTCACGTCTGCCGTTCCGACATCAGGTTCGCGGTTTGCTGGTGTGAGAGCAGGCTGGCGATGGCCTGGACGGTGTCGCTCATGTGCTCGCGGCGGCCGAGGTGGCGGGCCAGGGCCCGCCAGTTCTTCAGGTGGGCGATGCCGTGCTCGACACGGATCCGCCTCGATGAGTGCGCCTTGCGCTGGCGCTCGTACATCTCCTCGTACCAGTCCGGGGCGTTCTTCTTGGACTTGCGGTGCGGCGGTGTGATCACCCGGCCGCCGGTCTGGGCGCCCAGGCCCTGGTAGCCGGCGTCGGCGAGGATTTCCACCGCGGGCCCGTCGGCCAGGAGCTTGACCAGCCCAAGCTGGCGGGCGTGGGTGATGTCCGCGCAGCTGCCGGGCCTGGTCGGGCTGCAGAAGAGCACGCGGCCGTCCCCGTCCGTGACGACCATGGTCTTGACCGCGTTCTGCTTGTTCTTGCCGGAGATGAACCTGTCCCGGTCCTTGCGCCCGGCGGCCGGCCGGCGGACCCGGATCTCGGTGCCGTCGATGATCCCGGTCTTCCCGCTGGGCGCCGAGAGGGGCGATGACCTCTGCCAAGGCCCGCAACCGCACTCCGGGACTGACGGTGCAGCCGCGCTCGGCCAGCAGGGGCCGCACCTCACCGACGGCGCGGGTGATGGTGGAGCGGTCCGCCCCGAACCAGCAGGCCAGCACGTCATGGGTGACCCCGTGTCGGAGGTGCACGAGGGCGGCCAGGAGCCGGTCGACGAAGACGAGCCGGTGCTTGGCCCCGGCACCAATCGCGCGCTTCCGCGGCCTGGACGCAAGCCTGGCCTGGTGCTGTTCATGCCACAACGGGCCGAGCTCAGACACGAGTTCAGCGATCACGTCGGCCGACAGGCCCGTGATCCTCCGGTCGCTGATGATCGCTGCACGAGACGCGTTCCCCACCACACGACCATGATCAACGATCAGGAGCTCGACGCCTCACCGCTTACCGTGCACGAGCTCGCTAGGGGACGAACTGGCGAAGACAATAGAAGTTGGGCCGGAGATCAAGTCGTCTAGAACGTGCAGAGAGAATTGGGCACGGTCCTGTCTTCCTGTCATGTTTCAGTCCGTACCGGTGGTCGGCCAGTGCTCGCCGATACTGCGCGGCTTCTCGATGGCCGCGCCCCAAGGTCACGAAGAGCGATCCGCGGCACTGTCTCGCGGGCGGCTGTGATTCACACAGTGAGCCTTTTTCATCCTGAATAGCTGCAGGTCAGCAGGGTGTGGATGGCTTGGACGATGATGCTGATGCGGCGGGTGGAGCATCGGGCTCGT
>NZ_JBVJEA010000098.1:0-1632 GCF_055581985.1 Streptomyces sp. NPDC042336 | reverse complement strand
TTTCCGCGAGCTGCGGAGGCAGAACCAGGCTGCCGACTGCCTGGGTATCGGCCACCCACCCTCCGGCCACCGACATCACCCCGACACCTGTTCATGAGCGAAGTCTGGGCACTTCGGGAAGATGACGTTGTCAGCCGCAACGCGGGGCGCACCATCGCCAGGAAGCCCGCACCTGGGGAGACTGCGGCCTGGTTGCCCGCGGCCGCCGGGTCAACGATGGAATCATGACCAGCAACGACACGCCCCGCGCCCCTCACCCGTACGTCGGGATGTGGGTGGCTGCAGAGCGTTTTATCCGCCAGGAACTGCTGCCGAACGGCCGCTACGACGAGGCCCGCGGAACCGCCAGAGCGCCTATACCGGCCGCTACACCGTCACCGCCAACCACATCGACTACGTCGACGACACCGGCTTCACTGCCACCGGCGACGTCCTCTTCCACGAGCACCTCGTGCCCTACCGCGAGGGCAACGAGCGCACCCGGGACGGAGGCACCCGGTCGCACGGCTGACAGGCCGACTGCGCTTCAGCGGTTCCCGCTCCGGCCAAAGCATGAGGGGTCCGTCAGCTTGCTGACGGACCCCTCATCAGGTGTCGCTGCGAAACCGGCGGGATTCTTCTTGGACCACCTGCACCGCTTGCCTATGGTTGACACGCGACCGGAGTTCGGCGAAGGCGGTGGAACTGGCCGGCCCAGCCTGGTAGACGACCAGACGCTGGTGGGGGGCATCATTGGCGGTGAAGGCCGCGAACTCGATCTCTAGCGTCGGCTTGGGGGTGTACGAGGTGTTTCGCCTGGTGGGTTTGCCAATACGGGCCAGGTTGTCGAACCGCTGAATTCTGCTGTGCAGTGCCGCGGCGAGCGCGTTGTGCGCCAGAATGGGCAGGGCCGGGCCAGGATGAAGGCGGGGGTGTCGGGCCAACTGGTGATCGGCCCGAACGTTGCGGCACTCCTGGGGCGCCCGGGTGAGTCTGCGCAGGTGGTCGTGTGTCTGATCATCAAAGTGGAGGGCTGCGGCGATCGCGTCGATGACCTGGGGCCCAGCCTTTCCAGACGCATGTGGTAGTCGTAGCCCACGCCGCCAGCATGACCACCTCCTCACGGCGCAGCCCCGGCACACCGACGTCTCCCAGGCGCATCGGCAGCACTCAGGCCGGCTCCATAAACTGGGTGCAGACTGACCGGCCCGGGTGATCTCCGCACCACGACCCCGAGCACACCCGACGATTCGAAGGAACCACAACGCTGCCCCGGCCTTTCGTAAGACAGCACAAAGACGACTGTCCCTCCAATGAAACACAGGCACACACCGGCACGGGGGACGAGTCGGCACGCGCCGCAGCAGTCGACCGGCCACTCCTCGCCATGCAGGTCGCCGAGAGGAACAGCCCGCCGGATCAGACATTTTGCGCGCCCGGCGTCCATCTGGTGGTTCGGCTTAGCGATGTCGGCCGGTGTGGGAGCGGCACTGCCCGCAGGAGTTCCCACAGCGGACGTGAGCCGGATGCCGCACGGCCGATGCCACCTGCCCGCCGCCGGCGCCAGTCTCTTCGGGTCAACGGTCCTGGAACGTGTCCAGGGCCACGGCCTGGGCGACGGCCAGGCGGGGGTCCGGTCCGGGGGTGAGGATG
>NZ_JBVJEA010000097.1:0-1711 GCF_055581985.1 Streptomyces sp. NPDC042336 | reverse complement strand
AGACTTCGAACACCTCCCTCAACGGCGCGGGTGCCTCGTGCGTTGCGACCTCGACGCCGTCACCCCATCGGTGGCCACTCTGAAACGGCTCAGTGGTCACGGCAAGGAGCGTCTACATCAAGCCCTTCCAAATACCGGTCGTACTCGGCTTGGGGGAGCTGGTCAGGCGCGAGGTCACACAGAACGCCTTCCCAGGCTGCAACGTCAATAGTGCGGCTCATAAGACTGCCATCCAATCCGAAGGCGATCAGGCCCCCATCGCGGCCGGTAAGGAGGCGTGTAATCGTACTGTCCCGGCCAGCGCGCGGCTTCGGAAGCGTCCAGGCTCCGCGGGACTCGCCAGTGGCGGTATCCCAGAACTGTAGTCTTTGATCATTCGCGGTACCTACAGCCTGCACGAGGAACGCGGTGTCACTACTGAAAGCGAGAACTTTCCCACCGCTCGCTGCAGATGTATTCGTTACGAACTCTCCACTGGACACATTGAGTACTGAGATGAGTTCATCGTAGTTGATGACAGCTACACGTTCTCCTTTGGCGCTGACCACGACTTCGTGTCCATACATGGTCCAGACAGGTTCGATAGAGACCTTGCGCACCTGTTGAAATTCCTTCTCGGAATCCCATTTCCAAACCTTGAGCTCTTCTTCTCCTACTAGGGCCAAGGTGGTCCGGTCCGCACTGACGGAGATATCCGCGTCGCCATCGTCGCGCTCGAATGGCACGGACTGAATGGTTTTCCAGGACTCAGTGTTGACGACCTGCACTTCGCTGCTCGTCGTGCCCACCACATGAAGGCCGTCCGGCAGGAAAGTCAGTGGAATGAAAGATTTCCTGGTCTTCGATTGCCCTACCCGACTACTATCGCGCAGGTTCCATAGCGACAGGACGTCGTTTTGCGTTACTAGAGCACGCTTTCCATCGGATGATGAGATTACGATGTCCTGGCGCAAGGTCTTTTTCGCCATCTGCAATGGCACACCCCCGAGTTTGCTGACGCCTTCGCTCGTGACTGACCATACTTCTGTAATGGGTCCGACCGTTCGGAACGCGGTCCAATCATCAGGCGCTAGTTCGGCGGGCATGACATGCTGCTCGTTCGGCAGAGGTGTGCCTGCCTGGAAGCTCGTCGTAGAAAAGAGAGACACGGCACCGTCCTGTGAACCGGCAGCCACCCATCGGCCGTCATCGGAAACGGAGAGGCTGAACACCGGCCAAGTGAACGAGCCGAGGAGACGCTGCTGGCGAAGCGCCCTGCCGTACACGCCCACGCCACGGCTGCTGGCAGCGTACAGGGCACCTTCCCTGGTGCTGGGCATGACAATTGGGCCGACGTCCTGATCGCTAGTGCGAGCCAACCGCCTGCCATTGGTCAGGTCCCAGAGTTCGTTCTTCACACCGATATAGGCCATGGAGCCGTCAGCAGACAAGGTCACCTCTGCCCCCTCCTGACGGGGGAAGTCGGGGATCTTGCGCGAGTCACTCCAGCTGGTGGAGTTCCGGGCGAGGCTACGGAGAGATCCAGCTCGGGAGTCAAGGGCGAGGAGTTGGTTGGAGTTGTCGAAGCCAAGAGTGATGCTGTCGGGAGTGGCAGTCTCCTTAGATGCCATTTCACTTGGCGTGATCTTGCGGCAGTCTGGAGCGATGACTGCTGCGCTTGTAGAGCGGATGGCGCCTGAAGACCTGTGGGCCCTCTTTCAGCGGGTGGTGC
>NZ_JBVJEA010000095.1:0-1759 GCF_055581985.1 Streptomyces sp. NPDC042336 | reverse complement strand
CTTAGGGCTTGCCGGGAAACAAGTCGTGGCTTCCATCTGTGGGGCTCGTTGGTCTGGTATGGGGAGACCGGAGGGGATCGAGGCCGTTCTGGCGGCGAAGTTCCAGGTGTTGTTGCCACATCTGGACGAGCGTCAGCGTCGGCTGGCCATAGGGGCGGAAGCACTGTCGCTGGGGCATGGCGGCATCAGGATCGTCGCTGCTGCAGCCGGGGTCCGGGAGGCCACGGTCTCGCGTGGGGCGGCTGAACTGGAGTCCGGCCAGGCCCCGTTGGGGCGAGTGCGCCATCCCGGCGGAGGGCGGAAGAAGGCGGACGAGCTGGACTCTGGGCTGCGGCCGGCACTGCTGGCGCTGGTCGAGCCCGACGAGCGGGGCGACCCGATGTCGCCGCTGCGCTGGACGACGAAGTCGACCCGGAAGCTGGCGGCGGAGCTCACCCGCCAGGGGCACCGGGTCTCCGCCGACACCGTCGCCGGCCTGCTGCGGGAGGAAGGCTTCAGTCTGCAGGCCAACGCCAAGACCATCGAAGGTGCCCAGCACCCCGACAGGGACGCCCAGTTCCGTTACCTCAACGAGCAGGCACGAGACCACAGGGACGCCGGTGACCCGGTGATCAGCGTGGACAGCAAGAAGAAGGAACTGATCGGCGACTATAGGAACGCCGGGCACGAATGGCAGCCCGCAGGACAGCCCGTGAGGGTCAAGACCCACGACTTCCCCGGGCAGGCCGCCAAGGCGATTCCCTACGGAATCTACGACATGACGGCGAACACTGGCTGGGTCAGCATCGGCACCGATCACGACACTGCGGCGTTCGCCGTCGCCTCGATCCGCCGCTGGTGGCAGGCGGTCGGCCAACACGACTACCCCGGCGCCCGCCGGCTGCTGATCACCGCAGACGGTGGCGGCTCCAACGGCTACCGCACCCGGGGCTGGAAAACCCAGCTCGCCGACCTCGCCGCCGAGACCGGCCTTGAGATCACGGTGTGTCACCTGCCGCCCGGCACCTCGAAGTGGAACAAGATCGAGCACCGACTGTTCTCCCACATCACCATGAACTGGCGAGGCAGGCCCCTGACCAGCCACGAAGTCATGCTCCAGACCATCGCCGCAACCACCAGCCGCACCGGCCTCACCGTCCAGGCCGAACTCGACAGCGGTGAGTACCCCACCGGCATCCGCATCAGTGACGACGAGATCGCCGCCCTGCCCATCACCCGCCACCGCTTCCACGGCGACTGGAACTACACCCTCCGCCCCCAGCGCCCGAAGGACACGACGACCACCACCAGCACACAGGATGAGGTCCTGGCGGACGGACCGGCCCGCCTCACGCAGCGTTCGCTACAGGACCCGGAACTGACCGGGATGACCCGCCAGCAGCTCAACGAACTCATCGACGTGCTGACTCCGGCGATGGAGATTCAACGCGAGCAAGTGCTCCGCACCCGCAGAGGCCACGAACGCCAGGTTGCCCCTGGCGCAGGCGCCAAGCCCAAGCTCACCTCAGCCGACCGGGTCCTCGCCACCGTGCTCCACCTGCGAAAACTCGCGACCATGGACCTCCTGGGCCAGCTCTTCAACACCACCGCCATGACCATCAGCCGCGCAGCGAAAGACGTCCGCCCGCTCCTGGAAGCCCACGGAGTTCACATCCCCGCCTCGACCGCCCGCTTCCGCACACCGACTGACATCGCGAGATACCTCGACCTCGACAGAAACAAGATCAAATCGACGTGTTGATTCCCGGCAGGCCCTTAG
>NZ_JBVJEA010000094.1:0-2185 GCF_055581985.1 Streptomyces sp. NPDC042336 | reverse complement strand
TCCGTCTGCTCGGTCGCACTCGTGCGGACCTGCGGCTTGTACGCGATCCAGATCATCACGAACGCGATCGCCAACGCCAGGAAGATCCCGAAGAACGTCGCCAGCCAGCGCGGCAGAAACCCACGCTGAACATAGGTCCCCTCGATCTCGGTCGGATCCACCCCCGACCGCCGCACCGCCAGCGTGTACGGCCGCTCCTCCTTCGCACCGAACCAGATGATCTGCTTCGGCTTCAGCGTCGTCTCCACGAACGCCGCACGACCCGGCTCGATCTGCACATTCCCCGGCCGCACCTCGTACGACAGATGATCACCATGATCACTGCCCGCGATCGACGCCGTCACCTTCGTATTGCCCAGGTTGTCCACCGCGAGCCGCGGCCGCCCCCGGAACCGGCCCTTCACCGTCGGCGGCACCAACTCCGCCCGCACCTCGGTGAACGCCGTGATCGTCAGATTCCCCTCCGGAACCGTCACCGCGTCCGGATGCTCCGTCGGCACAATCCGCACCGCATACGGATTCGGCCCCGCCACCGCATCGGGTGTGCGCGGCGGAGCGAACGTCAGCTCCACCGTCCCCGTCGTCCCCGGATACAGCCGCAGGGTTTGTGGCTCGATCGTCGTCCAGGGAGCCACATCCCCGACCGGTTCGAACCGGTACTCGTCGACGACGTCACCGGTATTACGCACCCTCAGGCGCACACGCGTACTACTGCCGGGGTCCACAGTCGCGGACGCGGGCTCCAGGGAAGTCCACAGGCTCACACGCCGACGCTACGGGGCAACTGCCCATGCGTCAGCGGCACTCGGGGCAGTTCTGGCTGCCCCGAGGTACCTGATCGTACGACTTTTCGGACCCTGCGTCAGTCCTTCGACGGGCGGATGATCTGCCACTCCTGGTCGTCGGTGTTGGTGCAGGTGGCGATGTTCAGCGGAGTCTCGGTGCCGCCGTTCTGGCCCTTCACGTTCAGGCATCGGTGGGCACTGGCGAAGTTGCGGATCCAGTAGTTCCCGCTCGCCTGCTTGTCGATCCACCACAGCTGGTTGTCCGCCTTGGTGCCGTTGCAGTGGAATTCGGCGACCCCCGTTCCCTCCGGACGAGCGCCGTATTCACCCAGGTCCATGCACAGCTGGTCCGTGACGTTCCGGATCTGGAAGAGCTTGACCCCGTTGGGGCCGCCGTTCTCGTACTTGACCTCGAGGTTCCAGTACTCGTTGTCGCCCTCTTCGTGGCAGTTGGCCTGCTGGACGACCCCGTTGATCTTGCCCTTGTCCCGCCCGGGGATGTCGGCGCACATGTGGGTGGTGGCGTTGCGCAGCATGATGTTCATGGCGGGAACCACGTCCGGCTTCGTCGCGGGCTTGTTGGACTGCCCGCCCCCGCCGCCACCTCCGCCGTCACCGTCACCGCCACCGGCGCCGTCGTTCTCGGGCTTCTCGGAGGCCGGCTGCTCGGGCTCGACCTCGGGCGCGGACTCCGCACTGCTGGGCAGGGTCTCGGGTGTGGCACTCGGGCTGGGGGCGAGGGCGGCACCGGCCTGTTCCGTCTGCTCGGTCGCACTCGTGCGGACCTGCGGCTTGTACGCGATCCAGATCATCACGAACGCGATCGCCAACGCCAGGAAGATCCCGAAGAACGTCGCCAGCCAGCGCGGCAGAAACCCACGCTGAACATAGGTCCCCTCGATCTCGGTCGGATCCACCCCCGACCGCCGCACCGCCAGCGTGTACGGCCGCTCCTCCTTCGCACCGAACCAGATGATCTGCTTCGGCTTCAGCGTCGTCTCCACGAACGCCGCACGACCCGGCTCGATCTGCACATTCCCCGGCCGCACCTCGTACGACAGATGATCACCATGATCACTGCCCGCGATCGACGCCGTCACCTTCGTATTGCCCAGGTTGTCCACCGCGAGCCGCGGCCGCCCCCGGAACCGGCCCTTCACCGTCGGCGGCACCAACTCCGCCCGCACCTCGGTGAACGCCGTGATCGTCAGATTCCCCTCCGGAACCGTCACCGCGTCCGGATGCTCCGTCGGCACAATCCGCACCGCATACGCATTCGGCCCCGCCACCGCATCCGGAGTACGCGGCGGAGCGAACGTCAGCTCCACCGTCCCCGTCGTCCCCGGATACAACCGCAACGTCTGCGGCTCCACCGTCGTCCAGGGAGCCACATCCCCGAC
>NZ_JBVJEA010000093.1:0-2244 GCF_055581985.1 Streptomyces sp. NPDC042336 | reverse complement strand
TCACGGCTGCCGACTTCTGCCGCCGTCACCTCGCCGCTGCCTCCGAGCAGGAATGATCCGACAATCCGGCGAACCTTCCCGGTCAGAGCACTAGAAGAACCGCAAGGTGGAGAACGCCGCCGCGCTCGCTGACACCGCCGTCGAGGCGGCCAGGGCCCAACACACCGCGCTGCCGGGAGAGGCCCTCGCGGCCGCCATGGTCGCCCGCTTCGCCAAGGGCGTGCTGGCCCTCAACGAGAGATCGCCGAACTCGAGGCGCCCATCAAGGTCGGGTTCAACGAGTACCGAAACGCAACGGTGACCCGGAGCCTGCCCGGCGGGGGCAGGCCCCTCGGCGCCGAGTTCATCGCCGCCACCGGTGACGACCTGGAGGCTTTTGCGCGGCCGACGGCGTCGCGTCGTTCGTCGGCCTGGCACCCGTGCCGCGGGACTCCGGCCGAGTCAGCGGCAACATGTGTCGCCCGCGCCGCTACCACCGCGGCCTGCTCCGGGCCTCTTACCGCTCCGCGAGGGCGGGCCTGAAAACTACTCCGCCTCCCAGGCTTACCACGGACGCACGCGGAACGAGGGAAAGGGGAACAAGCAGGCCTTACTCGCTCTGGCCGTCGGCGGACCAACGTCTTGTGAGCCATGCTCCGCGACGGAGTGTGCTAAGAGCCCTTACCGACCGTCACAGCACCACCTTGACATCGTCATGCGGAAGTTCTTTGTCTACCGAGCTCGATGACATTCGAACTGGGTCCGCCGCCTGGGCAATTCGCCGGAGAGTTGGACGGTCCTGCTGTGTCACACGACGGGGCCCAGGCACTGCCCTAGGTCTGCGAGGTTCCCACGGAGTCGATACGGCGGACAAGGTCCAGGACGAGGTCGGGTCGGCTGAGGTACGGGGAGTGGCTGGTCGGCCAAGCCAGTGCCTCGCCGCAGCGGGCTGCGAACTGTTTCTGGATTTCGGGGCGCAACGCACGGTCCCGCTGGCACTGCACATAGGTGCTGGGTGTGACATCACGGTTGACCCGTGTCGGAGTCCATTGCCCGATGTCGTCCCGCTCGGGACGCAGCAACTGTGTGGCTGCCTTCGCGTCTTCGGGGCTGCAATCGGCGTAGAACGCCTCTCTTGCGCTCTCCGGATCAACATGTGTGTATCCGTCCGGACCAGGCCTCATCACTGCTAGCAGGGGATCAGGCGTGCCTGTCTGCTCGATCGCGCGAACAGCGACGTCCGTGGCGGTCTCACCTGGGTCGAGCACGTAAGACGCGAGATGAATGATGTGCCGGACCCCGGTAAGCGACCCGGCCACCAGGCCACCGAAGGAGTGAGCGAGCACGACTGGCGGTTGGGGGCAGGAGTCGACAGCCTCCTGGGCGGCGGCTACGCGGTCCGGCAGCGAGTCCTTGTCCAGGTCGGGGGCGAGGACGTCGATTCCGGTGTGTGTGAGGCGGCTGGTGAGGTCGGCAAAGTGCGCGGGCTGATGCCACGAGCCGTGTAGAGCGATCAACATGCAGTAAGGCTACATAGTTTTTGTCGCTGGACTCGAATGGAGAGCCGAATGACGTCGCTCACCCGGGAATCACCGGACGTGACGTCGGCCTTCGTCTGATCATGCACTCAGGCCAAGGTGCACGTGAACCCAACGAAGGCCGTTGTTCGAGTTGATGGACGGGTACTCTGCGGGGACGGTCTTGTGGAATCGTCGGCGGATTTTACGCTGGTGCCAGAGCATCACCGGGGGCACGGCGTGTTGTACCGCGTCCTCAAGCGCGGCGGAATGGATATCGACCGCCTGCGGAGGTGCTGGCCGGGTTGCCGATGGCGAGCTTCGAGGGCGGGGGTCTGGTGCTCGCGGTCGTCGTGTCGCCCTGGCTGCGCTCGGACCGTGCGCCGGAGGCCCGTTGCGAGCTGCACGCGGGCTGATCGACGCCGATACCGGCGAGCCGGTCCCCTGTGTACCCGGCTTCTCCGGAGACACACGCGGCTAGACAAGAGCGGGTGTCGAGATGATCACGGAATCGAAGACGTTCATGCCCAGTCAGAAGTTCCTGGTTCTTTGGTGGATCCCCGTCATCCGGGGACGCATCGGCAACTACAACTTCTAACGGATCGGCCCTTACATCGCCTTCCACGGCACCGGGATCGAACAGAGCGAAGCACTGAGCTTCTTCAGCGTTGCAGCTCCAGTGTGAGGACTGCCTTGGCGATTGACGTCATGCGGTTGGGGCTGCAGCGGGACCTGCGGAAGATCCGCC
>NZ_JBVJEA010000092.1:0-2381 GCF_055581985.1 Streptomyces sp. NPDC042336 | reverse complement strand
GGTCGGGTAGCCGGGTCATGTTGCCACGACCCGGCCCCCTCAGAACCGGGCATGCCTGTTTCCAAGCACCACGGCTCAAGCAAGCCCAAAGGCTTCACAGAATCTGCTGTTTGTTGGTGCCATCGCTCGCATGATGCTGTCGGTGGCATTCGGAGTGCACGAGTCGAAGATTCTTGACCTCATCAGATCCGCCGTTCCGCCGGTAGGTGAAGTGGTGTTTGTGCAACCGCTTCTTCATCGCGTCGAACCAGTCGATCCACTCGCGTGGACTGTCTGGCTCGTATTCCGCTCCGACGATGAGCGCCTGACCACAGAGCGGACAGAGTCCCTTCTGGCGGGCTGCCAGAGTAAGGCTGATTCTGTCCATCGGTGGAGGCGTGCGCGTCTTGCGGCGTTGGCTCCAGTAGTCGCCGAGCGCGGGATCGTCAGGCGAGGACTTTCCCTTGACTAACTGGTGCCTTCTGATGTTGGTCCAGGCGAACTTGGGAAGGTGCGCACCTGTGGTGCGGTCACCGAAGACCCAGTTGTTGTTCTTGGACCGGTTGAGTCTTCCGAAGTACTTACTGACGATCCAGTACTTCGACTTCTTCGGGTGGGTGCGCTTGGCCCACTTGTAGGTGAGCGTCCACACGTAACTGTCCAGCGCTGAGAACGTCTTGCTGGATACCACCGTCCGGTAGTACGCAGACCACCCCCTGACGATCGGGGATAGCCTGCGGAGTACGACTGTGATGCTCTGTCCGAGGAGAGCTTGCATCTCGGAACGCAGTCGATTCCGGATCCTCTTCACCGCATCCTGGCTGGGCGTAATGATCAGGCTGTCGCCGTGGCGTCGGACGTTGAAGCCGAGGAAGTCGAACCCTTCGGAAAGATGAAGGATTCGCGTCTTCTCTTCGTTGAAGCGAAGACCTCGGGGTTCAAGCCAATCGCCAAGCCGCGACTTGACCGTCTCAGCTTCCTCCTTGCTCGTGCAGAACACGGCAAAGTCATCGGCGTAACGCACCAGGATCGGCGTCCCCTTCGCAGCCCACATCACTGTTCCTTTGCGGGTTGCGAACCGAACACCTGCGGCTTCCTCCATTCCGTGAAGTGCAATGTTGAGCAACAAGGGGCTGACCACTCCGCCTTGAGGTGTTCCCTCATCGGTGCGAGTGAAGCGTCCGTCGTCGACCACGCCTGCCTTCAGCCACTGGCGGACGAGTTCCCTGGCGGGGAAGCCGCCGACGCCGTCGAGCAGGCGGTCGTGGTCGATGCGGTCGAACGCTGCGGCCAGGTCGGCGTCGAGTACCCACTGACGTTTGGCCGTCTTGCCCTTCGCGGTGCTGAAGATCGCCTGGATGGCGTCGTGGCATCCGCGTCCTGGTCGAAATCCGTAGGATCGTGATTCGAAACGGGCTTCCCACTCGGGTTCCAGCGCATTCTTTACGCGCGCCTGGATTACTCGGTCGCGCATGACCGGGATACCGAGCGGGCGTTGCTTTCCATTGCTCTTCGGGATGTAGACCCGTTTGACGGGCTTGGCTCTCCAGGGCTGGGTTTCCTGGTCGATGTCGACCGCCATACGAGCTCGCGCCTGGGGGGTGAGTGCTCGTTCCCTGTCGATGCCTGCCGTCTTGCGGCCCTTGCTCTGCTGCGTTACCCGTTTCACGCTCAGGAGCGTGTTACTGCGGCTCCGCAGCATGAGCTTTTGCAGATTGCGGACCTTCTTGAGGTCCCCTTCCTGTGTCGCTTTGAAGATCCGTTGTCTCAGGCGCCGTACGTTTCCCTCAGTGTTGGCCCAGTCGATGCCGTGCCAGTCCAGTGGTTCGCCCTGCGGTCCGTTCGCTTTGGAGGTGCGGCCGGCAGTGGGGACTGTCTGTCGCATGTTCCTCCTTCGCGTCTAACTTGTCCGGCAGGTTCTGGCGTCATTACTCGGGATGGTTCAAAGGCTTACCCGGCCCACGTGGGCACCCTTTCGGGTCAGGCCATTACGACCTGTATCCGGCGAGTTATAGCCTGGGTTGAAGGAATCCAGGGTTTTCCTCTGACCTTTCGGTCGACCGGCGTTCGCTTCTTGGGCCATCCTGTTCCCGCTGGGGAATTGGGCCTTCCTTGCGGTCGGCTTACCGGGCTGAGCCCGGACTCCAACGGGGTTTCCACGTTCCACACACGTAAGTTGCGGCTGGGGTGGGTGCCCCCTCTATCCCGGAACCGGCGGTGTCCTCCTCCCGGTCTCAAATCTCCGAGAGTCGCCTGACGTCTTTCAACGCCGGGTTCTGTAGCCACTGATTGCGAACCATCGGGCGGCTTCAACCTTACGAGACATCAACGGGGGTTCACGCGGTTCACCCGTCCAGCCTTTCCCTCGCCTGTCGTTCCCCGATGGTCAGGGAACCCTTGGG
>NZ_JBVJEA010000091.1:0-2502 GCF_055581985.1 Streptomyces sp. NPDC042336 | reverse complement strand
CTCAACGCCTTCCAGATCGCCTTCGACGGCCGCCTGACCGCCACCGACCAGCGATAACTCAACAACCAAGATCAGCCGTTAAGTTGACACACCCGTCCTCACGGCTGAGAGCATGAACGGTGATGTCGGCGGCGTCGAGCATCTTCCCGCGTCGTCGCCCGTCCGGGGTAGGGGGTTGGCGATGAGGGTCAGTTCTGCGCCTGCCGCCTCGATCTGATGGCCGCGACGCAGCCGCGGCCAACCGCGTCCACTCATCCGGCAAGGTTGAGGAGGTGCAGGCGGGCGATGCCGAGCATGGCGTGGTAGACGCCATCGCCTTTGAGGCGGCAGTCGCGCATGATCTTCCAGCTCCTCATGCGGGCGAAGGTGTGCTCGACGCGGGGCGGACTCGCTTGTGGGAGCGGTTGTGTTCCTCCTTCCAGACCGTGAGGTCCTCACCTGCGGTCTGGCGGTGCGGAATGACCAGGCCGGTGCCCTGGTATCCGCCGTCGGCGATGGTCGTGGTCTTGCCGACGGTGCCCTTGGCGCCGGATTCGTCCCAGCCGCGGGAGTCGTGGTGGTTACCGGGCAGCGGCCGGCCAACCACGACGATCAGACGGGTGTCGGCGTCGATGACGACTTGGTGGGCCGTGGAGTAGCGATAGTTCTTCGACGGCTCGGCGATCGTGCGGTCGCGGGCTGGCATCAGGGTGCCGTCCACGATGAGCACGCCGTCCTGCGCGAAACGCTTGCGCGGTCGGAGCCCGAGGAGCGGCCCGAGATGGTCGATGACCCGATCCGCCGCAGACTTCGAGACTCCGAACAACAGGGCGAGCTGGTGCGTCGTCAAGTTCGTGCGCCAGTAGGCCGCGACCAGCAGGGTTCGGTCCGCCAACGGCAGTTCCCGCGGCCGGCCGCGCTGCCCGTCGAGTCTGGTCTCGCGGCGCATCGCGGTCACCAACTTGCCGAAGCAGCGCGGGCTCAGCCCGGTGAACGGGGCTATCCGAGACGGCTCCGACGCCGTGATCACACCAGCCACATCAAGATCGTCTCACTTCGGAGTCACCTGGCGAAGACGTCCTCAGTCGGTCAGAAGCTCTTCGAGACGCTTCACGTACCGCGGAGTGCCGAGTACGTCAGTCATCACGACAAGGCGTGCGTGACTCCAGTGTGATCGGCAGAGCATCCTCATAGATCCACGAGCACATGGTGTCGAAGGCCAACCCATCTTCGCCGTCCGACAGCAGATGCTGGACGCCCGTGATGACGGCCTCCGAGGTGAGCGGTGAGCCGTCGAGGAGAGCAGCTACTTGGGCGCGGTACGACAGGCTCATCGATGCTCACAAGGTCGGAGTCGAACGTGACGCCCACATCGTCACCAGCGCATCGATCCCTGTCCAGCAGGGCTACCACAGCCCCAGCAAGATCACTTACGGGACAGCCTTGAAGCGGTGAAACCCGGCTGGGCGCCTGTCAGCACCCGTTTTCATGCTGACCGCTGTCCGTAAGTACATCGTCGAAATGGTCGAAACTCATCACCGAGGCGGCTCGCCATCTGCTGTCCGACTACGGCATTGACCTTCGCTCCGGCATCTGGCAGCACCGGGCGTTCGAATCGGCTCCGGCGACCGGCTGAGAGAAGCTGCCGCCTCGGTCACGAACGAACCTCGCGCCGAGCAATCGGCTGAAGGAGGCTTGGGCTGCCGCCGCCCGCGCCATCCTCTTCAGCAGGTACGAGGATGCCGCTGTCCTGGACGCCCGGCTGGAGCCAGAGATCGATGAGCTGTGGTGGTTCCTTTGCCGACTGTGTCCGTGGGCGGAGCCGTGAGTGAGTACTGACCACGGCCTGGTCCCGAGCCATGTGTGGAGCGGCCACTTCTTGCAAGTGGAAGCTGTTTCACATCCGGTGATCTATGGCACAGCGTGCCTCGCCTGCCTGCCGAGACACGAGGGCTACGCACGGCTCGTCCAGCACTCCAAGAGCCTGATCACTTGGGCCGTCATCACCCTCACGGCCCGCCGCCTGGCAGGAAAAGGTGCAACCCCGAGCTGGCCGAGGAAATGGGCGCCGACCGACGGCTGAGCCAGCAGGGACAGCGAATCGGGACGTCACAAATTCCGGCTGCGGCAGCCGGCGTTGCTGGGCAGCTCGACTTCCGTGACGCCGGCAGGGAGTGCCGTCGCCCAAAAACAGACGCCTGGGCCCTGCCCCGGCTTCCTGTCAGCGGCGCGGCGATCGCGTCAGCTCAGCGGATCCGCCGTCGCGGTGTCCGCAGCCCCGGAGTCGGCGGCTTACGGCAAGAAGGGTCCGCTCTTCCTGCTGACCGGCGATCAGGTGCTGCCGCGATCCGTCGCAGCGGGGCCAGCGGATCGGACCGTGGCTAGTGCTCTGACCGGGAAGGTTCGCCGGGTTGGTGATGGCGGCGGATGGATGTGCGGCGACGTCCGTCCGATCGTTGGGGGTGTGGTGGCAGAGCCCGTCCGTGTGCGCAGGTTGACCGATCAGGAGGGGCAGAAGCTGCA
>NZ_JBVJEA010000090.1:0-2536 GCF_055581985.1 Streptomyces sp. NPDC042336 | reverse complement strand
GGTCGGGTAGCCGGGGCACATCGCTGTGTCCCGGCCCCCTCAGAACCGGCCATGCCCGCTTTCCAGGCAACCGGCTCAAGCAAGCCCCAAGGGCGTCACAGGTTCTTGCTTTCGGGACCGTCTGCCATCCGCAGCATGTAGCTGACGATGACATTCGGCGTGAACGAGACGCAGGTTCTTTCTCTCGTCCGACCCGCCGTCACGCCGGTATTCGAAGTGATGTTTATTCAGCATCTTCTTCGAGGCCGCGAACCAGTCAATCCACTCACGTGGATTGTCCGGCTCGTACTCGGCTCCGGCAATCAACGCCTGACGGCATAGAGGGCAGAGCCCCCGTTGCCGGTATGCCAGGGACAGACTCGTCTTGTCCATAGGCGGAGGCGTCTTTCGTCGACGGCGGTTCTCCCAGTATTCGATTAGGGACGGGTCATCCAGCGATGCCGCGCCCCTGATCAGGGTGTGCCGAACGATTTTAGTCCAGGAGAACTTGACGAGGTAGGCGCCGCTGGCGCGATCGCCGAAAACCCATCGGTCTCGCCTGGTCTTGTCGAACCGGCCGAAGTACCGTTTGACGATCCAGTCCTTCGACTTTAGCGGGTGGGCATGCTTGGCCCACTTGTAAGTGAGCACCCACATGTAGTTATCCAGATCAGCGAAGACTCTGGACGACACCACCGTCCGGTAATAGGCTGCCCAGCCCCGAATGATGGGCGTGAGCTTTCTCAAGACACCTCCGGCGTTGGCTCCGTAGAGCGCCTTAACCTCCGCCTTGAGTATTCCCCGGACTCTCTTGACAGCGTCCTTACTGGGCCTGATAAGCAGCTTGTTACCGAAACGGCGGACCTCAAAGCCGAGGAAGTCGAACCCTTGCGTCACATGGACTACGCGGGTCTTCTCCTCATTGAATCTCAGCCCTCTCGGCTCCAGCCACTTGGCCAGCTCGGTCTTAATGCGGTGCGCTTCTTCCTCGCTGTGGCACATGGCCACGAAGTCGTCCGCGTACCGCACGAGGACAGGGGCATCCCGGGCCGTATATGTACCTCTGTTATCCGGACCGGCATACCGATAACGGCTCCCTGCCGCTGCCTCCATCCCATGCAAGGCAACGTTCAGCAGCAGCGGACTGATCACTCCTCCTTGAGGAGTGCCTTCGTCCGTCCGCCTCAAGCGGCCTTCTTCAACAACTCCAGCCCGCAGCCATGCCCTGATCATGGCTTGACCAGGGAACAGGCCCAGGGCTTCCAAAAGCTGGGCGTGGTTGATCCGGTCGAAGGCTGCCGCGAGGTCTGCGTCGAGCACCCACAAACGTGAGGCCCCTTTGGCCCCCAGCGTGTTGTAGATGGCTTCAATCGCGTCATGGCAACCCCGACCAGGACGGAATCCGTATGACCTCGGCTCGAAGCGCGCTTCCCACTCGGGTTCTAATGCATTCTTCACCCGGGCTTGAAGTACGCGGTCGATGATCACAGGGATTCCGAGAGGCCGCTTCTTTCCGTTGGCCTTCGGGATGAATACGCGCTTGACCGGACGAGCCTTCCAGGGATGCTCGAACCGTTGGACTCGGGCCGTGAGGTGGCCTCGTTCCTTCGGTGTGAGCGCCGTTTCCCCATCAATGCCCGCGGTCTTACGCCCCGCGCTCTGCTGCGTGACCCTCTTGACGCTGATCAGCGTGTTGGAGTGGCTTCGGAGCATGAGTTTTTGCAGATTGCGTACCTTCTTCAGGTCGCCTTCCTGTGTCGCCTTGAAGATTCTTCGTCTCAGTCGCCGTACGTGGTCCTCGCACGAGGCCCAGTCGATACTGTGCCAGTCGATTCGCACGTCCTCCGGTCCGTTCGCACGGGAGGAACGGCGGGACTCACCGTACCGTCGAGCCATTAGCCCTCCCTGCGTCCAACTTGCCCTTCGGCTCCGGTTTCTTCACCAGATTTCTTCAAAGGCTCACCCGGCCCACGTGGGCGCCCTTTCGGGCCGGGTCACGCGGACCCGTATCCGACGGGTTATACGAGGCGGATGCCTTCGCTTTCCCCTGGCCTTTCGGCCTGTCGGCATTTGCTTCTTGGGCCATCCTGTTCCCGCCGGGGAATTGATCCTTCCTCACGGTCGGACTACCGGGGGCGATCCCGGACCCCGACGGGGTTTCCACGTTCCGCACTGACAAGATGCGACTGGGGTGGGTGCCTCCTCTACCCCGGGACCGGTGGTGTCCTGCCCTCGCCGGCGAGTCCACGAGGGTCACCTGGCGTTCTTCGACGCCGAGTCCTGAAGCTGCCGCTTGCGTCACCATCGCGCAGCTTATGCAATCACGAGGCATAGCCGGAGATTCGCTTTCGCTCACCCGTCCAGTCTTCCCCTTTGCTTGTTGCCTCCCGATGGCCGGGACGCTCTTGAGCGTGATCGTCCAGCTTCACACCCCGCCGTTGCCAGCGACGCATGTGGACGCAGGGGACAGGCCACGGACACTGGCCTGGGCTTCATCCACTCCTTTCTGTCGTCTGCCACTTGATCAGTGCGACCTCGTGTCGCACCCCGCCACTTG
>NZ_JBVJEA010000089.1:0-2692 GCF_055581985.1 Streptomyces sp. NPDC042336 | reverse complement strand
TGATGGCGCTTCTTGAATCTCCCCACTTGCTGCTAACGGGTGGGGCAAACCTGCTCTGTTGATCTCCCCATCCATCGTGTGATCTTGCCCGGTGTGTCGTCGTATCTGGCGGTTGGTCCGGAAAGCCTGCGTGCGCAAGTTCGGCCTGCTCGGGGGCCTGGATGCTTACGCGGGAGGAAGACGTGGATGCTCATGCACTGCGTCGGCAGGGATGGACGATCTCGGCGATCGCCCGGCATCTGGGCCGGGACCGCAAGACGATCCGGGCCTATCTGAACGGTGAGCGGACCGCCGGCCAGCGGCGTCAGGCGCCCGACGCGTTCGTGCCGTTCCTTCCGTACTGCCGGCAGCGCCTCGCTGACGACCCGCACCTGTGGGCATCCACGCTGTTCGACGAGGTGGTGGGGCTCGGCTATGAGGGCGCGTACTCGACGTTCACCCGTGCCCTTCGCCGCTATCGCGTCCGGCCGCACTGCGAGCCTTGCCATGCCTCCACCGGCCGCAACGTCGCAGTGATCGCGCATCCGCCGGGCGAGGAGATCCAGTTCGACTGGCTGGAGCTGCCTGATCCTCCCGAAGGATGGGGGGTGGGTGGGCACGCGCATCTGCTGGTCGGGGCGCTCGCGCACTCGGGCCGATGGAGGGCGGTGTTGGCGGAGTCGGAGGACTTCCCCCATCTGGTCCAGGCCCTGGACGATGTTGTGCGCAAGCTGGGCGGGACCGCCCGCCGGTGGCGCTTCGACCGGATGGCCACCGTTTGCTATCCCTCCAGCGGTCAGGTCACCGCGGCGTTCGCCGCCGTCGCCAAGTACTACGGGGCCGGGGTGGACATCTGCCCGCCCCGCCGCGGCAACCGCAAGGGAGTTGTGGAGAAGGCCAACCACTCGGCGGCTCAACGCTGGTGGCGCACGGTTCCCGACGGCCTCACGGTCGTGCAGGCCCAGTCCGGTGTCGACAAGCTCTCGCTCCGGATGGACGACCGGCGCCGGCGGATCGACGGAGCGGTCACCACCGTCGGCGAGCTCGCCGCGGCCGAGCCCCTGCTCGACATCCCGGTCCGGCCCTTCCCGGCCGAGCTGGAGGTCGAGCGGACCGTCAGCCCGCAGAGCCTGGTCGCCTTCGACGGCAACTTCTACTCCGTCCCGCCCGGCCTGCCCGGCGTCACGGTCAAGGTTCTGCACCGGCTCGGCGAGGACGACCTGCGGATCGTCACCGCCGGCCGGGCCGTCGTCGCCTGCCACCACCGAGCCCCGCGAGGCGCCGGGCAGACCGTCCGGGACGACGGACACGTCATTGCCCTGGAGAGGGCGGTGCTGTCGTCGTTCTCCGACCGAGCTCCCTGCAAGACCAAGGTCCGCAGACCGCCGTCACCCGCAGCTCTGGCCGAAGCCGAGCGCCTGCGCGAAGGACCGGCCGCCGGCAGTTCAGCCGAACGGGTCGTGATCGACCTGACCCACTATGCCGCCGTGGCCGACCGGCTGCGGAGTGTCCCCTCACCGAAGCAGGAGGAGAGTCCGGAGTGAGTACGTCACCGATGCAGGTGAGCGAAGCCCGCCGATTCCAGCAGCTCAGAGGCCACCTGTCCTACCTCAAACTCAACGACGCAGCAGAGGCGTTGAACAGGGTCCTGGACCAGGCCCGCACCGAGCGGATGTCACTGACCGCAGCACTGGAACGGCTCCTGGAGATCGAGGTCGAAGCCACCGAAGCCCGCAAACTCGCGGCCCGGGAACGGTTCGCCTGCCTGCCCGAGCCCTGGACCCTGGCCGACTTCGACTTCGCCGCCCAACCCGGCGTCGACGAGAAGCTGATCCGCGACCTGGCCACCCTCCGCTTCCTCGACGACGCCTCCAACGTGCTGTTCGTCGGCCCGCCCGGAGTGGGCAAGACCATGCTGTCCGTCGCCCCCGGACGAGCGGCCGTCGACGCCGGCCACCGCGTCTACTTCACCACCGCCGCCGAACTCGCCGCCAAGTGCCACAAGGCCGCCCTCGAAGGCCGCTGGAAGACCTGCATGCGCTTCTTCGCAGGCCCGAAGCTTTTGATCATCGACGAGCTCGGCTATCTGCCGCTGCCCGAGGACGGCGCCTCGGCCCTGTTCCAGGTGATCAACCAGAGGTATCTCAAGTCCAGCACGATCCTGACGACCAACGTCGGGATCGCCGACTGGGCCGGAGCCTTCGGCGACGCCACCGTCGCCGCCGCCATGCTCGACCGGCTCCTGCACCGAGCTGCCGTCGCCGGCATCGACGGACCCTCCTACCGACTTCGCGGCCACCAGAACCAGGCCGACGCCATGCGCAAGGGAGTCAACGCACGTGTCTCCTGACCCCACCCACAACGACGACCAACTCGCCCCCAGACCCACCAACTGCCCTGTCTGCGAAGGTGAGTTCATGCCGAGCCCGAGACAGATCTACTGCTCTCCCCGCTGCAAGAGCGCCGCCCACCGACGCGCTCCCGCCAGCCTGGCTGCCCACACCTGCCCGGTCTGCGAGGGCATCTTCACCGCGAACCCCCGACTCCGCCAGATCTACTGCTCGCCCGAGTGCCGTCGCGAGTCGGAAAGGCAACGCAACCGGACCCGCGACGAAGAACGAGCACGACGTCTCGGCGAACATCCCCGAGCCCTTCCACCCGCCCCGCAGCCGACAGCCCCCGGAACCATCGACCCTCTGGCACCGACGGCAGT
>NZ_JBVJEA010000088.1:0-2703 GCF_055581985.1 Streptomyces sp. NPDC042336 | reverse complement strand
CCCGAAAAGACCGTCCCTACAAGCGCGTTCGCATCATGCACGCTCGATGATCACAGGCGAGCACTCACCGTCACCACCGACTACGGAACAGACCCAGACGTTCGGTGTAACTCCCGATCATGGAAGATGCATCGATGACCAGTGAGAACGTGTCCGGATCCGAGACTGTCGAGCCCGTGGAGGCTGTCCGGGCGAAGGCTGTGGACGACCAGTTGATCGACGAGCTGGTGGGCCGGGCCCAGGCCGAGGGTCTGTAGCTGACCGGCGAGGGCGGGCTGCTCCAGCAGCTGAACAAGCGGTTGCTGGAGTCCGCCCTGGAGGGCGAGATCACCGACCACTTCGGCTATGACAAGCACGATTCGGCCGGCAAGAACGGCGGCAACTCCCGCAACGGCTGACGCTCCAAGACCGTGCTGACCGACGTCGGCCCGGTGGAGATAACGGTGCCCCGCGACCGCGAAGACTCCTTCGAAGCCCTTGCGCACGCTCGGCTCCTGTTTGGAGTGCTACGACGGCACCCCGGCCGACCCCGCCACCTACATCGCCCCGCCCGGCCAGAGCCACGGCCTGGCTGCCTGACGCACGAGAGGACCGGCACATGCCGACACCGACCACGACACCCGCCACCGGCCCGAGCACCCCGACCGTGGACAAGAACCTCGATGCCGCCTGCGCCATGCTCGCCGACCACGACCTGCCCGCCCTCACCCGCGTGGCCAGCGCCCTCGCCGTCGCCGCTTTAAAGATCTTGCAGAAAATCCTACCAGTTGAATAAAGAATAAGACACTTAAATTCCGTTTGCCGCAGAACGCCTTCAGGCGACTGAGCCGTTTTCATCCTGTCTCTGTGGGGTGAAATGGCAGGTCAGCGGGGGTGTGTAACGAGGCGAGGCTCCTGGTCGTTGCGGTGGTGTTCTCTACGCACCACGCATCGTCCGAGGAGCCTCGCTTGGTCCCGTACCATGCCATGGTCGACGTCCCGTATGAGCTGGTTGAGCACGTTTCCTGGCTCATCTACGCACGAAGGTGTGAACGCCGCTCGCGGTGGCGGAAGCTGGGCTGCTTTCGCCAGGCCCTGCTCGTACTGGTGCACCTGCGGAAGAACGAGACGCTGCCCGCCCTGGCAGCCGGCTTCGGCGTCTCGACAGCCACCGCCTGGCGCTACGTCGACGAGACCCTCGACGTCCTTGCCGCGTGGGCGCCGGGCCTGCACGAGGCCCTGACCGGCCTGGGTGAGGGCGACCACGTGATCGTCGACGGCACGCTGATTCCCATTGACCGCATCGCAGCCGATGAGCCGTACTACTCCATGAAACATCGCAAGCATGGGATGAACGTGCAGGTCATCGACCGTCCCGACGGCACACCTCTGTGGTTCTCGCGTGCGACACCGGGCCGCACCCACGACCTGACCGCGGCCCGGGCCCACGGCATCGTGCAAGCCTGCCTCACCAGAGAGATCCTCGTTCTCGCCGACCGTGCCTACCAGGGCGCCGGCGCCACCGTCCGCACTCCGTACAAGAACCACCGCGAACAGCCCGAGCACTACCAGCAGTTCAACCGCGACCACTCACGGCTGAGAGCTCCTGGGGAACGCGCCTTCGCGCAGCTGAAGTCCTGGCGGATCCTCCGCCGAGCCCGATGCTCCACCCGCCGCATCGGCACCATTGTCCAAGCCGTCCACACGCTCCTGACCTGCAGCTATTCAGGATGAAAACGGCTCAATGAGCTTCTTCAGAGTGGCCACTGATCGGGTGACGGGCCGGTTTGAGGTCGGGGTGTGCAACGGACAGGGCTCCCGTGCCGTTGAGGGAGGTGTTCGACGTCTCAACTCAGCAGCCCAGGAGCCCTGTTGGTTCCCTATCATGCCGCACTTGACCTGCCCCACGCCCTGGTCGAGTGGGTCACGATGCTCATCGTCACCCGTGAGGGTGACCGGCAGTGCAAACTTCCGCCGCACTGCCGTGCGCTGGTCGCACTCGTATGCCTGCGCCGCCACGACACCCTCGCCCAGATCGCCGGAGCCTTCGGGATATCCGTCGGCACCGCCCACGCCTACGTCACCGCAATCACCGAATTGCTCGCCGAGCAGGCGCCGGGCCTGTTGAAGACGCTGTGCGCGCACGACCCGCACTTCGTCCTCCTGGACGGCACGCTCGCCGAGTGCGACCGCGTCGGAGACGGCAGAGCCGACTACTCCTCGAAACACAAGCGGCACGGCGTGAACGTGCAGGTCGTCACCGACCCGGCCGGCGAGATCCTGTGGCTGTCGCCGGCACTGCCCGGCAGAACCCACGACCTGACGGCCGCCCGCACCCACAAGATCCTCCGGATCTGCGAACGCCACGGCGTCCCGGTCCTCGCCGACATGGCCTACATCGGCGCCGGCGACTGGGTCACCACCGCCAAGCGCCGAACACCGGGCGGTGAACTCATCGTCACCGAGAAAACCTTGAACCGAGGCCTGTCTGCTTCCCGGGCGCCTGTCGAGCGAGGCATGGCACGGCTGAAGTCCTGGCAGATCTTCCGCAGATCCCGCATCAGCCCCAACCGCATGAGCGTCATCACGAAAGCCGTCCTCACCCTGGAGAGGCAACGCTGAAAACACTCAGTGAGCCTCTTTCATCCTGAATAGCTGCAGGTCAGCAGTGTGTGGACGGCCTGGACGATGGTGCCGATACGACGTGTGGAGCATCTGGCTCGC
>NZ_JBVJEA010000087.1:1541-2989 GCF_055581985.1 Streptomyces sp. NPDC042336 | reverse complement strand
CAGTCCTACCGCCAGGGCCAGAAGGTCTGGGGAGACGCGGGCATGGACGCCATGTGGTCCGCCTCGACCGTCAAGGTCATCGGCTCCGGCATCGACGACCCCGACTTCGCCGACAAGCTCTCCCGCCTGATCGGCGACCACGACGTCGAGACCACATCGACCTCGCACTCGGAGTCCGGCAAGAGCACGTCGGTGTCGATGCGGCAGGAACGCATCCTGCCCGCCGACGCGATCCGCGCCCTGCCCAAGGGCACCGCCCTCTGCTTCGCCACCGGCATGCGCGCCGCCATGCTCGACCTGCGGCCGTGGTACCGAGAGCCAGGAGCCGCGGAACTGTCCGCGGCGTCCGCCCGCGCTTCGAAGGCAATCACGGCTCGCGCCGTCGCGAAGCACGCGCCGACACAGTCCGACTTCGGGACGGCCGCGTGAGCGACATACCGCTGCACCTGGTGCCGGTCCGCTCCCGTGAGGCGAAGGACTTCGTGCGCACCTGGCACCGTCACCACCCGCCGCCCGCAGGACAGATCTTCGCGGTCGGCGCCGCCGACGAGAGGGGCACGCTGCGCGCCGTGGCCATCGTCGGCAGGCCGGTGGCCCGTCACCTGGACGACGGCGCCACCCTCGAAGTCACCCGGACCGCCAGCGACGGCGCCCGCAACGCCAACTCACTGCTCTACGGTGCCGCGTGGCGGGTGGCGAAGGCCCTCGGCTACCGACGGCTGATCACCTACACGCAGGACGGCGAGAGCGGCGCATCCCTGCGCGGCGCCGGGTGGCGCGTGATCGCCAGCCGGCCGCCCCGCGCCGGATGGCACACCCCGGCCCGCCCACGAGCCGGCCACGGCAACGACCACGTCACCCGCCTGCTGTGGGAAGCCCTGTGACCGAGCCCGTTCCTGCACAGCAACGGACCGACCATCTCACCTTGCCCCGTACCGCCCCGCGTCCTCCCGGAGTTGTCCTGCACACCGTCGACCTGACCGACCACACCCGCCTTCTCGGCGAGGTGGCCCCCGCCCTGAAGGAGCTGTCCGTGGAGGCGGCACGCATCCGGGAGGGCGAGATCGCCAAGCCCGTCCGAGAGATCGCACCCTTGAGCCTGCGGGTGCACGAGCTGGCGATGAAGTGCACGCGGCAGGTGCACGACCTGTCGGTCAGCCAGTACCCCGCAATGAAGGACGGGGCCGACAACCTGGCGCTCCTCGCCGGCGCCTGCTCCCAGATCTCCCTCGCCGCCACCCTGTGCAACCTCGCCATCCATCACCGCACCGAGATCCTGCTGTACAAGGACGCCGATCCCACCCCGGCGACCAGCCGTGATCAGCTTCGCCGTGCCGGTGTCGAGATGCAGCAAGCGGCCACCACTTATCGCGCCGTAGCGCGACGGCTCTCCCGACGCCTCGCCTCATTCTCGGCGCGCGCTGAAGACCGGCAACTCATCGCCGAGG
>NZ_JBVJEA010000087.1:0-1444 GCF_055581985.1 Streptomyces sp. NPDC042336 | reverse complement strand
TCCGCCATCCGAGCCCAACGCCCACGCCGCCTCCGCCCAGCGACTCGCTTCTGCGACCCGCACCGCCCTCAAAGCGGTCACCGACGGACGCCTCTTCCGCAGTCCCGACCTGTCGGACGCAGTGGTCCGCCTTGAGCAGCTCGCCTTCCTGAGCAGTGCCTCCGCGGACCAGCAGCTCCCGATGGCACGCACTCTGACCGCCTTGGCACCCGAAGCCGCGATGGGCTGCGCCAACACCCTCGCCTACGAAATCCGACGCCGCCAGGGGACGGCAGCAGGCGACGGTCCGGAGCACACCCTGACCGCCGCTCACCACACCGCCCTGTGGGAGATCGCCTGCGGAAACGTGGTGGTCACCAGCTCCCTGGGACGGCAAAACGTCCACTACCGCGACGAGCGCGTACTCATGGGCACACTGCGGGCGTTGGAGGCAAAGGGGCTCGCGGAGCGCGTTCCGCAGTCCGCGCCTGCCGCCTATGTGGGCGGCCCGCTCCAGGACCGAGTCCGCCTCACTCCCGCCGGCACCACCGCGCTGGCCACAGCCATCAGCAGCCCGCCCACTCGCAGGGCGCCCGGCACGACACCCGCGCCCGCACCCACCGCTGCGAAGACGGCCGCCCACAGCCGTTAACTGACCCATCGGAGCCCACAGCAGCCCATGACCTCGCACAACCGCGCCCAACACCCGGATCCACCCCGCGCCCGGATGGACGGATACGAGGCCCCGCCCGCACGCCTCCCAGACGTCTCCTGCACACCGGCACCGACGCGCTGCACCCGATCAGTCCTGGCCGTACAAGGCCCGGCGGTGAGGCCCTTCGCGCCCCAGGACCGGGTCCTGGTCTCCCCGCGCTATCTGGCGGGAGCGGGCATCGACCGGCTCGCCGATGCGATCGGCCCGCTGATCCACCTCTTCGGCTGGCCGAGCGAGCACGATCGCGCAAGCGGACGCATCAGCATCCACAGCCCCGACGGCAGCCTGTTCGTCAACTTCAACTCCCGGCATACCCACGGCCACTGGTGGTCCCTCGCGCACCACGAGCCGTACTGGGAAGCCCGCTTCACCCGGCAGACCCCGATCGAGGCCATCGCCGCCGTCACCCAGGCTCTGCCCCAGCTGCTCGGCGACGACCGGCACATCGACCGGATCCCGCTCACCACCACCCCCCTCGCACAGATCGCCGAACTGAACCACTGGCACCGCGATAACGGCACGTTCACCTCGCCCGACGGCCACTGCCACCTGCAGCACACTCCGGCGGAAGACACCCCGTGGCACTTCCGGCACCACGTGTACGACGGCTTCGACACCCACTGGGACGCCTCCTTCACCCAGGACACCCCCGAACGGCTCGTCGCCCAGTTCTTCACCCACCTCGCGACGACCACCCCGGTCGAGCGCACCTTCCGTGACGTCCCCTACCTCGTGCAGAACCTGGACGAC
>NZ_JBVJEA010000086.1:0-3008 GCF_055581985.1 Streptomyces sp. NPDC042336 | reverse complement strand
TCACCCGCCCGACCAAGCTCGGCCAGCCCTTCACCCGCTGGTCCATCCGCAAACTCGCCGCCTACCTGCGGAAAGTGCACGGCCGCGTCATCTGCTGTCGGCGTACACGTGAACGTGCAGGGCCGCGTACGGATGAACGTGCAGGGTTCCTGATGTGCTGAGGTTCAGGGTTCGGCACTCTGCTGCCTGTTGGTCGAGGTCGCAGAGATGGGGTGGCCGTGGTCCTGGATCCGCAGCGCTGGCTGGAGCTACGGCGCTTTCGTGGCCTGGTCGAGTCCGGAGCGATGAGCCTGACCGAGGTCGCCAAGGAGACAGGCCTGAACTGGCGGACGGTCAGCAAGTACTTGGCAGCCGACGGACCCGCCGCACCTCCGCGCCGGTCGCCGAACGGCCGGTCACGGGTCAGAGTGATCGACGAGTTCGCGCCGCTGGTCGACTCGATGCTGCGTGCGGAGATTTTGATGAAGGCCGCGGTGATCCACGAGCGGCTCGCCCAGGAGTACGGGTTCACCGGCAACTATCAGCGGACCAAGCTCTACGTCCAGGAAGCCCGGCCCCGGATCGCCGAGGAACTTGGCATTACGCCGAATGAGCTGGCGGGCATGCACCGCCGCTTCGAGGTGATCCCCGGCGCCCAGGCCCAGGTGGACTGGGGCGACGAGGGCAAAATCCTCGCCCACATGGGCATCCCGAAGGTCTATTCCTTCCACATGACGCTGTCGTACTCGCGCGACCCGTTCTGCTGCTTCACCACCAGCCAGGACCTGCAGACGTTCTTCGACTGCCATCGCCGTGCGTTCGCGCACTTCGGCGGGGTGCCGATGACGATCGTCTATGACCGGACCAAGACCGTCGTGCGACGCCACGTCGCCCCGGGTGAGGCGGTCCCACTGCACCCGGAAGCGGTCGGGTTCGCCGGCCACTACGACTTCGATATCGACGTTCTGGCCGCCTACCGGCCCACGGGCAAGGGCCGTGTCGAGCGTCAGGTCCTGATCGTCCGCGACCACGTCCTGTCCGGCCGGTCCTTCTCCTCCATCGAGGAGATGGACGCCGCCTTCATCGCCTGGGTCCCGCAGCGACGAGCTCAGGCCCACCGGACCCACCAGCAGATCATTGGTGAACGGGCGGCCCGTGATCACGTGGCTCTCAAGCCTCTTCCGTCGACCCCATACCTGGTGGCCGAGCGGCATCTGCGACCGGTCGGCAAGGACTGCCTGGTCGCCTTCGGCGGCAACCTTTACTCGGTGCCCGCCCGCAAGGCCCGCCCCCGGCAACTGGTGGAGATCCGGGCCACGAAGTCACAGATCATGCTGCATTCCACCATTGCGAATGCCGACGGCGAGACGCTGCTGGCGATCCATCCGCGTGCGATCGGCCGCGGGGTCCGGGTCGTCGAAGAGGCCCACTGGGACGGCCTGCCCACGGGCCAGGGGCGCCGGACCACTACCGGCGATGTCCTGCCACAGCCCCGTCGTGAACGTCCTCGGGGCGAGGAGACCGGGCCTTTGCAAGCTCTGCTGAACCGGGCTGCGGCCACTCATATCGAGGTCGGCCGCCGTCCGCTGTCGGTCTATGACGAGCTGACCGGAACCCGCCCCTTCACCACCCACCCGAGCACAAGGGAAACGTCTTGAGCGAGCTGGTCTCCACCCGCATCCGCAACACGGCCGGCAAGCTCGGCCTGCCTCACCTGGCGGAAACCATCAGGGAGTACACCCGGCGGGCCGACGAGGGCAAGATGGGCTACCTCGACTTCCTCGACCTGGTTTTGTCCGAGGAACTCGCCGTCCGCGACGACCGCCGCTTCCGCCAGGGGCGGCGGCTCTCGAAGCTGCCGCACCACAAGACGCTCGACGAGTACGACTTCTCCTTCCAGCCCGACCTCGACCCGCGCAAGGTCAAGGACCTCGCCACCCTCTCGTTCGTCGAGGGCAAGGCGAACGCCGCTCTGCTCGGGCCGCCCGGCGTCGGCAAGACGCACATCGCCGTCGCCCTCGCGGTCGCGGCCTGCCGGGCCGGCTACTCGATCTACTTCACCAGCCTCGACGACATGGTCCGCAATCTCAAGACCGCCGAGGCCGCCGGACGGCTGACGAACAAGCTCGGTACCTATCTGCGGCCCGGCGTTCTCGTGGTCGACGAGGTCGGCTACCAGCCCCTCGAACGAGCCGAGGCGAACCTGGTCTTCCAGGTCATCTCCAAGCGCTACGAGAAGGGCTCGATCATCCTGACCTCGAACAAGACCTTCAGCGAATGGGGCCAGGTTTTCGGCGACGAGGTCCTCGCCACCGCCATCCTCGACCGACTTCTCCACCACTGCGAAGTGATCTCCATCAACGGCCCCAGCTACCGGCTGAAGAACCGTCTCCAGGCCATCGAGCGAGAGAACGACGTGGCCTGATCAGCTGCGATCAGGACGCCGGATCCTCGCCCGGCGGGATGAAGGCGTCGGCCCCGTCAGCGTCCTCGACATGCCCCTCGGCATCGACCGTGATGGCCGTCGCCCGCCCCTGCGACGTGATGAGCCAGGCCAGCACCTGTTCCGTCAGCGGCGTTCCCCCTGGTCCCTCGTCCTTCCAGTGCACCCGCCACCCTCCACCAGGCACGGCGGCCACGACCTGGTCGGCTCGCTCCAGGTGGGAGAAGTCCTCATAGTCCGTCACCGCACGAAGGGCGCCGCGCTTGGGATCGACGACCAGGGCCGTCCCGGTCGCCTGGTCCCAGCCCTCCACACGCACCATGCGGCCGATCTCGGCGTCGCTGCCGTTGAAGATCGCGGTCCAGCCGGTCTGATTGAAATAGCGAAGAGACACCGCGCCATCATCTCGAACCACGACACTCGCGCGTCACAGGGCTCCTTGCTCTGCACGTTCATCCGTACGCAGCTCTGCACATAGACGAGTACGCCGACATCTGCATCGGCCGTGAGGCGTTACGTTGCCTGCTCGCTCGCCGCGGCATCACCTTCCAGTGCACCAAGACGTGGAAGGAGTCCCCAGACCCCG
>NZ_JBVJEA010000085.1:0-3019 GCF_055581985.1 Streptomyces sp. NPDC042336 | reverse complement strand
GCGCCTCTGCCCGCCGGCCCCGGGGCCGGCTCACACCGGCCGCCCGGACCCAGTTCCGCAGGGTCTCCGGGTTGATCCCCAGATCGGCGGCGACCGACCTGATCGTCGCCTCGGGCCGCGACTCGTACAGCGCGACCGCGTCCGCCTTGAACTGCGGAGGGTAGTTCTTCATGACCACGAGATGTCCGTTCTCAGATCCGCAGGATCCAGTGTCTCGTGTGTCCAACATCAAGGGTCAAGGCCCAGGTACAGCCCCTCCTCGTTGCCCTTCAGCAGCGCTATGCCGGACAGGTCGGGGAACCGGCAGTCTCCGACGGAACGAAGCCAGCGGACTCCGACGGACGGGAGCCGACCGATGCATCCGTCGACTGGTACGACTACTTCCACAGCGCCTGGCCTGGCTCACCTACGCGGATGAGCACGGCACGTTCCCGGATGCCGATGCCCTGGCGGCCTTCATCTACCAGCGGGACGGCATCACGGGGGAAGACGGACGGCCCATCGGCGGCGACGACCTGGCCGACTTCGTCAACCGCTTCCAGGAGGAAGCCGCCGACGGGCAGGATGCCGGGGCGCCGGCGGAAGATTCCGACGGGCGGGACACCGGACGGGACACGGACCTACTGAGATTGAACTCGTGGTGTCGTAGGTGCTGACGGCTCGCGGTCGGCTGCGGTATCACCGGGGCGTGCGGTATCCACAAGGGGGCGGGCGACCGCCGAACGGCAGCAGTTCCGCGAGGAGTTACGGCTGAAAGCGGCCGAGAGGTTCGCCCAGGGCGAGGCGAGCTCGTTGATCGCCAGGGACCTGCGGGTCAGTGTCCGTTCCGTGCTGCGTTGGCGGCAGATGTGGGACGAGGGCGGTCCGCGGGCTCTGCGGTCGCAGGGACTGGCGTCGCTGCCGAGGCTGAGCCAGAAGCAGTTCGCCCAGTTGGAGGCGGAGCTGGCCAAGGGGCCGGCCGCGCACGGCTGGGAGGACCAGCGGTGGACGCTCGCGCGGATCAAGACGGTGATCGGCCGACGCTTCCATCTGACGTACACCATCCAGGGCGTTCGGAAGCTGCTGGTGCGCAATGGCTGGTCGTGCCAGGTGCCGGCCCGACGCGCCGATGGAGCGGGATGACGAGGCGGTTGCCGGGTGGGTCAAGGAGATATGGCCCTGCGCGGAAGGCTCGCGGCGGCCCGTGGAGCCTGGCTCGTCTTCGAGGACGAAGCCGGGTTCTCCATGACGCCGCCGCAGGCGAAGACCTGGTCCCAGCGCGGCCGGACCCCTGTGGTGCGAGTGCGGGGCCGTTCCCGCAGACGGGTGTCCATTGCCGCGCTGACCTGCTACAAACCCGGCCACCGCTCCCGGCTGATCTACCGGCCGCGCCGGGACGACGGCCGCCGCGACGGGCGCAAGAGCTTCTCCCGCGCGACTACCAGGACCTGCTGATCGCCGCCCACCAGCAGCTCGGCGGCCCGATCGTGCTCGTCTGGGACAACCTCAACGTCCACAAAGCCGCCGACCTGCGGGAATGGGCGGAAGCCCGGGACTGGCTGGCCATCTACTACCTGCCGCCCTACGCACCCGACCTCAACCCCGTCGAAGGACTCTGGTCCCTCCTGCGACGCGGCTGGCTCTCCAACGTCGCCTTCAGCACCCCCGAACACCTCGTCCAGCGCATCCGCCGCGGACTGCGGCACATCCAGTACCGCAGAGACCTCATAGACGGCTGCCTCGCCGAGACCGGACTGACCATCCGGCCCACCTGAGCAACCATGCGACATCACGAGTTCAACCTCAGTAACAACCTCGTGCCCAGTAGACAGGGAGTCGTCGAGCTCTCGATCGTCGATCATGGTCGTGTGGTAGGGAATGTGTCTCGGGCGGCGATCATCAACGACCTGAGGATCACGGGGCTGTCGACCGATGTGATCGCAGAACTCGAAGCTGAGGTAGGCCCGTTGTGGCATGAACGGCACCAGGCCAGGCTTGAGTCGCGAGCACGGAAGCGGGCCATCGGCGCCGGGGCAAAGCACCGGCTGGTCTTTGTCGACCGGCTCCTGGCCGCGCTCGTGCACCTCCGCCACGCGAACCACGCATGGCGTGCTGGCCCGCTGCTTCGGTGTGGACCGCTCCACCATCACCCGGGCCATCGGCGAGGTACATCCACTACTCTCCGAGCGAGGCTGCACCGTCACCGCGGGAGTGCAGTTACGGACTCTGGATGTAGGCCCTGGGCTCCACCCGATCGTGGCCGTTCTGAAGGGGCCCATAGTCGTCATCTTGCTGACACTGCCGCTACCTACGACGGGTCATCACCGGTGCACGGTGCACATCCTGCCTTCGCGGCAATCTTGCCGAGGTCGCGTTCAGATGCACGACGGCAACATACCGGCAGGTTGAACCGTTGACCGGACGGGCGCGTTAAAGAGGAGCAAGCCTTACCCAACCTACTTCGGCTGCTTAGCCGAGGGGCGTGACGAGAGGCCCCAACCCCTGTTCTCCACCCGAACCACCCCCGGCCACGAGTCCAGCACGCGAAAGCGGTTCAGGCTGACAGCAACTCGCAGACCAGCTCAAGCGTCGAACTGGCAGGCATACCCTCGGTAAAAATGCCCCATCCGAAATATTCTGGAGGATTAGAGAATGCCACGACAAACGAAAACACCGGAAGAAGTGACGGCTTTCTTTAGAGGCTTTCTAAGCACTGAACCCCATGTCCCTTTTGTAGACTATTGCACAAGTCAGGGCGTGCCGCGAGAGACTGCCATGGGCTGGCGCCTCGGCGTCCGCATACGCGGGGGAATTGGCGGGCTGACGCAGTCTGAACGAGGATTGCTGAACGCGCGCATGGACCGCAGAAACAGGCCAGCTGCACCTGCATCTGCAGGTAGCCGTCAGAGGTCGCTGCAGCACCTGGCGGCGCCCCCTGCAGCAACGCGACAGGGCCTTCGAGAACGTCTCGAACCAGGGCGCCCTGTCGCCCCCTCCCGACCCGCCTCCGGGGCCGTGCCTCAGCCGGCCGCCCCGACAC
>NZ_JBVJEA010000084.1:0-3288 GCF_055581985.1 Streptomyces sp. NPDC042336 | reverse complement strand
AGATCACCACGCCAACGGCCAGGGGCCCTGCCTCGTCACCACCCTCGCTGACCAGCCCGTTTCACCCTCCAGCACAGGATGAAAGAGGCTCAGTGTGCACCACCGTGCACCGGTGACGCCCCGTCAAAGGTAGCGGCAGTATGAGCAAGGCTGATGACCTCGTACGGAACGTGTCTCCGCACCTCGGCGCGGTGCCGAGGAAAGATGAGCGGCAGGCCCCGGGCTCGTAGAGCCTCTGAAGCAAGGCTTGTGGTCCTGGCTCGAAGGAGAACCACGTGCCATGCCAATGAATTTTTGGGCGAGCTCCGTGAGCGGGGCATCCGCGATAATTCGCGCCACCGGCTGTCCGATCGCACATCTCGCAAAAAACCTAGGCTTCCACAAAGTGGCCCCACGCAGCTGAGTCCCCCCGGCCGGACCGGTTGACCAGTACCCTACTTGCCGAGTTAAGGCAACCGCACAAGATCATAGTGGGATTGAGATGAGCGAGCAAGCTCCTCAAAGCGGCGAGTGCGCCCCGTATCCAGGAGCCCACCCGCCCCCGGACGAGGCCGAGCAGATATATCGACAGCCTAAAGGAGGGCGGTTCCCAGGTCGGGCCCGTATGCCAGACCCTAGTCCTCCAATTGCAGTTTGCTAACTCTGCAGGTCAGGGGCACTCTATTGGTTCTATTCGGTTGTCGTGGGGTCAAGGGCCGGAAGTTCGTAACCTTTACCGCGACGGTGACGACAGTGGCAGCGTTCTGCGGTCGCCTGGTGGCGGCGTCGCCGCCAGCACCGGCTCAGCGCGTGATCGGCATACCGCTTGCTTCCACCCATACCCGCTCGGCCTTCAACACCCAGCCATACACCCGATATGCCCAGGTCAAGGCCGTCTGTAACACCCTTTAGGGAGCCCTGTGGCCCTGTGCCTTCCACGGCCGCGGTGGCGTTGGGGCATGCGCCGGCCAGGACCGCGCAGCGCGCCGTGAACAGCACCGCCACCAGCGAGCGCCATCGGCGGCGTCGCTCACGCGGATCAGACCAGTAGGCGCTGCGCTCAAGCACGACTGGCGGCACATCGAAACTCGGATAACTCCAAGAGACTCGGAAGCTCGCCCAGCACAACCGGTGCTTCGTTGCGGGAGACGGGAGACAGGGGCACGCTGCCGACCTGCACAGAAAACTCAGCGGGCGCGCCTTGCGGGGTTCTGCAGGTTATGGGAGCGGCTATTGCTTGATGCCGTGCTAGCCGCAGAAGCGGACCCCGGACTTCCGCTGACACGACCCAGGATCTCCCGGCCTGCTGCAGACAAGGGGTTCAAGGGGTTACCGCCTCCACTTGCTGGGGCGGGGCTCGGGCGCGGGTTTAGGTTCGCTTCGGGCACGGGCATGTTACGCCGCGGCGGTGCCGGATGCCGCGGCGGTGCCGGGTTCAGGATGTCCGAAGAGAGCCTTTGATATGCGGGCTCTCCCACCGGCACAGGTCCCGGCTCGGGAGTCGGTGGCAAGTCCGCAAGCGGATTCCCAGAGGGCAACTCAGACCGTGCCAGCCCTTCCTGCAAATAACGTCGTTCCCGCAATAGCGCAGGAGCCTTAGTTAGATTTCTAGGCGGCACCTCGGCCGGCAGCTCGACCGCAAATTGGGGAGCGGGAGTTAGATTTCTAGGCGGCACCTCGGCCGGCAGCTCGACCGCAAATTGGGGAGCGGGTTGGGGCTGCACAAAGCCGATAAAGATTTCATCCGAGCGCTGGCGCGACTGGGTCTCGCGCACCGACTCCCGCGATAGCGGTGAAGGCGAGACTGGATTTATGACCGGTTCCAAACCGGGCTGCGACGCGCGGCTCACATTAGGCCCACCTGTTCCGTGCGGGCCAAGCGTTGCAGAATCTGGACGTTCCATAGATTGAAAATAGTAGTCCAGTATGCTAGCGGTTTCGCTATCGGCGTGCGAGTCGCGCGATTGAGTCGAGTGACTTTCATCTGACATCGATACTCCACCTATTTTCTTCCATTGAGAGGAGATAGAGCTCTTTTGGGTAGCCTCTAACTCACCCCTCCTCTATCGCGGGTACCAATACAATGCTAACGGTCAGGCCAAACGAAACGCTCGGCCAGCCTTTTCCGGCAATAGGTCGAACCTGACTTCAGAGGGCCAGCACTTCCGACGTCGGTGCGGCCTATTAGCATCAACTGGGTCAAGGGTGAGAAGCTACCCGAGCCCGGGATGCTTTCTCCCTCAGTGCTTCACGAAGCTTCACTGGTGGTCGTCGAGATCGCTGCATCCATACAGGGTGATGTTGGCTTGTAAGGCTCTCCTGTCTCTCCTGGCCAGGTCGAGACACTGACCGCCACCCATCTGACTGCGACGGCGCTCGCCTGGTGCTGGCACCTGGATCGCGCCGGATGTCGGAACGGGAGGTGTCAGGGGCGTCGTGACCTGTGGACCCACCCGACGCGTCAGGGCGTCAGCTTCATCATCAAGATCGCGACCCTTGGCATTGAACGCCACAGCAGGGGGCTCGTGTTCGGTATGCGCATGCGGCCCGTCAGGTCCTCTGATTCCTCCGGTCACATGTCGGGGAGCGCGATGGTTTGGCATACTCTGCAACGGGAGGCGGACCGAAACAGTTCAACTGCACGAGGTGACAGTCTGGGTTCGCCGTATCTCAGGCGGCGCATGAGGGCGGCTGCTCAAACGATCATGCGCCTGGCTGTCTGGGCGGGACATGGTAGCCGGGCGTGATGGAGTCCGGCGCCCGCCCTTCTGGCGCCAGTCCCCGGAGAATCTCCCAGATTTCATCTGGGAGAGGGTGTCTGAACGGGGGCAAGGACGCGCCGGTGTTCGGCGTTGTCTTCCTCCGGCCTCGAAAGGGAGGGGCGTCAGACTCGTCTGTAGTGCGGGACCATGCAGCCGGTGTCCAGATTGGCGACTGTCCGTGATCACGGTCGAGTCTGCCGCCACCGCGGGCAGGTCGGACTCGCGTCAGAGGTGTGAGTCTGCCTTGTCGGCCGGGCGGATGCCACCATCAGCCGGGTGTCGGCATCGACGAGTCCCTGCCCATTCGCCGAGAACCGGTAATTGAGTGAGAGGGTCACGTACCGGGATCGAGGTGCCGTCCCTCGATCCATAATCGGTCGGTGCCGGCACCGGGCTGAGCGCCGACTCCAGCGCGAGCAAGGGTCACAGGCGTGGGTGCTGGAGGGTGGTTCGGGAGGATTGCCCCGGGCTGTGTGTTTCTCCGTGGGGAGATACAGCCCGGGGCAGATCTGGGTGCCTGAGGCAGGTGACGTGTTACTCAGCCGTC
>NZ_JBVJEA010000083.1:0-3443 GCF_055581985.1 Streptomyces sp. NPDC042336 | reverse complement strand
GCAAACTGCGATGCTCCACCACCCGGATCACCAAACTCGTCCAGGCCGTCCTCACCCTGCATCTGACCAGCTCAGAACAATGATGGAAAAGGCTCAATATCAGCGCTTTGAATGGCCGTCTGGTGTCTTCGACGGCCCCTTCGGCTGCGGGGCCGACGAACCCTATTCATCGGTACCTCATAGATTCCTACGGCGGGACGTGGGACCGGCTTAGTCAGCTGAACCCGCCCACTCATCCCCCTGGACAAACCACCTCCGCGCGCGTAGACAGGGGGACCCAATCGAGTGCAGCTCCGCCGGCCCGCCAGAGCAATCACGGCGACGCGCCGGGGCCCAGACGAGGGCCTCGTAGGTAAGCTGCTGACGTTAAGGAGAGCTCTGTGGTGGCCGTACCCATCACCTGCCGGGTACGGCCATCTGACGTGAAGTGCCGCCGCTGTATTAGCTAACGACTACCTGGGGCTCGCCCGGTGTCTCCGGCTTCTCCATCTCCTCGGCGATCTTCAGCGCTTCTTCGATGAGGGTTTCCACGATTTTCGACTCTGGCACCGTCTTGATGACTTTGCCTTTCACGAATATCTGGCCCTTGCCGTTGCCGGAGGCCACACCGAGATCAGCCTCGCGGGCTTCCCCGGGGCCGTTGACGACGCAGCCCATGACTGCGACGCGGAGCGGCACATCCATGCCTTGAAGGCCTGCTGACACCTCGTCAGCGAGTTTGTACACGTCGACCTGGGCTCGGCCGCAGGACGGACACGACACGATTTCCAAGCGCCGCTGCCGCAGGTTCAGCGACTCCAGGATCTGGATGCCCACCTTGACCTCCTCCACCGGAGGCGCCGAGAGCGATACGCGTATGGTATCGCCGATGCCCTCGCTCAGCAGTGCGCCGAAGGCAACGGCGGACTTGATGGTGCCCTGGAAGACAGGGCCGGCCTCCGTGACACCCAGATGGAGCGGGTAGTCACACTCGGCGGCAAGCTGTCGATATGCATTGACCATTACTACTGGGTCGTGGTGTTTGACTGCAATCTTGAAGTCCCGGAAGTCGTGCTCCTCGAACAGGGATGCCTCCCACAGTGCGGATTCCACCAGAGCTTCGGCTGTTGCCTTTCCATACTTCCGCAACAGGCGCTTGTCCAGTGATCCTGCATTGACGCCGATCCGCAGGGATGTGCCGGTTTCCCTGGCAGCCTTAGCGATTTCCGCTACCCTGTCATCGAACTGTTTGATGTTACCCGGGTTTACGCGTACTGCCGCGCATCCCGCGTCGATCGCAGCGAAGACGTACTTCGGCTGGAAGTGAATGTCTGCGATCACCGGAATCTGAGACTTCTTCGCGATCGTAGCCAGGGCATCGGCGTCGTCCTGGGTCGGTACCGCCACCCGTACGATCTCGCAGCCGGCAGCCGTCAACTCCGCAATCTGTTGTAGAGTCGGTCCGACGTCCGATGTACGTGTCGTCGTCATTGACTGCACCGACACCGGCGCGTCTCCTCCGACTGCCACTGAACCGACCATCACCTTTCGGCTGGCCCTGCGTTCGGCCAGCTTGGCAGGAACAGATGGTGCTTCGAGGGAAACTTTCTTCATCGCATAACCCCACACTGTCGTTCCATGACGCCCGTGTTCTTGCGGGCACTGTCACCGAGACAACGGCGCCAGTGTGGTGAGGGTTCACTCAGGTACTCTGGCCTGTCCTGAAATCTGTACATGGGCGATCAAGCTGACGCAATAGCGATCCCGGGCGCGAGTGTCCACCACTCCCGGCGGAGGACGACGTTTTCGGCTTCGTGTTCACATGTAACCCGGGATTCGACATGTTGCGCTCAAAACGGCCTGCGCCAACCACTTCGAGGTCCGCGCCTGGCGCGGCTGGCGCCTCCAAGTCACCCTCGACACTCGTTGTCGGCCGGGGTGTTGAAGGCCGAGCGGGTGCTGCTGGTGGCCGTGTACAACTGTAGGCGATGGCGCGCCGGGTGCTCCAGCGGCTCGGCCTGCTGCTCGTGCTCGAGCCGGTCCGCGCCTCGCAGGACGCCGTCGAGTGGCTGTGGATCGTGGACGGCGCCCTCGTCCCGGTCCGCGACCGCAGGGTCGGCGCGTCCTCGCGTAACTGCCGGTTGTCGGCGAATGTGCAGGTCATCGTGGACGCCGAGACACGTCTGGTGGTGGCGACCGCCCGTCCGGTGCCCGACAACACGGCAGACGCAAAAGCGTGGCGGGACTCCGTCCTGGCCCAGCGCGGCGAAGGCACGACGGTCCTCGGCGACGGCGCCTACAACAACACCGGTCTGATCGTCCCGCACCGCAAACGCCCCGGACGACACTGCTGAAGGGCGAGGAGGAGAACAACGCGCAGCATCGCAAGACCCGCGCCCGTGTCGAGCACACCTTGAGCCTCTTTCATCCTGAATAGCTGCAGGTCAGCAGCGTGTGGATGGCCTGGACGATGGTGCTGATGCGGCGGGTGGAGCTTCTGGCTCGCCGGAGCAGTCGCCTGGACTTCAGCTGTGCGAGGGCGCGTTCTCCCGGTGCTCTGAGTCGGGCGTGGTCGCGGTTGGACTGCTGGTAGTGGGCGGGCTGTTCGCGGTGGTGGTAGGAGGGGGTGCGGACGGTGGCGCCGGCGCCCTGGTGGGCGCGGTCGGCGAGGACGAGGATCTGCCGGGTGGGGCAGGCTTGGACGATGCCGTGGGCACGGGCAGCGGTCAGGTCGTGGGTGCGGCCCGGCGTTGCGCGGGAGAACCAGAGCGGTGTGCCATCGGGCCGGGCGATGACCTGCACGTTCATGCCGTGCCTGTTGTGTTTTTGCGAGTAGTACGGCTCGTCCGCGGCGATGCGGTCGGTGGGGATCAGGGTGCCGTCAACGATGACGTGGTCGCCCTCACCGGGGCTGGTGAGGGCTTCGTGCAGGCCGGGCGCCCAGGAGGTCAGTACGTCCAGGGCCTCGTCGACGTATGGCCAGGCGGTGGCCTGGGATATCCCGAGACCAGCTCCGGGCTGCGAGAACGTCTCGTTCTTACGCAGGTGGACCAGCGTGAGCAGGCCTGTTTGAAGCAGCCGGGCTTGCGCCAGCGGGTGTTGCGGGCCCGGCGATGCTCGTAGAGCAGCCAGGCGACATGCCCGACGAGCTCAAACGGGACATCGAGGATCGCAGGATACGGAACCAGCAGGGCCCCTTTCGGTCGCCGGTGTGTTGAGTGGGATCACCACGCCAACGACGAGGGGCCCTGGCTCGTCGCCACACCCTCTGACCAGACCCACTTCACCCTCTAGCACAGGATGGAAGAGGCTCAGTGAACCCTTCTCATCCTGATCGCCAGGCGGTCTCGATGGCGTGAACGGCGGCGATGGTCCGGCTGATCCGGTTCGGGCTGCAGCGGGCTTTGCGGAAGATCCGCCATTGCTTGAGGCGGGCGAAGGCTCGCTCACCGGGCGCCCTCAGC
>NZ_JBVJEA010000082.1:0-3787 GCF_055581985.1 Streptomyces sp. NPDC042336 | reverse complement strand
CGCCGTCTGCACCGCCGCTACGAACGCAAGCCCGAACACTTCCTCGCCTTCACGGCCATCGCCGCGACCCTCATATGTCACCGCCGCCTGACCAAGTGAAATGAGGTCTTAAGGAGCTGGCGTCCAGTCGTGGCGTCCCAGACGGCAAGATGGAAGCTGTACTCCGGCTGCTCGGGCGAGTAGAAGGTGGCAGCTAGTCGTTGTCCATCGCCAGAAAATGCGAACGATCGAAGCCTCTTAAACGCCGTAGCCAGTACTTCGCCATTGCTGGCAGTGATCGTCCGAAGTCGCTTTTGGTTGTTCACGTCCCAGATGTCGATCTGGTTGTATGGTCGCTCGACCGCCAGCACGCTCCCATCCGTACTGAATTGCAATCCGCCGCCGTCTTGCGGCCACGCCCCTCCCTTGAGGTTCGGCAGCGCCTTGCGTGCTCTGATGTCGTAGAGGTGAATATGCTGTGCTCCACCGGATGGGGCATCAGGGTCAAAGTCCGAGTAGTACGCCAGCACGTTCCCATTACCACTGATCGCTACGTTTGTCGCACTGACATGCGCTGCGCCGTGAAAGTTGGCCACTTCCTCGTTATCTGCTTGAAGGTGCTGGGTCACACTGTCATTGGCCACGACGGCTTGTGCTAATGCTTGCGCTGACTCGCCCGTGGGTTGGACGGCTTGGGCATACAGTGCGAACTGGGCGGCCTTACGCGGATCCTTGTCGACCATATCGAGTGCACGGGCTGCAAGCGCCTGTGAGGCGGAGGTTCGGGCGCGAGCAAGGGCTTCGCCACGTTGTTGCCAGGCCACGACGCCAGCAGCGATGGCAACCAGCAGTAAGACAATGAGAGTGGCCACCATGGATTGGAGGCGTCGGACCGCTTTCCGCTGCATGCGCAGGTCGGCACTGTCCAGGGCATCTTTGGGCATCCCGTGGAGGGCCGATGCGAGGCTGGCCATTCGGTCGCGGAACTCGGTGCCTGGAGCCATGGATCGCTCGTCGGTCTCACGGAAGGACCTGAGGTCGACATAGAGGGGTTCGGTGGCGAAGGCGCCCTGCAACTCGAGAGGAAGGGCGTTCGTGCGGTACCAGTTGAAATCACCGGCGGTCGGGTCCCACTCGATGCTGCCGTCACTGAGCGCGATGAGGAAGTGGTCCATGCTGTGGTTGTGACGCCAGTAGTGGATCTCCTCGCGCACCCACCGTGACTCTGCGGCCTCGGGGGATGCCAGGTAGATGAAGTAACGAGATTCGCTCAGCGCGGCCTTGATGGAACCACCAAGATCGTGACTAGCACTGAGGCTGGTGGTATCCCGGAACACCTTGGCCCCTCCTCGGCGGAGCCAAGGTGTTCGGAGGAAGCTCTGCAGTCCCTCTTGGAGCGCTTTGGCAAGCGGTACATCCCGTTTGTGGCTGTAAGAGATGAAAGCGTCACGTTCCAAGATCGCGTCCCCGGATGTCACTGAGTTGTACTGATCGATGCAACTCGTAGGGTGACATGGTGAGTTCGCGATCGGGGAAGGTTTGAGGGATGAGTTTGCGACAGAGGTTAGGACGGCGGCGACGTGGGGACGGCAACTTCAGGCCGAAGCAGGTCTCGGTCAAACTTTCCATTCCACTCGTCTGCGAAATCAGCGGGGTCTGGGAGCCAGTGGAGGCCGAACGGCAGGCAGCATGGGAGCTGCACGGTGAAGCTGCCTGTGGTTCTTATTGGGGGCCGACTGTGAGCAGGGCTGCGGAACGCATGCTGTCGGACGCGCCGACGGGGCGGGCCTGGGCGGGCTGCAGGGGTGCAGAGCGAGAAGTGTGGCCGGTGGGTCGGGGCATGGCCACGCGATCCAGGAGTTCGCCGGCGGATTCGTGGCCGCAGACGAGTTGTCGCAGGGCTTCTCGGGTGAGGTAGCGGTAGCTCTGCGGGGGGTGGAAGGCGCTTGCTGCGCGCAGGTGAGCCAGCGGAACGGTGCTGGTCAGGGGGTGGGGGTGGTCGATAACGAGGGCGGAGGCCTGAGCGGCACCGTCCATATACCGCGTGTACTCGGCTTTGCTGATGCCGCATGCTGCGTTGTGCCGGCGCCAAATCTGTCCGGGAGCGGCGGTGTCCACGCCGGTCAGGCGGGCCGTTCCCGTCAGTGCCATGACAGGGGACGTCGCGTAGATGATCACTGGTGTGCCGGGTGGGACGGCGACGCGCTGCCGCCGTAGTTCTACCGTTTTGCCGCCATTGAGGATGGCTGTGGCGAACCGCGGGTGGAGCGAGAGCAGCAGGGCTCGGTCTGGCGTGTTCACCGCAGTCGGTGGCCTTCCTCGTACAGGGCACGGAACAGCTCGGGTGAGATCCTGAAGACCGACTGTACGTTGACCCTCTGCCCGTACCGATCACCGAGCTGTACAAGCCGCTTGTATGGGACTGGAGATGGGAAGAGCCCGGTGTTGGAAAAGTGCAGGGCCATAGCTTGTCCGGTCTGCTTGCCGGTAATTTTCAGCACGTCCTTGCGGCGGTAGACGCCGAGGTGCTTGAACTGTCGGTTTAACTGTTCGCCGCCGTCGGTTACGCACTGCTCCAGCCTCGAGCAGGCAAAGACGGAGGAGACGCCCATGGTGTTGTCGCTGCTGGCGTACCAGAGGACGCGTGCGGGTGCGGTCTCGCCTCGCGGGCGCGGGGAGCGGTAATACACGTGCTCGCGGCTGAGGCCGAGGTTGTGGTCGCGCGAGAGGAGTCCTTCAGGGTAGCCGAACAGCTCGTAGGCCCACCTCGGGCGGACCGGGACGAGGAAGTCGGCAGCTGCGCATCGGTGATCTTTAACGGCCACCAGGCGTGCTCGACAGCGGGCGCTGCGGCGGCGGGCAGCGGCGTGGTAAGCGGAGGCAGCGTCAGACCGAGCCGTGTGGCGATCGAGGCCACATGGGCGTCGAGAGCTGTGGTGTCGGTGATCCGGTCCAGGACGAGCGCGACGATGCTGGCGTCGCCGGCCGGGCGGAATGCGTCCTACTTGGCGGCTGCCAGCACGGCGCGCTGCGGGTGGGGGTCGCTCAGCCGGAGGACCTCGACTCCCTCGGTACGGCATCGCTGGCGTAGCAGGAACAGTAGCTGCCGGGCGAGGGTGGCGCCTAGTACTCCAGTGCGACTTCGTGATCTGGTTCGATGACCTTGCAGGGTAGGCAGCCAGGCTTGTTGTGGAGGTGGGGCGGGATGGACGGACGCACGGTCATCCTGAACGAGTTGGCGCAAGGCATCCGTCCGCTCGTCCAGGGCGTCGGCTGGTTCGAGGGCCTCGCCGATACTGAGCAGTTCGAAGTCCTACGCGACCTGGCAGGGTTCTGCATCCAGGCCCGCGCAACCAGCGATGACGGGCCGGAGAGCATCCGCAGAGCTGGCATCCGGCCCACCCACACCCCGGCCGTGCTGGTCACGCGCGGACGCCTCACCGAGCAACTGACAAAGATCATCAACCTTCCGCAGGACGAGCGTGTCAAGGCATTCCGGCTGCTGGTCGCACTTCTTGGCGTCGCTGATGAACGGCGGCAGCTCCGCCTCTGTGCTGGCGGGTGCGGGCATGCCTGGCACCACCTGAGAACCGGAGCGGGAACCGAAACGGCCACCGCGTGATCATCGGGGGTTGTGTGGACTCCTGAAGATCGTGCGATGGCCGCGGGCCACAGCATAGACGCGGCCCGATGGCGGGCGATGTTCGACCAGGCCATGGGCCTTGACCCCGAATCCTGGACACGGGTTACGCGGCTTGTGCCAGCGTAGTTGGTGCGAGTTGGAGGGCGTCCTCGAAGGCGATCGGTG
>NZ_JBVJEA010000081.1:0-3799 GCF_055581985.1 Streptomyces sp. NPDC042336 | reverse complement strand
CTGGTCATCTACAGTCTTCGCCGACACAGCCGCTGCGGACTCGGCAGCGTCCTGCTCGGCCACGTTCTCACTGGTCATCGATGCATCCTCCATGACCGGGAATTACACCGAACGATTTACAGTCCCAAGCCCGGTCGGACCTACGCAAGGGACGGGGTGACTCGGCGCTGACCAAGGTCCTCTGACCGATTGAGCGTTTTCGGAGTGGCCAGTGATCGGGTGACGGTGCGGTGTGGGTTCGGTGTGGGTTCGGGGTGGGTTCGGGGTGGGCGACGGGCAGGGCTCCGGTGTCGTTGAGGGGGTGTTCGGCGTCTCAACTGGGCTGGGCTGGAGCCTTGTTGGTTTCGTATCCCGCTGTACTCGACCTGCTTCACAGTCTGGTCGAGTGGGTCTCGATGCGCATCGTCACCTGTGAAGGTGGTCGCCGGTGTCAGCTTCCGCCGTACCTGCGGGCGCTGATCGCACTGGTGTATCTGCCGGCCGCGACATCCTGGTCCGGATCGCTGCGGTGTTCGGGGTATCCGTCGCGGGTCGTCGCGGATCCCCGCGGGGAGATCCTCTGGCTGTTGCCAACACTCGCGGGCCGGGCCCACGATCTGACAGTCGCCCGGACCCACAGGATCCTTCGGATCTGCGAACGCCGGGGCATCCCCGTCCTCGCCGGCATGGCCCATATCGGTGCCGGCGACCGGGTCACCATCGCCAAGCACCGCCCGCCAGGCGGCGACCTCACACCCCCGAGCAGACCGCGAACCGGGCCCTGTCCGCGGCCCGTGCACCCGTCGAACGCGGTATGGCACGACTGAAGATCTTCCACAGACCCCGCATCAGCCCCCACCGCATGAGCATCATCGCCAAAGCCGTCCTCACCCTGCAGAGGCAACGCTGAAAAAGCTCCCTACGTTGTTCTGCGGGATGCGGTGAGCCCTTCGTATGGTTGACCCGCCCAGGGGTGCCGGGTGTGGTTCAAAAGGCTCTGCCGTTTGTGGCTTCCACTGATTGGCCGCCCGGTGCCCCACGACGACTCGGCTGCCAATTAGGAATTGCGAATGATCGCTGAGTAGGGAATCGACAGCGAGGTCGTCCGTCGGGAGGCATCAGCACCACCCCTCACGGAGGCACCACATGGCCATGATCTGGGCCGGCATCGAAGCGGGCAAGACCCACCATCACTGCGTCGCGATCGATGAGAGCGGCCGCCGGCTGCTGTCACGACGCGTCGCCAACGACGAACCCGAACTCCTCCAACTCCTCGCCGACGTCCTGGCCCTGGGCGACGAGGTGACCTGGGGCATCGACCTGGCCGACGGCGGCGCCGCCCTGGCCATCACGATCCTGTTCGACCACGGCCAGCCGGTGCACTACATCTCCGGCCGGGCCATCCACCGTGCTTCCGAGAGCTACCGCGGCGAAGGCAAAACCGACGCCAAGGACGCCGCCGTCATCGCCGACCAGGCCCGCATCCGCCGCGACCTGCACCCCTTACGCACCGGCGACGAGACCGTCACCGACCTCAAGATCCTCACCGGCCGTCGCGCAGACCTGGTCGCCGACCGCACCCGCACCGTCAACCGGCTCCGCGCCCACCTCACCGACATCTTCCCCGGCCTGGAACGGGCCCTGGACCTCACCAACACCGGCCCCCTCATGCTACTGACCGGCTACCAGACCCCGGCCGCGCTCCGCCGGACAGGCAAGAAGCGGCTCGCAACCTGGCTGCGCAACCGCAAGGTCCTGCGCGCTGACCGGCTCGCCGAGACAGCTCTGGAAGCCGCCGGACGCCAGCACATCAGCCTGCCCGGCGAGAAACTGACCGCCCAGATGGTGCACACGCTCGCGCGGGAAGTGATGGTCCTCAACCAGCAGGTTGCCGAGCTCGACAAGGCGATCGAGGCCCGGTTCCGCGAGCATCGGGACTTCGAAGTGATCACCAGCATGCCTGGCCTGGGCGTGATCCTCGGTGCCGAGTTCCTGGCCGCGACCGGCGGCGACATGAGTCTCTTCGGCACTCCTGACCGCCTCGCCGGCTTCGGCGGCGTTGCCCCCGTTCCCCGCGACTCCGGGAAGATCAGCGGCAACCTCCGCCGCCCACGACGCTACAACCGCCGACTCCAACGGGTCTTCTACATCTCTGCGTTGTTCAGCATCCGTCACTGCGAGGACTCCCGCCGGTTTTACGAACGCAAGCGAGCCGAAGGCAAGCGCCACATCCAGGCCGTCCTCGCTCTGGCCCGCCGTCGTGTCAACGTTCTCTGGGCCCTCCTGCGCGATGGACGGACCTACGAGGCCGTGCCGCCCACCGTCATCGCAGCTTGACAAACAGCATTAGGAATCAGTGGAGAGCAGCGAGCCTTTTCCAGCTTCACGTCTGTGCTGGTCAGGGCCGTACCCGTGAGTGGCCACGTCAGCCGGTGACAGACCTGTGACCAGCAGAACCACGACAGTCCCACATCGTGTTGCGAGCACTCCGCCGGGCGGACCTGTCAGCCAGGTTGAAAAATTTCACTCACTCTGTGAACCAGAGGCAGACCGCTGCCGTTGTGCATAGCGAAACCAACAGGAGATGAAGGCCTGACATGAGGCCTGCGGAGGTGGCCCAGATGCCAGAATACTGGAAAACTGACGAGAATTACAACCAGGATCAGCGCGCCTTGTCGCTCATCCAAGAAAGGTACAGTACTGACAAATTCGATTTTGGTCGGGACTGGGGAGGAGAGGAGAACGAGGTCAGCCCATCGATCCCGGAACTGCATTCGGAGATCGAAGAACTTTACGCCAAGAAAATAAAGGAGTATCCCAGCACCGATAAACCAGTTCTCATCCTCATGGCCGGTGCAAGCGGCATAGGCAAGACCGCTGAACTAAATAGTTACCTCGAACAGCTCAACGACCTCGAGAGCCCCGAACACAAGAAACTGTGTGAGCTCTCAGGGATATCCGAAGGGGCAGTAAGGGGTGAATCCTTCATCATCTTGAGCCATCGGGATGTCAAGAAGGAGATGTGCGACAAGGGTGGCGTACGTCATATACCGGAAGACTGGTGGAGCCATCTGGGAGATGATATAGCCAAAGATCACAGTTACCGGACGAAAAATAGGGATGATTTGAAGTCTGCTGCCATCCATACGGAGTCTTCCTGGTTGATGGACAAGGTTGCCGAAGCGTGCATTGAAGCGAGAAAATCGATTGCTTACGATGTAAGCGTAACTCGTCCAGAGAACCTGGAATACCTTCTTACAAACGCACATAGGCACGGATATGCAAGAGTCGCAATATCAGTCGAGGGGTCGATGGAGCAAGCCCTGGAAGGTAATTACAAAAATTGGCAGGATCGTATGATAATATCCCCTGTGGGTGTGATCGAAAAGTCCTATAAGGATGGCCGTGATGGTCAATCCATATGCAGGCAAAACATCCGAGGACTCGCTGATGGGGAAGAGGTTCTCATGGGCAACGGCAATAGGGAGTGGTACAGGTATCTCGACGCTGTAATCGAGGTTGATCGCGGCAGTTCAGATAGGCCGGGACAAGGGATGAAAAAAATCCTTACTCAGGCGTCGTCGCCTCAGAATCCGGTGGCCCCATTTGCCAGTGACTTGCTCACAACACAGCACCACTCGGGCGCCACACCGAGGCTTTCGGAGCCTGGGGGTTCGCCCTCTCACCCGTTCGCGGGGCAAGCACCTTCCGGGTCTGTCAAACGATCGGGTCTGTTCCGTAGTCGGTGGTGACGGTGAGTGCTCGCCTGTGATCATCGAGCGTGCATGATGCGAACGCGCTTGTAGGGACGGTCTTTTCG
>NZ_JBVJEA010000080.1:0-3974 GCF_055581985.1 Streptomyces sp. NPDC042336 | reverse complement strand
TCAACGCCTTCCAGATCGCCTTCGACGGCCGCCTGACCGCCACCGACCAGCGATAACTCAACAACCAAGATCAGCCGTTAAGTTGACACACCCGAAGGGGTAAGCAGCGGCTTCGGTGGCCGCTCGTTTCGGATCGGTAGTGCCCTAACGGGGCCAGTCGACGGACGGTTCATTCCGGTGCAGCGCTGTAGCACTGAGCCTTTTCAGTGTTGACGTTCCAGCGCGAGGATGGCTGCGGCGATGTCGGTCATGCGGTTCGGGCTGCAGCGGGCCGGAAGATTCGCCAGGACTTCAGCCTTGCGATGCTTCGTTCGACCGGTGCTCGTGCCGCTGACAGGGCTCGGTTGATCGTCCGCTGGGTCGTGGTGAGGTCCCGCCCGGGAAGCCCTCTGATCGGTGTGGTCACCAGGAGACGGCGCCGATGTAGGTCCGGTTGGCGAGGACGGAGACGCCCTGACGCTCGCAGATCCGGATGATCCGGTGGGTGCGGGCCGCGGTTACTGAGGTTTTCGGGTTGTCGTCGGGTGGTGACGGTTCATGATCCCTGCGGTATGCCGATGAGGTGAGGTATCCAGAGGGTGGGGGCCTGACCGCTGAGCGTCGGGCGTTTCGTGAGGGGATCCGGCTTCAGGCCGGGCAGAGGTTCGCGGCGGGCGAGAAGACGGCGGTGATCGCGAAGGATCTGCGGGTGAGTGTGCGGTCGGTGGAACGCTGGCGTCGTGCCTGGCGCGAGGGCGGCATGGAGGCCCTGCACTCGGCGGGACCGGCGAACTCCCCGACCGTCAAAGACGCCCAGTTCGCCGTGCTCGAGGAGGAACTCGGCAAGGGACCAGCAGCTCACGGCTTCGAAGACGAACGCTGGAACCTGGCCCGGGTCCAGACGGTGATCCGCCGGCGTCTGGGGGTGAGCCTGTCGGTGGCGACCGTCTGGCGGCTGCTGAAACGGCACGGCTGGTCCTGGCAGGCACCCGCCCGCAGAGCACTCGAGCGCGACGAGCACACGGTGGAACTGTGGAAGAGGGAGGTGTGGCCGCAGGTAAAAGACTCGCGGCGGCGTCCGGTGCCTGGATCGTCTTTGAGGACGAGGCCGGATTCTCGATGACTCCTCCCCGGGCCCGCACCTGGGGCCGGCGCGGGCAGACCCCCGTTATCCGCGTCCGTGGTAGGTCTCGCCGCCGGACCTCGGTCGCTGCACTGTGCTGCTACAAACCCGGTGAAAAGAGCCGCCTCATCCACCGGCCCCGCGCTCACCTCCGCCTCCAGGGCGCACGCAAGAGTTTCTCCTGGCAGGACTACCGAGACCTGCTGGTCCGCGCGCACATCCAGCTCGGCGGCCCGATCGTGGTGGCCTGGGACAATCTCAACACCCACCTGGCCGCCGGGCTGAAGCGCTACGAGGCCGAGCACGACTGGCTCACCACCGTCCGCCTCCCGCCCTACGCACCTGACCTCAATCCCGTCGAGGCCGTCTGGTCGCTGGTACGCAGGGCGATGGCCAACACCGCCTTCGACACATCCGACGACCTCGACCGCATCCTTCGCCGCGAGTTACGCAAGATCCAGCTCCGGCCCCACCTGGTCGACGGCTGCCTCACCGTCACAGGTCTGGCTATCACCCCACCGACCCCGCCATGAAAACCTCAGTAAGCGGGACGCGATCGCGATTCGCGAGGTCCACGTCGCATCCCGAGGCACCGACGACTACCGCAGGACCCACGCCGGGCTCACCACGGCCATGGGGCATCAAGGTGTGTGAGCGGGCCGTCTCGGTCCTGATGACGCAGGCCGGAATCTACGGCTGCCCGGCCCTACCCGGGTGAGACGTCTGCGTGACGTCACCACAGCCGGGAACCTGGGCAACCGGAAACCCCATCCGCTCCGGCCCAACGAACTATGGGTCATCGACATCACCCAGCACCGCTTACGGGAAGGGTGGCTCTACTGCGCCGCGGTTTCGACGCCTACAGCCGCCGGATCGTCGGCTGGTCCATCGACTCCCGCCAGGACTCCACGCTTGTGGTCGACGCCCTCGACGCGGCCATCCGCAACCGTCGCCCCGAACCCGGCGGCATCGTCCACGCCGACCACGGCACTCAATTCACCTCCTGAGTCTTCGTCCAGTAGATGGCTCCAGACCAGTCACGACGAGCCGGTCACCGCGTCGCTCTACTCTGCGCAGTTTGCGGCGTGGGCGGCCTGCGGAATGGAGCAGAAGGCGATGAAGCAGGAACCCCTGACTGCTGCTGCGTGCCGTCCCGGGGCGGGGGCGGCCCATAGTTCGCCGCGTGCACGACCGGATTTTGTGGAAGCTCGTTCCGACGCGGATGGTCACCCATCATCCGCTTAACGGGCAGAGTCGCCTGGCTCTCGCCCCGTTTGTTCTGCACCGCGGCTGATGACACAGTCGGAGAAGGGGAAGGGACCGATTCAGACAACGCAGCGCCGGCCAAGGCCCGCCCGGTGACCGGATTCTGCGGCAGTGAAACACCCGAACCGCTAGACATTTCCTCCCGAGGAAGCTTGTTCCGACGCTGTCCGCCAAAATTCTCCCGGCGCCATTGAATAACACGCTGCTCAGCGGACAGAGGCTCCTGCCTCTCCCCCCGTTCATTCTGCACCGCGGCTGATGACACAGTCTGAGAATTCGAAGGGGCCCAGGGGCGGGGTGCTCTGGTTGAGTTGTACTGCTGTGGCAGCTGACCCTCCCACCTGGTGAGATGTGGTGGGGTGCCCTGCCCTTGACGGGAAGCGGTGCTCTGTGCCAGCGGCCACTGCGGAGCAGCGGGGTGCTGATCCACGAGGGACCGCCCATTGCGCCTCGTCGATTCGAAACGTGAAATAAGATTTTCGATAACGCTTTGAACGAACCGTACGCTGGCTTCGAAGAGATCTCGTAGGGCTGTGCGCGACCCTACTGTGTTCGGCGCGGTGCTGTGGAGAGCGTTGTTGGCTGTCGGTCCGGGACCGGAAGCGTATGGAGGGGGTGCCTGCTCCACGGTGTAGGGAGGGGGCGCCCCTGCCGAGGTTGTCGCGGCGCTTTCCTGCGGAACAACGTATGGGGAGGGTGTCTGCCCCTCGGTGTGCGAAGGGGGCGCGGGTGCCGCCGTATCGCCGCGGTCGAATCCCCTGTCGCGATCGCGAGCCACAGCCCGCCTCTGATCTTTGTCGATTTTGGTATAACGCCCGCCGTGTCGCTGTACGGGTATCGGATACCCATTTCTTCCGCTCCAATACGCCCCCGCATGAATGCGCGTGTATAGCTTCCCACCTATTGCCACGCTCGCGCCGATTTTGGGTAGATCCGCCTCGCCCCGGGGCTGAATCATCTGGTAACTAGGTGCTTCCGCCACTTCAGCTCCCCAGTTCTCCGTTGGTGATGGCAGGGCCTCTCTCTGAGCGGTCGGTTCCCCGCCCACGGCGTGTCCGGCCGCTCGGCCTCGACCTGTCCTCATCCTCGGACGCACCTGCCCGGTGCTGCGTAGACCGGGTGCCGCGAGGAACGCGAGAGGACGTCCCCCCCTGGAGCCTGTACAGGGCTGCGATCTCCTGCGCGCATTGCTCCGCGGTCGTGTCAGCACGCTGCTCCATACGATCCTCCGCCCGAAACCCGGGCCATCCATGCACCTCCTGCCTCAACGGTCCGAACCGGCAAACGGTTCACCACACCACGAGACCGAAATCCGTCCGGAGGGCTGGGTCGGTGTCGGCGTACACGTGAACGTGGGCCTGGCAAGCTTTACGCACATGCGGATGGCCTGTACCACCGCGGTATGAGCGGCGACGCAGGCTGTGTGTCCGGCCTACCGGAGGGAGATCGGGCTGGCCGCGGCGAAGAACCCAGGGTACGAAGCGGAGCACCACCGCCAAGAATGGCGCCTTAGACCGTGTCCTACGTGGTGAGGCGAACGAGTCGCTTGTAGCAGCACAGGGCGGCGGCGAGTCCAAGAAAGGCCAGGTAGTTGCGGGGATCGCGT
>NZ_JBVJEA010000079.1:0-4002 GCF_055581985.1 Streptomyces sp. NPDC042336 | reverse complement strand
CGAGCCGCCAATTACCTTGTGGGTCATACCGGAACGTCGACGCCAGCCTGGCAGCAACCCATCCCGGGCCGCAGGTCGACTATCACAGTTACCTTATTCGTGGCTCCGCAATGGGGCTACCGGCCTTCGGTCCGGCATGACGTCTCCCCCTTGTTGTTCATGATCCGGGGGGGTGTCACCGGGCCTGGAGGCATCGACTGACCGCTGATGAGGGGCTTGCGCACCGGTTTCACCCGAGCCGGAGGAGCTCTCCGTAACGTGGATGTGGCAGCTTGGTGCCCTGGCAAGGCCGGACGAAAGCGTGATGGAGAGGCCTGCACGTGATCGACACCGGCGACATCGACGTCTTCCTCGGCCGGGACGTCGGCAAGGGCGAACACCACGCCACCGCCGTCACTCCGGCCGGCTAGAAGGCGTTCGACAAACGCCTGCCCAACACCGAACCCAAGCTCCGCGAACTGTTCGCGAAACTGAAGGCCAAGCACGGAACAGTGCTGGTCGTGGTCGACCAGCCGGCCTCGTTCGGCGCCCTGCCGCTGGCGGTCGCCCGGGACATGGGCTGCCCGGTCGTCTTCCTGCCAGGGCTCACGATGCGGCGGATCGCCGACCTCTACCCGGGTGAGACGAAGACCGACGCGAGGGACGCGTTCACCTCGCTGACGCCGCCCGCGCGATGCCCCACACGCTGCGTGCCATCGACGGCGAGGACGAGACGATCGCCGAGCTGGAGATGATCGTCGGCTTCGACGACGACCTGGCCGACGAGGCCCCCCGGGTCGCGAACCGGCTACACAGCCTCCTGACCCAGATCCACCCGTCGCTGGAACGAGTCCTTGGGCCGCGGTTGCAGCACCCGGCCGTACTCATGCTGCTCGAAAGGTTCGGGTCACCGGCCCAGATACGCAAGGCCGGACGGCGGCGCCTGGCCACCCTGCTGCGACCGAAAGCGCCCAGGACGGCCGAGCGACAGGTCCAGTGGACCTTCTCCGCCCTGGACGAGCAGACCGTCATCATTCCGGGGACCGAGGCGGCCGCGCTGATCGTCCCGAGCCTCGCCGCCTCGCTGGCTGCCCTTGACCATCGCACGCTGCGGGCCGGGCGAATCAAGGAACTGCTGGAGGCCCACCCTCTTTCGAAGGTCCTAACCTCGATGCCGGGAGTCGGCGTCAGGACCGGAGCCCGCATCCTGATCGCAGCCGTCCATGGAACCTTCGCCGAGAACGCCGTACTGCGGTTCATAGCGGCCCATCGACGCAAGATCAGCGTGGTCGCGCAAGTGCATGACCTCCGCCAAGGAAGCCGCCCTCACCACCCGCGAGTCATACCCCCAGACCTCAACCTCACGCACCGCCCAGCCCTCGTCATCGGCCCGAAGTACAGCCACAGATTTTCATCCTCGCAGTAGGTGCGGAACCAGGTCGTCATGCCGCCACCCTGGCCCCCCACCTTGACCAAACGCATAGGGGCACTTCCCCAAATCTTGAACCAGACGACTGTCTGGTGCGTTGTGTGATCACGATGTCCGCTACCTGCCATGGAGAGTTTCATGCCTAGACATCCGCCAGATCAGGAACGAGCCGCTTCCGTCCTCGCCTTCTACGGCCTAGACGGAAGCGGAAAATCACCCATCATACTCCCGGGATACCTGCCGTCAAGGCGGTACGCGGGCGTCAGTGCTGCCGAACTTCGGCTACGGAAGCGGCTGTACTCCCTCGCCTACGGCGACGCCTCTGCGAAGCAGTTGGAGGCGGCCGCATTGGAGAAGGCGGAGCTGCCCCTGACATCACATGGGAAGGGCAAGTGGAAAATTGACAAAAAAACGGCACGCAAAGAAACGGAGCTTCACGCGGAGGAAAAAGATCAGGACCTTGCTGCGAATGTCAGGGCATTTTACGGTATCGACGGAAAAACTGCGGCCATCGTGTCACCGGGACTCGTACCGAACTCACAGCCATCGACGAGCCTCAGTCGCCTCGAAACGTATATGCGAGGGCGGCTGCATGACCTCAGTATCGGCACGGCGAGTGCGGGATGGCGGGAGGCGGAGGCGCTGCAGCAGGCGGAGATACCCCTACTTCAACGCGAAGACGGCAAGTGGATCATTAACATAGAAGAGGCAATGACGGAAAAGGAGGCCAGCGAGGTTCTTGAAGATCAGGAAAGAGCCGCAAAGGTCAGAAACTTTTACGGCATCGACGGAACAATCGACGCCATCGGGGATCGGGGAGTCCTGCCAAATAAATGGGCGCCATCGAAAGCCAGTTCCCTCGAAAAGGATATGCGGCATCGACTGTACAAGCTCTCCTGCGGCGAGCTTGATGCGGGAGAGTTGGAGGCGGATGCGCTGCGGGAGGCGGGTCTGCCAGTGATCAAAAACTATAGGGGCAAATTTTTCATCGACCGAGATGCGCTGAAGAAGGGTTCTCGGCAGATGGCTGGCGGCAGTCAGGATGCTGGGTTGTCCCAGGAGATGGGGGATATGTCGATCGCCGCTCCCGTAAATCCCCTGTCGTATCTTGTAAGTATGTCTGCCTGGGATGCTTCGGCTGTGCAGGATCCGACGGGTCGAGTCGGTGGGTCTTCCAGCGAGGTCGGCTATCCGACGAACACGGTGCCAGCGTCCTTTTACCTACCCCATTACCAGGGATATGCGCCCGCAGGGTCCTCGTCACAGGCCGGGCCGTCATCGTACGCCGGATCGTCGTCACATCAACATGCCGAACAGCAGAGCAAGCGGAGCCGGAAGTAGTGAGCTTCTTCAGTCGCTACCCGATCGAGTAAGAAGTACCTGTACGTCGATGACGTCGATGAAGCAGTGCGCCTGCTACCGCGCGGGCCCGACTTGTAGGCCCTGGGCTTCACCCGATCGTGGCCGTTCTGAAATGCACACTGAACCTCTTTCATCCTGTGCTGGAAGGTGAAATAGGCTGGTCAGCGGGTGTGGTGACGAGGCAGGGCCCCTCGTCGCTGGCGTGGTGATTCCACTCAACCTGCCGGCGACCGAAGGGGCCCTGTTGGTTCTGTGTCCTGCCACGCTCGACGTTCCGCACGAGCTCGTCGAGCATGTCGCCTGGCTGCTGTACGAACACCGCCGGACCCGCAACACCCGCTGGTGGAAGCTTGGCTGCTTCGACCAGGCGCTGCTCACGCTGGTGTATCTGCGTAAGAACGAGACGTTCTCGCAGCTCGGAGCGGGTTTCGGGATATCGCAGGCCACCGCCTGGCGGTACATGGACGAGGCCCTGGACGTTCTGGCCTCCTGGGTGCCTGGCCTTCATGAAGCCCTCACCGGGCTCGGTGAGGGCGACCACGTCATCGTTGACGGCACTCTGATCCCCATTGACCGGATCCACGCGGACGAGCCGTATTACTCGATGAAGCACCGCATAAACGTGCAGGTCATCACGCGTCCCGACGGCACACCGCTCTGGTTCTCCCGCGCAACGCCGGGCAGAACCCATGACCTGACCGCGGCCCGTGCCCACGGCATCGTCCAGGCCTCCTGACCCGGCAGATCCTCGTTCTCGCGGACCGCGCCTACCAGGGCGCCGGCGCCACGTTCCGCACCTCGTGCTACCACCACCGCGAACAACCCGAGCACTACCAGCAGTTCAACCGCGACCACGCCAGACTCCGGGCGCCCGGCGAACGCGCCTTCGCCCAACTCAAGACGTGGCGGCTGCTGCGGCCAGATGCTCCACCCGCCGCATCGGCACCATCGTCCAGGCCGTCCACACACTCCTGACCTGCAAGTATTCAGGATGAGAGAGGTTCACTGAGCTTCTCCAGCGGCCACCCCCGAGGGTGAGCGGTCTCCCGATGCTGACCGCTCTCCGCGACCTGCAGTACCGCGCAGCTCCCGCGGACACATCCGTCACCCGATTGGTGGCCACTCTGAAGAAGCTCACTAAGAGGTCCTAACAAAGGCGTCGAACGTGGCGGTGGGTGATCAGGCAGACGGCGAGGCCGAGGAATGCTTCGTGTATGTCGTCGCGTCGTTCC
>NZ_JBVJEA010000078.1:0-4121 GCF_055581985.1 Streptomyces sp. NPDC042336 | reverse complement strand
GCCGATCCCGACGAACTGTTCGTCGAAGGCGCGGCACAGAACAAGGCCAAGACCATCTGCACCGGCTGCCCGGTGCGCACCGAGTGCCTTGCCCACGCCCTCGACCTACGCATTGAGCACGGCACCTGGGGTGGGATGACCGAGCGCGAACGGCGGGCTCTTCTGCGGCGACGCCCTCTGGTCACGTCCTGGCGCCGTCTGCTCGAAGCTGCCCGATCGGAGCACGAACAGTCCCCCCGCGCCGAGGACGGACAGTGGGGCGCCACCGGATGACGCTGGCCGCGGCCGAACGGACCGCCCCAGCGCCGACGGTCACATGAGTGCCATCCACGCGGCCGTTCCTGACAACTTCACCCCCTCACCTGCAGCCGACTCACTAACGTCACCCTTTATGGCGAGAGACCTCGTTAGCGACCCGACCCGCAGCTGCATGCGGGAGATCAGCTCACGGATCGAACTCTCCGCACTCCAAGCCTGCTGGGACGGCAACGGCTTCACCCCCGGACCACCGAGGACCCCTCCGGCGCCCAGAGGAAGCGGCTCTTCTCCTCCTACGCCGACCACATCACCTGGAGCGGCCCCGAACAGGTCACTCGCGCCATAGCGAGGGGCGACGCGGAGCTCTACACCAAAGCTCTGCGCGTTCTACGCCACGCCCGCCACCAATTGTTCGCGCTGGGCGCACCGGCCAGTGCACTGGGGAGAACCTGAACGGCGCGAGGGGCTGCGGAGTTGGAGTCGGTGTTCGCCCGGGTGGCGGGCCGGTTCGCTCGGGCGGATCTGCGGTGGCGGATGCGGGACTACGTCCGCGGTCTGCTGGGCCAAGCGGCACGGAAGAACGGCTGGCAGCTCGCGGAATGGGCAGGCCACCGCACGCCGGACGGCTTCCAGCGGCTGCTGAACAGCAGCGTCTGGGACGCGGACGCCCTGCGCGACGACGTCCGTGCCTACGTCGCCGAGCGGCTCGGACCGGACGGAGTGCTGATCATCGACGACACCGGGTTCATCAAGAAGGGCACCACCTCGGCCGGGGTGGGCCGGCAGTACACCGGCACCTCGGGGAAGATCGACAACTGCCAGATCGGGGGGTTCGCCGCCTATGCCACCCACTCGGGCCGGGCCCTGGTGGACCGGGAGCTTTACCTGCCGAAGGCCTGGACGTCCGATCGTGACCGCTGCCGGGCGGCGAAGATCCCCGACGAACGCGGCTTCGCGACCAAGGGCGAACTGGCCCGGGACATCGTCCGCCGGTGCCTGGCCGCTGGCCTGCCCACCACGTGGGTCACCGCGGACGAGGCCTACGGACAGGACTGGCACTTCCGCCGCCTGCTCGAACAACTCGACATCGGCTATGTGGTGGCGGTGCCCAAGTCACAGCAGATCAAGTCCCTGGCCGGCATCTGGCGCATCGACCAGCTCATCGAGGACGCCCCTGCCGATGCCTGGCAGAGACTCTCCTGCGGCGACGGCGCCAAGGGCCCGCGCGTCTACGACTGGGCCGCAGCCAAGCTGCCCGCCAACATCATCTTCGACCCCGACCCGCCCACCCATCACCGCTGGATCATGGCTCGCCGCAGCATCTCCGACCCCGGCGAACTCGCCTGCTACCTCGCCTACGCACCCGTGGGTGTCGAGATCGCCGAGCTGGCCCAGCCGGCCGGCTCCCGCTGGGCGATCGAGGAGTGCTTCCAGGCCGCGAAGAACGAATGCGGCCTCGACCAGTACAAGGTCCGCCGCTATATCGGCTGGTACCGACACGTCACCCTGGCCATGCTCGCCCACCCGGCCCTGTCCGCACTCGCCGCCCAGGCCGCCGAGTCCGCAGAGATGGTTGCAGAAACGGATCAGCCCTCGTCCCGCTCACCGTGGCAGAGATCCGGAGACTCCTGGACGCTCTCCTGCCCCACCCACGAGCCGACCGCGACCCCGTCACCCACACACTGAACTGGTCGGCCTGGAGAAGACACCACCAAGCCGTCGCCCGCCGCTGCCACTACCGAAAACGCAGCTCAGGACACGATCCGCTGCTGGAGTACTAAGCCCAGTTCCTGCGTCACCTGCGAGAACACGGGCTGAGTGGCGTCCGCCTGGTCATCTCCGACAGCCACAGCAGCCTGGTCAAAGCGATCCGCAAGGTCATGCTCTGCGCCGCCCGGCAACGCTGCCGGGTCCACTCGTCCGCAACATCTTCGCCGTCATCCCGAAAGGCTCGGCGGAGATGGTCGCCGCAACAATACGCACGATCTTCGCCCAACCCACCGCGCACGCCGTCCGCACCCAGCTCGACACCGTCGCAGGCATGCTCGGCCGACAGTTCCCCAAGGGCAGAGAGATGCTGCTAAAGGCAGATCGCCTTCCCCCGCCGCTACCTCTCCAACGAAAGCATGGACGCCCTCCACCCCGACGACACCATCGTCCTGCCCGCCACGTCAGACGACTGATCGCTTACACCACGACAAGGCACATGACCTCTCTGCGCGGGGTCCGGTGGTGAACCGTTTGCCGGTGTGGGCCGTTGGAGTACGCAGCGAACGGATGGCCCGGGTGTCTGGCGGAGGATCGTATGGAGCGCAGTGCCGACAGGCTTGCGGAGCAACGCGCGCAGGGGATCGCAGCTCTGTACGCACTGCAGGAGGGCGGGCGTCCTCCCTTGGTCCCCCACGGCACCCTGCCTAAGCAGCGCAGGGAGGGTGCGTCCGAGGCGGAGGGCAAGGCCAGGCAACGGATGCATCATCTCCTCCGCCCGAAGACTGCGGCGAGTGCTGCGGAGGTGCGGGAGCTGCGAGCAGCCAAGATTCCGCTCAAGGACCGGCCCGGCGGCGGGTTCTACATCGACCCCGACATTCCCCGGGAAAGCGGACGGGGCGGCCTTCAGGCCCTTGTAGACAGGGCTATGGGCATCGGCCGCCTGTACGGCCTGGTGCCCGGTTCCACCGCCGTGGTCGATGCCGGCACCCTGCCCGCGTGGCACAGGGAGGGCGCGTCCGCGGAGGAGAACAAGGCCAGGCACCGGATGCACGATCTCCTCAACCCGAAGAGTGTGGCGAGTGCTGCGGAGGTGCGGGAGCTGCGAGCAGCCGGGATTCCGCTCAAGGACCGGCCCGGCGGCGGGTTCAACATCGACCCCGCTATTCCACGGGAGAGCGGACAGGGCGGCCTTCAGGCCCTTGTAGACAGGGCTATGGGCATCGGCCGCCTGTACGGCCTGGTGCCCGGTTCCACCCCCGTGGTCGATGCCGGCACCCTGCCCGCGTGGCACAGGGAGGGCGCGTCCGCGGAGGAGAACAAGGCCAGGCACCGGATGCACTATCTCCTCAACCCGAAGACTGCGGCGAGTGCTGCGGAGGTGCGGGAGCTGCGGGCAGCCGGGATTCCGCTGAAGGAGCGGGACGGCGGCGGGTTTTACATCGACCCCGCTATTCCACGGGAGAGCGGACAGGGTGGGTTTCAGGCCCTTGTAGACAGGGCTATGGGCATCGGCCGCCTGTACGGCCTGGTGCCCGGTTCCACCGCCGTGGTCGATGCCGGCACCCTGCCCGCGTGGCACAGGGAGGGCGCGTCCGCGGAGGAGAACAAGGCCAGGCACCGGATGCACGATCTCCTCCGGCCGGATCATGTGGCGAGTGCTGCGGAGGAGAGTGTGCTGCGAGCAGCCGGGATTCTGCTCAAGGACCGGCCCGGCGGCGGGTTCTACATCGACCCCGCTATCCCACGGGAAACCAGAAAGGGGGCGAGTCGGGTTTCCGGCCTCACCCCAGGAGACCCTTCAGTGGCGCAGATGCCGACGGCGGTACTGGCTGCCGCCGACGCAATGCGTCTCCCCGAGATCTCCCAGAACACTGCCCTGACGTGCCCGCCGCAATACAGGCAGCCGTCCGTTCAGGGAATCTACGACGACCCAGACAGACTGCATGACCTGCACCCGCAAAACCCTGTGTCGGTTTCACACCACGCACAGCAGAACATGGGCGGTCCGGACCAGCCTGCCTACCCTGGAGTTGCTTCTCAGCTCCTGCCTACGGCCCGAAACATCGACCAGCCCCACTGGACGACGCACAGCCATACGTACAACCCATACGTTTCTTCCCCCTACACGCCCCACCCCCAGGGCCCGGCCTACA
>NZ_JBVJEA010000077.1:0-4150 GCF_055581985.1 Streptomyces sp. NPDC042336 | reverse complement strand
GTGCTTTAACGGGCAGGTCCACAGACTGCCCGACTCGCCATCAGCTTACGGGGCCAAGATCACTCGCCCCAAAGCAGCTCCAGCCCAAAGCCGCTCCGCCGACCTTGGTTCGCATCAGGTCACGTAGTCGTTTGCGCGTCTATTACTGCTTCCACGGCAAGCAGGCGAATCAGGGCGATATCGGGCCCCAGCGAAAACGCTTCCTCACTTTGAGGCAATAGCACACGTGCTTGAGCATATTTGGGATCATCCTTGGCATGCACGATGCGGTTTCGCAGGCCGTATACGCGCTCAGCCACTTGATTAGCCAGAGATTTTTGCGGGTTTTTTATGTTGATGTACTCAATACCGGAAATGGGCCCCGACTTCGAGAAGTGATTTTCCCATTCATCGAGAGAGAAGAAGGCTTGAAGCCGGTCTGTTCGTACACAATCGTTCACCAGCACCTTAAGCTGGGACTCCTCTGAGGATATCGCCGCCCTCTCGACCGATGAAACGATTCTAGCAATTGAAAAATCCTCGGCCGAATCGAATAGTGGGTCAGAAAGTTCGCGCCTAACTTTCCTGATTGTATTGCGGTGTGCGACGGCCGGAAAGAAGTACTCCAATACCTGATAGTAGGAAAGGAATGACAGCGGGGGGTTGCTGGCCGCGGAGGCAGCGAAGGAGAATAGCTCTGAAACTTCTGGCCTGACCGACGTTCTCGGAAAGCGCAGCTCCAGGCTCCGCTTCGCGCTGCTATCAGCCGCGAACGAGCGCCTCTTTTCCATGCGCACGGGAACCATGGATATCCCGTTTCGCACGTCCAGTTCAAACAGGAATGAGTCTAGTATTCCCCTGCTACGAGATAGGAGCGTCTTCTTGTCGAGCTCCTCACCGAACGCAATTTTTACCGACATGGCAACCATGTTCCATCGAAGCAGTGGCGAAAACCTGCCGTTCCCAAACAGGGTGGCACATGGGGATATGGTTGACAATTCGAGACAGCATCCCGATGATGCGTCCCGCATGTGCCACGACACCGCAGTTCCATCACGTGAGCCGTGCCTGTCCTCAGCGGGCGATGTTCGCGGAAAAGGGTCGCGGGCGTGTTCTTCGCAATCAAAATGCTGCTGGACCAGCGGTCGCAAGAGAACCGATATTGGGCGAGGGAGGCCAGGACGCACCGCCACTTCAACGTATCTGGCTTTCGTGCTGACCACTCCTTGAAATTCTGGGTGCGGCTCAGGGTATGCGGCAATTTGGTCCACTAGTATAGGAACGTCACGCTCCGGCAGCGTGAGGTAACGCGCCCCCTGGCCACGTCTGAACTGAATTAGACCCTCACCTCTTTTAAGGACCTCGAATTGCTGCCGATCCATAAACTCGGTTAGGGTTTCATCAAACTGGAATTCACTCGACTCGTGATTTCCGTCTGTCGTCATGGTTGCCCCTCTTCCCTCCCATTAGCCTTGCCATGGTAGGCGGGTTTCTCGGGTGCTCGCTGGCGATTCACGCCAGATATTGCCCGCAACTGAGCTCACGTGGGCAGGTTGCTGGCAGGGGATCGCCCCTGAACCGTGCGAGGTAACCCAATGCCTACCAACAACGACAGAAGCCCACAACACCTGAACTGGTCAGAGCCGTGGGCTTCTTCAGCCTCGCTGGTCAGCGGAGCCGGTGATCAGTAAACGGGCTACCGATCAGCATCCGACTGGTATGTGTCTGCGCCAGCTACGCCCGACGCACGCTCGCAGTGAGATGTCAGCCTGTCTGGGCCCACCAGATCAGCCAGGTGACGGCGGTGCCACCGAGTGTGTACGCGGCGCCCTTCAGGGCGTTCATGAGAATGATGCGCAGGTAGCGGCGGCTACGACGGCGCCACACGGGCGTAGGGTGTGGCGGAGGGCTTCCCGTGGAGGGGAGTCCGATGGAGTGCTTGTTCAAGAGGTACTCCGGAGAATCCAGTGATGTGTGCTGGTGATGTCGCACCGCTCCGTCGAGGCGCCAACCACACGCGGAGCGGTGCGGCCTTCATTCCTTCGGGGCGACGCCCGACGAAACTTCAGTGTCGGCCTCTTCCTCGGCCGTCGGCTCTCCAAGAGCGCGAGGGGTGAAGGGGGGCCACAGGCCGTACACGGGACGCGTTCCTCGGCCTGATCGAGTCCTGAGGGTGTCGAACCACTCGTCGCCGACCTGAACGAGGATGCCGTGATTCATCAACTCGCGGATGCCCTTGCCGGCGGTGTCAGCGGAGACGCCATACCAGTCCGACATCCGCTCCTGGGGCAAGGTGAACTTGAGCTTCCGCTGGTTCGAGGCGATCAGAAGCATGGCTTTCCCTGGAAGGGAGAGGGTGTTGTGCCAGCCCTTGTCCCAGTACTCGTACGGGAGCTGGAAATAGGGGTCTCCTGTCCCCTCGCCTGGGGACGTGTACGGTCGCCCGGAGCCGTCTTCGTGCAACTTGGTGATGGTTGACTTGCCGCCCTCGCCACGAGCTCGGGTGATGAGATTGAGCTCCTTCAGGACCTTCCACGCGCGAGACACGGCTGCCGTCCCTGCCGTCTCATCGAAAATGCCTACCGACCGGGCCCAAGTCGTGGACCACTCGGTGACGGAAAAGTCACCCCCGCTAGTGACAGCACTGAGCAACAGGTATAGGTCCAACGGCCGTTTGCCGGAGCGGCGAACCAGCTCAGCCAGAGCGCCTGATGACTTCGATCTGCTCTTGCTCACATCCCTCTGGAGGAACGCTCGGCGGATCGGCACTGTGCGGGTCGGACGCTGAGAGCGTTCAAGGATGAGCTTGATCGTTTCCGGCTGCCCCAGCGTGGCGGGGCCGTGCCCCGGTGGTGAGTTGTGGTCGTGCTGAGTGGTCGTCATGCCGCAATAGTGGCATGGACTTGAGGGCTGCCAGCGTACTGAGGAGACGTCTCAGGTGGCATCGACTTGCCGTTTCAACGGGCGCCATACGATGCCTACATGATTACTCGTAGGACACCTGGTTAGATGACAAGTTACGACGACACGTTACTGGGCCGAGTTGCTGCGGGATGGCGAACTGGCTCAGCTCGGCACGATCGTTGACTCACGGGCCGCAGACGGCCGACTTGTCTTTGTCCTGCTGGCCCCGGAGGTGCACGCCCTACGGAATGCCGTAGCGCAGCTGCCGGCCCGGGACGTCATTCGTCGCCAATCGCCGGTGAGTGTTCACCTGCGCGACAACGCCGACGAACAGTCGCGCGCACATATGGACCGTCTCCGCAGGTGACAGGCGCGGCAGACCGAAGTCGAGCATTCACCCAGGTTGCTTCGGTACGAAGAGGTCGTGCGGTCTGGGGGCGAGCTGGGGCCGTCTCCTGGCAGTGGAAGGCCGCTTATCGTCGACCGACAACGACAGAAGCCCACAGCATCCGAACTGGTCAGAGCCGTGGGCTTCTTCAGTCCCGCTGGTCAGCGGAGCCGGTGATCAGTAGACGGGCTTCCGATTGCTGACGGGAGCCTCACCTGCGGGGCGCCCCTGGCTGGAGTTCGCCCACGGCCAGGAGGTGGCCGCGGCTGGTTGCTACGCGGAGCACGTCTCGCAGAGCTCCGGTCAGTTCGGTCAGCATGCGGCGCAGGTCTTCTACGCCAGCGTCCCGGTCGTCGAGGGCGGCCGAAACCTGCTCCAGGAGGTCAGACGCCATCCCGAGCTGTACCGCCTCGATGTTGTCCGCCAGGCGGGACATGTAGCCGCCGCTGTTATTGGTGCTCAGGTAGCAGGGCTTGCCGTCTAGGCCCGACCACGGGAGGAGTCGCAATTCGTTCTGCGGCGTCATCTGTGCGCCTGCCTTTCTTCGATCACGTGGTGGGTGCTGAAGACGGCGTCGACACGATCCCTAGGGAACACAAGCAGTGCCACTTCAACGACTCGCCCGGCGATGTCTGCCGCAACACGAGTGATCGCAAGAACGGCCAAGGCTGTGTTGATCCGCAGGGTCGACGCCTCGTCCGGAGTTGGGAGGCGGGCGGACACCGTCTCGCGGACCTCGGCCGGCGGCGGGTCCGGCACGGAGAAGCTGGCTTCCGCCCATTCCCTTAGGGCTTGCCGGGAAACAAGTCGTGGCTTCCATCTGTGGGGCTCGTTGGTCTGGTATGGGGAGACCGGAGGGGATCGAGGCCGTTCTGGCGG
>NZ_JBVJEA010000076.1:0-4160 GCF_055581985.1 Streptomyces sp. NPDC042336 | reverse complement strand
TCATTCCAGATCCAGCCCTCTGCTGCACGTTCCCGGTTGCTGCCTGCCATCCGGCCAGAGTGCCACATGCGGCACGTTCGGTCCCTGCCATATGTCCATTCACGGAACTGCGGACAGAGCCAGATTCAAGAAGCGCCATCAACGGAGCCGAGTTCGCGCAGCTGCCCCGCGCCGCAGTCCCAGATGTGGACTGCCGAACGCTCGGAGTCCGAGCAGGCCACCAGCGGAAGCCGCGGATGGCATCTCAACTGTTCAAAAGAGCGTTCGCCGCCAACCAGCCCACGTGCCACTACTTCAAGATCAGTCACCCCAGTACCGTAGTTCTCGCCGGCCTGCGCGGCGAGCCCCTTACCCGCATGCGCTCCGCGCAGCGCAGACGTGAGCGCCGGCCCCCGCCAACTCAAGGGCTCACTCGCCAACTGAAGCGCTCAGTCACATCCCAGAGGGGCAGCCACGTTTCAGCGCTGCCCTACAGGTCGAACTCCACGTGCTCAACGTCCGCGAACTCGACCTCCAGGCATGCAGCGCGGCGGCCGCCGTCGCGGAAGTAGACCTCGCCAAGCGCCTCGGCCGCGAGCGCCCGCAGCTGCTGCTCGCCGGCGCCCTGGTCCTGGGCCTCGAAGAGGCGGGCGGCGTGGTGTGGGGGCAGGGCAAGGGTGAAGTGCCGGATGCGGGCGTCGTCGGTGGTGAACAGGCACGCCCATGGCAGCCGGCCATCTCCACGATGGCCATCCGGCAGCAGCAACTTGGTCACCGCGCGACAGCCATGATCACTATTGTGGTGCATTCTGAGCAGGAGGAGCTCTCCCACTCCCTGCTGATGCCCATCCGATGTCATCGGCGCACCCATTCGCACTATTCTCCTGCGCATGGCTGATCAGCAACAGCGGCGCGCACGGCTGCGGTTAGCACGTCAGAGGACCGCCCCGAGCCAGGTCCGGCCACGCGTCCGCGCGGACGACGACCCGGACGCAGCCCCTGCGTCAGGCCCGGACGAGGAGACGCGCCACATTCCTGCTCAAGCCCAACGGGAGCCCTCGGCCGGAACTCCCTCTCCGGAACCGAACACGGAGCCCGGCTCGGAGCGTAGGAAGATCTCGTGGACCGCGATCGGGCAGATCGGAACCGTGATCGGTGCAGTGGCAGCCATTCTCAGCGTCTTCTTCACAGGCTGGGCCACATACATCAGTGCCGAAGTCGCAAAAGACCAACTAGAGCAGTCCAAAGAGGAAAGCGAAAAGGACGAGCGGCAGCAAGCGTCACGAGTGACATTCTGGATGGAATCGCACTACTCGGAAGATGGCCCTCAGACGGTCCACTTGGTGAACCGAACGCCGGACTCTGTCACGAGAGTTTCAGTGCATGTCGCTTCCCACGCGACCTCGGACGGTAAGTCGCATCCACTTACGGGTTTTGCGTCAAACGTACCGCCGTGCTCGGATCTTATGTTCAAGATGTCGGACCAGATGGCCAATAGCAACAGCCTGCAAAGCGGGGTTCGGTTCGTTCCAGGGTTCACTTACGTCGAGGGATTCGTTTTCACGGATGCTAGTGGCATCAATTGGATCAGAGAGCCGGACTCCTTGAGTAGGGTACGCGAATCGCCTGAAGCGGCAGCGAAGAGAAAGGGATCGTTTATTGTTCAGGAGATCGAAGTGAAACGTGTGGAACCATGCGACGAGTACAGCAGCAAGTAGGCGTCTGCGGGCTACCCGCGGCGGCATGCCACCTCTTGTGGCTCCCGGTCCAAATGGGCCTGTGAACAGGCACGTCCATGGCAGCCGGCAATCTCCACGATGGGCATCCGGCAGCAGCAACTTGGTCACCGTGCGACAGCCATGATCACTACTGCGGTGACTCTGAGCAGGAAGAGCTCTCCCACTCCCTGCTGATGCCCATCCAATGTCACCGGCGCACCCATTCACACCGTCGTGGCTGGGTGAGGAGCCGGAGGAGGGCGGCGAGGAGAACCGGTTGCTGCTGCGGTTCGGGACCCGCCGGGACCCCTCGCTGGTTGCCCGGTTCGTCAAGTACCAGCTGATCGAGCCCGAGCATGCCAACTGGAAGGCGGGGCACCGGGCGGCGGTCGCCTGCTACCGGCGCGAGGGGCACCTGGCCGTGCCGTACCAGCATGTCGAGGGCGGGCCTGCCGGTGCGCCGGCCCGTGGCAGGGGGGCGGGTTTCCCTCGGGCGGTGGCTGTCCGTCCAGCGGCGTGCCATGCGCGCCGGGGGCCTGGCGTCCGAGCGGGCCGCGAACCTGGACGAGCTGGGGATCGTGTGGGAGCCGGCCGATGAGGCGTGGGAGGAGAACCTGGGAGCTGCCCGTGCGTACTTCGACGCGTACGGCACGCTCGCGGCCCCGGTGACGGCGATGATCCTGGACGAGCCGGTGGGGCAGTGGCTGGCCAACGCCCGGAAGAAGGGCGGGCTGGGCAAGGACCCGAAGCGGGCCCGGGAGCGCGCCGCACTGCTGGCCGCGATCGACCCGGACTGGCGGCCGGGCTGGCCGGTGGACTGGCAGCGCCACTACGCCGCGCTGAAAACCCAGACTGGCGAGGACGGCCGGCTCGGGCCGGTGGAGCCCGGGACGATGGTGCACGGCATGGACGTCGGCCGGTGGCTGGCCACCCAACACCAGAAATGGCCGCTGCTGAGCGAAGACCAGTGCGCCCGGCTCGCCGGGATGGGCGTGAAACCCGCCGAGCGGCCCGTTCCGGCACAGGCGGAGGCAGGAGGCGCGGCAGCGGGTGGGAAGCCGTCTGGGCGCCGCTCAGCTGCCTTCGAGCGCGGCGTAGCGGCGCTGGCGCAGTACAAGGCCCGCACCGGCTCCCTCACCGTCAGCCGCGGGCACACAGAGCGGCTGGAGGACGGGACAGAGGTCCGGCTCGGGGTGTTTGTGTCCAACACGAAGAGCAGGCGCGCCAAGCTGGATGCCGACGAGCTCGCCGCGCTCGCCGCCCTCGGACTGGACCGGGCATCGGCGTAGCCGGGCCGTCGGCGACCCGTTGCAGTGAAATGCCGACCTGGGGCGCAGACAACCGATTCCGCCCCCGGGCTGTTATGGGTGTTCGTCGGTCAGCCATGCCTCGGGCAATGTGACCCCGGCAGGAACAGGAGTACCGACGGAGGCGCGAAGCCCTTCGGGAGCGGGACCCGTCGCGTCGTCGAAGTACACCCTGCCGCCGGAGAAGGTGGCGCGGTTGAAGTCCACCGTGCCGTCGGAGAAGGCCACAGAGCCGAAGGTCACTGTGCTTCCGGAGAACTTGGAGCTCCAAAAGTCCACCGTGCCGCCGGAGAACGTGGCCTCATTGAACATCACCAAACCACTGGTGAACGTCGCCTCGCCGAAGGTCACCCTGCCGCCGGAAAACCGCGCACCGTAGAAGGACACCGTGCCACCGGAAACCTCCGCATGACTGAAGTCCATAAAACCGTCGAAGAACGTCGCACCATGGAAGTTCACCTCGCCACCGGCAATCATCGCGCGCTGGAAAGAGACCGAGCCGCCGGAAAACGTCGCGCCAGTGAAAGACAGCGTGCCGCCGCTGAACCGCGCGCCGCCGAAGTTCAAGTTGCCATCGATGGTGATGCCGGTGAAATCGAGGTCGCAACCCTGCCAGGAGCCCCGGGTTCCCTGGGGACGGCGGTAGTGGTCGCCGATGAGGCGCAGGATCGTGTGCCGGACCTTGCGGAGGGCCAGGTAGCGGTGGTGTTCATCCTGGTGGGCGGGGTCGTCGCCAGGGTCGGGGGTGAGGGGGAGCTGGAGGTTGGCGCACAGGACGTCGATGCAAGTCTGGCGCAGGTTGTCGTCGGGGGCGTCGTCGGCGAGTCCGGCTAGGGCATGGACGCCGCCGAGCTGGACGGCCGGGGAGTCCGAGCCGAGCTGCTCGACGGCCTGAGAAAAGCGTTCGGTGTGGAGCCGGGTGGCTTTGCGGTGGGCGCCGACTTCGTCGACGCGTTGGCGGCGGTAAGCGACGACCAGGGCGACGAGCGCACCTGCCCCGGCAACCACTCCGAAGGAGAGCTTCACCAGGTCGAAGAGCGTCTTGGCGTCGAGCTTCGAGGGGGACTGTAAATCGTTCGGTGTAACTCCCGATCATGGAGGATGCATCGATGACCAGTGAGAACGTGGCTGAGCCCGAGGCCGTTGAACCCTCGAA
>NZ_JBVJEA010000075.1:0-4330 GCF_055581985.1 Streptomyces sp. NPDC042336 | reverse complement strand
AGCGCCGTCCGGTTGCTCAGTTTCTCGTCAGTGACGCGTTCGGTGGTGAGCGGTCTGCCGAGCAGACGCCGCTTGACGCGGTACATCGGCCGATCATGGGTCATGCACCCATCAGAACGGGTGGCTACTCCGGGACCGGGCAGACACGACGGGGCACGCACTCACACGTACACGCCAGGCTCCGTGGAGCCGGTCGACGTCTCACCCCCGACTCGACGGTAAAGCCCCCCGCTTCCCTGCCACACTCGCCTTGCCTCATGCACTGGTCGAGTGGGTTACCACGCTCATCGTCACCCGAGGGTGACTGGCGCTGCAAGCTCCCGCCGCACCAACGCGCGCTCGTTGCTCTGGTGTACCTACGCAAGCACGACACCCTGGCGCCGGTCGCCGCCGGCTTCGGCATCTCGGTCGGCACCGCCCACGCCTACACCACCGCCGTCATCGACCTCCTGGTCAGCGATGTTGCCGCGGCCCACCGGGGATGCTTGTCTGCTGCGGTCCCCGAGCCCGAAGCCGCATCACCGCCAACGGGCCCGGCGGAGCCGTCCGACGAGGCCGACACCCCGCCCGCCGCCACGCGAAGCGGGTGTTCGAAGCGGTGTACGCGGTCACCGACACTGGCTGCTCGCTCAACTCGGTAGCCCACGAGTCGGGCCTGAACCGCCGCACCGTGGGAAAGTACGCCCGGGCAGCCACCTGGCAGGAAGGCGTACGCCGGGTTCCGCCTCGTCGGCCTACGAGCCTTGATCCATACCCGGGACCATCTGAGGCAGCACTGGGAGGAGGGCGAGCACACCGCGACGGTGCTGCATCAGGAGATCGCCGCCAAGGGCTACGGCGGCCACTACCAACGGGACAAGATGGCCATCGCACCATGACGCCGCGGCCTGCCGATCGACACCCCCATGCGAGCGACCGCCATCACCCCGCCAGGTCACCCACTGATCGCCACCGCACCATCCCGACGCGACCTCCACACCACTGAGGCCCTCCGTCGGCTGCTCGACCACTGCCGGGAACTGGCACGAACCGATAGCCTGGTGCGTCGGTTCGCCGCCATGCTCGCCGCCCGTGACGCCCGCCCGCTGGCGCACTGGCTCGAGCAACTGTCCGACGCCGGCCTCCCGGCGTTGGCCAGCCTGGCCAACGCCATCCCCGAGGACCAGCCCTCAGAGGGCGTCGGCTCGCCACTCTCCGCGATGGCGAACCCAGCGGGTTCCATGGCACTCACCTTGCCGGCTGCCCGGCTGCCCGGCGGCCCGGCGGGCAGTCGGGCAGTCGGGCTGACGTCTGTCCACCTGCGTTCACCGGGCCTTGACCGCATCGGAGGGCCGCCCCGCGCCGGCTCGGTGCCGTCCCGGACCGCACCGTTCTCCCCTGAGCGCTGTTACCGTACAGCCGTAGCCACCGTGACCACTGCCCGCTCTACATATCGCGGGCACGGACCTTGCCCTTGCCCGTGATGCGGGCGCCCGGATCCGTCCATGAGACCGTCGACTGGTCGAGCGACATGGAGCTCGACCTGGGCAATCCGGGAACGAAGTACGCCGACGGCACGCCGCGTACAGCGCAGTCGTTCATCTCGTGAAACCCGTCTCCTAGCCAGGACGCCTTGGTCCTGGACGCGCGAAGCTGTCCCTGTGGAACTTGCGCTCGGGCAACGATGTGGACTGCAAGGCGTATCCGTGGGAGGTCTGGTCCTCGCCCGCGGCCTCCACGTCCAGCCGGTGGACCAACCGGCCGACAATGACGGCCAAGAAGGCGACCTCCACCGAGACGCGCGGCAACAACTCGTGCACTACGCAGCTTGACGGGTGGATCAATGCCAACGTCACGACACTTGTGCAGGGGTGGGCGTCAGCCAAGGCCACCGCGGTCACATGGGGCTGCGCGCCACCGACGAGACCGTGGTCGCCCGGTGGAAGCGGGTCAGCTCCGCCAACGCGGCTTCCAGTCACCCGAAGCTGGTGGGTACCACTACCGGCCACGCACGGGAACCAAGCAGGAAGTCGGCCAGCCGTACTGCTCCTACAGCGGCGTCTACGGTCAACACCACCACACCGACACTGCGTGACACGTTCGTCGACTCCGAGGGTGGCAAGGCCAACGGCACCTTCCAGATCTTCGACAGCACCACCGACTCGCAGGTCGGGGACGGCATAGTCTCCCCGTTTGTGCCGTCCGGGCAGCCGGTATCGGTGACCGTGCCGTTCGGAGTCCTGACCAACGGTAGGACGTACAAGTTCCGGAGATCTCCGTACGACGGCTCGCACTGCAACAACGGCTCGACCGCGTGGAAGCCCTTCACCGTTGGTGCCAGCGTCTCCTCGGCTCCCGCGAAGATCACCTCTTCGGACTACCCGACGAAAACCTGGGTCAAGGGCGTGAGTCGGGCGGGCACCTTCACGCTGACCCGCCCGCATCCCACCACAACTGGCTGGAGTGGTCGCTGGACGGGGTGTCGTGTACCAGGTTGCTACCGGCGGCTCCGCTACGGACCTGAGTGAGCCTCTATCGTCCTCCGCGTTGCTCTGCCGCCGCCGCGGCTTCGCGGCCGCCTCGGCAGGGCCAGCTGAGCACCCCAACGGGATGTCGGCTCTTCCATGGCCGATACCCCTGATGCCAAGCCCGTGCGGGCCACCCAGCCTGCGGTCTGGCGACACAGCGCCTCCCGGTGTCGGCATTGCGCCCCAGCAGCAGGGGCACCCTCGCCGATTCCGGAGAGTTCTGGGTTCGGAGACACGCGCTTGGACCGGTCCTCTGTAAAGCACAGAGTGGCCGTCCGAACGGCGGCAGAGTAGGAGATCTACGAAAATCACGGCATGGACAGATTCCAAGCTGGGGACCTACCAGACCGTACGGCTCGCATGGCGGTTGGGGCCGCTGTCGCCCTGGTGCTTGTCATCATCCTGGCCGATGTCATCTCGCCCAAAGGGGTCTACCTCAGCCCCATGCTTGTGGTCGCGCCGGCGTTGACCACGGCCTTTGCGGGACCCCGGCTCACGGCGGGTGTCGCGCTGGTGGCGATCGCTGCGCAGATGGTGGCGGCCTCCCTCACCGGGAGCGCGCTGTCGGCGGCCAGATTGTGGCAGTTGTCCGCGCTCGTCGTGGTATCGATACTCCTGATCTTCTTCAGCTACGTGCGTCAACGGCGTGCCCGGCAGCTCAGTCGTGCCAGGCGAGTAGCCGAAGCGGCCCAGAGGGTGCTGCTGAGGCCACCGCCGGAGCGCGTCGGACCCCTACGGATCGGCTGGCAGTACCTGACAGCCGAGGACGATACACAGTTCGGCGGGGACCTCTTCGCCGTCACTCGCCGCCGTCCGGACAGTAGCCGCGTGATCATCGGCGACGTTCGCGGCCACGGACTCCCCGCCATCTCGGAGGCGTCCGCAGCTTTGGGCTCATTCCGGGAAGCTGCCAGACGCTGCGCCCGCCTGGATGAACTTGCCCTAATACTGGAGGAGAGCATTGGCTGGGACCTGGAGGAGGGCGGCGAGGGCCCGGGGCAGGAAGACGAACACTTTGTCACCGCCTTGCTACTCGACCTGCCAGACGCTCATGATCATGCAAGCATGATCAGTTGTGGGCACCCACCCCCGCTCCTCGTTCACTCAGATGGACGAGTGACGACCGCCCACTGCGACCCGGCTCCACCCCTGGGCCTCGGCTACCTGTCTCTGACCGGCGTCCGCATCCAAACGGTCGAGTACGCAGTGGGCGACACTCTTCTGCTGTACACCGATGGGGTGATCGAGGCGCGCTCGCCGCAGGGTGAATTTTACCCGTTGGCCAAGCGAGTGAGGAGCTTCCCTTACTCTGAGTCACCGGAGGTTCTGCTTAAGCGCCTACGGCAAGACCTGCTCGCCCACACCGGCGGTCACCTGTCCGATGACGCCGCACTACTCGCCGTGACCCGCGCAAATTAGACTGGCTTCCTATGCTTCTAGCGGCAGCTTAGGTCCATCGGTTCGGGTGTCATCCAGGGGGCGAAGGCCGGGAGTGTGCACGAGAAAGTGGTGTCACCGGCAGGCACTGAGGCAATGAGTCCACCGTCGCTGCCTCACGATCGCGGGTCTTTAGGGCCGCTATAGATGTCTCGTGTGCAGAGGTGCTTCGTACGGGTGAATCGGGCTGTCAATAGCACGGCCGCTCCAACGGCGATGTAGGAGGTCGGGGGATCCCCCGTTGCAGTGCGCCGGCCGGGTCGGTGACCAGCTGCAGGTTCACTCTGTGCAGGCGGTGCTTGGCGGAGTAGTCGGCCCGGCTGTCGCCGACCCGGTCGCACTCCGCCAGGGTTCCGTCGAGCAGGACGTACTCCGGGTCGCTCTCA
>NZ_JBVJEA010000074.1:0-4659 GCF_055581985.1 Streptomyces sp. NPDC042336 | reverse complement strand
CCCGCGGAGCGGGTACCCCATCGCTGCGCGATGGGCAAGCGAACACCCCCGCTGCGCGGGGGTGTTGCGCTCCCGCTCCGCGGGAGCGCTGGCGGGACGCTGCGCGTCCCGCTCACCAGACCGGCTGCGCCGGTCTGGTGACGCTCCGTCCGCTGCGCTCCCGGAGCTGCGGGGGCCTGCGGCCCCCGGTGGTGGCTTCCGCTGCGCTCCAGCCACCTGGTGGCGCTGCGCGCCACAGGACGGACCCGCTGCGCGGGCCCGTCAACGGGCCTTCGGCCCGGGCATCTACAGGGGTGGGGGGTGGTGCTCCGGCAGTGGACTGTCAGCAGACCGTGGACTCCGCCTCCGGTGGGGCGGAGTCGGGTCCCGGATTGACTCGTGGGAAGAGTGATGGGCCCTCAGGCAGGGGCGTGACGGCGGGTGCTCGGCAGCCTGTGCGGGGCAGCATGGTGTACGGGCCGGCCCGTGGCGGGAACGGCGAGGCGCCGCAGGGCGAGGCCCGCGGTGACGAGCAGGACGGTGAAGACGGCCAGGAGGAGGACGGACACCCACATCTGCCGGCTCCCCGGCGCCTGCCAGCCGGTCCAGGCCGCGGACCCTGCCCACAGGAGGATGGCCGCAGTGTAGAAGGAGCGGATACGGCGCAGTTGCCGCACGGCCCGCAGGAACTGGATGCGTTCGATCTTCGGTGCCATGCGGCACCGTGTACCCCGATGCACGTCGGCCATCAGGGTCGGACGGAATCTCGTCGAAGGGGATCTGTCGAGGGGGTCCCGCAAGTCCACATCTCAATGTGATGCAGCATGTAGCATTGGCGTAAAGCGGGGACACCCGGTAGCAGAGCCGGGGGGCACATCAGCCTCGGTGCTTAGCGCTGCAGCGGCTGATGACCTGGATACCAGTCGAGCTTAGCGCGGCGGTGGTCGCCGTATTTGGGGAGGAGCGGGATGGTGGGCTGGTACGTGCTGGTGGAACGGGTGAGTTACGGGGAGTCGGAACTGGTGGACAAGATCCCCGTCGAAGGCGGAGAGGAGGCGGCTCTTGCGCGCGCTGAGGAGACCGCTCACACACGTCGCCCGAGGTACAGCACCGACTCCAGTTCGTGCGGCCGATTGGTCTTCCGCACTTCACCGACGAGCTGGCTCGTGGAACTGACCAAGTCGTCCTGGAGCAAGGGCGACAAGTCGCCGACCACGTACACCGAGCACCTGAACATCCGTGTGGCCGAACTCGTCCACGTACAGGAACTGGTCCCTGCCGAACCTCCCAAGAAGGGCCGCTTCGGCCGGTGAACGCAGCGCGCCTTCTCGTCCTCGCACTGGCGGTAGCTCCAGGGAGTCCGCATGGCGCATGACCGCAGGCCTTCGCCCCTCGCCCCGGACTCTTATGAACATGCCTCGATCTACGTGGACGCGGAGGCCGCCCCGCGGGTCGTAGCCCGGCTTCGAGACGCCCTCGGCCTCGTCGAGGACGACGGTCCAGAGCTGACCGTCGGTCCGGTGCGCATGGTCGGCGCGCACAATGACTACGCCACAGGCCGGCGCGCCCACCCCTTCGACTTCCTTGAGTGGCCGACCGTGCTGGAGTGCGAGGCCGCCGATGGAGCGCCGGCCGAGGAGGTAGTCCAAGCCGTCATGGCCGTGCTTGAGGCGCTGTGGCGCGGGGGCTTCAAGGCCGTAGCCGCCTGCGACTTCGAGGACGAGTTGCCCGCACGCGGCGGGATCGACAGGTACTCCTACCCCGCTCCTGCCCTCGACGGGGGCGCGGTCTCTTCGGGCACGGGCACGTGGTGGAGGAACCTGATTTCGCCCGGAAAAAGGAAAGGTCGAAATCTGTGATCAGCCTCCGGGAACATCAGGTGACCCAGAAAACTGCCATTCGGGAATGGGTCAAATTCTTTGCAAGATCGTCTGTGCCTGCTGAGGGGGTTCGGGGCACGCTGGTGTCCGCCACCGGGTCGGGCAAGACGATCACGGCTGCTGCGAGCGCGCTGGAGTGCTTCCCGGGCGGGCGGATCCTGGTGACCGTGCCGACCCTGGACCTGCTCGCGCAGACCGCCCAGGCGTGGCGGGCGGTCGGTCACCGCTCCTCGATGGTGGCGGTGTGCTCGCTGGAGAACGACCCGGTCCTCACCTCGCTGGGAGTGCGCACCACCACCAATGCGATCCAGCTCGCGCTGTGGGCCGGAACCGGACCCGTGGTCGTGTTCGCCACCTACGCCTCCCTCGTGGACCGTGACGACCCGGAGGACCCAACGCGCCAGCGCAAGGTCCGCGGGCCGCTGGAGGCCGCCTTGGCGGGCGGGGAACAGCTCTACGGCCAGCGCATGGCCCCGTTCGACCTCGCCATCGTGGACGAAGCCCACTCAACCACCGGTGATCTTGGTCGGCCGTGGGCGGCGATCCACGACAACGCCCGCATCCCCGCCGACTTCCGGCTCTACCTCACCGCCACGCCGCGGATCCTCGCCCCACCCCGCCCGCAGAAGGGCGCGGGCGGGATGGAGGTGGAGCTGGCAAGCATGGCCGACGATCCGGACGGCACCTTCGGGGCGTGGCTTCCCGGCGCCGAACTGGGGCTGTCGGAGGCGATCGAGCGGGGCATCCTCGCCGGATTCGAGATCGACGTCCTCGAGATCCACGACCCCTCCCCCATCGTCGGGGAGTCAGAGGAGGCACGGCCGGGCCGGCGCCTGGCGCTCCTGCAGACCGCACTTTTGGAGCACGCCGCGGCGTACAACCTGCGTACGGTCATGACGTTCCACCAGAAGGTGGAAGAGGCCGCCGCGTTCGCGGAGAAGCTGCCGAAGACGGCCGCCGAGCTGTACGCGCACGATGCCACAGGCGAGGACCTGGCGGCCGCGGGCGAGCTGCCCGTCTCGTCGATCGGCGCGCAGCTGTACGAGCTGGAGGCCGGACGGCACGTGCCGCCGGATCGGGTGTGGTCGGCGTGGCTGTGCGGCGACCACCTCGTCACCGAACGACGCGAAGCCCTCCGCCAGTTCGCCAACGGCATCGACGCCGAGGGCCGACGCGTGCACCGGGCGTTCCTCGCCAGCTGCCGCGTCCTCGGCGAAGGCGTCGACATCACCGGCGAACGGGGAGTCGACTCGATCTGCTTCGCCGACACCCGCGGCTCCCAGGTCGAAATCGTGCAGAACATCGGCCGGGCACTCCGGCTCAACCGGGACGGCTCCACGAAAGTCGCCCGGATCATCGTGCCCGTCTTCCTCGAGCCCGGCGAAGACCCCACCGATATGGTCGCCTCCGCCTCGTATGCCGGACTGGTCGCCGTGCTCCAAGGCCTGCGCAGCCACGATGAACGACTCGTCGAACAGCTCGCCTCCCGCGCCCTCACCAGCGGCAAACGCAAGACCCACATCCATCGCGACTCCGACGGGCGGATCATCGGGACCAGCAGTGAGATCGGGAGTGAGGACGAGGAGCAGGGCGGCACCGACGGTGCGGTCGAGTCGGCTCTGCTGCACTTCTCTACCCCGCGCGACGCCGCGGCGATCGCGGCGTTCCTGCGCACCCGGGTCTACCGGCCCGAATCCCTGGTCTGGCTCGAGGGCTACCAGGCCCTGCTGCGCTGGCGGAAGGAACACGAGATCACCGGCCTGTACGCCGTCCCCTACGACGTAGCGGTCGAAGTCGGGGCGACGAAGGCGTTTCCACTGGGGCGATGGGTCCACCAACAGCGGAAAGCCCTGCGGGCCGGGGAGCTAGAGCCTCGGCGCAAGAAGCTCCTCGATGCCCCCGAGGCCGGCATGGTCTGGGAGCCAGGCGAAGAAGCCTGGGAGACCAAGCTCGCCGTGCTCCGGACCTACCGGCGCGCCACCGGGCACCTCGCACCCCGCCAGGACGCGGTCTGGGGCGAGAGCGAGACCGAGGGCCTCGTGCCCATTGGGCAGCACATGGCCAACCTCCGCAGGAAGGGCGGTCTGGGCAAGGACCCCGAGCGGGCGGCTGCACGCGCGGCGCAGCTGACGGCAATCGACCCCGACTGGGACTGCCCCTGGCCGCTCGACTGGCAACGCCACTACCGCCACCTCGCCCACCTCGCCGCCGACGAACCCGGCGGAATCTTGCCCACCATCGCACCCGGCGTCCTCATGGACGGCGACGACATCGGGCGATGGCTCCAACGACAACGCCGCGACTGGAGACTGCTGACCACCGAGCAGCAGGACCGGCTGTCGGAGCTGGGCGTGCAGCCCGCCCAGGAGCCGCCTCCCGCCCCAACGATCAAGGGCGCGGCAAAGGGGAGCAAGGCCCAGCAGGCTTTTCAGCGCGGACTGGCAGCCCTCACCCAGTGGGTCGAACGGGAAGGCTCTCACCGGCCTGTACCGCGTGGTCATACCGAGGAGATCGTGATCGACGGCGGGGCGGAGCCAGTGACCGTGAAGCTGGGTGTGTGGGTCTCGAACACGAAATCGAGGCGGGACAAGCTCACCCAGGACCAGCTCGACGCATTGCGGAAGCTGGGCATCGACTGGATCTGACGGTCCTCGGCCAGGGCCCTCTCGTTCGGCATCGATCCGAGGTTGGGACTGTAAATCGTTCGGGTCTGTTCCGTAGTCGGTGGTGACGGTGAGTGCTCGCCTGTGATCATCGAGCGTGCATGATGCGAACGCGCTTGTAGGGACGGTCTTTTCGG
>NZ_JBVJEA010000073.1:0-4747 GCF_055581985.1 Streptomyces sp. NPDC042336 | reverse complement strand
GTGTCGGGGCGGCCGGCTGAGGCACGGCCCCGGAGGCGGGTCGGGAGGGGGCGACAGGGCGCCCTGGTTCGAGACGTTCTCGAAGGCCCTGTCGCTCGGATTGAGACAATGCAGCCAGGATATTTCGGTTCCTGACCCATCCTCGGGCCGTGGCGTAATTCACGGGGGGATCTGATGCTGCTGCGTGGACGGCGAGCGTCGTGCCTCTCGGAGTGGCTGAGTAGTCCCGCACGAAGCTCACCTTGAACTCAGATGAGTATTCCTGTCGCAAGGTTCAACTCCCTTGTGTTCTAGATCGAAGACTCGACGGCAGAAAATTTACTATCCCGCCGTCCGTTGTAACGTGCCGGGTGTCCACCCGGTTCATTCCAGGGGACTGGCTGTTGGGGTGAGGTGGCATATCGCCGAGGACATGCGCGCGGCGCTGTCCTGACGAGTTCGTGCATGGTTGGCGGTGGCGCGTCGGAACCCGAGGGGTCGACCCTTGCGTTCACGATCGCGCACCGTTCGCCGTCGTGGCCGCGCTGGTGGGAGAGCGGTCCATCACGTCGCGTCGCCGGTGGATGCGATGGTCGGTCGAATACAGAACGCCCTGCCCGCGTGCCACAGCGGCCCAGCCGGTGTCGCTGCTGGTCGGGCACCTCGACGGCGTAGAACTTGTCCACGATCCCGTGTAGCCGTGGCTCGCTGGGAAGCCACCAGACTGCGGCAGTCCCCCTCGATCCGCTGGACCTTGGGCGACGGTACGAACGTCACTTGTGTCGGCCCCGGCACTCCTTACCGTGGCAGCGAGCGCATGGTGGACTCTCCAGACTGCGGCCACCGGTTACCCGTACCAGCAGCGCCCAGCCTGGCGAGCGGTTCTCGGTGACCGCCACCTCGACGTGGACGGTCGACTGGGATGTCACCGACGGGGGTGCGGACTCCGGGGAGTTCACCGAGGGGCCTTGACCCGGAATATTGGACACGGGCTATGCGGCTTGGGCCAGGGTAGTTGTTGTCGTGTCGAGTGCTGCCTCGTAGGCGATGGGACTCCATTGTCCGAGTTCGAACACCTCCCCCAACGGCATGGGAGTCTTGTGCGTTGCGGCCCTCACCTCGGGCTCGCCGCAGTCACCCGATCGGTGGCCATGCTGAAAAAGCTCAGGGTACGGGCAAGTTTTGGTACCGCCCTCGAATCGGCGGGCGAATGCTCGCCCTCGCCTCGGAGGGTCTCTTCTCGCAGGCCACGTCCGTGCATCAGCCCCTCACCGGTCTGACCGTCGAATGGCTGTCGGAGCCATAAGAACAGATCACCCCGAAGCTTTGAACCGGTCGGCCGTCTGGTGCGTTGTGTGATCACCTTGTCCGCTCTGCTACCTGCCATGGAGGACTTCATGCCTACAGATGAGGAACGAGCCGCTGACGTCCGTGCCTTCTACGGCCTCGACGCACACGTTTTCGACCCGAACTTCCTCGACGCAGACGGCCTCGACGCAAACGGAAGACACTACGTCCTGAACATAGGCGTCCATCCGAAGTCCATTAAAAAGAAGGATTGCGCCACTTATTTCGAGTATAAGGTTCGAAATCGGCTGAACGACCTCCTCCGCACCGACCGCAATGGGAGTGCGGGTTCGCTGGAGAAGGCGGCGGTGGTGGCGGCAGGTCTGCCAGTGACTGAACGCCCGGACGGCACGTGGAACATTAACAAAGAAGCGGTAGTCACAGAATCGCGCTTCCTTCAGGATATTGACGATCAAGGGAGAGCCATGGACGTCAGGGCTTTCTATGGTCTCGATGAAGGAAGCACGGCCATCTTCCCAAAGGGATACCTGCCGGTTGAAACAGTTAGACCGGGTGCCACTCAATTCGAAATTAATATGCGAAGGCATTTGAGCAAGCTCACCCGCCCAAAGCAATGCACGGCGGGATCGCGCGAGGCAGCGGCGCTGAGCGAGGCAGGTCTGCCACTGATTGAACACGAGGACGACAAGTGGAGCATTGACAGAAAGACGGCACGCTCAGAATCAGATCTTATTGCGGATGTTACAGATCAACGAAATGCTGAATCCGTCCTGGCTTTTTACGGCCTCGATGGAAAAAGTGAGGCAATCGGGGAACGGGGGGTCCTGCCAGAAAAACGTGCAGGTCGCGGGGCCGGTCCAGGCGAAATTTCTACGCGAAACCGTTTGAATAACCTCACCCAGTACAACCGCAAGGGAGCGGGGCTGCGTGAGACGGCGGCGCTGCAGGCGGCAGGCCTGTCAGTGACCAAAAATAAACTTGGTGGATACTCCATCGACCGAGAAGCGACGCGTAAAGCTTATCTGGATAGGTCGAACAGCAGCCAGGTTGTCGGTTTGTCTCAGGGGATGGGGGAGATGTCGATCGCCGCTCCCGCGGGTTCCTCGTCGTATCCTGTGAGTATGTCTGCCTGGGATACTTCTGCTGTGCAGGATTCTGCCGGTCAAACCGGTGGTTTCGGCTATCCGATGAACCCGGCGGGGCCAGCACGGGAGTATCTCCCCATTGACCAGGGGTACACGCAGGCGGGGTCCCAGTCACAGGCCGGGCCGTCGTCGTATGAGGGACCGCCATCGCATCAGCAGGCCGGACGGCAGAGGAAGCGGGGGCCGAAGTAGTGACGTTGCCGGAGATTTCGACCTGGTGCGTGATCGCGGTTGGGGCGTGCTTGCCTGATCAGAGTCATGGTCACACGTTGGCGGTACGGTCGGAGACGAGGGCAGGCGCATCAGGGCACGGCGGTCAGCCAGCGGCGCGCTTCGAGCCGGGGGCCGTGCCCGCGTCACCCTGGCCCTGGTCCTGGCCGTACTCACGCTCACGCTCGTACTGGGCCCGGGCTTCAGCCATGGCGCGCTGCCAGGCGCGTTCGCTCCCGCCGTGTTCGCGGGCCAGTTGTGCGGCCATGCCGCGCCGGTAGCCGCCGACCTGGCGGAGTTCGGCGAGGGCGAGGGCCACAGCCCGGTCCCGTCGGTCGCGGCCCCAGCCGCCTCCGTGGTTGCCCCGGCCGTCTCCGGGACGCCGTTCCGCAGCCCGGAGACGGCCGGTGCCGACGTCCTGCCGCCAGGCGCTCCAGAACGCCTCCACGGCCTCCTGGTCGTAGTTACTGACTTCGGCTTTTCAGGGTGACTCTGGATCGTCGAGGGTCAGGCCGGTTCCGGCTATGAAGCCGTCGAGGGTGTCGGGCCGGTACTGAAGGCGCTTGAGCCGGTTGCGTACGAGGACTTCGAGCCGGTCCAGGGCGACCACGGCGAGGTTGGCCAGGCTGCGCTTGACGTGCGCCCATACCCACTCGACGGGGTTGAGGTCGGGCGAGTACGCGGGCAGCAGGAATACCCTCAGCCATTCACGCTCGGCGATCAGCTCACGCACGGCGTGGGAGACGTGGGTGTTCAGCCGGTCCCACACCAGCACGATGGGCGCCTTGACCAGTTGGTGGACGCCGTCGATCAGCGCGATGAAGTCACGCTCACCCATGCTGCGGCGCTTGCCCTTGCCCGCGGGATGGGTGAGCAGACGGTGGCACAGCCGGGTGCGGGAGCCGGGCCGCATCGCGATCAGCCCGGCCACCGACAGCCGTCCTGAGCGTCGTCCGCTCACCGTGACCTGCGGAGTCACTCCGCGTCGGCCCCAGGTACGTGCTCTGGGCGGCCGGCGGGTGAACCCGGCTTCGTCCTCGAAGCAGAGGTAACCCCCGCAGACCGCCCGGGCCCTTTTACCTCAGCCCAGGTCGCCTCCTTCCACGCGGTCACAGCCTGCTCGTCGCGCTCGGCGACCCGCCGCGCAGGAACCTGCGGACTGAAGCCGCGTCGGTGCATCAGCCGGGTGGCACCCGAGACGCTGTAGGAGACGTGGAACTTCCTGCCGATCAGCGTGGCCACCCTCGCCGCGGTCCACACTTGGTCCTCCACCCACCCGTGCGCGGCCGGCCCCTGCTCGAGATACCCGGCGAGCTTCTCCAAGCAGCGCGGGGACAGACGGCATCGGGACCCGCTCGGGCCACGGGAGGCCAGAGCCTCACGACCGCCGTCCCGCCACAGCTGGTGCCACTGATAGGCCGATTTCAGGCTCACCCGCAGGCGCCTTGCGACCTCCGGCGGCCTGACCTCCTGCTCGAACAGCTCGGCCGCCTGCATCCGCACCGACTCACGGCGCTCCCGCCCCACAGGCGTCAGCCCGCCCCCATCCGCGTATCTCACACACCAGCAGATACAACCAACCACGGAGCCTCATCAGGGACTTCGAGACAGATCACCCTAACGAGCCGAAGTCAGTAGAGAGCCTTTTCCATCATTGTTCTGAGCTGGTCAGATGCAGGGTGAGGACGGCCTGGACGAGTTTGGTGATCCGGGTGGTGGAGCATCGCAGTTTGCGGAGGAGCCGCCAGGACTTGAGGGTGGCGCCGGCCTGTTCGACGAGGGCCCGGATCTTCGCATGGGACCGGTTCACCGCCTGCTGGCCTGCGGAGAGGTTCTCCCATCGTCCCCAGCACGGGATGCGGACCGTGCCGCCGGCACCTCGGTATCCCTTGTCGGCCCAGCACCGGATGCCGGCCTCGGCAAGGGTGTCGACGATGCCGTGCTCGCGGGCCGCACGGACGTCGTGGACGGCCGGGCAGCGTCGGCGAGGCCCACAGCAGCCGGCCGAAGGGATCGGCGAGGACCTGCACGTTCATCCCGTGCCTCTTGTGCTTGCCGGAGTAGAACGGCCGGTCCGCGGCGATACGGTCGATTGGCAGGAGCGT
>NZ_JBVJEA010000072.1:0-4843 GCF_055581985.1 Streptomyces sp. NPDC042336 | reverse complement strand
CACCGACACCGTCACCATCGACGACGACTTCTTCCACCTCGGCGGCCACTCCCTCCTCGCCACCACACTCATCAGCCGCATCCGCACCGTCATCGATACCGAACTTCCCATCCGGCAGCTGTTCGAGACGCCCACCGTCGCCGGTATCAGCGCCGTCCTGGGCAAGGACACCGCACCGAGCCGCCGCACCGTGACCGCGGTGGATCCGCGTCCGGCACGCATTCCGCTCTCCTACGCCCAGCAGCGGCTGTGGTTCCTCAACCGCTTCGAGGGCCCCAGCGCCACCTACAACGCGCCGGTGGCCCTGCGGCTCACCGGGTCCCTGGACCGGGAGGCCCTGCGACAGGCCCTGGCCGATGTCGTGGACCGGCACGAGAGCCTGCGCACGGTGTTCGCGGAGGACGCCGAGGGTGCGCACCAGGTCGTCCGGGGCCCGGCCGACGCCCGGCCGGAGTTCACGATCGTGGAGACGGACGAAGCACGTCTGCGTGACGACCTGGCGGGTGCGGCCGGCCACCCCTTCGACCTTGCGGCCGAAATCCCGTTCCGTGCCTCACTGTTCGCCTTGTCGGAGGAGCAACACGTACTCCTCCTGCTGACGCACCACATCGTGAGTGACGCGTGGTCGCGGACGCCGCTGGCCCGTGACCTCACGGCCGCATACGCGGCCCGGGTACGCAATGCGGCAGCCCCGCAGTGGGCGCCGCTGCCCGTCCAGTACGCCGACTACAGCCTCTGGCAACGCGACATCCTCGGCACCGAGGACGACCCCGACAGCGAGATCTCCCGCCAACTCGACTACTGGACCCACACCCTCACCGGACTCCCCGACCAGCTCGAACTCCCCTACGACCGCCCCCGCCCCGCCGTCGCCACCTACCGCGGCGACCGCATCCCCTTCGACATCCCCGCAGACCTGTATGGGCGCGTCAGTGAGGTGGCCCGGCGCGTTCAGGCGAGCCCGTTCATGGTGCTTCAGGCAGGGCTCGCCGCGCTGCTGACCCGGCTCGGCGCGGGCACGGACATCCCGCTGGGCACGCCGATCGCGGGCCGGACCGACGAGGCCCTGGACGACTTGATCGGCGTCTTCCTGAACACGCTGGTTCTGCGCACGGACACCTCCGAGAACCCGACGTTCGCCGAACTGGTGGACCGGGTCCGTGAACGGAACCTCGGTGCCTACGCCCATCAGGATCTGCCGTTCGAGCGGCTGGTGGAGGCGGTCAACCCGGAGCGCTCGCTCGCCCGGCACCCCCTCTTCCAGGTGCTTCTCACGCTCAACAACACCGACTACCAGGGCGCGTTGGACTCCCTCGGTGACCTGCCCGGTCTCGGGGCCGAGCGGGAGCCGATCGAGTCGTCCGTCGCCAAGTTCGACCTGGCCTTCGGCTACACGGAGCGTCGCGACACGCACGGCCGGGCGACCTCCCTGCACGGCGTACTGGAGTTCAGCACCGACCTGTTCGACCGCGTCACCGCCGGCGCCCTCGTCGACCGGCTCCTCCGGTTCCTGGACCACGCGGTCACCACCCCGGACGTCAGAATCGGCGACATCGAGATCCTCGCCGGGGCCGAGCGCGGGCGCCTGCTCGAACTCTGGAACGACACAGCTCGTGAGGTGCCGGGGCGTTCGGTGGTGGAGCTGTTCGAGGAGCGGGTTGCCTCGAACCCGCTCGCTGAGGCCGTGGTCGCGGGCGAGGAAGCGCTGTCGTACGAGGAGCTGGACGCCCGTGCGGAGCGGTTGGCCGGTGTGCTGGCCGAGCGCGGTGCCGACGCCGAACGGTTCGTGGCGGTGGCCCTGCCCAGATCCGTGGACCTGGTCGTGGCCCTGCTCGCGGTCTGGAAGACCGGCGCCGCCTACCTCCCCCTCGACACCGAGTACCCGGCCGAACGGCTGGCGTACATGCTGGACGACGCCAACCCCGTCCTGCTCGTCACCACGAGCGACCTGACCCCCGTACTGCCGGAGGAACCGGCCGTACCGCGGCTGCTGCTGGACGCCCCCGAAACCACCGAGGCTCTGTCGCGGCTCGCGGGCGACCAGTCCCTGACTCCTCCGGCTCTCGCGAACCCCGCATACGTGATCTACACATCGGGGTCGACGGGACGCCCGAAGGGTGTGGTCGTGCCGCAGGGGGCGCTGGTGAACTTCCTGACGGCGATGCGTGACCGCTTCGAACTCGGCGCCGGGGACCGCCTGGTGGCGGTGACCACGGTCGGGTTCGACATCGCCGGGCTCGAACTCTTCGTGCCCTTGTTGTCGGGCGCGTCGATCACGCTCGCGGAGCGGGATGTCGTCCGGGACCCGGTCGCGTTGTGCGGTTTGGTGCGGTCGGCGGGTGCGTCCGTGATGCAGGCGACGCCGAGCCTGTGGCGGGCGGTGCTGGCAGAGGACGCTTCGGCGCTGGCCGGGGTGCGGGTGCTGGTGGGTGGCGAAGCTCTGCCCGCCGACCTGGCCGAGGCGCTCGTCCAACGGGCGTTGTCGGTGACCAACCTGTACGGGCCGACGGAGACGACGATCTGGTCCACGCAATGGCCAGTGACCGCAGACGGTGCACGCCGGCCGCGGATCGGCCGCCCGATCGCCAACACCCGTGTTTACGTCCTCGACGGCACACTCCGGCCCGTTCCGGCCGGAGTGCCGGGCGAGCTCTACATCGCCGGTGACGGCGTCGTACGCGGTTACCACGACCGACCGGGGCTGACCTCCGAACGGTTCGTCGCCGACCCCCACGGCCCCTCCGGCACCCGCATGTACCGCACCGGCGACCTCGCACGCTGGACGGTGGACGGGGAGCTGGAGTACCTCTCCCGCGTAGACGACCAGGTCAAGCTGCGTGGTTTCCGGATCGAGCTGGGCGAGATCGAAGCGGTACTCGCCGGACACGAGCGAGTGGCCCAGGCCGCCGTACTCGTCCGCGAGGCCCACCCCGGAGACCGGCGCCTCGTCGCCTACCTCATCCCGGCAGCCGAAGCGGTGGAGACGGCCGAGGTGCGGGCGCATCTCGCCGCCCACCTGCCGGACTACATGGTGCCCTCGGCCTTCGTCGCCCTGGACGCCTTCCCCCTCACCCCCAACGGCAAGCTCGACCGCCGCGCTCTGCCCGCGCCCGACTACGGGCCGCAGGCGGGTGGCGGACGGGTGGCGCGCTCCCCCCGGGAGGAGCTGCTCTGCACGCTGTTCGCGGAGGTGCTCGGAGTCGAAAGTGTCACCATCGACGACGACTTCTTCGCCCTGGGCGGCCACTCCCTGCTCGCCACCAGACTCGTCAGCCGCATCCGCACCGTCCTGGACACCGAGATCGCCGTACGCCGGCTGTTCGAGGCGCCCACGGTCGCCGAACTGGCGGCCGTGCTGGACGACGCGACCGGCGCGCGGAAGCCGCTTCGGGCCACCGCCTCCCGGCCCGCACGTGTTCCGCTGTCGTACGCCCAGCAGCGGCTGTGGTTCCTGCACCGCTTCGAGGGCCCCAGCGCCACCTACAACCTGCCCGTTGCCCTGCGGATGACAGGGACGCTGGACCAGGAGGCGCTGCGGCTGGCGTTGGCGGACGTCGTCGACCGGCACGAGAGCCTGCGCACGGTGTTCGCGGAGGACGCCGAGGGCCCGTACCAGATCGTGCGGGACACCGCTGAGGTGTCTCTCACGGTGACCGCCACGGACGAGGAGCACCTGCACCAGGACGTGGACCGTGCGTCCCGCGCGCCCTTCGAGCTGAGCGAGGAACCGCCCCTGCGCGCCTTCCTGTTCGAGCTCGGCGAAGAGGAGTACGTCCTGCTCGCTGTCGTCCACCACATCGCGGGCGACGCCTGGTCGATGGGCCCCCTCGCCCAGGATCTGACGGCGGCGTACGCGGCCCGCGTGCGGGGTGCTGCCCCGCAGTGGGCGCCGCTGCCGGTGCAGTACGCCGACTACAGCATCTGGCAGCGGGACGTCCTCGGCTCCGAGGACGACCCCGACAGCGAGGCCGGCCGCCAACTGGACTACTGGAAGCACTCGTTGTCGGGTCTGCCGGCGGAGCTTTCGCTGCCGTTCGACCGCCCGAGGCCGGCCACGGCATCGTATGTGGGTGACCGGGTCACCTTCGAGCTGCCGGAGGACGTGTACAGCGGTCTGGTACGCGTCGCCCGTGAGGGCAGGTCCAGTCTGTTCATGGTGCTCCAGACCGCGCTCGCCACGCTGCTGTCCCGGCTGGGCGCGGGCACGGACATCCCGCTGGGCACCCCGATCGCCGGCCGCACCGACGACGCGCTCGACAAGCTGGTCGGCTTCTTCGTGAACACGCTGGTGCTGCGCACGGACGTCTCCGGGGACCCCACCTTCGCGGAGCTGCTGGAGCGGGTGCGGGCGGCCGACCTCGCCGCCTACGCCCACCAGGACCTGCCGTTCGAGCGGCTGGTCGAGGCGGTGAACCCGGAGCGTTCACTCTCCCGGCACCCCCTCTTCCAGACCATGCTCACCCTGAACAACACGGACCAGGGCGCGGCGTCCGCCATCGCTTCCCTGCCCTGCCTGGAGGTGAGCAGCCGACCGGTCGGAATCGGCGCAGCCAAGTTCGACCTGTCCTTCCGGCTCGCCGAACGGCGCCCCACTGCGGAGTCCGGGTCCGCCACTTTGGGGGGTGCGCTGGACTACAGCACCGACCTCTTCGACCGGGAGACCGCGCAGTCCATCACCGAGCGTTTCGTCCGCGTACTGACCGCCCTGGCCCAGGACCCGGACCTCCGGGTTTCCGAGGTGGAGGTGCTGGAGGAGGCCGAGCGGGAGCGGATCCTGTCGGGCTGGCAGGGGGCAACACGCACTCTGCGCGGGGCGTCGCTGCCCCAGCTCATCACCGAGCAG
>NZ_JBVJEA010000071.1:0-4983 GCF_055581985.1 Streptomyces sp. NPDC042336 | reverse complement strand
CGACGACCGGCGCCTCCACAGCCTCGTGCTCGGTGATGGTCTCGCTCATCAGGCGTCTCCTTGATCATCGGATCCGCCGTCTATTGGACACTCCCCGTTGGTCAGCGGATGGAACGTGGAAGATGCTGCTGTCTCGTATCCAGGCCGCCGGGGATGCTGCGGGCGGGATCGACTGGGACGTGTCAGTGGACTCGACCGCGGTGCGGGCCCATCAGCACGCCGCCGGTGCGAGGAAGGCGCCGCTGGCCCAGGATGCTCAAAAGGGGAACGGCCGGGGGACGAACCAGGTCGATCCGGTGCTGCGGAAACTGACCATCCGCCTGGAGGAGGTGGTCAGATCGGCGAATGCCTGGGACGCTCCCGCGGCGGATTCACCACCAAAATCCATCTCGCCGCCGACGGACGATGCCGGCCCCTCGCCTTCGTTCTGACACCGGGACACTACGGTGACGGCCCTCAGCTCGAGCACGTGCTGGAGCAGATGAGACGGCGCATCCGCAGCGGCTGTGACACCACTCCTGAGCTGACCGCATCCCGTACATCTTGCGGGAGCATCGAACCTCAGTAGTGAGGCCCAGCGACTGGGCGGCTCCGCGCTCGTTCCCCCGACCGACACTCCCGAGGGCCGGTTCGCGATCCTCACCAACCCGAAATGCGCCACTTTCAGAGTGGTCGCGTCGTACGTGAGCTGACGTCGCACCCGGCGTGAGCTACCAGGCGCACGGCCGTCTCGCCGACAGGCGACATGGCTGCGGCCTCTTCGTCGTACTGGGACACGCTCTCCCCTTCGCTGTCGCCCGCACAGCATGTTGCGCGGGCGCCGGTCCGGGCGATCTGGCGTCGTCCGGCCTGGAACCAGCCCGCTGCTCAACCGCGCCGGCGGACGACGTCGGGCAGCTGGTGGGAGGCAGCGGCCGGGATGAAGAACAGCCCTGTCATGCCGAGCCCGGTCACGGCGGCACACAGCAGGCCACCGACACGGGTCGTCGACCGACGTCACCTCGCAGAACACCGAGAAGGCGGCGACGAGCACCTGGGGGTCGACGATCCACCGCTCCCGCAGCGACGACCGGGTGCTGGCCACCACGCTCAGCCACCACGTCCAGCCCGCCGTCACGCAGAACAGCACGGTTGCAGGCGGCAGCAGCACCGGCTGCGCCCACCGTGCGACGTTGCCGCGGGGCAGCTCCTGCTCAGCCAGGTAGCCGACCTGGACCAGCCACACCAGGTACACCGGCACCTCGACGGCGATGACCACCCACATCAAGATCCGCAGACCTCGTAACGCGCCACGCTCGCTCGTCCCTTCGCGACGGGCAGAAGGAGGGCCTGGCGCGCGCATGGTGAAGGTCCGACGGGAGGCGATCAAGGCCGGCGGCGCCGCCTTCAAGGCAGCACTCGAAGGACGGCGCCGTCCCTGGCCTCAGTTCAGGTGCCCGCAGTGCGCCAGCACCTGGTACTCCGCAGAAACCCCGTTCGTGAAGACGAAGCGATCCGACGGCCTGTACTGCTCACGACGCTGGCGGACGCGGGCATGGCGGCGATGGCCGAACCGTCGGCGTGGCCGCCTCGGTCGGCGCCGCGCCCCCGGCCGCGGTCGGCTCCTGCGGCCTGCTTCCCGACAGGTTCGAGCCCGGCCTGCGGGCGGGGGGGCGGTCTCGTGGTGTGGTGAACCGTTTGTCGGTGTGGGCCGTTGGAGTACGAAGCGAACGGATGGCCCGGGTGTCTGTCGGAGGATCGTATGGAGCGCAGTGCCGACAGGCTTGCGGAGCAACGCGCGCAGGGGATCGCAGCTCTGTACGCACTGCAGGAGGGCGGGCGTCCTCCCCTGGTCCCCCACGGCACCCTGCCCAAGCGCCGCAGGGAGGGTGCGTCCGAGGGGGAGAGCAAGGCCAGGCAGCGGATGCACGATCTCCTCCGGCCGGATCGTGTGGCGAGTGCTGCGGAGGAGAGTGTGCTGCGAGCAGCCGGGATTCCGCTCAAGGACCGGCCCGGCGGCGGGTTTTCCATCGCTCCCGATATTCCACGGGAGAGCGAACTGGGTGGGTTTCAGGCCCTTGTAGACAGGGCTATGGGCATCGGCCGCCTGTACGGCCTGGTGCCCGGTTCCACCCCCGTGGTCGACGCCGGCACCCTGCCCGCGTGGCGCAGGGAGGGCGCGTCCGCGGAGGAGAACAAGGCCAGGCACCGGATGCACGATCTCCTCCAGCCGGATCGTGTGGCGAGCGCTGCGGAGGAGCGGGAGCTGCGAGCAGCCGGGATTCCACTCAAGGACCGGCCCGACGGCGGTTTCCACATCGACCCCGCTATCCCACGGGAAAGCGGACGGGGTGGGTCTCAGGCCCACGTCAACATTGTCACGGGCATCGGCCGCCTGTACGGCCTGGTGCCCGGTTCCACCCCCGTGGTCGACGCCGGCACCCTGCCCAAGCGCCGCAGGGAGGGCGCGTCCGAGGAGGAGAGCAAAACCAGGCAACGGATGCACGATCTCCTCCGGCCGGATCGTGTGGCGAGTGCTGCGGAGGAGAGTGTGCTGCGAGCAGCCGGGATTCCGCTGAAGGAGCGGGACGGCGGCGGGTTCCACATCGACCCCGCTATTCCACGGGAGAGCGAACTGGGTGGGTTTCAGGCCCTTGTAGACAGGGCTATGGGCATCGGCCGCCTGTACGGCCTGGTGCCCGGTTCCACCCCCGTGGTCGACGCCGGCACCCTGCCCGCGTGGCGCAGGGAGGGCGCGTCCGCGGAGGAAAACAAGGCCAGGCACCGGATGCACGATCTCCTCCAGCCGGATCGTGTGGCGAGCGCTGCGGAGGAGCGGGAGCTGCGAGCAGCCGGGATTCCACTCAAGGACCGGCCCGACGGCGGTTTCCACATCGACCCCGCTATCCCACGGGAAAGCGGACGGGGTGGGTCTCAGGCCCACGTCAACATTGTCACGGGCATCGGCCGCCTGTACGGCCTGGTGCCCGGTTCCACCCCCGTGGTCGACGCCGGCACCCTGCCCAAGCAGCGCAGGGAGGGCGCGTCCGAGGAGGAGAGCAAGGCCAGGCGCCGGATGCACAATCTCCTCAATCCGAGGAGCGTGGCGAGTGCTGCGGAGGAGAGTGTGCTGCGAGCAGCCAAGATTCCGCTCAAGGACCGGCCCGACGGCGGTTTCCACATCGACCCCGCTATCCCACGGGAAAGCGGAAAGAGGGCGAGCCGGGTTTCCGGCCTCACCAAAGGAGACCCTTCAGTGTCGCAGGTGCCGACAGCGGCACGGGCTGCCGCCGACGCAATGCCTTCACCTGAGGATTCCCAAAATGCTGCCCTGACGTATTCGTGGCAGTACGGGCGGCCGTCCGTACAGGAAATCTACGACGACCCAGACAGGCTGCATGACCTGCACCCTCAAAACCCTGTGTCGGTTTCATACCACGCACAGCAGAACATGGGCGGTCCGGACCAGCCTGCCTACCCTGGAGTTGCTTCTCAGCTCCTGCCTACGGCCCAAAACATCGACCAGCCCCACTGGACGACGCACAGCCATACGTACAACCCATACGTTTCTTCCCCCTACACGCCCCACCCCCAGGGCCCGGCCTACACCACGAACGGGCAGGACTATCAGATGCCAGCCGCACCGCCCGGCAGTTCCGCCAGAACCCATAGCCGAACACGAGGCTCTTCCACCAGCAGCCGATGACACTCCGCGCCAGACCCCCATCCCCAGGGCCCCGGCAAAGTCGTTGATCATGCGGACAGGAAGAGGCTGATGGGTCGGTCGGTGTCGCGGGCGTGATGCCGTAGGGCGGCGGCGATGTTGTGGTGGCCGTGGAGACGCAGAAGGGTGATCGCGGTGTTGCGGAGGCCGGCCATGACGCGGGGCGCGTTGCCGGTGCGGACCTGGGAGCGGTCCTCGTCGAAGGTGACGTCCCGGACCCAGTGCAGGCGGTTCTCGATCTCCCAGTGCGACTGTACCCACGTGGCCAGGAGTTCCGGAGGCGCGGTGCGGGCGTCCGCGCTGGTGATCAGGTAGACGATCTCGACCGTCCGTCTGCCCTTCCTGGTGACGGTGCGTCGCAGTTGGGCGACTTGCGTGGCCCCGGTGAAGCCGATCCAGGCGGGCACGTCGGCGACCTTGATCGTGCGGGTGGCTCGGCGTCCGTGTCCGCGTTCTGTCCTGGTGAGAACGGGCATACGGGCCCAGGGCAGGGCCTTGAGCTGCGTATACAAGGACTTCTGATTGGCTTTCACGGTCAGGACGTAGTCGGCGCGGGCCTCGGTCACCAGCGCCGCGGTGTCGTGATGGGTGTGCAGCGCGTCCATCGTGACCACCGCCCCGTCCAGATCAAGAATCTCCAGCAGGGCCCGGGCCGCGGGTATCTCGTTGCTCTTCTCGCTCACGGCGACCTGGCCGAGCACTGCGCCCGACCCGTGCGCGAGTGCGGCGACCAGGTGCGGGGCCGAGGTGGCACCGACGCGTGCGCCCCTCACGGTCTTGCCGTCGATCGCGATCACTCGCCGGCCCGCGATCAGCGTGGTCCGCGTCGCGGCCCAGGTTCCCAGCACTATGTCGAGACGGTCCGCGTCCAGCCTCGCGAACAGGCGACGCAGCGTCGACTCGTCAACCGATCCCCGCTCCAGACCCAACCGTGTCATGGCCACCGCCCCGGCGTCCCGGACCCACTCCCCGATCGCCGTGAAACCTCGTGCTCCGGCCATGACCGCGCACACCGCGACCGCGATCAGAGCTCCTACCGGGTGGCGGACCCCGCGCCGTCGGCGCGGATCGGGTATCCGGCCGAGCAGGTCGCAGAGGAACTCGTGATCCGGGACAGGCGTGCGAACAGGTGCGGAGATGCGGCACGATGGCATGGCGCGGGCGTTGTTCCCTGGTCGGACAGAAGGCGTAGAGCTCGTAACAGGATCTTGTTGGGGTGCCCTGGTCGGGCGTGACCGATGTGATGATCTGGCCGTTCGTGTTGTGTGACGACTCGGCCG
>NZ_JBVJEA010000070.1:0-4983 GCF_055581985.1 Streptomyces sp. NPDC042336 | reverse complement strand
GCTGAGGGCGCCCGGTGAGCGAGCCTTCGCCCGCCTCAAGCAATGGCGGATCTTCCGCAAAGCCCGCTGCAGCCCGAACCGGATCAGCCGGACCAGCGCCGCCGTTCACGCCATCGAGACCGCCTGGCGATCAGGATGAGAAGGGTTCACTGATGGCCTTGCCGCGCGATGCCCCGACGTTGTGGGATTCCATGCCATTGCGGAGACACCCCCAAGCGGATGGCCCGAACCCGCCCCCTGCGACATCGGCGACGCTCCATCTTCGGGGAACCGGCCACACCGCGCCTGCGAAGGCGGAATCGGCGGAAGGCTGGGCGCCGCCCACTGCCGATGATGCCTCACGCCTCTGACAGCCCGGCACATGCTTGCTACGCCGCGCATCCGGGGCCCGTGGTTGCCCGGGTGCGCGGCAGTCAGACGGCCGAGGGGGCAGGCTCGGCTTCCAGGCGGTCCAGGCGTTCGTACAGGGCCCGAACGAGTCAGGCACGATTCTGGGCGCAGTGGGCGGTGCCCTGGATCGGTTGGGAGAGGCGGCCGGCGGCTGATGGCCGCCACACCAACCCCGCCCCCAGCGATGACGCCGCAAGAGCTCCAACAACAGGAACAGACCCTGGAGCCGATCAACAGCGAGCTCGCGGCGCGTCTGGCACGGCAAGCGGAGTCGGGTGCGAAGGTGGACACCAAGGCGATGGTGGGCGGCGGCCTGCTCGGGACCGAGCGGGGTGTCGGCGACCAGGTCCGCCAGGTCCGCGCGGCGGCAGACCTCCGTGCCCTGGTCGGGGTGGTGCAAAGTCCCGTCCGGGTTCGCGCTCAGGGGGACCCGGAGGCCGACGAACCGGCGCAGCAAGCTGGATGAGAGACCTGATGCCGATCCGTCCCCCGTAAATACGAAGCGGCCCCCGTTGCCACAACGGGAGCCGCTTTCAAGCCCGACTCGCGCCCCTACCTAAGCACTGAGTCGTGAGCAGCGAGGTGACCTCGTCTGCCGGGTGATGCCCGTGGGCCCGCACGGCAGGGACGAGATCCTTGGCACGGCCTACAGCGATCACGACCTGGTGGTGCTCCTCGAAAGCGCCGGCATTGACGACGCAGAGGTCGTGCTGGATGACCGGCGGTGGGTGGAGTGGCGCGGCGGCCCGGCTCACGATTTCCGTGCTGCCTGACTCTGTGGAAGAACCGCACTGATCCTTCGAGCGAGTATGGGCCCGCAGGGCTCGGCACCGCCCACAGCGAAGACTGAGCGATACCACCTAACGCCACCAGAATACGGTGGCTATGCTGCACCCATGTCCGTCACCACGATGACCCTGCGCGTCCCCGATGACCTTGCCCCCTCGATCCGGGCAGCCGCATCCGAGGCCGGCCTCTCAGTGAACGCCTACGTCGTGCGTGCCGCCCGCCGCGCTGCCACGCTGGATGCCGCGAAGCAGCTCGCCACGCTCGGTCTCGGCGACGACCTGGCGGGCGAGGGCGACACCCTGTGAACCGTGGGGAAATCTGGTCGCTCCCCGACGGCCGCAACGTCCTGATCATCAGCCTGACCGGCCTTGAAGAGGCGTACGGCGCGGTCCTCGTGATCGTGCTCCACGACAGCGGCCGCTACCCCGACACCGCCATGTCCGTCGTCATCGGCGACCCGCTCCCGTGCACCGCCGTCGCCGTCAACATCGTCCAGCTGCGCGTCGACCGGTTCGACGGCGCCAAACTCCTCGGCCCGGTCGACGCGGCGGCCATGATCCGCGTGGACGCCGCCCTGCGAGCCGTCCAGGACCTGTAGCCTCACACAATCCTTCCCGGCTCAGCCGGTCGTCCCTGTCGGATGCGGCATGCCACTGGATCTCTGCCGGAGAATGGCCAACGGGATCCGTCCCCGGACTCGGTCTGTGAGGCGGAGCGCTCCCCGCGCCGCCGCACGGCGGCTGCGGCTGGCGGACGGCTCCTGAGGGCGCTCTCAGTGCTGTGTGCTGGAGGTGTCGTCGTAGGGGCGTTCGCCGTGCCGGTTCAGTCCTTCGTCGTCCACGAAGCCGATGCCCTGGCCCCGGTGGAGTCCAGGATGATCCTTGAAGAGGACACACGGGTTGGTTCCCAGCTCGCCGACGGCCCACGGGCACTCTCCCGGCTGATGAATCTGCCGGGCCTCCGGGACGCAGGCCTGCCAGGACATCCACATGTCCTGATCACACACCCCGTCCTCGCTGAACCCGATCTCCGCAGCGTGCGCGCCCTCGTGACCGGGCATCAGGGTGCACTCCAGTGTTGAGCGAACCTTGGAGTGATCATCTCGTCGTAACACGCCACGTAGTGCTTGCTGCGTCCGCGCGGGCACCGCTCGGCAGGGTGCGGCGGCTCGATGGCCATCTCCTCCCAGAACAGGGTCATCCCCGGGGTTTCCTGCACGTACTTGGTCTCGCGCGGCAAGACCCTCAGCGTCGCCAGACACGAGTCTCGGTCGGGAGCCACCCTGCTGTCGATGCTCTGCGTCGTCATACCAAGGTCAACGACACACGCCGCTGCGCTGCACTGGCCTCATCGAGTGACACCCGCCCGCATCAGTACATGCCGGAAGATGCTCGAACGCACAAGGGGAAGGAAAACCGGATGACGAACGACTTCGACTGGTTTGCCAAACCATGGAGTGCCTCAATGATCCGCGCCGAATGGGCCGACAGCGAGCAGGGGAACGTCTCTGAAAAACTGCTGTACACCAGCACCATGAAGAACAACGAAGCGTTCTGCGTGCGATGCGGCAGTTCAGACGTCCGAGTCACCCACCTCGATCCGGCTGGCGTGGAAGGCGTCTGCCTGCGCTGTGACAACAAGCCCTTCCATGGCACCCCCTGTCAGAACTGTGGAGGTTTCCGCATCGACGGCTCCGAGGGCATCCCTGGCATGCCGTACGAGAAGCTCCCGGAGACCGTCAAGTGCTGGGACTGCGGCCACCGAAACCCGCTACGCGACCCTGGCCCGGCACCGACGGGCAGCCGCCGGTAGAGCGGTCAGCGAACTTGCCTCACCCGGAAGCGGAACGCCACAAGGATCCTGGTTGCAGGACGCCACCCCAACTCAGCCATCGCAAAGGGCCGATGGGCACCGCTGATGCCATGTAAGTTGGTGGTGCTTCTCCGTGGAGAACCCTTCGGACAGGACCGTGCTGGCGGACCCTCCGGCCGGGGAGCCGGTACATCCGGTATCGGTCCGACGACCCCGGAGGAGAATCAGTGGGGAAGCACACTAACCTCGATCCTTCGTGACGGCCCGTCGGCTTCTGCGGCGGGCCGTTTCGGTTGTTCGGGTCGATGGTGGGCAGGATGATGGCCCGGCTGTCGCGTCGGGTGTGCGCCGGGTTCCACGGCTCCGGTCGGGGTATTGCTGCTCGCAGGGACGAGAACGTGCTGCTCAGCCGGGGTTCGGGAGAACTTCGAGGCGCGCCAGGGCGTCGGTGATCACGTCCGTCCAGGGCCAGTGGCGTGCGAACCAGGTGCCGGCGGCGGGCGGTCGTGACGATCTGGGCGGCTGCGGAGAGAAGGCGGAACCGCAGACGGCGGGGCCCGCCCGCGGATTTCACCGGTCAGAGCTAGCATCGGCATCCAGGCCAGCAGGTCCAGGGCGAGCTGGACGATCTCCAGCCAGATCTGGTTCTGCGCGGTGTCGTGCAGGGGCAGGTTGCGCAGGCCGGTGGCCCGCGCGGCCCGGATGCGGTCCTCAGCCCGCGCCCGCTGGCGGCGTCGCAGCTCGAGTGCCGCGATCGCCATGACGGTGGTGCTGGTCGCGAAGCACGTCAGCCGCAGCCCATCGGCGTCGGTGATCCTCAACTGGGCTCCGGGACGGGGCCGTTCCTTGCGGACGATCAGCCGCGTTCCCTTCGGCCAGCCCTTGAGGCAGTCGCCGGACAGTTCGGCGACCCAGGCGCCGTCCCGGATCTCGCCGCCGGGCTCGATCGCTGCCGTCCAGGCCGTGGCGGGCACTTTGAGGACGGCCTGGTGGATCTGCTCGGTGACGGTCATGCCGACCGAGTACGAAAGCCACCGGCCGCGCTGGGCGAGCCAGGCCACGAACTCGTGGGTGCCGCCGCCGGAGTCGGTAGATCAGCGTCCGGCGTCCGCGCCGGTACTTCTTCGGCAGTTGCGCCAGGGCGAGTCGGCCCGTGGTGATGTGGTCGGTGGCGGTGTTGCTGCCCGCGTTGCCCGGCCTGAGCAGGCCGGCCACCGGCTCACCGGTCCCGCCGCTTCCGTGGTCGACGAACGCCACCAGGGGATGGTGTCCGAAGGTCTTCTTCCAGGTCGCGGTGACGTCCTGCTTCTCGGAGTGGGCCAGCACGAGCACTCCGTCCAGGTCCACGATCACCTGCCCCGCGGCATCCGGCGCCGCAGTGCCGGCCAACTTCCAGGACCGCTCACGCGCTTCGGCCCGAGCGGTCCTGATCGCGGCCAGGGCCTTCGGCCCGGCCGCGGCGAGGGCGTCGACGAGCCGGGAGACCGTGGGGTCGGAGGGGACCGGCCCGAAGACGCCGGGCTCGGCCCGCAGCGTCCCGACATCCGCGAGGCAGTCCCCGCCCAGCACGACCGCCAGGGCCACGTCCAGGAGGATCCTTCCCGGATCGTGGACCGCCCGGGGCCGCCGCCACGGCGCGAGCGCCGCCGATATCGCCTGGTCCAACCCGGTCTTGCGGACGGTCTCGACCAGCAGCACGGCCCCGGCCTGGGACACCACCCCACGGCCACCGCCCTCGACGCGGACGCGCGAGTAGGACCCGATACGCTTCTTCACCCGGGAAGTGCCTCCGACGGTGGCAGAAACAAGGACCTCGTCAATCCTCATTCTTGCTGGTCAGAGGCGCTATTCGCTTACCTGACCACCCGTCGGACAACCCGCTTCATGAAAGGCCGAGACTAAGACCGTGTCCTACGTGGCGGTGACTCGTTGGTCCGTTCATGGGGCGGGGTACGTGGAGTTGGATTGTTCCGGACGGGTTGTGGGAGATCG
>NZ_JBVJEA010000069.1:0-5115 GCF_055581985.1 Streptomyces sp. NPDC042336 | reverse complement strand
ACTGCGGCGGATAGTTCTTCATGACCACGAGATGTCCGTTCTCAGATCCTCAGGATCCAGTGTCTCGTGTGTCCAACATCAAGGGTCAAGGCCCCCGCGCTGGCCCGACTTGTAGGCCCTGGGCTTCACCTGATCGTGGCCGTTCTCAAGAAGCTCGCTCATCCGCACCTGGCGCCTTCCCGACCGGTCGGCGCGCGTCTCCAGCCGGCCCGGCAGCACCCGACCCGGTGTGAACCGGTTCCCTTCATCTTCCGTTCCTGAGAGGACAGGACTCTCGAACCGAGCATCTGGAGGACCCGTGCCACCGAAAGACAAGCCCGATGGGACCGACTGGGACACCCAACTCCGTGAGGCCCGCAGGAAGGCTGGCAAGGCTCGCTGGCTAAACCTAACGCTGGGCGAACGCAAAATTTCCGTCCAAAAGGTTCAGGCGGCCCGGTGGGCAAACGTGCCGCCTGAGGAACGCAGTGCGGCCGCCAAGAAGGCGAAGGCGACGTTGGGGCCTGAGGGGATCAAAGCGGCCTTGAAGAAGATGGCCGAGACCATGGGGCCTGAGGGACGCAGCGCGGCTGTCGAGAAGGGGAACAAAACCAGAGGGCCTGAAGGACGCAGAGCGGCCGCCTTGAAGGCCGCGGCGACGAGGAGGAAGCGGGCTGCTGAGAGGGCGGCCGTGCATGCGGGCGCGAAGGGTGTAGTCGATGCGGGGCAGGTGCGGGGGAATCTGTCGGGGATTTCCGCTGTGAACATCTACATGATCTACCGGGAGATATTCCCGCACTGGCCGCAGGATCCCCCGTCGGGGCTGAGGATCGCGGTGGACTCGCACACCATGAACGATGCGAAGGAGACCGTGTACGGGGAGGTGAGCAGACAACTGCCTGCGCTTGGCGCGGTCATAGCGACCCTGAACGTGCCGGGCATACAAGCCGAGCCCGTTGCCACGGCAGACATGCCGGGATTCCTGATCGATCCCGGAATGGATCTCACCGATTCTGCCAACCAGCAGTTCTTGCACAGTGCAGGCATCGCCAACACACAGTACGCCCAGGCCACCGCCCTACAGGATGATCTTCTGCGACACTATGCGGGAGAAGACCTGCAGTTACCGCAAGCGGAAACCCCCCAGGACAAGGCCGAAGACTTCCTGCTGGAAACATTCGGCACGGACGTGCCACCGCTACCGCCGTTCCCCGGCCAATCCACCTCCCCAAACGCTAACGGAAGCCTTACCGTACTGCAGTGGGACCCGGCCCGCACATTCATTCTCCCTAGAACGGCAGAAGCGTCAGCGCCATCATTTTCGGTGCCAAATGACACCAGCCGTGCTCACTTCGCTCAAAGTGGCTTCGTGCAGCGACAGCAATCGATTCCACCTGCACCGTCCGATCCCCCCAGCATGCAGCAAGTCACAGAAAGCCTCATTGCACACGTTATCTCCGAGCAGAAGAAGCCGGCCGGACGAAAAAGGTAACCCGAAAAAGCCCTTCTATAGGTAACAACACTTGCCGGTTCCGGATAGGAGAGATGGGTATCTTCTTCCGCTTTCATCCTCCAACTCGACCGATACCTTTCAATTCGGTCCCTGTACCGACCAACCGCGTGTCGGTAGTCAAGTGTCCTACATTGCAGCGGTACCCCATCTCGGAGCCCTCGACCGCAGATCACTCGAGAGGTCCCAGCCGTGATTTTCGGGCAATTTCGGCGTTGTCGCTCCAGGGTGAGGATGCTCTTGCGAGGGACTGTAAATCGTTCGTCGTAACTCCCGGTCATGGAGGATGCATCGATGACCAGTGAAAACGTGGCCGAGCAGGACGCTGTCGAGTCGGCAGTGGCCGTATCGGCGAAGGCCGCGGACGACCAGCTGGTGAGCCGGGCCCAGGCCGAGGGCCTGCAGCTGACCGGCGAGGGCGGGCTGTTGCAGCAGCTGACCAAGTGGCTGCTGGAGTCCGCCCTGGAAGGCGAGATCACCGACCACCTCGGCATGACAAGCACAATCCGGCGGGCAAGAGCGGCGGCAACTCCCGCAACGGCGAACGCTCCGAGACCGCGCTGACTGACGTCGGCCCGGTGGAGATTACCGTGCCCCGCGACCGCGACGGCTCCTTCGAACCGGAGATCCTCAAGAAGCGGCAGAAGCGCCTGACCGGGTCGACGAGATGGTCATCTCGCTGGCCGCCAGGGGCCTGACCACCGACGAGGTCCAGGCCCATCTGGCCGAGGTCTATGGGGCCGACGTCTCCCGGCGCTCACCGTTGCACTCGCCGACAAGCACCGGATAGTCCGGCAGGCGATCAACCGGTGCAGCCGAAGCGTGATCCTTCCCGTGCAGCTGCGCGCCGACGGGCTACGGGCCACCACCGAAACCACAAGGACGCTCGAAGAGCGGCTGCTGAACGTCCTTTCGCGTCGGTCGATGCCCGCCGGGCCGACTTCCTGCGGCCGCTGTCTGCGCCGTCGTCCACCTGGCTTGCCAACCACGAGCTGGAGGACCTCGTGCGGGGCGCCACCCGCCGCGCGGTTGCCGAGATTGCCGACGCCATGCACGACCTCGGGGCCGCGGAAGAAGAACACCTGACCGCGACACTGTTGGCCGGTCTCGCCGGCGAGATCACCGCCCTGCCCGTCCGCACCCGGCTAGTCGGCGGGGCCGGCCCGCATCTGCGGGTCGGCCATCGCACCGTGACCAAGAAGGAGGAACGGGCGAACGGAGCAGACATCGGCGTCGTCGTCGACGTACGCCTTCCAGGCCGTCTCCACTTGCGCACGGGAGACCCTCATTTAGGTCAAGAAGTCCGCCGTGCTGACGCCCGGGTGCGCCGGACGCGAGGACTCCTGGACGGACAAGCGCCACCAACTGCACGACCTGGAGCACAGATCGAGCTCCGTGTACTGGCTGATCCGCGGGAACGGTGATGTTCTGGTGGTCCCGGCCAAGTTCGTCTCCGCCGTCGAGGGCCCCCACCGCCAGCCCCTCCGCCCAGCAGTTCACCGTCGGCTGCACGGCCATCCGGCACACTGCGGTCACGACGGAGCAGTACCTGCCCGATCTGGTCGTGGGCCTGTGGCTCGGAGGCAGCGAGCGCACCCTTCAGACGGCGTAAGGAACCGGCTGCACCACCCGGCCCCGGTTTGCCCTCAGCATCGACATCGTGCTCGGGCACATGGAAGGGTGAACCGGCGTCCCTCATCGGATGTGGTAGCGCCGGTGAGCTTGTGAAACTTGGCGGCGCGCGGCCGCAGCGCAGGTAGATACTGCCGGGGTGGTGAAGGATCCGAAGAGCGCGCTGGCCGCGTTGGATGCCCAGGAGCCGGGCTTCCTGCTCGGCCTACGCGAGACGCAGTGGCTCGACGCCAAGGCGGCCCCGTACCAACTGGCCGGCCCCAAGGCGGTCGAGGAACTCGCCAAGGACGTCGCTGCGTCCGCCAACGGGGACTGCGGGGTCATCGTCACCGGCATCGCCACCCGCCCTGAGCACGACGAAGAGGTCCTGGACCACATCGTCGACCTCGACCCAGCCGCACTGACCGTGGACCAGATCCGCAAGCTGATCCGTCAATGGATCACCCCGGCTCCGCGCGCCGTCCGCGTCGGATGGTCCGGTGCTGACGGCGAACGCGTGGCGTTCATCGAAGTCCCCGAGTGGGCCGCTGGCACGTTGTTCGTCGTGCCGGCTCCGGTGGGCAAGCCCGGATCTCCGCGCACGGACACAGTCTCCGAACCGAGGCGGGACGACGACAGTACGCACTGGCTGCCGCGCGCCGAGATCCAGCAGTTGATTTCCGCCGGCGTCCGCGCTTGTGGCATGCCCACCGCTCAGGCGCTCACCGAGCTCGTGCGGCAAGCTGTCTCTGAAGCCGGGCCGGACGGTGGGCTGCGGGTCGGGCAGGGGCGGCCCGACCACGAGCGGGAGATGCGGGCGGCCTATGAGCAGCTGGTTGACGCGGGGCTCGGACAGGCTGCGGCAGAGGCCTGGGCGCAGGGCCCGGCTGCTCTGCAGGACGTGCACCACGAGCCCAACGGCGAGCCGGGCTGGGCGCTGTGTCTGGTGCCCGGTCGCCCTCCGGCCGCCGTCGCGGAGCCTGTCTGGCAGGCGATCGTTGAAGCGCAGCGGCGTGCCCCGGGCGGTCAGGACTCGCTCACGGCCGTCGGTTCTCCCGGCTTCCCACTGGCTCGGACACCCCCGTGGGTGATTCCGGCCGACGCTCGGAGCGTGGACCTCGACGGCGGATCGTGGGGTGCGGGCCGACTGTCGTGTTCGGGCGGCATCGTGTGGTGGTGGCAGCCGCTTCCCCGCTTCAGCCTGGACCAGGGCCGGTCAGCCGGGATCGGGACCGCCGGTCAGACGCCGGCGCTGCGCTTTCGCGCCTTGGTGAACCTGCCGTGGGCCGACCCGGGCGCGCTGGAGGTCAGCAAACCCCAGCGTACGCTGCTCGAACAGCAGCTTGCGCAAAGCGCGGTTGCCGGCGCGATGACGATGTTGTCCCGGCATCGGGGCGCGGAGTCGCGCGCCGGTCGCTGGGAGCGGGGCCCTTTGGCAACTCGGCCCGTCCCGTGGGGTACACGTGCACGATCGTCCCGCCGGACGGCGGCCCGGCCGTGAAGACCTCCGTCATGCTCGCCCTGCCCACCACGATGGAGTCCACCGTGGTCGGCTGCGCGGACGTCCTGCTCGAGAATTCGGAGGCGTGGGCCGCGTTCCTCGTCCCGGCTGGGACACGCAGCTGGGCCTCGACGAGGTCCAGGAAGTGCTGCTCACCGCGTGGGAGACGGCTGTGGAGCTGCTGCCCGGTGTCGTCGGCATCCCGGCCGGGCTGTCTCGGGCCGCCCCGCCCACCACCGAACTGCGGCTCACGTGCGAACAGCCCGCCGACAACGGCGTCCTGCCGGATCTGGACACGCACGTCACGACCTGACGCCGCTGGACCCCAACGACGGCGACCCCAGGTCGCAGATTGCCGTCACCATCATCACGGCGCCCTCCATGGTCCGCGCACAGCGCCAGCGCCTGCTGCGGGAGGCGCTAGTCTTCTGAGTCAGGAATTCTGTTCAGTTGTGTAGGGTTGCCTGGTGGCGCGTACTGGGCGGCCGAAGGCCGAGTTGATCCTGTCGGATGC
>NZ_JBVJEA010000068.1:0-5807 GCF_055581985.1 Streptomyces sp. NPDC042336 | reverse complement strand
CCCGCGGAGCGGGTCCCTTCGGGCTTCGCCCGAAGAAGCGAGCCGGGGCGCTCCGCGCCCCGGCCGCTCCCGCTCCGCGTGAGCGGATGCGGCTCGCTCCGCTCACCGCCAGGCGGCACGCGCTCCGCGCGACCGCCAACCGCAGGGCAGGCGCCTCGCGTTGCGAGGCGCGGTCGGCCTCCGGCCGACTGGTGGCCTCCGCTGCGCTCCAGCCACCCACAGCCGACCCGCCAACTCCAGTGCGGGCAAGGCGTGCCACGCTCCGCGCGGCCCACCCACAGGGCTCACGCCACAAGCAGCAGCAAGAGGAGGGGAGGTGACAGGCAGTCGGGCGGGTGACGGAGGCTCGGGGTCGGCCACCCGGAGGAGCGGGCGGGATTGAGGGGGCGTCAAGGCCCCGGATTGGCTTGCGATAAAGCAAGACTAACAGCTTTGAGCCACGTTCTGGGGAATCTCTGAATTCCTTGTGCTTCATTTCTGAGAGCGAGATAGACTCTGGACTCAGGACACACCACCCCGGACCGCCCCGGAGGGTTATCGAGATCCACCCAACCGCCTTGCCGGTGTCCCGGTGGAGCGGATCGACCAGCCGACCGCGTCAGTCCAACCGTAGCCCTTGTGGCTCATCTACGTGCAGGTTTCCCGTTTCCAGCCGCTCGAATCGACCGGGCGGCGCCCCAGAAGAAGGCAGGCGATATGTCGAGCACAGACCGCGCCGATCAGCGCGAGGCAGCCCAGCGAGAAGCCATTGACGCGGTCGTGCGCGCCCTCGAATTGCCTGCAAGATCTCTTGTGCCCGAACGAGGGCTTCGAACGCAGGTGATCATGGCGACCGGGTCCGGGAAGACCCGGGTGGCAGTCCGCAGCGCGGAGGAGCTCCACGCGGGCCGTGTGCTGGTGCTCGTGCCCTCGCTGGACCTGCTCGCCCAGACCGAGGCCGCATGGCGCGAGGGGGGCCGCCGGGGGCCGATGATCGGGGTGTCCTCGCTGCGGGGTGAGGAGGTGTCCTTCCCCAACACCACGGACGTGGACGAGCTGGTGGAGTGGACCCGGGGCCTGGACAAGGTCACCGTGTACGCCACGTACGCCAGCCTCGGACTGGGCACGCTGGAGCGGGCGCACGCCGCGGGCTTGTCGGCTTGGGACCTGATCGTCGTGGACGAGGCCCACCGCGTTTCGGGCCGGATCGGGAAGCCGTGGGCGGTCGTCCACGACAACCATAAGATCCCTTCCCTGCGCCGCCTCTACATGACGGCCACGCCGCGGCTGTGGCAGCTCGGGGACGAGGACGAGGCTGGCGCACCGGGCGAGCTGGTCGCGAGCATGGAAGACGACCCCGAGGGCCCGTTCGGCAGCAGGGCGTTCACTTTGACGCTCTCGGAGGCCATCGACCGGGGAATTTGTGCCCCCTACCAGGTTGTATGCGTGGACGTCACCGACACCGCGCTCCAGGCAGCGCAGCTCCTGGGCGCCGAAGGCCGGTCGGCCGAAGTCCGCGGGGCCCGGCTCGCCGCGCTGCAGACCGCCCTGGTGAAGGCGTCGGCCGAGGAGGGCTTTCGCAGAACGCTGGTCTTCCACCACCAGGTCCGCGAGGCCGAAGCGTTCGCGGCCGGCCTTCCTGACGTCGCCGCGCAGCTGCACGCCGCCGACCCGGAGCTGTACCCCAAGACGATCTGGGCGGACTGGCTGTGCGGGGATCACAAGCCGCTCCACCGGCGTCGGCTGCTGGGCGAGTTCGCGGCGGGGATCGCCACGGACGGCACCGTGGTGGAGAAGTGCTTCCTGTGCTCGGTGAAGGTGTTGGGCGAGGGCGTCGACACCAAGCACTGCGACTCCGTGTACTGGGCGGATGTGCGCGGGTCGATGCCGGACCTGGTCCAGGCCGTAGGGCGGGCGCTGCGGATGCAGCCGGGCGAGGGCAAGGTGGCCTCGCTCGTGGTGCCGGTGCTGCTCGGGCCGGGCGAGACGGCGGACAACATGCTCACGTCCCGGGCGTTCGGCGGCCTGGCGAAGCTCCTGGAGGCGCTGCGGGCGCACGACGCGCGGATCGTGGAGAGCCTCGCGGAGCAGCAGGCCCCGAGCCGCTACAAGCCCGTCAGCAAGGACGAGAGCGGGAAGAGCGCGGGTGGGAGCGGTGAGGGCTCCGGGGGCGTCAGCGCCCCCGCCAAGGCCCTGCTGAAGTTCTCCACGCCCCGCGACCCGGCCGCCCTCGCGGCGTTCATCAACCTGCGGGTTCTCAACCCGGAGCACGAGCACTGGCGGCGCGGCGTGGAGGCCGCCGTCATCTACGCCCGCGTGCACGGCGACTTGAAGGTGCCGTTCACGTTCCGCGTGCCTGCCGTCGATGACCAGGAGGCGGAGGGCGAGGGGTGGCCGGCCTCGCTCGCCGGGTTCCCGCTGGGGCAGTGGACCGCCGACGCGCGGCGGTTCTACGCCCGCGGTGAGATGGACGAGGACCGCGTCGCGCAGCTGGAGAAGCTCGGCATGATCTGGTCGCACTACGACGTCGCGTGGGAGGAGGGCCTGTCCGCCGCGCGCGGGTGGGCGGCCGAACACGGGCACCTCCTGGCCCCGCTGGACGCCACGTTCCAGGGCTACCGGGTGGGTATCTTCCTGAAGAACGCGCGGGCCGCCGCCCGCAAGGCGCAGGCGATCGAGCAGCGGCGTGCCGAGGGGTTGCCGGTGGAGTCGTCGGCCGGGGCGCTGTCGGACGAGCGGCGCGAGCAGCTGGAGGAGATCGACGCCTCGTGGTGCCCGAGCTGGCCGGTGACCTGGCAGCGGTGCTTCCACCTGGTCCGGACGCACCTGGACGCCGGTGAGGCGCTGCCCACCGAGACGGGCGACGTCGTGCGCCAGGGCGAGGACCTCGGACGGTGGGTGCAGTCGGTCCGGCTCGGCTGGGACCAGCTCACGACCGTGCAGCAGTGGATGTGCGAGCAGGTCCTCGGGATCGAGCCCGCCAGCGAGGACGAGAAGCCCAAGCGCCGTACGCAGGCCGATAAGTGGGCGATGAACTACGAGGCCGCCAAGCAGTTCTACGAGCGTGAGGGGCACCTTCAGGTCCCCAGGAAGCACGTCGAGCGGATCGTCGGCGGCGAGGACCAGGAGGATCGGGAGGATCGGGAGGATCGGGAGCACAAGTTGGGGGCCTGGATCGGGAATCAGCGCTCTCGGGCAGCGACGCTGACGCCGGAGCGAATGGAGCTGCTGTCTTCGATCGGGATGCGGTGGTCGTGATGGGCGTCGTCGTCACGATCGCGGCCGTCGCGCTCGCGGCCGGCTATCTGCTCGGGCGACTGCGCCCGTGGCAGCTGCTGGGCGACTGGGCGGCCGATCAGGTCCGCTTCACCGGGGCGTGGGTCCGGGGCGACGCCGGACGGCAGACCGTCGTCGTCCTGGCCCACGCCGTCACCGCGCCGTGCACCAGCTGGCGCATCATGCGCGCCCCGGCCACCGAGACCCGAGCACCGACGCCCGTACGCGATGCGGACTGGATCGCCAACCGCACCCACCACGACAAGGGAGGCACCGCGTGAGCACCGAACAGCACGACGCCGACGCGTACGGCCAGGAGCTGGAAACGTCCACAACTACGAGCGACTCGTCTCCCGCAGCGAAAGCCGACATCATCTGGACCTTCATCACCCTCATGGCCCGCCGCCGCCTCACCTGCCCTCCCCAACCACCCCGCACGTCACCACACCCGTAGGCCCCGTCGAACCGGTGAAAGCGGCCAGCAGTCTCAAGCCCATACACCTTCGAATGCAGCAGTCGCAGACGATCCGGCTGGCACCCGCTGCCTTGTCCTAGCGAAGAGCAAGGTCTAGCAGGATGGCCGATGCGATAAAGAATGCGATAAAGCCTCCAACCCCGATAGCGACCCACCCCCCGGTCGACACCCTGCGAGCCGCTCTCTCCTCCATCTGTCGCTGCCGCAACAGATATTGCTCGAAGTGCCGGTCGACTCGCTGTGAGGCCAGCGCGTCTCGCTGTCTCTGCCGGTCTAGGGCTAGGCCGTCCGCGATCGAGTGGGGATCTGCCCCGTTGTTAATGATCGTTTCGGCGTTGTTTACGGGCCCGTTCACATGCCAGCCCTGCTGGTTGAAGGTCGCCATGGGGGAATTGTGACGCAGCGTAGGCCAGCCTGTGAGGTAGTTAGCAGAAGCTTCACACCTGCCCAGGATCGCTGACAGACGATGTCCAGCGCCGCCCTCCGCCCCGTGCCCGACGTCAGCTGCTCCCGAGCGAAGACGACCTCGCCTCCCGCGGCCTTGAGTACCGCCACCAGCAGCTTGAGCTGCTCCGAGTTTCGTAGAGTCCGATCTTGATTGGTTCAGGCGGACTGCGTGGATTGCCGTGAGAAAGCCGCAGGTCAGCGCCTCATCACCACACCCCGTGCAGGGGGTGAGGTGATGGGCTCCGCAGGTGAGGACGCAAATTGGCCTCGTGGCCGATGCTCACCCCATGTTGACGTCACCCCAGCAGCCACCGCATACCGTCGTCCACAAAGCGGACGGGGACCACCCCGGCTAGGGCGATCCCCGAAATGTCCGCACGGTACGAGGGCAATCGCACGAAGGACAACACCATGCAACCACAGCGCTGGAAGTCCGTCGGGCTCCAGTACCGCCGCCCTGAGTGGCAGGACACGTTCAACGCCGTCATCGCTGGCACCGTGCTCTACCTGCTTCCGCAGGTTCCGCCCGGGATGACCAGCTTGGCATTCGTCCCGCTGCTCCGTTGTATCCGCTTCCGACGCACTGTCTGAAACGAAACCCCTTCCCCTGGCCGCGCTCAGCGGCCAGGGGGTCCCCGGTTCCGCGAAATGCACGCGCACACGCTGCCCGATCGCTCCCGTGCAGCTGCCGGTCCAAAGTCCGGCGGTGGGTGTGGCCGGCGCTATCAGGTGCCGCCGCCCGAGCACGGCCAGTCCGGGCCGGGTGGTCCGGGCCTTCGCCATGTCCCACAACTTTACTTTGAACGGGTGGGGCGCCGATGGTCTGTAGTACGTGGACTCGCAACGACATCGACGGCAGGCTGTTCGGTCAGACCGGGATCTCGCCTTCGAGGATCGCGGTGACTTTATCGCTCATGAACTCCATCCACTCGTCTCGGTCGTGGCCGTTCAGCGGATGGAGCACTGCGGGAAGCGGCGCTCGGCACAGCGATCGGAGATCGGCTGCTGTTCTGTCCTCGCCGTACTGCAGCCAGTGGTCGACAACAGCCCAGCCTTGCTTTTCCACAACCGATTGATCGGCATGCTGCGCGGTCCCCCGGCCGCTGGGCGTGAGGGCCCAGGCCAGGGGGCGGAAGTAGACCTCCGAGAAGACGTCGTAGTGCTCTATGTACCGGATGACCCGGACAGCGTTGTACATTCCCGCCAAGCGGGTCCGCCGGTCCAGGCACACGGCCAGGCGCAGACTGGCGCCGTCAGGCATCGTGATGCGGTCGCGACGGCTGCGGAGGTCCTCGGCAAGCCCCCGGAACATCACGCGCAGATGTGGGCTGGTGGCGAACATGCCGATAAGGACGGACCGGGCCACACGGGCCGGTGCCAAACGCACAGGCGGCAGGTAGAGACGCTGTTGCAGGTTCACGCGTGCCAGCATGGCGTTGCTGAAGTCCGCGTAGGCGGCGTCGTAGTGGGCTCCGGCCATGTTGTTGCACTCGCTGCACAGGCCGTGGAACCACATGCCGCCCTGTGCGATGCGCCCATGGGCCTTGACCCCGAATCCTGGACACGGGTTACGCGGCTTGTGCCAGCGTAGTTGGTGCGAGTTGGAGGGCGTCCTCGAAGGCGATCGGTG
>NZ_JBVJEA010000067.1:0-6551 GCF_055581985.1 Streptomyces sp. NPDC042336 | reverse complement strand
GAGACTTCGAACACCTCCCTCAACGGCGCGGGTGCCTCGTGCGTTGCGACCTCGACGCCGTCACCCCATCGGTGGCCACTCTGAAACGGCTCAGTACACGGTCGTGACGCTCATTTGACGCTCCAAGCCCCGTACGTCTCCTTGGGTGAGCCGAGAAACTATGCCTGACCTGGTGTTTCGTGTGCAGCCGTCCAAGTCGACATCTTTCCGATGACGCATCATGTGGAGTGCGTGGCGATCCTTGAACCGGTCTCGAAGGGCTCCTGACCTGCGGTTTTGCCTGTGCGCATTATGTGCGGTGTGGGCGTTACGGGCGGTATCTTGACGCTGAAATGACGCTCATTTGACGCTCGTTCTGATGGGGTGTCAGGCATGCGTTGGGCAGGTCAGGGGGCGTCAAGGCTGCGAGTGACGAGGCAACGCCGAGGGCTGATGACGCTCAAAGCGGAGTCGTCGGGTCCTGCAGATCAGATGTCGCGGAAGAGACCGGCCAGCGTTTCGCCCTGCAGCAATGCACGGTGCGAGTCGATGACCTGCGCTAATGGTCTTTCGCTCGTTTTACGTTGGTGCCCCCTAATACAGCTGGAAGTCTCAGGGTCTCCCAGCGCCGACCGACTCTCTCGGCCTTGTGGTGGGCCGTGCGGACACGTTGTCCGGGGCGCCATTGCCCTCCAGGGCTCTCCTCCAGAGCTTTCCCGCATGGCGATGTTGGCCTGGCCGTATGGTGGGGCTCGGCATGCGGCGTGGGCCATACCGGACTCGGTACGGTTCCGCCTCGACGGGGCGCAAGGGGGGCAGAGAGGGTGGCTGTGTGGGGCGACCGGCGCGCCGTCTTGGTGACGACGGTTCTGGTCCTGGCGGTCTTCGCCGGTGCGCTGTCGCTGCTGAGCTGGGACCGGGCGAACCAGGTGGCTGGCGTGGTCTCCGCGGTGGTCGGCGTGGCCGCCTTGGGGGTCGGCGTCTGCGCGTTACTGGCCCCGTCCGGGAGCACGTCGGTACAGGTGTCCAGGACCGGGAGTGCCACGGCCGCCGGCGGCGGGGACGCCAACACGGGTGCCGTCGCCTCCCCGTCCGACGGTGTGGTCTCCGTCGGGGAGACCGGTGACGCGCGGGCGGAGGGCGGCAGCGCGAATACCGGTTATCGGGGGCAGGGTTAGCGGCGCATCCGATGTTCTTCCGCAGTCGCGCCGCGGTGCGTAAGTCGGGTGGATCCTCCGCCGAGGGAGCCGGGGCCTTCGCCAACAGTGGCGTGATGATTGACAGCTTCGTGCAGGTGTTCGCGGGGCGCGCCGCCGTCTCCGGCTATCTACTGCAGGTGGAACAGGCCCTCGCCGCCGCCGATTTCCAGGGGCGTGAGAGGGAACTCGCCCAGCTGGCCGCCTTCTGCGCGCACGAAGTCCCCGCGGACGGTCCCGACGGCAGTTACTGGCGCTGGGTGGCCCCGGCATGGGCGGGAAAGTCCGCCCTGCTGGCGCACTTCGTCCTGCACCCTCCACTCGGCGTCGATGTCGTATCGTTCTTCGTCACCTCCCGCATGGCTGCGCAGAACGACGCGGCGGCGTTTTGCGCGGTTGTCCAGCGGCAGGTGTTCGCCTTGCTGGGCGAGGAGGAGCCGCTGAGCACCCCCGCCACGCGCGACGAGCAGATGCTGCTCGCGCTGCACCGTGCCGCACAGGGGTGCGCGGCGCGCGGCCGACGACTCGTGCTCGTGGTGGACGGGCTGGACGAGGACCGCGGCGTGACCGCCGGTCCCGACGGCCACAGCATCGCGGCGCTGCTGCCACGCGTTCCCCCGCACGGCATGCGGATCCTCGTCGCCGGCCGTCCGCACCCGCCGATACCGGGGGACGTGCCTGCAGACCATCCCCTCCGCACCACGCGGATCGACCACCGTCTGGAGCCGTCCCCGCACGCCCGCGCAGCGCGCTGGGATGCGGAGCGGGATCTGCTGCGACTGCGAGACGGTGGCGGACTGGGCTGGGACCTGGCCGCTCTGACCCTCGCGGCCGGAGGCGGGCTGAGCGCGCACGACTTCGCGGAGCTGACCGGGAGCCCGGCGCGGCTGGTCGAGCGCGAGCTGTCCGCGGTGAACGGCCGCAGTTTCCGCCGTCGCTCCAGGCACTGGGCGTCCGCCGATCCGCCCGTTTTTCTCTTCGCGCACGAGGAGATCCGGCGCGGCGCGACGGAACTGGTCACGGACCAGGAGCTGGCGGCCCACCGCAGCCGTCTGCGCCGGTGGGCGGACTCCTACCGGAGCGCCGGATGGCCGGAGGAGACGCCCGAGTACCTGCTGCGCGGCTACACCCAATTGCTGCATGACCAGGGGGACACTGCCAGGCTGGTGGCGCTGGCCTGTGACACCGGGTGGCAAGAGCGGTTGTGGCGGGCGTCCGGGGCGGACCTGGAGGCGCTCAGTACGGTGTCGTCCGCGTTCGACCTGGTGCTCGCGGACGGCTTGCTCCGCGGCGATCAGGACGTGTCCGTGGCCTTGCGGCTCGCCGCCGCGCGGGACGGGCTGCACGATCGGACGGCATCTCTCCCCTCCGGGCTGATCGCCCTGTGGGCCCGGCTAGGGCACCCGGCGCGCGCCGTTCATCTGGCCGAATCGCGGCGCGACGCACGGGATCGGGTGGCCGCTCTGAGCGCCATCGCCGGCGCCCTGGCCGCCGCCGGGCGCCCGGATCAGGCGGCCACCCTGCTCGACGGAGCGGACAGCACCGAGGACCGGGACCGCTTCCTGGAAGCGATCGCCAAGGGTCTGGCGGACGCCGGCCGACCCGCCGAAGCCCTACAGCCGGCCCGCCGCATCAGCGGCCCGGAGCGCAGGGCGGACGCTCTCGTCGCTGCCGTCGGGGCCCTGGCCGGGGTGGCGAGGAACGTCACGGAAGCTCAGGAGGAGGCCGGGGCCCCGGGCCCCGATGCGGTTCCCTGGGCGCTGGAAGCCGTCGACGCGGTCATGGCGGTGCCCAACACCGTCTCCCGGAGCGCCTTGGGCGCCTCGCTGACCGCCGCGCTCTCCCGGCTCGGCGAGCAGCGCCGGGCTCTGGCGCTGGCGGAGCGTGTCGCGTTCCGTTCGGCCGGCTCCGGTGACCCCGTCCGGCGTGCGCAGTACCTCGCCCTGTTCGCCCGGGGGATGTCCACGGCACCGGGGCTCGCCGAACAGGCTGCCGAGTTTGCCCTGACGTCGGCCCAGCTGGCAGCGGACATCGACGACCCCGACGGCGTGGACTGGGTCTACCCCCACGTCGCCGCGGGCCTGGAGGCGACCGGACACCACCAGCAGGCGACCGACCTGGTCAGCCGTTTCCTGAACGATCCGGAGGACGGCCTGCTCGAGATCGGCATCACGGCCGCGGAAACTGGTGACCTCGATCGTGCCCTGGACCTGGCCGAGCGGATCACCGAACCCATCTACCGGGCGCGCGTCCTCAACGCCGCCGGCAGGACGACGGCAGAGTCCCGTGACCCGGCGCAGACGCTGCGCCTGGCCCGACAAGCCCGCGACGCCACCGACAAGGTGCCCTACCTCCACTGGCGGATGACGCTGTCGACTGACACCGCCGACTTCCTGCTGCGAGCGGGCCAGGAGGAACGCGCCCACGCCGTGGTCAAGCGGGCGACGGACGTGGCGCGGAGGGCTCGTGGGCGCGGGGTGCACACCCTCATCAAGCTGGCCGTCGTAGCTGGCCGGTCCGGGCGGCCGGGCGACGCGGTCCGCCTCATCCACCACGCCGAACAGGCCGCCGACGCGTCCGCCGGTTACGCACGCGTCCTCGATCTCGCGGAGCTGGCCGAGGGCCTGCGCCAGATGGGTCGCCCTGCTGAGGGGTACGAACTCCTGCGCCGCGTACTCCACGAGAGCCGGACCCTGGCAGATCCCGCCGAGCGCACCGAGGGCCTGCGACGGGTGGCCCAGGCATTCGGCCGCACCGGGAAACCAGACGGAGCGGCAGAGCTCGCTCAGGAGATCCTCGGCCTGGCAGCCACTGCTGACAGCCCCTCTCGTCGGCGCTGGGACACGTACGCCGCCGCCGATGCGCTCCTCGCGGCGGGCGATATCGACGCGGTACTCAGGCTGGAGGGCGGCCTGCCGGAAGACGCGGTCGACGAGATCCTCACCGGTGTGGTGAAGAAGCTCGTAGACGCAGGTGATCTGGCCGAAGCGGAGCTGATCGTCAACAGGCAAGGAGACGAGCGCGCCCTCGGCCACCTTGCGGCGGGCGCCGCAGCCACGGGGGACGTCACCCGTGCCGCCGCGCTGCTGGAGGAGATCAGCACCCCTGCCCTGCGCGAGCCGGCCACGCCGACCGTAGTCAAGGCGCTCTGCCGGGTGGGTGCCCGCACGGCGGCCCGCGCCCTGGCTGACGCCCTCGCCGTACCCGAGCACCGCGGCAAAGCCCTCGCAGCGATCGCCCAGTCGCTCGGCCCCTGCCCGCAGGGACGCCTCGTGCTGATCGAGGCGCTGTGCTGGAGCCCGTGGGAGCAGGTGACCGAAGAGATCGCCGATGTGGTGCCGGGACACCTGCCCCTTTTGGCAGACCTCGCGCCGGGGGAAAGCTAGAGTCCTTCAAAGATCATCTTGTTGTGGATCACGGGGAATACGCCGTCATATAGTCACCGACCGGGAGTGAAGTGCGAACTGGGCCCAGTACGCGTCGGCCGTCGACGGGCGCCGCGCTGAGGGGGCCGGTGGCCGCTGGTGGCCTTCGCCGGCCCCCAGGCCGCCGCTCCGGTCGGCATTCCCCGGCGCGGTCCCTTCTTTGCGCGTTCGGTAATGGCAATCAGGAATCCCTCTGATCTGCACCGCTGGGGGCTATCACACGGTTCAGCAATCTTCGGCGTCGCAGGGCTGCGCCGGAGCATCCTGCTCGGAACTCGCGGTCAACGCAGCCAGAGGCGTCGCGGGACCCGGGAGTATCCGGCAGGTCGACCGCGAAGACATCAACACTGCTGCAAGTCTGCCTACGGCGCTTCATACTCCGTGGGCATGCGGATTACCTGAATGGTCGCCGGGTCCCGCGGTACCGGAACGGCCTGGGTGCTGATGACCTGGGTGCCCGTGGCCTGAGCTGCGTTTGCCAGGTCTCGCAGAACGTCGTCAACCACGGTGTTGCCGATGCCCTGCTGGTATGGGTTGTCCAGGAGCAGCAGGCCGGGGAAAGCGGTATCTTCGTCGAGGTCAGATGCCAGGAAGAGAGTGGCGTAGCTGTAGGCCAAGAAGAAGAGCACCTTTGTCTCTGCCCCAAGGGCTTGATCCCAGGGGCGGGTGCCGACGTAAAAGGTGAGGTCACTGTCATTGATGGTGATGGCGCCCTTGACCCAGCCACGTTCACGGTAGCGGTGAAGGAATTCGTTCATGCGCTCGGCGAACACGGCGCATCGTTCGACAGAGGTGAGCGAAGCCGCGGCAACGGCGGCTGGCTCTTGGTCGAGCGCGTCGACGGCCTGTTGTGCAGCGGTAACGGCCTGACTGGCTACCAAGCGGCGTTGGAGGATTTCTTCGATAGCGGGAAAGGCTGTCATCTTCTGTTCGAGCTGGGCGATCTGGCCGGCCAGGTTCTCGAGAGTGGCCATGAAAGGAGCCAGCTGCGCGGCGCGTTGTTCATTGATGCGGTGCGCGAGCCGTGTCTGTTCGTCTTGAAGCTCCACTCGGCGGGTGCGGGCCGTGTGCAGATCGACGGCGGTGCGGGCGGTGACGTCTTCGAGGTCGGCGAGTTCCGACTTGAGCGACCGGATCTCCACTTGTGCCCGACGGCGACGCTGGTCGTCGCTGACCGGTTGGAAGCACAGGTAGCAGGCGCTCTCGTCGTGTTCTCGGTGTGGGTCGACCCGTAGCTCGCACGCCGGACAGAGCCGTACGGGGAGGGCGTCGAAGATCTCCACGGAGGCGATGAGGCGTTCCATGCGGGTTACCTCGGAGGTGACCGTCTGGGTGGAGTAGGTGTGTTCGCTGGCGAGTTGTTCGAGCGCGAGGACTTCGTCCACCGCGAGTTGCAGTCGCCTGGATACGTCTTCATACAAGCCCGTCAGGGACGAGTCGTATCCGGCTGCCGTCTCGGTAGTCGACGTTCCCTGCAAGAGGCTGTTGATCTCCTGCGTCAGTTCGTGACGTCGTTGGCGAACCCCGTCGAGTTGGGAAGTGACCTCTTCCCGTGCGGCCGCTACTTGGTCGAGGGTGCGGGCGACGGGGATGCCGAGCCGTTCAGAGATGGCGGTGACGGCCTGCAAGGTGCTGTCCTGCACGTCGCGCTCCACTGCCTGGGCTACGGCAAGGCGCCGCTTGGCCTGGGCGAAGGCGAAGTCCTTGGTGTCGTAGCGGGAGGGGGCGAAGCCGAGGAGCATGCTGATGACGCCGCGTCGGATGAATTCCTGTTCCTTGTTGGCGAAGGTCGTCCAGGATTCCTCGTTGCGGTAGAAGTGGCGCAGCAGATTCCGGAAGGACAGGGGCGTCAGTTCACTGAGCCGTTTCAGAGTGGCCACCGATGGGGTGACGGCGTCGAGGTCGCAACGCACGAGGCACCCGCGCCGTTGAGGGAGGTGTTCGAAGTCTC
>NZ_JBVJEA010000066.1:0-6606 GCF_055581985.1 Streptomyces sp. NPDC042336 | reverse complement strand
CAGATGTACGGCCGCGCGAGCTTCCCCCTCCTCCGCCACCGCATCCTCCTGGGCTGACCACACCCTCCGTCACCACCGACTACGGAACAGACCCGTTCGCTACACAGACCCCGTCTTGGGTCTTCGGGAACGCGGCGGTCATATCCGTGCCCGCGCGGGAGCGCGGGAGGACCCGGCCGTCGGCGTAGCGGGCGAGCTGCGCACGGAACCCGTCCTTCTCCAGACCTATGCATGTATCAGAGATATGGGCGGCTGCCCGGAACGGGCGGCGCAGTAGGGGTGTCCCCTCGAACACTTCCGCCTCCGCCTGACGGTCCTGAGCCACGGGCCAAGGACCGTCAGGGGCCCGCCGTCAGAGGTCTCGTCGGCAGGGCCGACCCTGCGAACACGACAGCAGCCTGACCGCGGCAGGAGGACGGGACTGGCGCGGAAGGCCGGTAGGGAGGCAGCCGTCAGGATTCGAGTTCCAGGCAGGGCCCGACCTGGCGCCCCCGGCCCGACCCTGAACAGGTCCGCTGCCAGATGTGACGAGGCGTGCAGGGCCGGATCGGGTCGGACTGGTGTCTCCGCTCTCACGCACGACGAAGGCGCACCCGCTGTCCCTGGCTCTGGCTTTTGGGCTGTTGGGCGTGTCAATCGAGGGGGCGGGCGTACATCACATACAGCTTGAAGCGGCTTCGCTGACCGTGTGCTGGCCGACTGGGTTGCATATCCCCCTTGTCTGGCCGCATCGGACCGCATGCCGCAGGGGAAGTCGTTTCACGGCAGCCGGTGGTCTCCGTTCTTCGGAACGGGGCGCGGCTTCGGCCGCATGTCTCCGCCGTAGGTGGTGTGGTAGTCCGGGACAACGATCCGGCTCATCGGGGTCTCCTGGTGCACCAGTGCGACGAAGGCGTCCAGGTCCATCGCGGGGTCCCGGCGCGGTGTTTCGCTCAAGGGCTCCTCGAAGTTGTCCCAGTGGACGGGTACGACGACGCCGGGCTGTCCGAGTGCTCTCAGCAGCCGGGGCACGTAGCGGGACGTCGAGGCGCTGGACGGCACCGCGATCATCGCGAGGTCGGGGCTCAGCCCCTGGACCGCTCGTTCGGAGAAGTCGCTGGCGCCCATCAGGAAGGCTGAGGGTCCGGCGCTGCCGGTCGTCACCTGGTAGGCGAGCGTGTCGCCCTCCGGCAGGTCGGAGATGATACGGGGGGCCGTCGGCGGTGGCGCGTTCAACGTTCCCGGCGCGAAGTAGGTGTGCCGCTTGTTGCGGCTGTGCAGGCTCGATACGACCTCGACCGTGATCCCGTCGAAGTCCAGCACCTCACCGCCCTTGACCACCGAGATCTGCCCGGGGTCGACGCCGAACGCGACCAGCAGGTGGAACGTGGTCTCGGTGCCGACGATCCGGGCACCGGTGGTCTTGGCTATGTACGGCACGTCGGCGATGTGGTCCCAGTGGGAGTGGCTGACCAGGACGATTTCAGGGCGGCCGATATGCTCCCGCACCAGCTCAGGATCGGACCTCAGCTTCGTCCCTGGTTTGAAGTTCCCGTCAAACAGGCCGGTCTTGAACCGGGTGATGTACGGGTCGAAGAGTACTGTCCGCTCCTCGACGTCGATGCGCCAGCCGGACGTGCCCAGCCAGCGGAAGGACGGCGAACCAGCCAGGGAGGCCCTGCGCGTCGTGGCGGTGTCGCTGGCGATGGCGTGAGCGGGGGAGGCGAGAAGCGGGGCGGCCGCGCCGAACGCGGCGCCGCGCAGCACCGTGCGCCGGCCGAGATCCTGGATGCGCCGCTTCGGGCGGGGTGCGTCTGTGTCGTCGCTCATGCGGCCAGGAGATCAGGAGACACCCGCTACGGTCCAAGATCGAGATGTACGCGCTCTCATATGCATACTCGTATGGGACCAGGTCAGCTGCCGCGACGGTGGAGGAAGTCGACAGCGATTCGCGCCGCTGTGCCGATCGCCGCGTCGACGGCCGTACGTGATGAGGCCAGTTCCCGCGTGCGGGCGAAGACGGAGACCGCGTAGCGGCTGCCGTCGGGATACCGGACGACTCCCGCCTCCATGTGAAGGCCGGGAAGGGTTCCGGTCTTCGCCGCCACTGTCACCTCGTCAGGGAATCCCGACACCAGCCTGTGCCGGAATACCTGTCGGGACATCAGTTCCCGTACCCACGCACAGGCTTGCGGCGGGCCCGCCTCGTCGCACCAGATGAGGCGCAGCAGCCGGGTGATCTCACGGGGCGTGCTGGCGTTGGTCCGCGAGGGGTCCAGCACGCTCATCCGTCTTTTGCGGGCCTCCGGAAGCGCCGGGTAGCGGAGGGCGAACTCCCTCTCATCGCGTGCGCCGACCTCGCTGAGCATCGATTGCAGCACATCGCGAGGACCGCCCACGATCCGGGTCCCTTCGAGGCGGAGCTCTTTGACCAGGAGCCGTACCGTGTCCAGACCGACCTGCGCCAGCAGCAGGTCCGCCGCCGAGTTGTCGCTCACCGAGATCGCGAAGAGGGCCAGGTCGCGCAGGGACAGCTCGACATCGTCCGCACAACCGGCCGTACCCCAGCCACCGAGCCGGTCACCGGCCGTGACCCGGACCCGTGCACGGGGGTCGAGCTGGCCGGCGGTGACCTGGCGCGCGAACTCGAGGACCAGCAACACCTTGAAGATTGAGGCGATCACGACGGGCTCGTCAGCGCCAACAGCAACCTCGTCGACTGCCGCCCGGTCACCCACTGCCGCCGTGTCGCCTGCTGAACACCTGCCGACCGTCACCTCATCACAGTCCGGCTTCCCGCCGATGGGAACCGCGTGCAACACCCCCTCGGCTCCCGCCCCCGCGAAGGCCTCATGTATCCGGTTCTCGACCATCGCTTCGCCCCTCACGTAAGCTCGCTGGCTGTGGATCTCTTGCGCCACCTGCGCATCTTTGTCGCCGTTGCCGAAGAGCTGCACTTCAGCCGGGCCGCCGACCAGCTTGGCATGGCCCAGCCGCCTCTCAGCCAGGCGGTGCGCAGGTTGGAGACGGAGCTCGGCGCCGAACTGTTCGACCGGTCGCGCCGGCAGGTCAAACTGACGCCCGCAGGCGCCGTGTTGCTGGATGAGGCCCGTTCACTGCTGACCGGAGAAAGGCGGCTGCGGACGCTGGCCCGCCGCGCCGGGGATGGCGAACTGGGGACCCTGCGCGCGGGCATACCCCCGGGCACGATGGTTGCCACGCTGTCGCTGCTGCTCGGCGCATGTGCGGAACACTATCCGGGCATGTCCGTCGATCTCCAGGAGATCACCACCGGCGAGCAACTGCGGCTGATCGCGTCCGGCGGGCTCGATGTCGGCCTCGTCCACCAGCCCGTGGACATCACAAGGCTCCGCATGGGTCCGGAGGTGTCCGTGGAAGTCGGCGTCGTCCTGCCCCGCATCTCACCGCTGGCCCAGCTCCCGGAGGTCCCACTCGCCCATCTGGCCGGTCAAGACCTCGTGCTCCTTCCCCGTGAGCAGGCCCCTGGCTGGTACGACCGGATTCTGGACACCTGCCGGGCCGGGGGCTTCGTTCCCACCGGACTGCGGCATGCCTCACGCCCCGAGCTTCTGTTGGCCCTGGTCAGCGCGGGGCACGGCATCGCCTTCGGCCAGGGGGCGGTGGCCGGCAAGGAGCCGCGTGTCGTCTGGCGGCCACTGTCAGGCCGCCCTCTCATCCAGCGGACCAGCGCGGTCTGGTCGGCCGTCCGATCCTCCCACCCGGCCGCCCCTCACTTCGCCGAGCTCGCAGCCGACGTACTCGCCCGCGACCGTACGGCGACCCTGCACGGCGACGACGGCGCGCCCGCGGAGACAGGATCGCCCCGGCCTTGGGCAGTGGTGTACGACGAAGCAACGTGGCGCTGGTAGGCGTTCTCGACTCCGTGGACGACCGGGGATGCTTTCCTGGGTTTCGTGCTGGGGTGCTGCGGTCGAGGCGATCACCCTGGCTGCACTTGGCCCGAAATGGGACGATGCGAGGAGGCGGGATGGGACGTCTATCGGCCCCAGTCGCTCACGATCGCTGGCCTGCTACGCAGCCCGTACGATGGCGACTCGGGCGTTCACTGGCCGGCCGAAGCGTTCAGTGGAACGCATTGGACGAATCGTCTGCCGCGGCCCGATCACCTCTCGCACATCGCCCGTACCGCCTCAGCACCGGCCGCTGCGTCGGGGATGGCGTGCATGAGGTGCCCGTCGAGGCGGAGAGTGATCGTGCGGCTGGCGAGGGCGAATCAGACCTGGTAACGGCCGCTGGCCAAGCGGACGATCCCGTCACGATGGACCTTGCGGTCGACCTCGACCGGTTCACCGGCGGCGAGGATGGCCGTGCCGCTGCGGGCCCTGGGGAGGGCGGCGGGGGCGGGCTCGGGACCGGCCGGACGAGCGCCGTAGCGCATGGTCAGGTAGGCGAGATCCTCCGGTCGCAGCCGGGACGGGACCGTGGTGACGGGGTGCCCGTCGAGGAGGAAATGGACGCTGCGGTGGTTCGCCCAGACCGTCAGCGTCCTGCCGGCCAGTGCTTGGTGGATGCCCTCCCGCTGCCTGCCCGTGACCAGGGTGATCTCGCCGCTGGTTGGCACCCGCACTTTGAACTCGACCACAGTGCCCTGCGGCGGCAGGGCGGACGGTTCGACGACCTCGACGGACAACTCCGGCTCCGGCGCTGTCTGTTCAAGATTTTCATCATCACCGCGGAGGCGGACGGCAGTGTGGGGCCGGAAGAGGCTGATCGGGGGTGGCCGTGTTCAGGGCCTGGTGCGGGCGTTGGTGGTTGTAGGCGTGTACTCAGCCGTCGATCGCTTCCTGGGCCGCAGCCAGCGACTCGAACGGCACGACGTGATCGAGGAACTCCTCGCGCAGGGTGCGGTGAGAACGTTCGATCTTGCCCGTGGTGGTGGGTGACCGCGGCTTGGTCAACCGCTGGGTGATGCCGTTCTCCTGGCAGATACGCTCGAAGAGCACTTCCACCGGCTGCGGCCGTTGGTGCCGGCCGGTGAACTGCTTGCCGTTGTCCGTCAGCACTTCGAAGGGCACGCCGTAGCGGCGCATCGCGGCTGCGAAGGCCGAGCACACGGCGCGGGCGCTGGGCACGGCCACGACGGAAGCGATCACGACGAACCGGGAGTGGTCATCGATGCCGGTGACCATCTTGCATTCCCGTCCGTCGGCCAGCGGCACACCGCCGACCAGGTCCATCTGCCACAGGTGCATGGGCGCCTCGCGCTGCCACCGGCGGTACTTGCGCGGATGCTGCTGTTCCTGGGCGCGGACCAGGCCGTTGCGGGACAGCACCCGGTGGACCTGGCCCGCGACGGCGCCGACTCCAGCCCGCGGACGGAGAGTTCGTGGGCGATCCGGCGGGCACCCCACCGCAGATGCCGGCGGCGCAGCTCGCAGATCTCGGCCTCCACCTCGGCAGACAGGCGCGCGGGGCTGTTCCGCGGGCGCCGGGATCGGTCCAACAGACCTGGCATACCCTCCAGCACGAACCTCCGCCGCCAGGTGTGCAGAGTCTGACGCGAGGTGCCGTACCGGGCGGCGACCTCCCCGATCGGTGACCCGCCGAGCACCTCGCGGACGGTCCGGTAGCGGTACTTGGCCAGTTGCTGTACATCCACGACCACCGACCGAAGCACCTCCGCCCCACCGAGGGACGGGAGACGGCGGACGTCCAACCGAACGTGTCACCCACGTCCTGAGCACAAACGGTCAAGCATCTCCTGAGACCTCACACCGACAAGCAGACACCGCAAGATCATCTGACTTGTGACCAGCGATCAAAGGGCATCCTTTAGCAGTGGTGCCCATCCGGGCACTCGGGGAACAGCACTCCGAAGAGCAAGAAGAAAAGAATCGGCACACTGGACACCGCGGCCATGATCAGGAATCGTCCGCGTGCCTCTCGCCGGTCCCCGATCTGAGCTGCCACCAAGCCCGCTGTCGGCGCGAGCGCGGCAGTGAGCAGCGCCAGCAGGCCGAACGCCCAGCCGACCTCTCGTCGTACGTCCGGAAACCCCACCGCATACGCGATCGCCGGGATGAACAGAAGGAGGGGCGCAGATGCCCACCACCACGACAGTGCTGTGATGATCCGATCCGCTCGTGCAGGCACCAGGCCAGTCGATCCTCCTGCCCCTCGGCGGCTTTCCGGAGCGCTCCCAGACGATGGCATGCCCACATCGTAGGCAGCAGTGAGGAACATGTGGTCGCCTTGGGGCCTGGTTCTCTAGCGAACGGGACAATCCAGGCCAGCTCCGAAACCGTGATCATGCCAGATGCCCCAAGGTCGTCCCGCTAGTGACCAGCAGTTACGGACAGCCCCGAGGGGCACAGAGCAGAGGGCTGTGCAGGTCAGCCGGACGTGCATGAAGGTGAGGACGGCGGTGATCATCTGTGCAGTGACGCAACACCACATCGACCGTCCGCACACATCACACACCACAGGCGGATCCTCACACGCCGGCACGGGCCGCCCCAAGCGGCCAACATCGCGCCAGTTCTCAGACACCCTTACTGGCTCTAACAAAAGCTGCTGATCATGAGACTCTCGGCCTCTCTGCCCGTATGTCTGGGCATGGGAAACCGTCAGTCGCGGCCGTGGATC
>NZ_JBVJEA010000065.1:0-6966 GCF_055581985.1 Streptomyces sp. NPDC042336 | reverse complement strand
GCACTGAACGCCTTCGACATCACCTTCGACGGTCGCCTGACGGCGGCCCGCCAGTAACCCAACCACTCCGGTTACACCGCTCGTTTGACAGACCCCGCCTGCGTAGGCTCGACAGGAGTCGACATAGCCTTTCACCCTCCATAGAACGGCCAGTACAGCTTTCACCATGCACAACGTCCCAGACCTCCTCCCGGATCACTCATACCGCCACGGACCTGGTCCTGACATGGCGACAAACGGTGGGTCTGTCGGGTCTGTCAAACGAGTCGTGTAACCAGGGTGGTTGGGGTTACTGGCGGGCCGCCGTCAGGCGGCCGTCGAAGGCGATGTCGAAGGCGTTCAGGGCGGTCTTCCAGCGCATGGTCCAGCGGGCCTGGCTCTTTGCCGGTGGGGTCGAGGGCCATGGTGGCCATGTAGACGCATTTCAGGGCGGCCTGCTCGTTGGGGAAGTGTCCGCGGGCCTTGACCGCCCGGCGGATGCGGGCGTTGATGGACTCGATCGCGTTGGTGGTGCAGACGATGCGGCGGATCTCGGTGTCGAACCGCAGGAAGGGGGTGAACTCTTCCCAGGCGTTCTCCCACAGTTTGACGATCGCCGGATACTTCCGGCTCGAGGACCGGTCTGCGGCTGGCGTTGGCTCTTCTAGCCAAGCATGGAAGTGTCGCGCGGCCGAGGCCAGCTCGGCCGGTGCGCGGGATCCGAGCGCCTCAATGTGCTCTGCCAGGCCGTGTTCTGGCTGCAGCGCGAGCATTTCCCCTGGCCGGTTCGCATTCTTGCGGGGCAGTTGTCCTCACTCCACCCTGTTCAGGTCACTCGTGCCTATGAGGGGGGAACCGTGCCATTCGGCAGCGGCGACAGGGCTCAGCTCCAGCAGATCCTCGACCAGCTTTCCAGACTGGCCACCGAGGTCGCGGCCATCAAGCAGCAGGTGGCCGACCAGCAGCACACCCTCGACCAGCTCCGCCACGACACCACCGCCGCCATCAACTCCGGCCTCGCCGACATCCGATCCGTCGCCCGTGACGCCATGACCCGCACCACCGACCTCGTCGGCGGTCGGCTCACTCACGTCAGCAACGAGATTGTCGCCATCCGAAGCGCTGTCACCCAGAACGACGGCCAGCTCCGCGCCACCGCGAGCCACGCGACGGCCGCGCCCGAGCCGGCTCCCGCCGCGGACCCAGAACCGCCGAGCCACCTCCTCCCGGGCCCGGACCCTGAACCCGTATTAGACCCGGAAGCCAAATCCGAGACCGAGGCGGAACCCTCCAGTCCTGACCCGGCCGTCCTGCGGGCTGCGGCTGGCATCGCCCACGCCATCGTCGAAGCCCACCGTGACACCTGGGCCTTCCTCATCCAGACCGCAGGCAACGAGCAGCACTTCCACATCCCCGGCAAGGTCGACGACCACGAAGGCTTCGTCAGCGTCCGCTTCTCCGGCCCCAGCCTCGTCGCCGCCATCACCAGCCTGAACCACATCGCGCAGACCGCGGCCAACCCGGTCACGCAAGCCATCGCAAGCCACATCCAGCAGAAGATCACTGCCGCAGTGCACGAGATCATCACCCACCCGAGCACCGACGGAGAGGGCAAACCCGTCCGCATCGTCATCGACGACCGTGCAGCACCCGCCGAAGCCGCCCACACCACAACAGCCGCCTGACACACCATCAACCTGCCCGGCGCGGGACACGCCCTCATGGCCGTAGCGCACCGGAAGAGGGCCGACGAGAGCGGCGTTCGGCTTGGCGGCTCCGAAGCCACAGCATTGCGGTGCCCGCGCCACCACGCGCAGGTCCGCGTCGTCATCCGCATTTGCCATCGAGGCCCCACCCCGGGTGCGGGGCTGAAATCGCAGTGGCCCTCGTATCCCGGATACGGCACGAGCCACCGCGACCTGCCACGCCCGCGGCCTGGAGTTCACGTCTCCAGCGCGCGGGGGGAGGCTGGGCCGGCTTTCCTGTAGAGGATCTGAACGTCCTCGACGATGTCGGTGTGGTCGCGCAGGTCGATGTCCAGAGCGTGGCCGATGAGTCCGAACATGTCGTGCACGAGGCGGTCGAAGGCCACCGGCGCGAGCAGGCCCGCTGGTGGCCGAGTGTCCTCCTGCGGGCCGGGTATCGCCGCCCGCACCCTGTACTCCCGGTCGGCCTGCTGGTGGGTTCGGTAGGTCTGCACTGCTTCGTGCAGGCGCGCCGGCCACGGCATCCGCGGGGGCGGCGGGGCTGGTCGGCCCTCGAAGACCGCACCGTTAGCCGCCCGCTGGTAGGCGGCACGGGCGGCGGGCGAGTTGTCCGCGCGCTGCTGCAGGCCGGACACAGCATGTAGACGCAGGGCCAGCGAGATGATCGGTGTGGCGTGGCTCGTGGCCCAGGTGTACTCGGTGCGGCGGTCACGTTGCGCACGGGCTACTTCGACGCGCTCGGCCTGGGTGAGGACGTCACCGGCGACGTCCTCGAGGTCATCACGCAGTTGCAGGAACCGGCGCTCGGCCGCCTGCCGGCTCTTGAGCTCCAACGCGTTCCCGATCCTGCTCCATGTGATCTTGAGGGTCCGGGCGGTGCTGATGAGTTTGCGCTCGTCGGCTTTCAGCTTGTCGCGCAGCGTACGGATGACCAGGAGCGCGGCGAGCACGCTGGTTTCGTCCATGCCCGGGTCGCGGTAGCGGGCGCGCTGCACTACCAGGTCGTATTTCGCGGCGATGCTCGTCAGGTCGCGGTCGGCTACGGAGAACTCGCTGGTCACCCGGGCCAGTTCGCCTTCCCACTCGCTGGGATCATGCTCCGGCGGAGTGTGTAAATGCTGCCAGGCTGCTTCGCGGCTGAATTCCTCAACGGGGCGTGACTCTGTCGTCTTGCTGACGACGCTTTTTGTCGTCCCTCGGACGACGTTTTTTCGTGAGGGCATGCGATCTCCATTTCATGGCGGTGTGAAATCAGGTATCAGTCGTCCGAGCGCGGGTGATCCGCCTGCCGGCGGGCCCCCGTCCGGCGCCGCAGGGCGCGTACCAGGGTGCCGGTCAAGGCCCCGGTTGCCAGGACCAGCAGTCCGGCGAGGTACTCGGGTCCCGCCTCCCGCAAAATGTTGCTCATCACCACAGGTCAGCACGCGCGGACGGGGCCGCTGCGTGCCCCCCTCTCCAAGAATTTTCGGGCGGTGTGAAGCCGCCCACGGATAAGACCGAGCCGTCCCCCTCGCGGCACCTCGACAGGTCGACTCCATTCCCCGAATTCGCCCTCGGGGCAGACGAACCGCCTATGACGCCACAATTCAATGAAGGAGTCGGGTATCTCGTCACACGATTCGAAAGAGCGCCACCCTCCGCCACCCCCTGCGAAAAGCCGCTCACCCCAAATTAATCGGCATTGCACCGATATGTGGCGACGGTGCGCACACCTTGGCTGGCTGCCCAGACTCCGGGTAGAGCGTCCGCTGCATTGAGTCCGTAGGAGGCGTCTCCGCGGTGGCCCTCGGGGCGGTGCGGCAAGCACGGCCCCGATGATGAATGCGGCAGGGTCCGGCATGTTGGCTTCGAAGCACCCGAGACCCCGCGTTCGTGCTGCGGGTACGGGTACGTACCCGTAGCATGGGGGAGTGGGAAGGAGCACGACGATGACTGATGCCAACGTTCGCATCCCCGAGGAAGCCAAGGACCGGCTCGCTGCCGTAGCCGCCGCGGAAGGGCTGTCGCTGCGCGCCTACCTGGCGCGGATGGCACAGACCCTGCTGACGCCCGCAGAGCGAGCTGAGCGGGCCGAGAAGGCGCGGGCCGCGCTCAAGGAGTGGAACGGCTACGCTCCTACCGCCGATCAGGAGAGAGACCTCGACCATGAGCTGGACCGCCGTCTGGCACGGGTGACCGGCCGGTGAGCGACGCAATGCACATCGTCCTGGACGACACCGCGATGGCCGCGGCTGGCCAGGGCAACGTCCTTGCCTCCCGCCTCATCCACCGTGCACACGTCGAGGCCGGCTGGTTCCTCTACGCCCCCGCGTGCGTGTTGGTGGAAGCCGACCGTGCCCGGCCCGGCACGGCGGAGCATCTGGCGTCCCTGCCCGGCATCACAGTCCTCGACTTGGATCTCGCTGCTGTTCTGGCCGTGGCGAGGCAGAAGACCTGGGCGGCCGCGCACAGTCTGCACGCTGCACAGCCCACCCCCGACCGCCCCGACGGGGCCGTCGTCGCCACCACGGCCCCGGGCCGGTGGAGCGGCGAAGCGGTACGTGTCCTGGACCTCACCTGACCCGCTGGTAGGGGAGAGCTTTCGGGTGCTCCGCACGCCGCGGTGACAAGCATTTGCTGTGCGGGCCGGCAGACGGACTCTGCCCATATCGGGTGGGGCGGAGTCTCCTCCTCCCCCGGTCACCGGGGCCGTGCTCCGGCCGTCAGCGGAGTGGGCGTGGCACCGAGTTCGGAAACGACCGGCAACGTCAGCGCCTGCGGCCCAAAATGCCCGCCCGGTCATGCCCCCACAGCACGCGCAGCGAGCCTAGCGCTCTGGACATGAGGTTCTCGACCCGGTACCACTGCGCTCGTCCCCGCGCCCGCAGGGGTGGCTCTATCCGCTTCCGCTGTTTCCAGTCGCACGAGTGGTCGTCCCCGCGCTTGCAGGGGTTGCTCGCAGACCATCACCCGCGGATTCGTCCCGGAGCCGTCGTCTCCGCGCCCGTGCAGGAACTCGGCGAGCAGGCCGACAACGTCAGCAACCCTCGCGGGCGCCGGGACGACCGGGGTGGTCTCGACCTCGTAGGCCGCGAGGAAGGCGGGAGCAACTCCCGCAGGCGCGGTGACGACGGAAAAGGGTCTGCGGAACCTTTCCTACTCAAGGAGCAACCCCGCGGGCGCGGGGACAACCCGCCGTTCCGTCTATCTGCGGAACACTCCCGCTTCGGCGGGAGGACAACTCCGGTACGGTGCGATACTCACGTCGGCTGGAACACGTCCGCGTTGGCGGGGATTGGGCTTGTGCGCGGCGTTCGGCGGCGGCGGAACACCCCGCGTCGGCGGGAGGGGGCCGGGTCCGGAACGTCGCCCGTGCACCTCAGCGGAACACCCCCGCGTCGGCGGGGAGGACATGGGCGAAGCGGTGGATCGCCTCCTCGCCGAGCGGAACACCCTGGGACGGCAGGGAGGACATCGTCCACTCGAAGCCCGCGACCTCGTCCTGCAGCTGCGCGGACATCGCCCACGCCCGCCAAGTAGGGCTGTTCAGGCTCCTGGCCGACGGACCCGCGGTGGAGATCCTCACCGACGCCGGCTACCAGGGCCTGGGCGCCCAGACCGACGGCCGGGTGATCACACCACCACACCGTAAGTTCAAGAAGAACGCCCCCGACTGATACGAGGAGATGTACGAGCGCCTGCGCAAGGCGCACTCATCACGGCGTATCCGTGTCGAGCACGGCATCGCCCATCTCAAGAACTGGCGGCCCCTGGCCCGCCACCTCGGCCGCCGCGAGCACATGAGCGACACCGTCCAAGCCATCGCCAGCCTGCTGTCCCACCAGCAGACAGCGGACCTGAACCTGACACGACAGATGTGACCACGGCCCACCCAGGAGTCCGTGACGTCTCACCGCTTACCGTGCACGAGCTCGCTACTTGCTCCGCTAATACCGTGGGCCGCCACGGGACGTCCGCGTGTGTCGGACCGGCAGGTAATCAACGGGATGGTCTACAAGATCCGCGCCGGTATCCCCTGGCGTGACCTGCCGGAACGCTACGGGCAGTGGAAGACGGTCCACACCCGAGGCGGACGCGGTCGGCAACATCGACTGGCTGGTCCAGATCGACTCCACTGCACGCTGTGACCTGCGGCCACTACTCGATCGTTAGTCTTCACGCACCGATGATCACAGTGACCGCGCTCACATCCGCACCAGCCCCCACTCAAGATCTCCGGCCGTACCGTTGAAGTACCAGGGCGGTCAACGACCCGCGTTCCGTCGCCTTCGCTGAACCAGATCAGCGACAGCAGTGGGGTGACTCAAGTATGGCGAATGGCTGGTCTTCCACGTTTCTGACGCCGAGCAACGGGCAGCGAAGCGGCTGATCAATGGAGCGGCGATGGCATGATCGTCGCGGCCGCCAATATAGATGGAGGGTGTGTCGCGCCAGCTCACGTGGCTCGGTGTCGCCCCGAAGATCGAGGGTGGTTCCGGCCGCAGCAGCTCAACTGCTCGCGCAGCTGTCGGCTCGTCGACATCGCCGTAGAGGTTCTTTTGCGCATCAACGGGATCAAGCCGAAGCCTGCCATTGCTGTCGGGTTCAGCGATAAGCCCTGCCGCTGGTACACCGGTCTCCTTCTCGACTTCTGCGAGTAGCTGGCCGGGGGACTCGCCGACGTCAAGAAGCCAGCCAGCCAGGAAGATCAGCCCTTCTGCACCACGGACCGTTCCGGCGGTCACGCCGCCAAAGGAATGCCCGAGTACTAGTGGTGGCTGCTCGGAGGTTGCAATGATGTCCTCGACCAGGCCGGTGCTGTCCTCCAGCGACAGTAGGTAGAGGTCGGGCACCTCCACGCTGAAGCCCTGTAAGCGCAGCAGCCTGACCAGGTCGTCGTAGTGAGCTGGTTGATGCCAGGCTCCGTGCAAGATGATCACATCTGTCATGGCTGCAGGTTACTCCTGAACATTGGCCTGTTTCCTCGGCACCCCTCACCATCGAGATCACGATCCAGGAGTTGTTGCACCCGGAGGTCCTGTGGCATGGAGCACCCCCGTGTCGGCGGGGAGGACAAGGCCGCGTCCCCCGCCGCAACCATCTCAGGCGGAACACCCCCGCGTCGCCGGGGAGGGCCTGGCGATCCCGACCGACGTGCAGAAGGCCCCTACCTGTCTCCTTGCTGGAGAAGGTGCACAGCTGGCCTAAGTGAGCGTTTGATTCTCGGTTGTCTGTTTCGTTTGGCTTAGTTGTCGCGCCAGTTGTGGGTGGTTTCGTGGGTGAGGCGGCGGGTCATGAGGTT
>NZ_JBVJEA010000064.1:0-7311 GCF_055581985.1 Streptomyces sp. NPDC042336 | reverse complement strand
GACGGCTGAGTAACACGTCACCTGCCTCAGGCACCCAGATCTGCCCCGGGCTGTATCTCCCCACGGAGAAACACACAGCCCGGGGCAATCCTCCCCAACCACCCTCCAACACCGACCGACCAGCCAGCCCTCTCTGGAGCTCGCATGACCAAGACGGCCACCGCCACCGTCACCACAACCGCCCCCTCAGACACACGATCTGTGCCCGACCCACCGACGTACTGGGCACCTGCTGGCTCGACCGTCACGCTGCTGACCGTGCTCGGCCTCTTGATGGTCGGTCAGATGTACGCCGTTCTCGCCATGTTGTCCCCCCTGGCTACTTCGCTCGGCACCACTACCGGTCAGGCCACCTGGACGGCGACGGCATTCGGATTCGCCTACGTCGCCGGATTCCTGTTCGCCGGGCCGCTGTCGGACCGCTACGGTTCCCGCACGGTGATCACCGTCGGCCTCGTGACCGCCGCCGTGGCCACCCTGGCCGTCAGCGCGGCCACCAACCTGCCCACGGCCATCGCCCTGCGCAGTGTGCAGGGACTGGCGACCGCGTCCTTCGCGCCGTCCGCGCTCTCCTACGTGGTCCACCACATCGCGCCGCATCGCCGTGCCAGCGCCCTGGCCTTCGTCACCAGCAGCTTCCTCGCCTCCGCCATCATCATGCAGGTGGGAGTCCAAGCCGTCGTCGGCAGCGGACTCGACTGGCGCGTGGCCTTCTGGATCAGCGCCGCCCTCATGGCGCTTCTCCTGATCCCCGTACGCCGCGTGCTGCGGCCCACCCAACGTCACCGCACCAGCGGCGGACTGCTCCAGACCTTCGCGGCCATGCCGCGGCTGCTGCGCCGACCCAGCCTGGTCGCTCTGTACGTGTCGACCATGACGCTCATGACGGCCTTCGTAGCCGTGTACACGGCTGTCACCGTCGCCGGGCCACCCGGCGTCGCGGGGAACACCGGGGCGATACTCGCCCTGCGGGCCAGTGCACTGCCCGCGCTAATCACCATCCCCCTGCTGGGCCCTGTCCTCCAGCGCCTGGCCGCCCCCCTGCGCATTGTCCTCGCCTTCACACTGGCCGCCGTTACCGTCGTGGCCGGCTCCCTCCTCGGAGATCAGACGGTACTCCTGGCCATCGTGCTGCTGCTGTTCGTGGCCGGCGTCGCCGCGGCGGCACCCGCCATCGTGGAAACCATCAACGCCAACACGCCTGCACAAGTGCGTGGTTCGGCCGTCGCTCTCTACGGCGGCAGCATCTTCGTCGGTGCCAGCCTGGGCCCGCAGCTGACCGGCGCGCTCACCGGCCTCGGCTTCGGTGGCATCCTGGGTGTCATCGCCGCCGCCCTCGCACTGGGGACCTGCCTGGCCCTCCCGTCCCTCCGCCAACACCGGCGCACCGCCTAAGCCTTACTGGCTCTAACAAAAGCTGCTGATCTTGAGGCTGTCGGCCTTTCTGCTCGTATGTGTGGGTATGGGAGACCGTCAGTCGCGGCCGTGGATCGTGTCGGATGAACTGTGGTCGCTGGTCGGGCCGTTGCTGCCGACGCCAGGTCCGAGGAAGGTCCAGGGCAGACCGCGGGTGCCGGACCGGCAGGCCGTGTGCGGGATCCTCTTCGTGCTGCACACCGGCATCCAGTGGGAGTACCTGCCCCAGGAACTCGGCTTCGGCTCGGGCATGACCTGCTGGCGGCGCCTTGCGGCCTGGAACGAGGCCGGCGTCTGGGACCGGCTCCACCAGCTGCTGCTGAACGAGCTGCGGTCGAAGGACCGGCTGGACTGGGAGCGGGCGGTGATCGACTCCTCGCACGTGCGGGCTGCCCGACGGGGCCCAAAAGCGGACCGAGCCCGGTCGACCGAGCACGGCCGGGCAGCAAGCACCACCTCATCGTCGACGGGCAGGGCATCCCGCTCGCGGTATCGCTGACCGGCGGCAACCGCAATGACGTCACCCAGCTGCTGCCCCTCCTCGACAAGATCCCACCCGTCGCGGGCCGGGTCGGCAGGCCCCGCCGGCGGCCGGACGCTCTGCTGGCCGACCGCGGCTACGACCACGACATCTACCGCCGCCAGCTCTGGCAGCGCGGCATCCGGCCCGTGATCGCCAGACGGGGCGAGCCCCACGGCCCCGGCCTGGGCATCTTCCGCTACGTCGTCGAGCGCACGATCGCCTGGCTCCACGGCTTCCGCCGCCTGCGCATCCGTTGGGAACGACGCGACGACATCCACGAAGCCTTCCTCGGCCTCGCCACCTGCCTGATCACCCACCGCCATGTCCAACGCCTTTGTTAGGACCTCTTAGAGGTCGTTCTCGCCCGTTGTTTCAACCCGGAATCTGGTGGTTAGTCTGCGGTGTCGGGTCACGCCAGGAGATGGTGTTCTCGCCGGTGAGGCGGCGGGCCATGAGGTCGGTCATGGCAATGTGGATGATGGCTTCGGAGCGGGTGGCCAAGGTTTCGTAGTCGTGGGCCAGGCGGCGGTGGAGCATGAGCCAGCCGTAGGTCCGTTCGACCGCCCACCGCTTTGGGATCGGGGTGAAGCCCCTGGTACCAAGCTGGCGGCCGGTGATTTCCATGTCGATGCGTAGGGCGGCCGCGTGCTCGACGAGGTGGTGTCGGTAGCCGCCGTCGACCCAGGCTTTTCGGATCCCGGGGTGGTCGGCGGCGACCTGGTCCAGGAGGCGTGTGCCGGCGATGGAGTCCTGCAGCTCGCCGCGGTGACCAGCACCGCGAGGAGGAGCCCGAGTGTGTCGGTGACGATGCTCCGTTTCCTGCCGACGATCTTCTTTCCGGCGTCGATGCCCTGGCCGGTGGCGGGGACGCTGGTGGTGGTCTTGACACTCTCTGCATCGATTACGCAGGCCGACGGCTCAGCGTCACGCCCTTCCTTCTCGCGTAGCAGCTGCCTGAGCAGGCCGTTGAGCTGGGTGAACACACCCTCGTCGGCCCATTTGGCGAAGTAGCCGTAGACCGTGTTCCAGTGCGGAAAGTCGTGAGGGAGATAGCGCCACTGAACCCCGGTCCGGTCCACGTACAAGATCGCGTCCATGATGTCGCGCAGGTCATGTTCCGGCGGCCGGCCGAAGTCCAGGGCGCTGCCCCGGCGCTCGAAGCGCCAGGCAGACAGCACCGGCTCGATCAACTCCCAGCACGACACCACCGGTGGCAAGCTCCTGCTCGACGACCTGCGCGCTGCACATCCCAGCGTCACCAAGGTCCGGGCCCGACGGCGGTTACCAGAACAGCATCTTCAACCACGGCGCCCGGTTGGGCATCGACGTCGAGATGGTGCAGCGACCGCGAACCAAGGGCTTCGAGCCGCTGCCGAAACGGTGGGTGATCGAGCGGACCTTCGGCTGGCTGATGCAGCACCGCCGCCTGGTACGGGACTACGAAGCCCTCCCCCAGAGATCGAGAGCGATGATCCACTGGGCGATGGCTAACAAAATGTCCCGCGAACTGACTGGAGAATCCGTACCTACCTGGCGAATGGAAACGGACATCCCACTCACATCAGCGTGAACAATGATCAGATGCCCTCTTAGGCGGTTTCGTTAGGTCGGGCGACCCCGCCTGGTGGTGGGAATGCTCCCCGGTATGAGGTTGGGGGAGGTAAAATGGCGCCCACGTGTTATCTGCAGGTCTGATGCTGGACAGTCGGCGCAAGTCGATCCGCCCACGGCAACTGACCGAGGTGGTCACTCCCGAGGTGTGAGTGGTCGACGACGCTGGCTTATGTCCTGGCGTTGACCGGGAAGGAAGTCGCTCACCTGGCGAGTGCCCTGCCGCAACAGCTCTATCATGGGGACTCGGTCTGCCGACGCTGCCTCGATACCGCACCCCACCCGCATGCCGTCTCGTCCTCGCGTCGGAGGCCGGTGCCGACCGGTTCGTCGAGCTGAACTGGCGCCGCTGCAGCAGGGCGCGATGACCACTGCGAGCGAGCAGTCCCTGGCCGTAGCCCAGAAAGCGGGCGGTGGGCGCAACTGGTGGGACGGCGTCCTGCCCCGTCCGGACACCCCTGGTCGAATGACCGGGAACCTATAACTACTCGGCGGAGTTCCGGGCTGACGCCGTCGACCTAGTGCGCTCGTCGGGCCGCCCGGTTTCGCAGATCGCGGGTGAGCTCGGCGTGAACCACAAGACTCCGCGGCAGTGGGTGAAGGCCGCCCGTCCCGAGTCGGTCGCCGATTCCGCGAAGGGCCCCGAGATTGCCGCACTACGCAAGAAGGTCCGCGAGCTGGAGATGGAACGCAACCGTCCCCGCGGGTGCGCGGTCATGAGCTATTCAAGGGGCATGAGCTTATGCCGAAGCGTCGGCGTTGTGCAGCTCCGCACCAGCCGGATGGCGGTCCGTTCTGGGGAGCTAGGCGGTTTCGTTTGGATCAGCCGATCGTTGGTTTAGGTGTGCCGTTGACCGACGCGCAGTGGGCGCGGATCGAGCCGTTGCTCCCGGATCGGACTCCGAAGATGGGGTGGCCCGCGGCGGGATCACCGTGAGGTGATCGACGCCATCGCCTTCAAGTTCCAGAGCGGAACGCAGTAGGTCCACCTTCCGGAGAATCAAGCTCCACGACACCGAACGGTTCGCGTAGTTCTTCCCGAAGCCAGCGGCTCTGCAGGTAGCGCAATCTCCTGCCGTCGCCGGGACTGCAGACCTCATTGATGGAGCCGCTGATGATGCGAGGTGGTGGTAGGTGCCGTCGGCGTGGAAGACGCCATTGGCCAGCAGGTGCAGCAGGAGGTCGCAGTCGGCGCGGTAGCGGTGGATGCTCCGCGCGAAGGCGTTGCCGGTCAGCGGGTATCGGTCCGGGTCGGCGCTGCTGACGATGGGGGTGACGCTTTGCTCGATTAGGTCGCAGGTCTCGATGCGCCAGACCGGATCAGGGAGAAACTGCTTGAGCTGGGCGACCTCAGCGAATAGGAGGAACCCCATCATGTTGCCCACTCCCAGTGCCTGGGCGGCAGGCACGAGTGCGCCCAGCGCGGCTCGTGGCGCGGCAGATCGGGGACCCGGAACACCCGCTGTTCCACGCCGTGGCGGGTGGTGTCGAAACACCCCAAGCGGTGCTACTCCCGACAGCCCGACCTTCAACGAATTCAGTGAGGCAGCCAGCGCCATGCTGGCCTCGTACGCCGCAGTCGCCCTGTCCAGCGCCCGCACTGACGCCCAGATGCAGGAGGCGGTCGCCAGCCGCCGCCAGATCGGCGAGGCCAGCTTGTTGTAGCGGTATTCGGCAGCCCCCGGCTCAGTGCCAAACCCCCGGGCCTGGACTGGCTCAGTCACTTCCTCCGTGTGGGCGCCGGTACAGTCCAACACTGTAGAGCGGTGTCCCCCGCAAAGACAGCAATACTCTCCACTGAGCAACAATTCGAACAGGCGCAGGCGACAGCACCTCCCGAAAGCCCTAGGGTTCGTTCGCGGCCACGTCCAGCAGCGCCGCTGCCAGCGTGCGGGCGTGCGCCAGCCGCCTGCTTTCGCCTTCCAGGCCGGCCCGCACCATCGCGCCCTCCAGCAGGAAGGACAGGTGCTCCGCCAGCGCGCTGGCCTCTTCGGGGTTCTCGGGCAGTAGCTGCTCGAGGTGACCGGCGATCAGTTCCTCGACGGTCTCCTTGTGGCGGCGTACGACGTCACGCCCGGCGTCGCCGGCCGGCAGCTCGGCCGCCGCGTTGAACAGGCCGCAGCCGCGGAACCCAGTCTCGCGGGCGGCCTCCGCACTATCAGCGTATGTGTCGAAAACCGCAAGGACTGCCTCGCGGGGGTCAGTCGTCGTCTGTAGCCGGGCGCGGTACGCCGCGAGCCATTCCTCATGCCGGGCGGCGAGATAGGCAATGACCAACTCAGCTTTGGAGGAGAAGTTGTTGTACAGGCTTGTCTTGGCAACGCCAGCCTCGGCGACGATCGTGTCGATACCGGTGGCTGTTACTCCGTCGGCATAGAAGCGGCGTGCGGCAGTCACCAACAGACGTTCCCGGGCGGGCCGCCGCCTGCTGGCCGCGGTCGCCCCCGCCTTGATCTCGCTCATCCCATATTCCCCGGTACCGGTTGACAGACAGTTTCCACTGTGGCGCCGCCCACGTTAAATGAACAGACCTGTACAGTTTAGTTGAGGGGGCTGATCTACACAGTCGGGAGTCGACCCATGCACTTCCTGCCCAGTGACCTGATCGTTGACGGGGTCCGTATCTCGTACCGCGACCGCGGCGAGGGCGAGCCGGTGGTATTCGTTCACGGCACACCCTCGTACTCGTACGAGTGGAGGAACGTCGTACCGCATATTGAGGCCGCCGGCTACCGTGCCATCACCTACGACCTGCCGGGCTACGGGCGCTCCGAACGCCCGGTGGGCCGGGACACCTCGGTCGCCGCCCAGACGGACCTGCTGGGTGGTCTGCTCGACGCCCTGGGTATCCAGCAGGCCACCATCGTTGCCCATGACATCGGCGGTGCGATTGGCCAGCGGTTCGCCATCGCCCACCCCGAGCGGGTGCGGCGGCTAATGATCATTGACACGGTCAGCTACGACTCCTGGCCCTCCGCGACCTGGCGGAAAATCATCAACGAGCGGTTGGAGGAGCACATGCAGCTGCCGCAGGACGCATTCGACGCCATCCTCACCCGGCAACTGGAGATGACGGTGGCCGGCGGCGCGGCGACAATGACTGGTGCCGTCCTCGATGCGTATCTGGCGCCGCACCAGTCGACACTGGGACGCGTCTCCTTCTTCGAGCACCAGGTGCGGCACTACGACTCCCGGTACACCGAAGAGATCACCGACCAGCTTACGTCCCTGACGATGCCCGTCCGTATCCTCTGGGGCGAACGCGATGAGTGGCAGCCCCTGACCTACGGGCAGCGACTCGCCGAGGACATCCCCAACGCTCGGCTCACCGTGATCCCCGGGGCCGGACATTTCGTGATGGAGGACGCCCCCGAGCGCGTCACCGAAGAGATCCTCGACTTCATCGCCAGCCACGACCCAGCGCCACTGCATAGGCAGCGGTAGCCCAGTACCAGGGCCAACATCTGCAGTGATGCCCCGAGGAACCGGATTCAATGCCCGGCTTGCCGCTCGTGCGCGAACCGTGCTCACTGACCCCCGACCTGGCCATGATTGGCGCCAAGGCCAGGACGCCTGCTACGCCGCCGCGCGCTCGGGCTGCACGCACCGCGCGGCCCGCACCTACCACCGCGTCCTGCTGACGGAGACGGAGGCCGCCGACTTCGCCCCCCCCCCGAGGCTGCTATATCGAGTCAAGCGGTTCGGAGGAGGTCGTCGGGGTTCGACCTGAGCGTTCGAGGATCTTGAACAGCTGGCGGCAG
>NZ_JBVJEA010000063.1:2845-7505 GCF_055581985.1 Streptomyces sp. NPDC042336 | reverse complement strand
TGGGCTTGCTTGAGCCGTGGTGCTTGGAAACAGGCATGCCCGGTTCTGAGGGGGCCGGGTCGTGGCAACATGACCCGGCTACCCGACCAGTGGCGTGGTCCGGCCATGCGAACCGACAACCTCGCCATCGCCTACCAGGCCGCACTGCACCTCGCTGCGATTCTCATGTGGACACGGCCCTGACCGAGGGTCAGAGCCTAGGACAGCGGCCGACCGCCAAGGCCAGTCCGTCTGACGCCGCGAGGTGAGAACGTCATCGGTCCTATCCATCCCTGGCGGACGAGGGCAATCTGGGAGGGCAGCGGTGACACCGGGTCGAGTGCCCTCCCGCGCGCCCAGTTCTCGAACAGCCCCTCGGTCGTCTCGACGGCGGACACCACCATGGTCACCTTCAGGTCCCCGTCGCTCCAGGTGTTCCACAGTGCCCAGCCCTCCGGCCTGGGGGCGACGCCGACCCGTGCACACAACTCCTCGTACGCTTCCTCCACCCCGGCCGGCATGGCCCCGGGCTTCAACACCGAGGCTCCGACGAGGCGGACCAGAGGCCGGTCCTCGTCCAGGCAGCCGTCACCCTCGAAGTGGTAGTGGCGGAGCGCCCGAGCAAGCACGTTCACGCTGCGCTGGAGCGGTGTCGCCTCATCCGGGTCTGCCTGGAACGAGAGCCATCCTTCGTTGGACGCCTCCACACTGACGCGGTTGGCGAGGCGCTCGATCTCCCGGAGATAGTCCAGGTCACTGAGCTCAGGTGAGGTCATGGCCCGAAGTTTCACACGATGCCGCCGACGCCGACACAGGTTATCGATCCGGCATGCAGCACCCTGCGCACCGCACTTCCAAGAGACAGACTCTAGTTCGGAGAAGACCAGCTCGCCGCCCTCGGTCTGGTCCTCAATGCCGTCGTCCTGTGGGACACCCGCTACCTCGACGCCGCCGTCCCGCAGCTGCGCGCCGAGTGCCACGGCATCAAGGACGAGGACGTCGCCCGGCTCTCCCCGCTCAAGGACCGGCACATCAACTTCCTGGGCCGCTACCTGTTCAACATCAAGGCCAGCGGCCCGGGCCAGGGGCTGCGCCCGCTGCGCGACCCGGAAGCCGCGCAGGAGGACGAGCCGGAAGAAGGGTGAACGGCGCCGTTCAGCTGCCGCAGGCGCAGCCCGAAGCCGCCGGCACGGCTTCGGTGCTCGACTCCTGGCCGGAGCAGCAGGCGTCCCCGCCGCCGAGTGCGGGGCTCTTGCCGAGCTGGTCGGCGTCTGCCTTGACGACGTAGACCTCCCACGGCTCCTTGCCGGGGCCGTGCACCCACACCTTGTCCTGGAGGGCGTAGCAGCAGGAGGTGTCGTTCTCCTCGAACGTGGCGAGCCCCGCCTCCTTGAGGCGGTCGGTGGCCGCGGTGACCTCGTCGGTGGTCTCCACCTCGACGCCAAGATGGTCCAGGCGGGTCTCCTGTCCCGGCTCGCCCTCGATGAGAACGAGCTTGAGCGGCGGGGTCGTGATCGCGAAGTTGGCGTAGCCGGGGCGGCGCTTAGCGGGTTCGACGCCGAACAGCTTGGAGTAGAAGGTCACCGACGCTTCGAGGTCGGCAACGTTGAGCGCGAGCTGGGCACGGGACATGGCGGTCTCCCCGGATCGGTTGCATCGATGCCTGTCGATGCAACTTTGCGCCTTGAATCGAAAAACGTCAACATAGAAGTATGTCGAAACAAGAGCTTGTGGTGCTCGGGCAGGACGGCGTCGAGGACTGCTGCCCTGCCCTGCTGACCGCCCCACTGGACGAGGACCAGGCCGAGACCCTGGCGAAGGTGTTCAAGGCCCTCGGCGACCCGGTCCGGCTGCGCCTGCTGTCGATGATCGCCTCCCGCGCGGGCGGGGAGGTCTGCGTCTGCGACCTCACCCCGGCCTTCGAGGTGTCCCAGCCGACGATCTCCCACCACCTCAAACTGCTCAAGCAGGCCGGTCTCATCGACTCCGAGCGGCGCGGGACGTGGGTGTACTACCGGCTGCTGCCGCAGATGACCGACCGCCTCGCGGCGATCCTCACCCGGCCCGCCGGACAGCCCCTGACCGAGACCACGGCTGCCGGGGCCGCATCGTGAACGCCGAGGCGACCACCACAGTGGCGCCCGCGGGGCCGGTCGCCCGGCGGCTGTCGTTCCTGGACCGGTTCCTCGCCGTGTGGATTCTGATCGCGATGGCGGCTGGGCTCGACCTGGGCCGCCTCGCGCCCGGCCTGGAAGACGCGCTCGCGGAGGTCACCGTTACCGACGTCTCGCTGCCGATCGCGCTCGGCCTGCTCGTGATGATGTACCCGGTGCTCGCCAAGGTCCGCTACGACCGCCTCGACACCGTCACCCGCAACCGGCGCCTGCTGATCCCGTCCCTGGTCCTGAACTGGCTCGTCGGCCCGGCCCTGATGTTCGCCCTGGCCTGGATCTTCCTGCCGGACCTGCCCGAGTACCGCACGGGCCTGATCATCGTCGGCCTCGCCCGCTGCATCGCCATGGTCATCATCTGGAACGACCTCGCCTGCGGCGACCGCGAGGCCACCGCCGTCCTGGTCGCCCTGAACTCCGTCTTCCAAGTGCTCGCGTTCAGCCTGCTCGGCTGGTTCTACCTCTCCGTACTCCCCGGCTGGCTCGGCCTGGAGCAGACCGCGCTCGACGTGTCCGTCTGGGAGATCGCCCGCAGCGTGCTGATCTTCCTCGGCATCCCGCTGCTGGCCGGGTTCCTCACCCGCCGCCTCGGCGAGAAGGCCAAGGGCCGCACCTGGTACGAGACGAAGCTGATCCCCCGCATCGGGCCGTTCGCCCTGTACGGACTGCTGTTCACAATCGTCGTGCTGTTCGCCCTCCAGGGCGGCGCCATCACCTCCCAGCCGCTCGACGTCGCCCGGATCGCACTGCCGCTTCTGGTGTACTTCGCCCTCATGTGGGCCGGTTCCATGGCCGCGGGCCGCGCGGTCGGACTGGACTACCCGAAGGCCACCACGCTGGCGTTCACCGCCGCGGGCAACAACTTCGAGCTGGCCATCGCGGTCGCCATCGCCACCTTCGGTGCCACCTCCGGCCAAGCCCTGGCCGGAGTCGTCGGCCCCCTCATCGAGGTCCCCGTCCTCATCGGCCTCGTCTACGTCGCCCTCGCCGCCCGCCGCTTCTTCCCCCAAACCGCCCCGGCGGCCGGACCGGTCGTCTCCCCGGAAGGTTCCGCCCGTGTCTGAGACCAAGCCGTCCGTGCTGTTCGTGTGCGTCCACAACGCAGGCCGCTCTCAGATGGCCGCGGCCTTTCTCACCCACCTCGGCGCAGGCCGGGTCCAGGTCCGCTCGGCCGGGTCCGCCCCCGCGAGCACGGTGAACCCGGCCGTGGTCGAGGCGATGCGGGAGTCGGGCATCGACATCTCGGCCGAGGCCCCGAGAGTCCTCACCACCGAGGCAGTGCTGGCATCCGACGTCGTGATCACCATGGGCTGCGGTGACGCCTGCCCCTACTTCCCCGGCAAGCGGTACCTGGACTGGCAGCTCGACGATCCGGCCGGACAGGGCGTCGCGGCCGTCCGGCCGATCCGCGACGAGATCGAACAGCGTGTCCGCGGCCTGCTCGCCGACCTCGGCATCGAGCCCGCGGCGTGACGGCCACCGGGACCGGCGTGCGCATCGCACCGCTGCGGCCGGAACATGCCGAGCAGGTCTTGGCGATCTACCAGCTGGGCTGCTCGAGGAAGAGGTCCAGACCGGCGACGACGGTATCGGTGGCGACTTCGGAGCGGTCGTCGGCGTTCCAGTCGGGCGCGGTCATGTGCGCGGGGACGGGTCGGCCGGCCCGGCGGGCGTGGGCGAAGATCTCGCCGCTGGCGGTCCACTTGTTGATGGTGCGCCACCCGTAGTCCATGAGGCGGGTGGTGGTCTTCTCGTACCGCGGGCCCTGGAAGTTGTCGGCGCGCAGGATGTCGACGACGCGGGCCTCGGCGGCGCGGCGCGCGGGACGGCTGGCTTCGTCCGGCACGGTTCCGGCGAGTGTGTGCTCCAGGCTCAACAGGCCCGGGGTGCTGAGCTCCTCATGCTCTTGGTCCTCCTGCAAGAGGCCCTGAGGGGCACCCCCCCTGGAAGGTCTCATCCGGCACAGTCGCTCCCTTGCGCTCTGCCGCCCCCGTGGGCCCGTTTCCAGCCTTCGTGGACGTCATAGGCGTCGGCTGCCTCTCGCCCCTCGCCAAACCCACGAGCAATTTTTGTGACTCACGCCACACCGTGAAGGGCGGGGGGAAGACCGCGGCCGGCGGCTACAGCATTCACGACTACGCGCCCCAACAGGGGCGAAATGCCGTCAAGGGAAACGGAGTTCACTAATGACTCAGAACACCCAGCAGTCCGGTGGCCAGCCGCTGCTCGGCCTGCGCAGCGCCATCGTGCTGCTGCTGGGGGTCCTCACCGGTATCGGCGCCGGCGTGCTGACCTACCTCGCGCAGCGCTCGCTGCCCGCCGCTGCTCTCGCCGCGGGGGCCGGTCTCGGAGCTGGCGTGATGTTCTTCCACGCCATCATCGGCTGACCCGCATCACACCCGGGGGGTCTTGGGGGGGGGGGGGGGGCCCGGGGGGGGGGCCCCCCCCACACCCCCCCCCGCGTGGGGGGGGGGGGGGGGGGTTTTTTTGTGATGATGTGCGGGGGGGTG
>NZ_JBVJEA010000063.1:0-2835 GCF_055581985.1 Streptomyces sp. NPDC042336 | reverse complement strand
ATTGTTCGACCCCCCCAACCCCGGGCTCCCCCCCACCCCCCCGGGGGGCTGTGGGGGGGGCCCCCGCCTCTGCCGGCCCCCACCCCCAAGACCCCCCGCCTTTTGTGGCTCGCTTGCGTTCCTTTTAGGAGGAATACGGCACGTTCGGCTGACAATGATGACCAAGGCAGACACACTCTGTGGCTAACGGATCACCAGACGCGGTCAGGGGGATGCAGTGGTGGACATTGCGGCGGTGACTGCGGCCGACGAAGACCTACTGGCGGCCGTCATGGACCTGGGTGACCGCAACCGCGAGACGTTGGGGTTCCTGCCGCATGCGGTGTTTCGGCAGGCCGCCGAGACCGGCACGCTTCTGGTCGCCGTGGAGGGTCGGCAGGTGGTCGGTTACGCCTTGTACGGTCTGCCCGGCGACCGGGTACGTCTGACTCACCTGTGCGTCGAGGCCTCCTACCGTGGCCAGAGGGTGAACGCGAAGCCGGTCGACGCCATCTCCGAGCGGCATGCAGATCGGCTCGGCATCATGCTCAGATGCCGTAAGAGCTACGGGCTGGAGAAGATGTGGACCAGGCTGGGCTTCCAGATGCGCACGGAAGTCGCAGGCCGCGGAGATACGCGTGAACCACTCGTGGTGTGGTGGCGCAGCCACGGTCATCCCGACCTGTTCACCGAGGTCGAGTCGCCGGCGCTGGTGACCGCGGCGATGGACTGCAACATTTTCGCCGATCTGCACAGCTCTCTCCCGCGCAACGGTGCGCAAGAGACGAAGGCGCTGGCCGCGAACTGGCTGGTGGACCTGCTCGAACTGGTCGTCTTGCCGCAACTCGTCACCGAGATCCACAACGGCGGCCATGCCGACGAACGTAAAGCCCAGATCCATGCGCTGATGCACTATCGGCAGCCCAAGCTCGCACAGATCGATCAGGACCAGATGCTCAGGAAGCTGATCGAGGCAGACTGGGAAGATTTGGGCGTCGAGCTGCCACGCACTGCCAATGACAATGCAGACCTCGCCTACGTCGTCCAGGCGCACGCCGCAGGCGTGCAGCTGCTGGTGACCCGCGATGAGCGTCTGATAGCACTCAGTCCAGTGGCGGAGAAGGTGTGCGGCGCGCGGATCCTGGGACCGACCGACAGCGTGCTGGCCATCGACGAATTGACCCGCACCCAGGCCTACCAGCCCGGCAGTCTTCTCGGCACCGCCTTGACCACAACAGCTGTCGCCGCCGGTCAGGAGCAACAACAGCTGGTTTTCCTCGACAAGCCCGGCGGGGAGAGACAGAAGGCCTTCAAAGCACGGCTGCGGGACTTTGCGGCCCGGCCCGGCCAGTGGGTCCGCCAGCAGATCACCGACCAGGACGGCCGGTTGCTGGCCACCTATTGCCACGAAACCCGTGGGGGTGAACTGCACGTTCCGCTGCTGCGCGTGGACGAGCAGCATCCTCTAGTACTCCAGTGCGACTTCGTGATCTATCAGGTCGCGGGGGCAGCGAGTCGTCGCTGGTAGTGGCTGCGCCGGGCCGTGGCCTGGTGGGTTCTGCGCCAGTTTGACCAGTGCAACAGCCTGCGCGGGCATGTGTTCGGTGGGCTCAGCAGGGTGCCGAGCAGGTGGCGGATCTCGGGAACGGTCAGGTCGATGGGGTCGGGGCTGCGGGCGGGCCGGTTCGGCTGTGCGGTCCTGACCGGTGTCGCGTCGGCAGCGAGGGCGGCCAGGAATGCCAGGGCGAGCATGGCCAGCGTGATGTGCCGATGCCAGGCGGTCCAGTGGCGGACCTGGTAGTGATCCAGTCCGACCTGGCCTTTCGCGGCCTGGAAGCACTCCTCGATGCACCACCTCGTCCCGGCCACTCTGACGAGTTCGGCCAGCGGCACCCGTCTTGGGGACCAGCACAGGTAGAAGGCGAGTTCGCCGCTGCTCGGGTTGCGGCGGATCAGCAGATGCCGGTGGCCGTCGGCGCCGATCTCGATCCAGGCCCAGTCGTAGTAGCGCGGCCCCTTTGCTCCGGCTCCTGCGCTCTGCCGGTGCCAGGCCGAGGCCGGCAGGCGGTCGGCGACGACATCCGCCCGGGCAGCGGTTCGCCCCTGGTTGATCCGCACCCGGGTGCTGCAGGCGACGGCCAGGACGTAACCAGTCCGGCGGGACTCCAACAGCGCGCGCAGGCCGGGATCTTGACCGTATGCTTCGTCGCCGGTCACCCAGGACGCGCCGATGCCGGCGTCCAGCGCGGCCGCGATCATCTGCCCGGCCAGCGTGGGCTTGGTCGCGAACTCCACCTGGTCGGGCACCCCGGCACGGGTGCGGCGCTCGGTGTCCTGGGACCAGGATGTATCGGGCAGGTAGAGTCGGCGGTCGATCAACGCCCGTCATCTGTTGGAGGCGTAGGCAAGGAAGACACCGACCTGGCTGTTCTCGATCCGCCCCGCGGTGCCGGTGTACTGCCGCTGCACGCCCGCCGAAGCGATGCCCTTCTTCAGGAAGCCCGTCTCGTCGACGATCAGCACGCCGTTGTCGGCGCCGAGGTGCTCGTGGACGTAGGCGCGCACGTCGTCACGGAGGGCGTCGGCGTCCCAGTGGGCGGTTCGCAGCAGCCGCTGCATCGGGCCAGGGCGGGCATGGCCGGCCTGCTCGGCCAGCCGCCAGCAGTTCTTCCGCTCGACGCCGGACAACAATCCGAGCACGAACGCGCGGGCTGTGGCGCGCGGCTCAACCCGCCTGAACCGGCCCGCGATTCGGGTCATGGGGCCTTGACCCTTGATGTTGGACACACGAGACACTGGATCCTGAGGATCTGAGAACGGACATCTCGTGGTCATGAAGAACTATCCGCCGCAGTT
>NZ_JBVJEA010000062.1:0-8394 GCF_055581985.1 Streptomyces sp. NPDC042336 | reverse complement strand
GCGCGGGAACGGATTACGGACACTAATCCGGGGTCAGCACATGTCTCCTTCCTTCGTGGCTTTCCCACTTAACGTGTGCGACTTCGTGTCGCACCGTGAGGCGGTTGATGCACCGTTCGACGGTGTTGCCTTGCTTGTAGGCATCGCGGTCGAATCCGGGCGGGCGCCCGCCGCCGCGGCCCTTGCGCTTGCGGTTAGCGATCTGGTCAGCAGACTGGGGGATCACGGCCCGCACTCCGCACCGTCGCAGATGGTCCCGGATGGCTCGCGATGAGTACGCCTTGTCCGCCAGCACTGCGAAGGGCCTGGTCCTGGGCCTACCAACTCGACGCCGGACCCGGATGGCAGCCATCACGTGCTCGAACGCTGGCGCATCTTCGGCCTGGCCGGGCGTGAGCACGAAGCACAACGGACGACAGCAGCCAGATGGACCTTCGTGGTCAACCGCCACGCGATCGTCCGATCGCGTGGTCGGCAGGCTCAGCGGCCGGAGCCCTTTTTTGCGGGCCCCGGCGCCGTTCTGGTGGACGCGCACGATCGTGGAATCGACCGCGACGACCCAGTCCAGGTCACCGTCGGCATCCGCTTGAGCGAGCAGCGCGGTGCCATCTGATGCGACGCGTAGGCCTGGTGGTGACTTCGGCCGTTGTTGCAATTCCAGGGGGATAGGGGCAGTGCTCCCCCTCATTCGGCCGCCCGGCCGAGATGCGGCGGCGGACGGCGGTGTACGAGCTGCCCCTCGGGCCGTGAGGTCGCGGGCGGCTCGCTTGGCGTGCCTCTCGTCGGTCATGACCGGTCGCTCTCCCGGCGGCGGACCCCACACGTCGTGCCGCCGTGGCGTCGGTACGGGACCACGAAAGGCGCTGCGGACGTTGCTGGCGTCGCTTGAGGCTGGGCCCATTGTCCTCGGTCGCCGGCGAATGCCCTCGTGCCCACCACGACCGGATCCGGATGGAAATCTACTGTCGCGACGCCTTCACCACCTCAGGCGCCGGTGCACTTCCAGGAGATGGCGGCGATGATAGACCCCTCGTTCGGGGCATAGGCCTCTCGCATCTCGGAGGGCATCGGTGCCGAGCCCAGGCTGATCTCCCACTCGCCGGATTGGAGTCTGAGGTAACTCATCTTCCCGTAGGTCTCATCGTCGGAGTAGTCAAGCGGACCCAGGGGCGACCACCCACGCTTCTGCAAGCGCCCGACGATCGCCTCGAATTCGGCTTTGCCGAGGACCCTCCGCGTGGGCGCCACGCCGTGCACGATGCAGGATCCGCTCTGTAGGGGCTGCATCTGGGGCTTGTGGGGCGCCACGGCGAACCTTAGGTCCCTCTCGACTTGCTGCAGGTTCCGCTCAGGGGCCTTGCTCTTCTGCGTGGCCGGGGATGCGGACGCCGCCTTGCTCTTGGCGGGCTTGGCCGCGGCGGCGTCTCCGTCCTGGCTTCCGCCGCACCCGGTGACAGCCAGGACGGAGATCATCACCGCGGACAGGCCGAGTCTTCGCACTGTTCCCCCTTCGAACGTTTGGCCGATCATGGCTGACGGCAGGCGCAGTGTGTCACGAGGGTCGATGACCTGTACATCCAGAACCGGGCGGCGGTAGGCGTCTCAGCCGTCCACTCTGCTCCCTCCCTTATGGAGAAGGAGTGCAGCGATGGCGTGGGACGGTGTTCCGCGGTTCGTGGAAGGCACTCGTCGGCCGAGGCGGCCGCCTCGCGCCCACTGCTGGAACCAGCCGCCTGCCGACCGGCGTTGCTACTTCACACCGGTACGTGCTCCACAAGCCCCAGCTCCGGCATCGCTCGATCCCCGCGAGTCCGAAAGGTTCCAGATGCGCGAACTTTACGCATGCCAGCTCCTGCTCACCGACCCGCAGGCCACGCCGGACGAGGCGCTCGGCAGGGCCGAGAGGCGCATCTGCGAGTGGGTCGGCCGGCCGACGGGTCTCGTACCGTCCGTCCTTGCCGAGGACGGGCGGTACGAGACTACGGGCGGACACACGGTGACCACCCACCACCACGTGACCGACGACGCGCTGAAGGGCTGGACGTGCTCCTGGTACCAGCCCGCGGCGGACGATCCCACCGTGCGGTGGGCCACGAGCCTGGCCCTGTCTTCCCGCAGCGACGGGGTGTGCGCCACCGTACGCATCGGTCTCCAGCAGGACAGCGACATGTTCCAGCTGCGCCGTCCCGTCTTCCGGTTCTCCTCCCCGGCGATCGTCCGCACCCTTCTGCGGGAGTTCGTGGTGGGCGATGCGGAACACCGGACGAAGCCGTCCCCCTGGATCCTCACCGCAGGTGACATCCCGGGGTTCGTCGAGTGGCTGACCGACAACCGTCGCGCCCTGCCCGTCGTTGTGGTCACGAACCATCCGTCGACCGGTCGGCCTCTTGTGGACACGCAGAAGCTGTCACGGGAGCTGGCCGGTCTGGCCCACGTCGCGCACCTCTCCACTCACCTGGCGGCCCGCAACCTGACCGACGAGGTGGGCGCCCAGCTGTCCGCCTGGCAGGGGGCTGTGCGACTGTACTGGCCGAAGTTCGGAAAGGACTCGGAGCCGTACGACCACAAGTACTGGCCTCCCCATCGCATGCCCGACGAGGGCGGCGCATTCCTGATCGATGAGCTGAGGCGCTGGCTGGGTTCGGTGAGCGCCGCTTCGGTTCCCGAGAACCCGGTCCACGGCTGGGTGAGGGCGGCTCGCTGGCAGGCCCTGCAGAAGGCCGACGATCTGCCGGACTGGGCCAAGGAGTACGTCCGCCTCCAGGATCAGGAACTGAAGGACATCCGTCGGCAGTACGACGAGGTCAGCAAGAAGCTGGCCACGGCGCTCACCAAGGCGGAAGCCCTGCAAGCGCAGTTCGACGAAGTGAGCCTGACGGGCGGCAAGCTGGCCGACGGCGGTGGACTAGCGACTGAGCTCGCCGGGACAGACTTGTCGGATCTGACGGTGAGGGAGGCGTTCCAGCGTGCCAAGGAAGAGATCGGCGATGACGTCATCTTCCTGCCCAGTACCGAAGCGAGCGTAAAGAAGTTCAGCGCCTACAAGGACCCGAGCAAGCTGTATCGGGCCCTTCTGGATGTCGCCACCGCCGGCCGCGGGTGGGCCGACGACACGCTGGGGAAGCCGTTCGGGGAGTTCTTCCTGGAGCGCGGCTACCGCTACTCGGCCCGGCACCCCGCAGCCCACAACCGTCGGCACCGGAGCCACTACGAAGTGCGGTACAACGGCCGGACCGTGCTGATGGAGGCACACCTCAAGGTCGACGAGGCCACCACCGCGGATCAGTGCCTCCGTGTCTACTGGTACGTCGACAAGACGGACAAGGTGCTGGTCGTCGGCCACGTGGGAGGCCACCTGCCGGACTGACGCCCGGCGGAGCGGTCCTGTTCTCGTACACGGTCTCGGGAAACATCGGCGCAGCGGCTATCGGTGAGAACGAGCGTGGTCAGGGCATGAGGGTGCTGACGCGGTTCTCGTACTCGAGGCGGGCCCCGCGCTGGGCGGGACCGCCGGGACTGCGGGGGCATCCTGACCGCGGTCGAGTGGCTGGTGGTGGGCGAGGGCTGGATGGCACTGTGGATCAGTGGCCGCAGGCGCGTTGGGGGTAGTCGAGGTACTTCCAGGTGTTCGGTCCGACCTTGCCGTCGGCGGTGATGCCAGAACAGCGCTGGACAGCCTTGACGCCGACTTCGGTCTCGGGGCCGAACTTGCCGTCCTCCTTGAGGCTGTAGCCGTAGTTGTGGTTGAGAAGGCACTGGACCTGTCCGACGTTGGTGCCGACCATGCCCTCGGCCAAAATCACTCTGCGGTTGGGCTTGTAGTGGGCGCACGCGGTGCGCCCTTCCTCACCGAGCGACGACGCGGCCGTCGTCGACGAGGTGGCCGTCGGGGCCTGGGAACCGGGGAGGTCTTCGTCCTGCGGTGCCTGGCCGGCCGGGGGAGCGGTGGTCTCGGCATCGGACGTCACCCCGGGTGCGGGGGACCCGCCGGTGCCGGTGGCGGGGAGCTCATGCGGCTTGCCGTTGCTTCCCGCCACCGGTGGGGTACCGGAGGGCTGGGCCGTGTCCTGCGGCTGCTTCTCGTAGCCCGTGTCGCGGCCCCGGCCACCCTCCCCACCTTCGGTGTCGTCGAGCAGGGTTTCGCCGGTGGCCGGGGGAGCCGCGGCGTCGTCCTTGTCGGAGTCGGGCATGGCGGCCCAGCGCCCGATGACGAGTACCCTGGTGAGCGCCAGGAGAGTGACCAGCAGCTTGGTGGTCCTCCTGGTTTTGGGTGCGGGTACAGGGACGGGAGTCGGGCGCACGATGCCGATCTCTTCCCCGGCGGTGACGTCAGGGCGTCCGGACGGCGAGGCGGATGGCGTCGACTCGGCCGGGGCGGGCCCGGTCGCGGCGGCACCGAGGGCTTTGTCCTTCGGAAGGCTGAGAGGCGCCACAGGAACGGAGGAAGTGGAGGTGTCCCGGCCGACCGGATCGTCGGCTGTCGCAGTCGGTGCGGCGCCCGAGTCATCAGGGTCCGGTGCCGGTGCCGGTGCCGGTGTCTGCGCCGCTGGCGAGGCGGCGTCCGCGGCTTCGACCCGCTTGAGCGCCGCGTCGGCTGCTTCCCATAATCCGACCAGGTGCTGTGCTTCGAGCCGGGGACGTCTGCTGAGCCGCTCGATCGCCTTGCGGGGCGGGAACGACTCTCCCTTCAGTACCCGGTTCCAGGTCGACCGGGAGATCTCTCCGTCGTGGGCGAGGGCGCTGAGGGAGAGCTGCTTCTCCTCCTTGATCCGCACCAGTTCGGCACGCAGGGCCTCGACCTCTGCCGGCGGATTGCCACTTCGGCGAACCTTGTCCTCGGACAACACGCGTCCCCTTCGACACGACAACGGAAAACCGCGCCTTCCGACTCGCTGTTTCCCCAGGTCATGGGCCACCTGGAACGACTGGAACACGCGGAGCGACTGGAACAGTGGATCAGGCTACCGATGGAACGGCGGCACCCCGAATCTTCACCCTGTCAGCGCCGCCCCTCAGGCGGCGACACCGCTCCCGCGCCTCCCGCACCAGCGGGACCGTGGGGCACGCGATCGAAGGATGAAGATGCGTAAGAACGTCAGAAACCTTCTGCTCCAGGGCCTCGCGGCCGCCGACCGCCCACGTGAAGTCACGGACGGTGGGAGGGCGCGCTGCCCCGAAAACGACGCGCAGGGTGCAGCCCCGGCCGCACCGTACACGGCCACACCCTGATCGAGCGCGCCCCACTCGGCGGGCTCAGGTTCGGCGCCGCGGAGGGTGTCTCGGCACGTTCGACCCTGCCGACCTGGACGCCACCGCCCACGAGCTCAATCATCGCCCGCGCAAGACCCATGGCTGCCGCACTCCGACAGAGGTCAACGTTGGACTCCTGAACAGCGGGGATGCGCTGACCGCTTGAGCTCGCCATCGTGTGCCGACAAGCGTGGCCCGGGGCACGGCGACAGGCTCAGTTCGCGCGCAGGCAGAAAGGGTGTCCGGCAGGGCTGGCGTAGACGCGACTGCCGGTGCGGGTTCCCGGTGTGACCTCGTCGGTGGGCCGCAGTCGGGCGGCACCGGCGTCGGTGGCCGTGCGGTCGGCGATTGCGAGGTCGTCGACGCCGAAGTCGAGGTGCATCTGCTGGGAGCTGCCGTCCGGCCAGTTCGGGGCGGTGTGTCCCGGGGCCGACTGGACGACGATCACCGGCAGGCCGGGGGCCTGGACGAAGTGATGGGTCGATGTGGGGGCGAGAGAGCCGCCGAGCAGCCGATGCCAGAAGGAGCTCTCCTTCTCGATGTCGATGGCGTCGATGATCACGGAGGACAGGGTGATGGCCATGTGGTGTCCTGTTCGTACTGTCAGTGGTCGCTCAGACGGTCGGGATGATGCCGCCGTCGACACGGAACTGCGCTCCGGTGAGCCACTTCGCGCGGTCGGAGGCGAGGAAGGCGATCATCTCGGCGACGTCCTCGGGCTCTCCGGGACGGCCCATGGGGACCTTCAGGTGGTCCACGATCCGCTGCGTGGCCTTGTCGGGGGTGATGCCCTGCTGCTCTGCCATGTGCTTCAGGTGGGCGGTCGCACCCTCGGTGACGACGAAGCCGGGCAGGACGCAGACCACGCGCACCCCGTGCTCGCCGACCTCGGTGGCCAGTTCGCGGCTGTAGGTGTTGAGCGCGGCCTTGGCGGCGGCGTAGGACGCCTCGGTGCGCTGGGGCAGTTGGCTGGCGATCGAGGAGACGTGCACGACGACGCCGGAGCCCCGCTCGACCATTCCCGGTACCAGGGCCCGGTCCAGACGAACGGCGCTCAGGAGGTTCATTTCCAGGTCCGCCTGCCAGGATTCGTCCGACCGGCTCAGGGTCGGCGCGGGAGCGCTCGCGGCGCCGGCGTTGTTCACGAGCACGTCCACGCCGCCCACCTGCTCGACGACGCGGCGGCCGAGTTCGGCCACACCCTGCTGCGTGGAGAGGTCCGCCGCGAGGAATGTGGCACCGCTGTTCTCCTCGGGTCGGCTGCGGGAGGCCGTCAGCACGGTCGCGCCCGCGGCGACGAAGCGGCGGACGGTCGCCGCACCCAGGCCCCGGCTGCCGCCTGTGATCAGTACACGAAGGCCGTCGAGGCTGTTGTCCGTGATGGCCATGACGTCTCTCTTCCGTAAGATGAACCTGACTCCGGAAACGGTACACGTAAGCGGAACCGGACTCACCTTATGGAGGTTCCCTTGCCGGCATCACGCCCGCCGCGCGCCGACGCGCGTCGCAACCGCGAGGCACTGCTGTCCGCGGCCCGTCAGGCGTTCCTCGACGGTGACACCGACGCGCACGTGAAGGACATCGCCCGCAGCGCCGGCGTCGCCATCGGAACGCTCTACCGCCACTTCGAGACCCGCGAAGCGCTGATCGAGGAGGTGTACCGCACAGAGGTCGACGTCCTGTGTGCCGCGCCCGGCGAGCTGCTGGACCAGCACGCCCCGGAGGAGGCGCTGCGACGCTTCCTGCTGTTGCTCGTGGACCACGCCGCGGTGGGCAAGGGAATGTCCAGTGTTCTGGAGGGGATCATGGCGACGGACTCGCCGGTCTTCGACGAGGCACGCACCCGTATGGCCAACGCCCTCTCCCTGCTGCTCGAAGCCGGCATCGCGGCCGGCACCGTCCGGGACGACGTCACCGGCTCCACCCTGTTGCGTGCCCTGGGCGGCGTCTGCGGGATGCGGGCCACAGAGGGGTGGTTGGTCGAAGCCCGGCAGATCACCACCCTCCTCTTCGACGGCCTGCGCCATGGCGCCCCGCAGGCGCCCTGAACCGGCGGCCTCGCGACGTGTGCTACAGGGTCGGGCCCTGCCTGGTATTCCCGTCGTGGTCCTCGTCCAGCTCCGGCCCGTCCGGGTCCCGCAGCGGGCGCAGGGCGCCGGCGGCCGGGGCACCGGCGGTGTAGTCGCAGCGGCCGCGCAGATTCAGATCACGGGACGCCTGATGGATGGTGCCGCGCTTGCCATGGCACCCGCCCCGGGCGAGCGGCGGCCCGGCCAGCGCTAGGCAGTTTCGTTTGGATCAGTCGGTCGTTGGTCCGGGTGTGCCGTTGACTGATGCGCAGTGGGCGCGGATTGAGCCGTTGCTCCCGGACCGGACTCCGAAGCGGGGTGGCCGCTGGCGGGACCATCGTGAGGTGATCGACGCGATCGCCTACAAGTTCCAGACCGGCACGCAGTGGGTTCACCTGCCGGAGAAGTACGGCAACTGGCGAGGGGTTTACAACCGGCTCCGGATGTGGGCCGTCGACGGCACCTGGGAGCGGGTTTTTACCACCCTGGTCGCCCAGGCTGACGCGGACGAGGACCTCAACTGGGCCGTCTCGGTCGACTCCACCATCGTGCGGGCCCACCAGCACGCGGCCGGAGCCCGCAAAAGGGGGCCCCGGCCGGAGAGCCGGCCGACCATGCCATCGGCCGGTCCCGCGGCGGACTGACCACGAAGATCCACCTCGCTGCCGATGCCCGCTGCCGGCCCCTGGCGTTCGTTCTCACCGCAGGCCAGGCCGGTGACGCACCCGCGTTCACCGACGTCATGGCCCGCCTGCGCGTTCCCCGCCGGCGAGGACGGCCCCGCACCAGGCCAGACCTGGTGCTGGCCGACAAGGCGTACTCCTCCCGCGCGATCCGCGAGCACCTGCGCAAGCGCGGCATCCGGGCAGTGATCCCCGTCCCCGCAGACCAGCGCAGACACCGGCTACGTCGGGGCAGCCGGGGCGGCAGACCACCGGCCTTCGACCGCGAGACCTACAAGCAGCGCAACACCGTCGAGCGGTGCATCAACCGCCTCAAGGTGCGACACGAAGTCGCACACGTTAAGTGGGAAAGCCACGAAGGAAGGAGACATGTGCTGACCCCGGATTAGTGT
>NZ_JBVJEA010000061.1:0-8829 GCF_055581985.1 Streptomyces sp. NPDC042336 | reverse complement strand
GGCGGGATCAACGGCCTCGCGATCTCCCACAACCCGTCCGGAACAATCCAACTCCACGTACCCCGCCCCATGAACGGACCAACGAGTCACCGCCACGTAGGACACGGTCTTAGTAGTTCTCAACCAGACGGGCCAACACGCCCACCCCCCACAACGGGCCCACGACCCAACCCGTTCACCCGAAACAACAGACCCGTACGGGGCGGCCGACACTGCGTTCGCGACTCTCGGCGGCACCCCGCACCGCACAGGCCACTACGCGGGACAGTCAATGGGCCTACGGACCGGACGACCAGGAGATATGGATTTCAACTAAATAAGCTCGCTACCGGCGTGAGGTGGACCGTGTAGGGCCCACGCCGGCTTTGAGGTGTTTGGCGAGATGCGGGTCCCCAGCTGGATCCTGGTGAGGCTTTTGATTGTAATTCTCCTGATTTTGGATAGATCGTTCTTGCCGATCCACCCACCCTCCTTGCCACGTTTTCCTCCTCACCATGGACTGCTGATCTTTCAGCAGGTCTGCGATGACTTTATTGTCAGCCGCCTTGCTGTCGGCGCCTTTGCTGTCAGTAGGGGGCGCGGGTTTCTCCTGACGAAGAGTGACGGATGTTCATCCCTCACTACGACTGGGCCCGAGGGGCGGTTCACCTGAAGTTGCCACTGCGCGTTTTCAGAGTGGCCACCGGTCGGGCGACGGGGCGGCCTCCCGCCACGCACGAGGCTCCCGTGCCGTTGAGAGAGGTGTTCGACGTCTCAACTCATCAGCGCAGGAGCCTCGTTGGTTCCCTATCCTGCCGCACTCGACCTCCCGCACGCCCTCGTTGAGTGGGTAACCATGCTCATCGTCACCCGTGAGGGTGACCTCCGCTGCAAGCTCCCGCCACACCAGCGTGCTCTCGCCGGCATTCCGTCGGCACTGTGCCCACGCCTACGTCGCCACCGTCGTCGGCTAGCTGTCCCGCCGGGCGCCCGGGCTGCTGCGGGTCCTGCGGAAGACCGATCCCGAGCACGTACTGCTCGACGGAACGCTCGCCGAATGGACCGGGTCGGCGACAGCCGGGCCGACTTCTCCCAGAAGCACTGCCGCCACGGCGTGAACGTGCAGATCGCGGCTGATCCTGCGGGCAAGCTGCTGTGGATCTCGCCCGCATTGCCCCGACACACCCACGACCTGGCCGCGGGCCCGCACCCACCGCAGCATCCGGACCTGCGAGCGCCAAGACGTACCCGTCCTCGCCGACCGCGCCTACATTGGGGCCGGCCCACGGTGACCACACCCATCAGACGCCGTCTGCACCAGGACCTCACCGCGACCGAGCGGACGATCAACCGTGCCCTGTCAGCGGCACGAGCACCGGTCGAACGAAGCGTCGCGAGACTGAAGTCCTGGCGCGTCTTCCGCAGAGCCCGCTGCAGCCTCCACCGCATGACGGCCATGGCCGCCGCCGTCCTCACCGTGGAGCGTCAACGCTGAAAACGCTCATTGGACCGGTTCATGGGAAGTGATGTGCACATGACTGCCGCCCAGTAACGGAGCTCTCGCTCCACACTGGCGAACCGGGAACCCAATCATCACCGGGCAACGTCCGGGGAACGAAACAGGCACTCAGCGCCCCCGACCACGGCCACGATCCTGGGCAGGGGGCTGCTGATACGGATACTGGTGCTGGCTCGACGGGGAGCCCTCCGCCGGAGTCGATGAAGCCGGGCGCCCCCCGCTCGTGTACCCATACAACGAGAAGTGACTGGTCCCGGCCTGCACCCTGGACACAGCAGCTGGATTCACATACGCAGCGTAAGCCGGCACCGGATTCACAGCCGGATAGTCCTGTGCGGGAGCAACAGTACGCCCGACAGGCCCAGCAGTCTGGACAGCCTGCATCCTCGCGGGAGACTGCACAGGCATCGCCGCATACGCCGCAACACTCACCTGAGACGACTCCCGCCAAGCCCTATCATTACGATTCCTTTTGGGTGTCTCGGAATCCAGACACCACCGCCTCGGGCTGTTTGGACTCTCCCTCAGATAACGCTCGAAACCCCGCTCTCTCAATGCTTGAGCCGTCTCCGGACCCAAAGTCGTTTTACGATTAGTCGAGCCCTTTAGAATCCACCCTACAGACGCATGAGGATAATCAACCGTTGCTGCAGGAGGCAGAACAAGATTCCCGAAGCGATCCCTGAAATACCGATCAGGCATACTCCGTATCTCACTCGCAACCTCGCCATCATCCCTCGGTGCCGGCATCTCCTACTCCCTCACATACGACAGCAGCGGGCACTTCCCACACTCCCTGTACGCACGACACCACCAACCGGTTCAATCGAAACCACGGAGAGACCCGCGATCCCGCACGATGACCCCCAAATGGCCCCGGCGGGTACCCCACATCTTCCCCTTTCGCGGGCCGGCCTACAGGGGAAGATGGTTCGGTTCGTGTCGGGTGCTTCAATGTGGCGAGTACCTCGGATTGAGCTTCTTCAGAACGGCCACCGATCGGGTGACGCGCAGCGTCGCGATCCGGGCTGGCACGTCGGCAGTCGCCCTGCTCACCAACGTCGTCAACGCCCAGTGGCTCCTCACTCGCCGGAGGGGCGGCTGAAGAATCTCATTGATGCAGCATGTACAGTTGGCGAAAACATAGGACACCAGAAATCACCCGGGAACCTCCCCGGAGGAACGATTGTAAATGACCAATCACTACGAATCTACCGGACCCGATCCCCCGTTGAGCAGTGATTTTGTGCGTCGGGTGAAGCAGTACCAGACGGCGGCCGTGAACGCCCGGCTGCACGTGTTCCTCCAGGCGCAGGGCGTGCCCGCGAGTGAGGTGGACGATCTCGTGACTGCGCTGGAGGTCGGGGGCGGTCGCCGGGGTGCTGTGCCAGGTGGTGAAGCTGGACGGCAGGGCGCCGGCCTCTCGGGGCTCGCTGTTCGCAGACGGGTGGGGTGACGGTGGTGAGCGAGGCCCTGGTGGGCGTCGCGGGCCGGGAGTGGTTCCGGCGTGGTGGCCGGTCGGTCGGGGCCGTTGAACTGGCCGTACCTATCGCGGACGTGAGGCGGCGTGAACGGACGGACCTGGTGCGGCTGGAGGGGTTCGTCCGGGAGAACGTGCTGCTTGGCACTCTCCCGCACGCCACGGCGCGGCGGCCGGTGCTGGAGGCGCTGGGTGAGGCCGGCGGTCTGTGCACGGCGCGGACGCGGAACGCGGACGGGGACGTCGTGGTCTGCACGCTCGATGCCGGGCACTACGACCCGGACGACGAGCCGTCCCTTAGGGACGGGAAGCCGGGCGGCTGGCACAAGGCGGATGCGTCGATCTGGAACGACCTGGGTGCGTCCTGCATTCCGCATGCGGCCCTCTGAAAGACCACAGGAATTCAGCGCTCGGGGAGGGCGTGGAAATGTCAGCGATTCAGCTCAGGGAACACCAGGTAGATCAGCGCTCCGCGTTTCGCAGGTGGGTGGGATTCCCTGCAAGGTCATCTGTGCCCCCGCAGGGTGCCCGTGCCACGATCGTGTCAGCGACCGGCTCGGGCAAGACGATCACGGCCGCCGCGTGCGCGCTGGAAGCGTTCGCGGACGGCCGGATCCTCGTGACCGTGCCCACCCTGGACCTGCTCGCGCAGACCGCCCAGGCGTGGCGCCGGGTGGGCCACCGGGCGCCGATGGTCGCGGTGTGCTCGCTGGAGAACGACGCGGTCCTGGGCGCGCTCGGGGTGCGCACTACTACCAACCCGATCCAGCTCGCCCTGTGGGCCGGGCACAGGCCTGTCGTCGTGTTCGCCACGTACGCCTCTCTCGTGGACCGGGAGGACATCGATGCGCCCGTGGGCCAGCGGAAGGTGCGCGGGCCGCTGGAGGCCGCTCTGGCGGGCGGGGAGCGGCTCTACGGGCAGCGCATGGACGGCTTCGACCTCGCGATCGTGGATGAGGCCCACGGAACCGCTGGTGATCTTGGCCGTCCGTGGGCGGCGATCCACGACAACCAGCGGATCCCGGCGGCCTTCCGGCTGTACCTGACCGCAACCCCGCGCATCCTCGCCGCGCCCCGGCCGCAGAAGGGTGCGGACGGCCAGGAGGTGGAGCTCGCGACCATGGCCGACAACCCGGACGGGACCTACGGCGCGTGGATCGCGGAGCTCGGGCTGTCGGAGGCGATCGAGCGCGAAATCCTTGCGGGATTTGAGATCGACGTGCTGGAGATCCGCGACCCCTCCCCCGTTCTGGGGGAGTCGGAGGAGGCGCGGCGGGGCCGGCGCCTGGCGCTGTTGCAGACCGCGCTCCTGGAGCACGCCGCCGCGTACAACCTCCGTACGGTCATGACGTTCCACCAGAAGGTGGAGGAGGCCGCCGCGTTCGCGGAGAAGCTCCCGGAGACGGCAGCCGAGCTGTACATGAACGATGCCACGGACGATGACCTGGCCGCCGCCGACAAGCTGCCGAAGTCCTCCATCGACGCGGAGTTCTACGAGCTGGAGGCCGGCCGCCATGTCCCGCCGGACCGGGTGTGGTCGGCGTGGCTGTGCGGCGACCACACCGTCGCCGAACGGCGCGAGAAGATCCGCCAGTTCGCCAATGGCATCGACGCGGCCGGGCGCCGGGTGCACCGCGCCTTCCTCGCCAGCGTTCGCGTGCTCGGTGAGGGCGTGGACATCACGGGCGAGCGGGGAGTCGACTCGATCTGCTTCGCGGACACCCGCGGCTCGCAGGTGGAGATCGTGCAGAACATCGGCCGGGCGCTGAGGCTCAACAAGGACGGCAGCACGAAGGTGGCCAGGATCATCGTGCCGGTGTTCCTGGAACCGAACGAGGACCCGACCGACATGGTCGCCAGCGCCAGCTTCCGCCCCCTTGTAGCGGTCCTCCAGGGCCTGCGCTCGCATGATGAACGACTCGTCGAGCAGCTCGCTTCCCGCGCGCTCACGAGCGGGAAGCGCAAGGTCCACGTCCGGCGTGACGAGGACGGGCAGATCGTCGGGGCCGGCGGGGAGGGCGACGGCGAGGACCAGGAGGACGACGACACGCAGGCCGCCGCCGAAGCCGCGCTGCTCCACTTCTCCTCTCCCCGGGACGCGGCGACCATCGCGGCGTTCCTGCGCACCCGGGTCTACCGGCCGGAGTCCCTGGTCTGGCTGGTGGGTTACCAGGCCCTGCTGCGGTGGCGGGCAGAGAACGAGATCACCGGCCTCTACGCCGTGCCCTATGACGTCGAGGTCGAGGTCGGCGTCACCAAGGACTTTCCGCTTGGCCGATGGGTGCACCAGCAGCGGAAGGCGCTGCGGGCCGGGGAGCTGGAGGAGCGGCGCAAGCTGCTGCTGGACGCGCCGGAGGCCGGGATGGTGTGGGAGCCGGGCGAGGAGGCGTGGGAGAACAAGCTCGCCGCGCTCCGGTCCTACCACCGGGCCACCGGGCACCTTGCCCCGCGCCAGGACGCCGTGTGGGGCGAAGGCGAGGCGATGGTGCCCATCGGGCAGTACATGGCCAACCTGCGCCGGAAGGGCGGTCTCGGGAAGGACCCGAAGCGGGCGGAGGAGCGCGCGAAGCAGCTGGCCGCGATCGACCGGGACTGGAACTGCCCCTGGCCGCTCAACTGGCAGCGGCACTACCGGGTGCTCGCCGATCGGGTCGACGCCGACGGCCACCTGCCCTACATCGCGCCGGGCGTCACCTTCGAGGGCGATGACATCGGAACGTGGCGGTGGCGGCAGCAGGAGCCGGGCACCTGGGCGCAGCTCCTGCCCGAGCAGCGGGAGCGGCTGACCGCGTTGGGCGTACAGGGCACCACCCTCCCCGTGACGGCCGCCGCCCCGGCGGAGCTCCGTCCGGCGCTGGCGGCCGCCCTCAAGGGGCCGAAGAAGGCAGGGAGCAAGGCCGAGGCGGCGTTCCAGCGGGGCCTGGCAGCCCTGGCGCAGTGGGTGGAGAAGGAGGGACAGCGGTCCGTCCCGCGCGGCGCGGTCGTGGAGGTTGCAGTCGACGGCGAGGCGGAGCCGGTGCCGGTGAAGCTGGGGATCTGGCTCTCGAACACCAAGTCGAGGCGGGACAAGCTCACCACGGAGCAGCGCGCCGCCCTCGCGGCGCTGGGCATGGAGTGGGCGGGCGTGGTGCCGGTCGTCGAGGCCGTCCCGGAGCCGTCCGCACCGCAGCCCGCGCCGCCGGCGGTCCCGAAGAAGCGGCCGGTGCGGGAGCACCACGAGGAGTGTGACAAGGAGTTGTACGAGGGCGGGAACTGCACTTGCTGGTCCATCGACCGGTTCGGGCCGCCTTCCGAGCGGGAGGGCTACGGAGACGACTTCTGATCGCTCCCCCGCCGCCGTACGAGACCCCGGGCCCGACGACAGGGCCCGGGGTCTCGTGCTGTCGGGGGCTGGTCGGTGCGGTGCTATCCGCCCAGTTTCGTGACTAGCTGAGCAAGTCTCTGATGCGCGATCGGCGCATGACTCATCGGTTGCTCAGTGTCCTGTTCTGCGGCTAGGGAGATCGTGATGGAGGGAGGAAGCAGGGACGGGGGCTCCGGCAGCAAGGTTGCCCCCTTCGGCCAGGGGTGTCCTGGCTGCCGGTAGATGGTGTCGTGACACAGGGCCAGGGCCCCGCGGTTTGCCTTGCTGGCCTTCCTTGGCGTGAGTTGTTGGTCAGCATGGCGGTCAGGTCGCGGCGTGAGGATCAGCAGGAGGTGAGGGGCCAGTGGTGCAAGGAGTTCTGCATCGTCAGGCAGCACTGGCGGGTAGGGAGAGAACGATCCATCCATTTGCTTCACCACGACTCCCCCATCCGCCAGGAGCAGGAGCGGGCGGTCGGCGCGCAGCAGGACCATCTGCCAGTTCACCAATTTCTGCTCCACCTGATCAGCGGTTCTGAGCTGCTGCCGCAGGTCGCGCCGTGGATCGAGAAGCTTCTCCATGGCGGGAGGGTTGCGCATGATGCCTTCGATGACGCGTTTACGGTCTCGAGGCGAAAGGGGCTGATCGGCCCCCTCGTCCATGTGCTTCGTGATCTCTGAGGCGGTGATGAGCGGTAGGAGATGGTCTTCCACGTGCTTGCCCAGCTTGCGGAATGCCTGCGAGCGAGCCAGTTGGTGAGCCAAGAGACGGATGAGTGCCGATTCATCGCCATGTGCTAGCGGCCAACGGCCTGCGCGTATGTTTTGGAGGACTGCGGCAGCAGGCCCTTCAACGTCGTCGGCCAGGAACTTCTCGACCTCCTGACCATCTTGCCCTTGCTCCGGCATGGGGTTGCTGTAGAACTGGCTGACCACCGTGGCATCTATGACTGAGCTGGGAAAGTCCCGGCCGGCTGCTCTGCGTCTGCCGGTGAGGACTCCGTCCCGCGCGAAGCCCTCCAACCACACTTGTGGAAGCAGGTGGTGGCGCCTGGACACGTTGTTTCCCATAGCGACCAAGGTAAGTGGACACGATGGCCAGGCGTAGAAAGTTTCGCCTGCCGACCGAAGCAGTACGGATCGGCTGCCGATCACGGTCGACGGCGTAGCGGAGCCAGTGCCGGCGAAGCTCGGGGTGTTGGCTCCCGAACACCAAGTCGAGGCGGGACAAGCTCACCACGGAGCAGCGCGCCGCCCTCGCCGCGCTGGGCATGGACTGGGCGGGCGTGGTGCCGGCCACCGAGGCCGCCCCGGCGCAGCCCGCTCCGTCGGCGGCCCCGACGGAGCGGCAGCCGTGGGACCACCACGAGGAGTGCGACAAGCCGCAGTACAAAGGCGGGACCTGCACCTGCGACCTCATCGAGCGGTACGGACCGAACGCCGAGCGCGACGACTACTGACCGCCCCTCGGCTTCTGACTGGACCCCGGGCGCGCCGACAGGGCCCGGGGTGCCGTGCGGCTTCATGCTCCAGCACGGGCCTGGTCGCGGCGTTGTTGGCGTGCCGCGCGAAGGGCAGCACGCTGTTCGGGCTGGACGTAGACGACGAAAACGGCTTCCTGGATCAGCGAAGCCACGTCGTCCACCTCCGCGTAGGAGAAGGCCAGCCCATCGTGAAGGCTCCAGTTGCCCAGAGTCCGGGCTTCGTCGAGGTCGCGGACGACGTCGGCAGGTACGCCCCTATTGGTCAGGTCGGCAATCTTGTCCTTGAGGTTCCGCCCGGTGGCGCTGCGGTCTTTGCAGAGTTCTTCGACGGCCGCCCGGTACATCGCTGCTGCTGCCCGCAGAGCGCCGGCCTCCTGACATCTGGTGCCTTCGCTGAAGAGGTCGCGGACCTCCTGCGGGGCGGCTTCGTCGAGGGTTTGCGCCGACCGTCGAGGATGTACCAGGACCAGAAGCCGTGGCTTGGATGCCCTTTCCTTGACCGCTTCGGCGAAGCCATCGAGGTCGTCACCTTTGGGCAGGTCCGGACCCCAGTGCTGGTGCACCACGGCGGTCTTCCGACAGTTCTGGCAGGACAGGATGTGCTGGACAACGCGGAAGATGTCGTCCTTGGGCCGCGGCTCCGCGCTGGTGCTGGCGCCGCTGAAATCTGCACTTGAGCGGGCGGCGAAGGGCCTGTCCTTCAAGACCGGCCAGATATCGCGTCGGCTGACGTGGTCGAACGCCACGTTCAGCTTGCAGTTCGGGCACTCGCCAGTCGGCGTGCGGGTGTCGATGGCCTCGATCGTGACACGGCTGCGCTCACTCATTGGCAAAGCGTTTCATCTGACTGAGCTGCCCCGCCTGTGATTTGTACGGCTGAAGTCGATGGAGCGGATACTGCCAAGCCGCCGCTACTCAGTGAGCCCTTTCCAACCTGCTTCGAGTGTGCGGCTGTTGGGCTGACAACGTGGTGAAGCCCCTGGTAGATGGGTTTTCGACCAAGAGAACCGTCTCCACCAGAGGCT
>NZ_JBVJEA010000060.1:0-10238 GCF_055581985.1 Streptomyces sp. NPDC042336 | reverse complement strand
CCCGGTCGATCCGGTGGCGGGGCACGATGACGAATTAACTGTGTCCTTCACCCAACCGACGGCCGTGAGAGCGAGAGCAGCCCGGCTCTTCACCCTCGTTTGGTATGCCCGGAGCAATCCCCTGGGTGGCGATGAAACCCATGCATATCATCAGCGCACCACCAGTGAGGTCCTGGGACCGCCCGATCCGCCCCGGGCGGTCCCTCGTGTGAACTGGCACGTCCATGGCAGCCGACCATCTCCACGATGGGCATCCGGCAGCAGCAACTTGGTCACCTCACGACAGCCATGATCACTACAGCGGTGCACTCTGAGCAGGAAGAACTCTCCCACTCCCTGCTGATGCCCATCCGATGTCACCGGCGCCCCCATTCACAGGCGTGCGGGGCGCCGCCCTCCCCGTGGCGGCCGCCGCCCCGGCGGAGCTCCGTCCGGCGCTGGCCGCAGCCCTCAAGGGGCCGAAGAAGGTCGGGAGCAAGGCCGAGGCGGCGTTCCAGCGTGGCCTGGCAGCCCTGGCGCAGTGGGTGGAGAAGGAGGGGCAGCGGCCGGTCCCGCGCGGCGCGGTCGTGGAGGTCGCGGTCGACGGCGAGGCGGAGCCGGTGCCGGTGAAGCTGGGGGTGTGGCTCTCGAACACCAAGTCGAGGCGGGACAAGCTCACCGTGGAGCAGCGCGCCTCCCTCGCGGCGCTGGGGATGGAGTGGGCGGGCGTGGTGCCGGTCGTCGAGGCCGCCCCGGAGCCGTCCGCGCCGCAGCCCGTGCCGCCGGCGGCCCCGGCGAAGCGGCGGGTGCGGGAGCACCATGAGGAGTGTGACAAGGAGCTGTACGAGGGCGGGAACTGCACCTGCTGGTCCATCGAGCGGTTCGAGCCTCCCTCCGAGCTGGAGGGCTACGGAGACGACTTCTGACCGCTCCCCCGCCGCCGTGCGAGACCCCGGGCCCGTCGACAGGGCCCGGGGTCTCGTGCGTCACGGTGCTGGTGGGACACTACCGACGGCGCGGGATGGTGACCCGGGCCTCCGTCAGGATGGTGCCGGTCGCCGGATCGCGGTGGACCGGGACGTACAGGCCCCGGTCAGCGCCGACTGTCGTGGGAGGTGAAGACGTCCAGCAGTTCCCGCACGGGCACGTGTGCCTCCGCTGGATGGCGGAGGGTCCCGTCTACGCAGAGGATGTAGCGCGTGCGCCGTCCCTCGCGCTTACGCCGTAGGTAGCCAGCCTGTTCGAGGTCGGTGACGATGCTTTGCGCGGTGCGTTCGGTGATGTGGCAGACCGCGGCGATGTCGCGGAGCCGGGCGGCGGGGTCACGCGCGATGGCGAACAGCACCCGGGCGTGGTTGGTGAGGAAGTGCCACTGCCCGGCCTGCTCGCTCACGTTCCGCTCCCTCCACTCGACTCTGCCCAGGTGGATGTACGGGTCGACGGCCGCGAGGACCAGGCGCTGGAGTTCGGCCGGCTCCAGCGCCTCCACCTCCCACTGCACCGGGCGCCGGGGGTCGAAGCCGTACCGGGCGGCGAAGGCCGGCCACCTCGGGTCACCCTGCTTGCCCTCGGTCGCGGGCAGCTCGTAGGCACGGACCTGGTCGTAGGTCAGCAGAACACGTTCAGTCCGGCTCCAGCAGCCGGTGCGCGCCACCCAGTCCCGCTCGATGTCCTCGCCTGAGCAGTCGAAATCGCCGACCACCAGAAGAACGCCGTCCCGAGGGTCGGAGGTGACCCGGTCGTGGACGACGTCGGCGTACGACTGCGAGCCGAAGCCGCGGACCACCAGCACCGGAATGCCCGCGTCGGCGAGCCATCCGGTGAGCTGCTGGCGAAGGGTGTCCTTTTCGGCGGCGACGTACGTGGCGTGCTCCTGGCCCTCGGTGCGATCGAGGCGGAACCAGCTGGGCATCTCCGCGACGAACGCGTCGGTACCCTCCCAGGCGGGCGGGACGTGAATCTCCCGGACGGTGTCGATCAGGTCGGGGAACCGGCCCTCCCGGCGGGCCTTGGCCAGCTGCGCGGATAAGCGCCGGTACATGGGCGCCGTGTGCGGCAGCGCCCCTTCGGAGACCAGGCGGTACATGACCTGGCGCAGCGTGACGCCGCCCTCGTAGCTCTCCACGATCTCCCGGGCCCGGTCGACGACCGCCGGCCACCGGATCCGCTCCCGCGCCATACCGGTACTTGTACCCCTTCGACGTCGTCCGGTCAGATGCTGCTCTGGGCGACGGCAGCGCGGAACTCCTGCGTCATCAGCGGGACCGAGCCGCGCTGCACGGGCGCCGGGCCCGGTTCGCCCCACACCTTGTGCAGTGCCGCGCGCAGCTTGTCGTTCATCGCCGCATCGACCACGGCCCGGTGCTCGTCGGGCACCTCGCGTCTGTCCTGGACGGCGACCATGGTGCCGTTGCGGGTGCCGATCCACCCGAGGGTGGTCACCTTCCAGCCGAGCTGCTTGGCCGCTTTGCGCATCGCGGCCCGGATCAGTTCCACCCCGCCCAGCCCCACGGCCTCCTCGTCGTCCAGGTTCACCTGGTAGTAGCCGCCGTACCCGCCGGCGCCGTCCGGGCAGGCCCGGCGCAGCAGAGGGATGAGGACCTCGGCCATGGCGATGCAGCGCGGGTCCTTCGCGTACGACGGCACCGGGGGCCTCCTTCAGCGCGGAGTGGGCAGGTGGGGCAGCAGCGTAGTGAGATCCCTGCGGACACGTTCCGCCAGGACGGCCGGGTCGTTCGCGGTCCACTGGTGGGCCACGCCGATCGCGTCGGCGGCGTTGGTGCGCGAGGAGGTCTTGTGGGGGAAGGCGCCGCCGGTCACCCGGGCGGTGAAGGTCGCCGGCCCCGGCGGGCGGGGAAGGAACAGCAGCGGGTGGTGCGGGGTGAAGTCGAAGTGACCGAGACGGGCGGCGGGCTCCTGGTCGAGGAACTGCGGCTCGGTCCACAGGCCGACGCTGACCACCAGCCAGGTATGGGGGCGGTCCGGGTCGTTGCACAGCCACAGGTCGAACGTGCCGGCCAGCAGATGCTCCTCCCACTTCCAGACCTTGGCCCGCGGTTCGAGGTCCGCGGCACCGTCGATGCGCAGCGGCATCAACGCCTGCTCGAACGGGGTGATGACATCGGCGTATGCGGTGCGCAGGGCCTCGCTGGCGGCGTTGTCGACCGTCAGTTCCCGGTCCGGGATGATCTCCCACTCCAGGCCGGAGGGCACGTGACCGTCCAGGTACTCGCGGACCGGATTGAGAACCAGCGGCACACCGTCCTTGTCGCGTCGGGCGTGTTCGACTGCGGGCAGGCGGACCCACCACGCGTAGTAAGGCGTCCCGCTGTCGTAGGAGTCATAGTCGACGCACAGCTCGTAGACGCAGCCGAGGGAAGCGGCGAGCTGCGTCATCGCTTCCTTGGTCTGCTCGTCCAGGTCCGGGTCCTCACCGGCGAGTTGCTGCGGGTCTTGGACCTCCAGCTTCCAGACCACCCAGTCGAAGTCCTCCCAGTGCTTCGCCTGCTTCGCGTCCTGTGCCATCGCCGCCTGCCCCTCCGCCTGCTTGTCCTCGTTCACAAGCCAGTACATCAGCGGGCAGACGGCGCCGGGCGGCGTTCACGCTCTCCCGCCCCAAGGAGCGAACCGCCCTGCCGGGTGCACAGACGTGCCCCGCCGCCCGGCCGGGCTACCAGCGGCGTAGGTCCTTGGTGAGTTCGCTGTGCCACTCGGTGCGGCGCGGCACGTACTCATCGGGCGCCGGTCCGAGCGCGACGACCTGGTCGGTGATCCCGTAGGTGACCCGGTAGGCCAGGACCTGGGTGGCGAGGTCCATCCATGCCTGGGTCTTGTGTGCCGGCGGTACGGGACCGAGGACGGTCACGAACCACATGGGCAGCAGGGCGCGGTCGCGGACCGTGTCGGCCAGGCGGCCGCGCAGCAGCCAGTTCAGCTTCCGCTCCGCTTTGTCGCCCTGCTCGATCAGCGACGCCTTCGCCTGCCTCAGTGTGTCGTCCTGGGCCAGTGCGGCCCGGGCGGCCTGAGCGGGGCCGGCCAGCTTCTTGGCCCGCTGATCGTGCGTCTCCGCGAGAGGGCGGGACATGCCGAAGTCCCAGACGGCCTGCTTGTACTCGCGGGATGTGCGCGGCCGGGTGGCCAGGAGGCCGGCGGCCTCCACCACTTTCCCTCGGTGCTCGTCGCGCTCTTCAAGTGCTTGTTCATAGTGGCGGATGCTGAGGCGGAGGGACTCGCGCTGGCGTTCGGGGAGCAGTCCGGAGCGTACGTTCCAGCCGTGGCTGGCGGTCCTGGCCAGCTTCTTCCACTCCGGGTCGATGGTGTCGAGGTCGGCGAGCGGGGCGCCGCCCGCGGCGAGCAGGTGCGCTTCGAGAGCCTGGACGCGGCCGGTCAGCCGCTTGAGGGCCTGCTCGGTGTCCCGGATGTCGCCGCGTACGTCATCGTCGAGCTCGGTGAGGTCGTTGCGGACGGTGCTGAGGTCGTCCTCGAGGCTGCGGATGTCGCCGCGGATGTCGCGCAGCTCGTAGTCGAGGTCTTCGACCTCCCCCAGCTTCGAGCGCAGCGAGTGCAGCTCGTGCTCCATCCCGCCGGTCCGGCTCTCCAGACGGCGGACCTGGTAGCCGTAGTCGTCGCTCACCGCCGCGCCCCCTTCGGGTCGGCGCCCGTGCTGTCCATGGAGGACCCGGCGACAAGCATCCAGCCGATGGCGGCGGCAATGATGAACCACCGGCTGATCACGCTCAGGCTGATCAGGGCCATCAGGAGAGCGACCACGTGCAGTCCGACGGCTCCGAAGCGGCGGTCACGGTGCTGTTCGGCATCGACCTCCTGGAAGCAGCCGGCCACCGTGCCCGCGAAGTGCGGGACCAGCAGGACCAGCCACCATGCCGAGCGGTCGAGGATGAAGACGAGCGCGATCAGCACGGCGCCGACGGCCGCCTGGCCGCGCCAGGACCACGTCACGATCCGCTCACTGCGCATGCGCTCGGGTTCGGCCAGCCGTTCGGGGATCGTCTTATCGAACTCCACCAGCCTGCTGGTGACGTTCACCAGCCGGGCGTACTCCACCGCGAACTGGTCGTCGTCGACGTCGTGTTTCAGCAGCTCCGTATGGCGAGCGCCGACCTTCTGCTGAAGCTGCGCCAACTGCTCCTCGATCTGCTGCTCGGTGCTGCTCACCGAACCACCCCCACCCGCGATGCGACGACACGCCGACCGGACACTTCCCCGCCGGCGGCAACCGCCAGCCGTCAAACCGATCGACCGTACCCACAGCTGTCCGGGCCTCGCCGGGTAATCGCACTCAGTGGCCGAAACCTTGCCGATCAAGTCCGTTCACCGCTGCCTACCAGGAGTTTCACGGCGATGGCAGATACAGCGCACGGGTCAGCCGGCGGGCGGTGCAGTCCTGTCCGAGGTGAGCGCGGCCTCCAGCCGGTCAAGCCGTTCGTAGAGGGCGCGGACCAGGCGGGCGCGGTTCTGGACGCAGCGCACGGTGCCGTCGATCGTTGAGGACAGCCGGCCTTCCGCCTCGCGCAGGACGACGTCGGCGAGCGCCTTGGGTCCGCTGTCCTTGGGCAGCTGGTCGGCGCGGCGGCGGACGTCGGCGGCGACGGCGCGGGCGTGGCCGGTGAGCTGGAGGGCGATCTGCTCCAGGTCGCGGGCGGTGAGGGTGTCCTCGCCGGTCCACGCGAGGACGGCCGTGACGAGGCACTCGTACGGTTCGCGATCGAGCGGGAGATCGGCTTCGATCAGGCCGTCGGGGTCGTACAGGACCGTGTGGGAGCTGGTGTGCATGGCGGGCCTCGCTGCCGGGAGCGTCGTGTGCGGGTGGCCGGCGGTCACCGCTGGGGGTCCTCGCCGCCGTCGGCTCCGTCGTCCTGGTCCTCGTCGTGCTGACCAAGGAACCGGGCGAAGCCGCGGTCCGCGCGGGCGAGCAGGGACGGTGAGGGGACGCCGTAGGCGGGCGACTGGAGGCCGCGGCCCTCCGGGGCCGGGACGGTGGAGTCGGTGTGTGCGCGCAAGGGGGACCCGCCTCTCCGGCTGGTGGTCCGTCGGTGCCGTCGACGCTACGCACCTGTGGTCCGGGCTCTCAACGAAGTTGCGGAGAATTGCGGAAGTTCACTCCAGGGCGTCGATCGCGGCCCGGATGAGGGCGCGGGCCGCGTCTCCGTAGACGGCCATCTCCGCGAGGCCGGCGAACGCCTTCAAGTAGTCGGCGAGCTCGCGCGGCTGCGTCACCTTGATCTCCGCCGTCAGCGTCTCCACCACGGCCATGGTGTCGTCGTGGACGTAGAACGCTTCCAGCGGCCACACGGTGCGCTGCGCGGTGAACGGGATGATCCCGAGCGAGACCGAGGCGAGCGGCATCACCGCCAGGAGGTGGCGCAGCTGGCCGCGCATCGCGTCGGGGTCGGCGGTGCGGAAGCGCAGGACGGACTCCTCCATCAGGACGACGTAGCGGTGCCCGCCTTCGTAGAGGAACCGGGAGCGGGCGACTCGGGCGGCGACGGCTTCGGCGACGTCGTCGGGGGTGCCCTGGAAGCGGGTGATCTGCTGCATGAGGGCGGTCGCGAACGCCGGGGTCTGGAGGAAGCCGGGCGGCACGTTGGACAGGTAGACCCGGCAGTGGCGGGTCTGCGCGTGGAGGGCGAGCCAGTCTTCCTGGACCTGTCGCATGCCGTTGCGGTGCAGGCGGCGCCACTCCATGTACATCGAGTCGACGACGCGGGCGGTGGCGATGAGGTCGTCGGCCTGGTTGTCGGCGCCGCACGCCGCGCACCAGGTGCGGATGTCGCTGTCGGAGGGCGCGGCCGCGCCTTTTTGGATGCGGGTGGTCTTGGCGGGGTGCCAGCCGCACCGGGCGGAGAGTTCCTTCCCGGTGAGGCCGGCGTCCTTGCGCAGGTGCGTGAGTCGCACGGCGAGCGCCTCGCGGGCCGCCTGTGCGCTGGAGGAGGGGGAGGCGGTCGTCATGAGGTGCGTGGCCCTTGGGTTGTGCGTCGGTCAGATGCGGTAGTCGGCGTGGTCGGTGGCCAGGTCCCACACTGAGCGGAACGCCTCGGCACACAGCTTGATGGCCTGCGGGTCGTCGGTGTGGTCGGGCTCGAGGGCCTGGCCGTCGCCGGAGAACAGGTTCCAGCGCACGAGGCGGTCGTCGATGAGCCAGAAGTCGTTGCCGGGCAGGGCGAGGGTGGAGGCGCGGCGGCGGGGCAGCCAGCGGACCTGTTCGCCGGCGCGGGGCCTCGTCACCACACCCTCTGACCAGCCCAATCACCCTCCAACACAGGATGGAAGACCCTCACTGAACCGGTCCCACGCGAAGATTCGCGCCCTCGTTGAGCCGACCATGGCCACCCTCAAGTCCTGGCGACTCCTTCGCAAGCTCCGGTGCTCGACCACCCGCATCACCTGCCTTGTCCAGGCCATCCTCACCCTGCATTTGACCAGCTCAGGGCGAGGATGGAAAAGGCTCACTCCTCGCCCTCAGCGTGACCTCGGCCTGGAAGGTGCTTGCCCCGCGAACGGGTGAGAGGACGAAGCCCCAGGCTCCGAAAGCCTCCGTGTGGCGCCCGAGTGGTGCTGTGTTGTGAGCAAGTCACTGGCAAATGGGGCCACCGGATTCTGAGGCGACGGCGCCTGAGTAAGGTCTTTTTGCACCCCTTGTCCCGGCCTGGATCCCATATCTGAACTGCCGCGATTAACCTCGATCACAGCGTCGAGATACCTGTACCAATCCTTAGTGCCGTTGCTCATGAGAACCTCTTCCCCATCAGCGAGCCCTCGGATGTTCTGCCTGCATATGGATTGACCATCACGGCCATCTGCATAGGATTTTTCGATCACACCCACAGGGGATATTATCATACGATCCTGCCAATTTTTGTAATTACCTTCCAGGGCTTGCTCCATCGACCCCTCGACTGATATTGCGACCCTTGCATATCCGTGCTTATCTGCGTTTGTAAGAAGGTATTCCAGGTTCTCTGGACGAGTTACGCTTACATCGTAGGCAATCGATTTTCTCGCTTCAATGCACGCTTCGGCAACCTTGTCCATCAACCAGGAAGACTCCGTGTGGATGGCAGCAGACTTCAAATCATTCCTATTTTCCGTCCGGTAGCTGTGATCTTCGGCTATATCATCTCCAAGATGGCTCCACCAGTCTTCCGGTATATGCTGTACGCCACCCTTGTCGCACATCTCCTCCTTGACATCCCGATGGCTCAAGATGATGAAGGATTCACCCCTTACTGCCCCTTCGGAGATCCCTGCGAGCTCACACAGTTTCTTGTGTTCGGGGCTCTCGAAATCGTTGAGCTGTTCGAGGTAACTATTTAGTTTAGCGGTCTTGCCTATGCCGCTTGCACCGGCCATGAGGATGAGAACTGGTTGATCGGTGCTGGGATACTCCTTTATTTTCTTGGCATATAGTTCTTCGATCTTCGAATGCAGTTCCGGGATCGATGGGCTGACCCCGTTCTCCTCTCCTCCCCAGTCCCGACCAAAATCGAATTTGTCAGTACTGTACCTTTCTTGGATGAGCGACAAGGCGCGCTGATCCTGGTTGTAATTCTCGTCAGTTTTCCAGTATTCTGGCACCTGGGCCACCTCCGCAGGCCTCATGTCAGGCCTTCATCTCCTGTTGGTTTCGCTATGCACAACGGCAGCGGCCTGCCTCTGGTTCACAGAGTGAGTGAGGCTTTTTCAGCCTGGCTGACAGGTCCGCCGACTATGCCCGGCGGAGTGCTCGCAACACGATGTGAGACTGTGGTGGTTCTGCTGGTCACAGGTCTGTCACCGGCTGACGTGGTCACTCACGGATACGGCCCTGACCAGCACAGACGTGAAGTTGGAAAAGGCTCGCTGCTCTCCACTGAGCGTTTTCAGCGTTGCCTCTGCAGGGTGAGAACGGCTTTGGCGATGATGCTCATGCGGTGGGGCTGGTGCGGGATCTGTGGAAGATCTGCCGGGACTTCAGTCGTGCCATACTGCGTTCGACGGGTGCACAGGCCGCGGGCAGGGCCCGGTTCGCGGTCTGCTCGAAGGTGTGAGGTCGCCGCCTGGCGTGCGGTGCTTGGCGATGGTGACCCGGTCGCCGGCACCGATATGGGCCATGCCGGCAAGGACGGGGATGCCCCGGCGTTCGCAGACCCGAAGGATCCGGTGGGTCCGGGCGACTGTCAGATCGTGGGCCCGGCCCGCGAGTGTTGGCAACAGCCAGAGGATCTCCCCGCGGGGATCCGCGACGGCCCGCGACGGATACCCCGAACACCGCAGCGATCCGGACCAGGATGTCGCGGCCGGCAGATACACCAGTGCGATCAGCGCCCGCAGGTACGGCGGAAACTGACACCGGCGACCACCTTCACAGGTGACGATGCGCATCGAGACCCACTCGACCAGACCGTGAAGCAGGTCGAGTACAGCAGGATACGAACCTAACAAGGCTCCAGCCCAGCCCAGTTGAGACGCCGAACACCCCCCTCAACGACACCGGAGCCCTGCCCGTCGCCCACCCCGAACCCACACCGCACCGTCACCCGATCACTGGCCACTCCGAAAACGCTCAATCGGTCAGAGGACCTTGGTCAGCGCCGAGCCACCCCGTCCCTTGCGTAGGGCCGGGGTCAATACACCTAGGCGCTGTTTCTCGGATCTCCTGACTTGATCGGGGTGTTGGGGTCAGGCTGGCTTCATGGGTCGTGGGGATCTGACGAACGCGGAATGGGCTCGGCTGGAGTCGTTCTTACCTCGTGGGGGTGGGCGGGGAGGTCGGTGGAGCGATCACCGTCGGGTGATCAACGGAGTGCTCTACCGGGTGCGGACGGGGGTGCAGTGGCGGTCTCTGCCGGAACGATTCGGGCCCTGGGGGACGGTCTACAAGCGGCATCGCCGTTGGTCGGGTGTGTCAACTTAACGGCTGATCTTGGTTGTTGAGTTATCGCTGGTCGGTGGCGGTCAGGCGGCCGTCGAAGGCGATCTGGAAGGCGTTGAGCGGGGCCTTCCAGCGCATCGTCCAGCGGCGCCGGCCCTTGCCGGTCGGGTCCAGGCTCATCAGCGCCATGTAGACGCACTTCAACGCGGCGGCCTCCGAAGGGAAGTGGCCGCGGGCCCGGACGGCCCTGCGGATGCGGGCGTTCACGCTCTCGATCGCATTCGTCGAACAGATCACCTTGCGGATCTCGACGTCGAAGGAGAGGAAGGGCACCATCTCGGCCCAGGCGTCGGACCACAGCTTGATCACAGCTGGATACTTGCTGCCC
>NZ_JBVJEA010000059.1:0-10955 GCF_055581985.1 Streptomyces sp. NPDC042336 | reverse complement strand
AGGGCGAGGCCGTCGACGAGCCAGAAGTTGCACAGGAAGAAGGCGCCCTCGTCGCCGGTCAAGCCGTCCACCCCGACGTCCTCACCGCAGGTCGGGTACCGGTACACGAGCCCGTCGTCCGTGGAGAGTTCACGACGGACCGCATCCACGGTGCCGATGACGCGAGGGTCGTCGGGCGGCAGAAAGCCGGTGCGGGGGATGAGCAGCGTGGCAGCGTCCAGTTCCGTCGAGCCGTAGGACTGGGTGAAGGTGTTGCGCACCGGGTCGAAGCCCTTGTCACAGACCTCCCGGTGGATCGTCGCCCGCAGCTCGACCAGGGGGGCCACGTCGATGTTGAGGGCGCCGGCCTTGGCCAGGCGGATGGTGCGGTCGACCGCCACCCAGGCCATCACCTTGGAATGGACGAAGTGCCGGCGTGCCCCGCGGATCTCCCAGATGCCCTCGTCGGGCTCCCGCCAGCGCTGGACCAGGTGCTCGATGAGTCGCTGGTGCAGGACCGCGGTGTCGGCGCAGTGGGCGACTCCGCTCTGGTGCGCGAGGTACAGGGTGTCGATGACCTCGCCGTACACGTCCAGCTGGAGCTGGTCCGCAGCCCCGTTTCCGACCCGTACGGGGGCCGAGCCCTCGTACCCGGGAAGCCAGGGGAGCTCCCGTTCCCGCAGGTCACGCTCTCCGGTGATCCCGTACATGATCTGCAGGTTCTCCGGGTCTCCGGCCACGGCGCGCAGGAGCCATTGCCGCCATGCCTGTGCCTCCTGCCGGTATCCCGTCCCCAGCAGCGCGGCAAGCGTCGTGGCGGCGTCGCGCAGCCAGGTGAAGCGGTAGTCCCAGTTCCGGTCGCCGCCGATCTCCTCGGGAAGCGACGTGGTCGGCGCCGCGACGATCCCGCCGCTCGGCCCGTAGGTCATGGCCTTCAGCGTGATCGAGGACCGGAGCACGGCCTCGCGATAGGGCCCGTCGTAGGTGCACTCCTGCGTCCAGTCCTGCCAGAAGGCGAGCGTCTCGGCGAGGGCGGTCTCGGGGGCAGCAACGTCAGGGGCGGCTGCATGGGACGGGCACCAGCTGAGCACGAACGCCACGCTCTGGTCGGCGGAGATGGTGAAGGCGCTGACGACGACGCCGTCCTTCTCCACCTGCGGGACGCAGGTGTCGAGCCACAGAGCGTCCGCGCCGGCCTCCGCGACCATGCGCCCACCGACCTCGTGGATCCACGGGCTGACGCTGCCGTACCCCGGCCGAGGACGCATGGCCGAGACCATCTCCACTTCGCCAGTCAGGCCCTCAGCGATCCGGATCACCTGCGGGGCCCCGTCGCGCGGCGGCATGAAATCCAGGACCCGGACCGAACCAGTCGGGGTACGCCACAGTGATTCGAGAACGAGCGAGTCACCGCGGTACCGGCGCTCCGCCACTCTTCCGGAGCCGGACCAGCCTGCGGACGAGGCCGGGGCGATCTGCCAGGTGCCGTGCTTCTGTGTGCCGAGCAGACCGGCAAACACGGCCGGTGAATCGAAGCGGGGCAGGCACAACCAGTCGATCGTGCCGTCGTCGCAGACGTGGGCGCTGGTCAGCGTGTCGCCGATCAGGCCGTACTGCTCGATACGCGGAAGGCGTTTCATCGTGTGTGGATCTCCGTTAAGCCCCGCTGGTCTGGGGGTGTTATCGGGGCCGCCTAAGCGGCCGGGGACAGGCCGTGAGTCAAGGAGTCAGCGGTCACCGCCGGGACGCAGGCTCGCTCGGAGGTGGTGTAGAGGCCCTGTCTGCGGGATCGAGGCCAGTCGCACGAGTGCCTCGGCACACCAGCCACGCCATCGCGACGAGGATCAGTCCGATGAGGAGCGCTCCGGTGAGGGTCATGTCCGCGGCACCGAAGCGGCCCACACCAGGCAGGTGAGGGCGACGGCGAAGACCGCACCGCGCAGCACGTTGATCTGCGGCGTCCATCGGGCCAACCTCCGTGCCGGTCGACTCGCTCCGACGTCCTCCAGCCGGACCTTCGCGATGAGTTCCTGCGTTGCCTCGGCGAGTCTGACGAGGTGCACCCGGCTGGGCAGATAGCCCTCCGGGAGCCCGACCGAGCAGAGTTGCTGCGCACGGAGCAAGGCCGGCTCCTGCGAAGGCATCAGCATTCCGAGCTGGTTGACGTGCCCTCGCAGCCGCAGGACGAGGTCCTCCACATCGGCGGCGGTCTCGGGCACAGGGGAGTCCTCGCCCAGCACGAGCGTCACCGTCTCCATCGCGGACACCGCTCGGTCACGCCCGGCACCCGGATCACCGAGGCTCCGGTCCTGACCGCTGCGCTGGCAGAACGCCCGGCGAGGGGCCAGCGAGAGACGCATGACACAACTCCTAAGTGGATCAAGCCAAATTGAGTGAGAAACGCCGTGCACCACAGTCGGTCGGCGTGCATGGTGAGTGATCCGGCCGCTACGTTGAGCGAACCGCGAATCCCCGCTGGGGGGTATGCCTGCGCGGCCCGCAAGGCCGTCAAAGGCGTCAAAGATCATTTCGGACCCGAGGGGCAGCCCATGGCCCGTGAGCGAAACGTCGCCCTCGCCGCACTCCTGCGCGAAGCGGGCTGGTCCCAGCCCCAAGCAGCCGCCGCAGTCGCTCGTGTCGCCGCGGAAAGCGGTGCACGCGAATTGCAGGCAATCTCGCGCTCGCACATCGCCATGTGGGTCCAGGGCACCCAGCCCAGCGGACGAGCGCCTCATATCCTGCGTGAGACGCTGTCCCGCAGGCTCAGTCGCCCCCTCACCCTCGCTGACCTCGGGCTGGAAGACGGACCGACAGGCTCGCCCGACAGCAGTTCCGACTGGAGCGTCGACCCTCTGACCGTGCTGGCCGAGCTGGGAAGCGACGACCTGGACATGCACCGACGCAAGCTGCTGGCGACCGCCGCGTACTCGGCCGCCGGCCTCACTCTGCCCGCGAGTTCGTGGTGGACAACCGCCCCAGCCGCTGCAGCATCGCGCCCAGCAGTCTCCCCACGGCTGGTCAGGCAGGCCGACATCGATGACGTCCGCAACCTGACAGCCTTCTACTCCGCGCGGGACCAGCAGCGTGGTGGAGCCTCTGGGCGCTCGGCCCTGGCCGGCCACCTTCGCGACGAAGCGGTGCCCCTGCTGGGCAGCAGGTTCCGAACGGAACGGCACCGCCGGGACACATACTCGGCCGTGGCCGAGATGACCTACATCGCCGGCTGGATGGCGTTCGACGCCTCGGAGCACCGCACCGCCCAGCGCTACCTCACCCTCGCCGCCCGCATAGCGGCCGAAGCCGGCGACGGACCGTTGGGCGGCCACATTCTGCGCGCCCTCGCCCACCAGGCAGTCGACCTCGGACACCCACGAAGGGCCCTCGACCTGGCCGACGCCTCCATGGCCCGCACTCACTACGGCCAGGCCAGCTCGCGCGAGAAGGCCCTGCTCTCCATCGTCCACGCCCGCGCCCTGGCCGCCGACGGCGACCGCCCCGGCACCCTCGCGGCCATCAGCCGAGCAGAGCGGGACCTCGCCCGAGCCGACAATGAGGACGCCCCCGACCGCGTCGGCTTCTTCCAGGAAGCCTCTCTCGCCCACGAAACTGCCTGCGCCCTGCGCGACCTGGGCAACCCCGTCGAGGCGGAGATCCATTTCCAGCGCAGCGTCCGCACCCGCCGCCGGCAGCAGTACGCCCGCACCCACAGCGTGACACTCGGCTACCTGGGCGCCGTCCAGGTCCAGCAAGGACGCCTCGACGAGGCATGCGGTACCTGGGGACAAGCTCTCGATGCCATGGTCGGCGTCCAGTCCGGCCGCGCTCGCGACGTCATCGTCCGCATGCAGAGCGACCTGTCGCCCGTCCGGCAGCGCGGGGGCCGCCACGTTGTTGAATTGGACCGCCGGGCACGGGAAATGCTGCGCGCCATAGGCTGAGCGCAGGGCAGGTCCGCAGGTGCGGCCGGCGGTTGCTGCACACGCGACTTCATGGGAGAGGAACGAGCGTCGATGGCGACGTACGAGGTCGAACCGATCGCAACGGTCGTCGGGGGCCACACCCGCGTCCAAGACGACTACCAGGGCGGTGTGGAATCGATCATCCGACTGAACGACGCCTTCCCACTCGAAACGCTGCAGGGCATCGAGGAGTTCTCCCACCTCACGGTGACCTGGCACTTCCACCTGGCGCGTCCCGAAGACGTGCAGCTCCACGCGCGCAGCCCAAGGGGAAACCCGATCTGGCCGGCGACCGGAACGTTCGTCCACCGTAACCACCGGCGCCCCAACCAACTGGCGATCAGCTATCCGCGACTGCTCAAAACGGACGGCCGGGACCTCGTCGTCACCGACCTCGACGCTGTGGACGGCACTCCCGTCCTCGACATAGCGCCGTACTTCGCACAGATGGGGCCCCGAGGACCGGTGCATCAGCCAGCCTGGCCGGCCGAGATGCTTGCCACGTACTGGCTGGATGCCTCGGAGCGCCCGTAAGCCGATCTGCCGTAGCGATCTCTCGCTCGCGGTAGCGCTTATGAGGGCCCCGCCCGCAGAGATGAGAAGGGTGCACCAAGTAGTCGGCCGTCCTTGCTGACGCTCCACTCTCCGGGCAGGGCTTCGATCAAAGCCTGCGGCCGGTACTGACAGAACGGACCAGGCGGCTGTGCGAGCGCCATGGCTGAGGAGGTTCACGACGTAGTCCCCTCACCGGGGACGTCCAGCTCCATCCAGACCGTCTTGCCCCCGCCCGGGCCCGGCTGGACTCCCCAGTTCGCGGCCAACGCGTCGACCAGGAGCATGCCCCGGCCTCCCTCACGCTCGTCGCTCGGTGAGCTCTGGAAAGGCCGTATGCCGGAGGGGTCCTGCACTTCGGTCCGGAGACGTCCGCTGGAGTGCGTGACCTTCACCGTGAACGCCTTCACCGCCTGGTGACGGCACCCGTGGGTCACTGCATTCGCCATCACTTCATGGGCTCCCAGAGCAACAGCGTCCGCAATGGCCTCCAGTCCCGTCAGCACCAGCAACTCGCGAAGCTCGCGCCGGCCTCGCGAGACCGCGGCCACCTCCGCCGGGTACATCGCCACAATCTCGAAGGCACGCCTCCGATCCGAGATCGGCACGGATTCGACGGGGGGACTGGGAGGGGGACCAACGAGGTTGTTAACCGCCACGTCAAGGACTTCGTCCGGCCGCTGAAGAGCGGCGTCGGAGGAATGCACGTTCATCAGCTCCCCTTCTCGGTCCCGACAACGAACAAATCCGGTCATGATCTGTGCATGAAGGCGTTTCTTGCGCGGCGCCGGGTGAGCTGGTACGACATCGAAAGTCACGCGCGCTCCTCCGGACGGTTTTGGGCTGAGCAGGGCGGCCGGGGACTGCACGGCGAGCCCGTGTCGTACGGGTCGCTCCACGGCAGCGTTCGGCAATTAGGCGCCGGCGGGCCCGTTCGTTACGGCGAGGGCCAGTGGCTCTGGGACGGGAAGCCTGGGGGTATCGGGGTGCGGGGGTCGCCCAGGGCCCGCAGACACACGCGGTCGCCGGAGAAGCCGGTGCGGGCGTGGAGCCATCGGCTGTTGTCGATCAAGTAGCCCTGGCCAGCGTCGAGAGTAACGCATTGCTGGAGCGCTTCGATCGCCGTGCGGAGGTGGGGCAGGTGCGGGGTGAGGAGGGGACTGAACGCGGCGAGGGCGTCCTGGCGCAGGCGGATGGAGACCCGCTCGCCTCGGTGGCGGGTGAAGATCTGAGAGGGGTGTCCGCCGCCGTTGCCGTAGAAGGCGGTACCGGGCAGGGCCATCATCTCCAGGGCCCGGGGCGCGCGTTCAAGGAGGAGGGCGTGCAGGGCGCGGCCGTCGGTCAGGAGCACGTCTCCACCGGAAGCGGCGGGCTGCTGGCAGACCAGGAGCATCAGACGGGGCGGACGGGGGAGGCTGGAGCGCTCGGTATGTGCGAGGAGTTCTCCCGTGCCCAACCCCGCCAGCCCGGGGCGTCGGGAGGCGGCGCCTCTGTCACGGATGGTGGTCAGCGCATCCAGGTCGCTGTCGGGGTGCGGTACCAGCGTCATCATCTGCTGGGCGAAGGCGAGCACTTTGGCCCGGGTGTCCAGTCCCTCGACGGTGGCGACACCCCGCGTCCGCAGGAGTTGCATCACGGCGGAGGTTCGGCTGGAACCGCCGATGAGGGGCGCGGCGTGTGCCTCGAACAGGATGAGCGAACGGGTCGTCATCGACGTGCTCCTCTGGAATCGGGCTGGGCGTCCAGCGTCCGGACGAGCGGCGGGCGGCGTAAAGCGACAGTCTGTCGATCCGGACAAAGACGGCAAGCCCGGCTCCGGCTTGCGGACGGGTGCTACGTTCCGAAGGACACGCCCGCCTTCACGTTTCAGGGACAGCCCATGTACAAGCCGTCGTTGTGGCCGGTGTCCGTCAAAGGTGTTGCCCTCGATGCCTGCGAACGCGTGTTGTTGCTGCACAACGAGCGCGGCGAGTGGGAACTGCCAGGCGGTCGGCTGGAGATTGGTCCCGCAGGTAATGGGTCGGCGCCGGCCGACGTGAGTCCCGGTGCGGCGCTGGAGCGCGAGGTGGCTGAGGAGAGTGGCTGGATGGTGAAGGCCGGGCATCTGCTCGACGGCGGAACCTGGATCTACGAGCCGATCCCCGACCGGCGGGTCCTGATCGTCACCTACGGCTGCACGGTCCTGTCCCCCGACCGTGTGCCAGTTCTGAGCCACGAGCACAAGGAGATCGGGCTCTTCAACCGGCACGAGGTCGATGGTCTGACCATGCCCGAGGGCTACAAGCAGTCGATCGCGGCCTGGTACGACCACCCCGGAAGGTGACCCGTCATGGACGCCTTCACTTCTGTGGCCGGGCCGGCCACGCACCGATCGGCGCGGTTGGTTTCCTGGCGCTGGGCGACGCCGGAGGCTCAGGCCGTCCTCGCTACGCGTGATTTGGCTTCGATCTTGAAGTACTACCGGCACGTCCACAGCACCAGCCAGATGGAGACCGGCGCGCTCCTGGGCTATGACAAGACCTACATCTCGGCCCTGGAACTGGGCAAACGGCATCTGAGCGATGTCGGGAGCCTGCGTCACGTTGCCGAGCGGCTCGCTCTGCCCGCGCATGTCCTGGGCGTCACGGACCCGGCCGACACCGACCACCGGGCGATGATCCAGTTCGGCACTTCCACCGTGAGGCTCGCCGAGGTCGCCCGCCAGTGCGGGCGAGCGGCCGAGGCCGTCGCCGAACTGTGGCCGCTCGTGGCTCGCTTGGAAGCCCGCGCCCGGGACGGGAGTATCGAACGAGACGTCCTTCGGCTTCTTGCGCACGCCCGGCTGAATCTCGGGACGGCTCTGGGGAACGTGCTGCCCGAGGAACGGCTGGCCACTGCCGCGCACTGGACCGCCAAGAGCCTGGACGTTGTGCGCGCCTTCGATGACCGGGCTCTGACTACGACCGCTCTGCGCATGCACGGCAACGAGCTGCGCAAGGCAGGGCTGCTCGGCGCGGCCGTTGACCGGCTCAACCAGGCCGCGGCCACCGCACCCGGCACCGAGCAGCGAGCCGCGGTGCTGCCGCTCTTGGCCCGTGCTGCCGGTGCCCTCGGCAATGCGATGCTGTTCGACCATGCTGTCCCTGAGGCCCACCAGCTTCTTGACACGGTCGAGCACACCAGCCTCGTCAACCCCAGTGCTCTCTACGAGATCCATCTTCGGGGCCTCATCTCCACCGGCCGCACCCGCGATGCGATACGGCATGCTGAGGCGGCTTCGCCCGCCCCGACCATCGCGGTCGCACCCCAGTGGCGTGTCATCGAACTCATCACCACGGGCCGCGTCCGCCTTCTCGCCGGCGATAGCCGTGGTGCTACCCAGCTTCTGGCCGCGGCTGTACGGGAAGCACAGGCCCAGCGCCTTCCGCACCAGCTCCAGCGCGTCCAGCGCACCACCGTTGGCAGGCTCCCCGATATCCATGACGCCGCCACCCGTGCCCTGGCCCAGCTCCGCACGGAAATCGCCGCATAGCCGAGGGCAAGTGCCATGTGACGGGGGCGCAGCCGGGTGTCCTGGTTCCATCGAGCGTCTCCTCTCTGGGTGGACGGTTCAAAACGGCTTGTCACCAGCGCAGTTGGATGCGGAACGGCCGGTGCAGTGCCATGAGTTTGGAGCCGCGTCGGCTTCGAGGGCATCGCTGTGGTGATATCGCTGCAGCGATATCGATCTCCACCTAGCCTGGTACTCACGGCTGAGGCGAGCTGGATCGCGATGAGACGAGAGCCGAGGTGACCATGGCAGGGGGACCAGGGCGCACGTGTGTGCGGTGCGGGCTGCCGATCAGCCGGTACAACCCGGATACATGCTGTTCTACCTGCGCCCGGACCGATGCGACACCGACGATCCTGGACCGGGCCTGGCGCGACGAGGAAGTACACAGGGCCCTTGCGGCCTGGGATTTCGGCACGGTCGTACGGCTGGTCCGCCGCCGCTCCGGGCTTTCGCAGAAGGCCGTACGAGAGCTGACCGGACTCACTCAGGGCTTCATCTCCGACCTGGAGCGCGGCCTCAAACAGGTCAACGGCCGCGAGACGATCATCGACCTTTTGACCGGGCTCGGGCTTCCCGCCGACCTTCGCCCGCTCCTCCTGGCCCCCTTCGCGCAGGCCGGATCGCAGCGACTTGTCGAGGTCATCGACCCGGCTCTGCCCTGGACGTCGGCTCGTATGGTGACGTCACTGGAAGCAGTCGTCGGAGGAGCCATGAACGGATTGAACCGTCGCAGCGTGATCGCCCTGGGAGGGGCCAGCCTCACGCAGTACATCCTGCAAGCAGCCATCGCCCCTCCCGAGGCTGTCGCCTCCACCGTCCGGAACGGAATCAGCGTCTCCGACCAGCTCCTCACCAGCCTGCAAACCACCACCGACGCTCTGCGCCAGGCCGACGCCAGCCATGGCAGCGGCAACCTTGCCCGAGCCGCCACAGCGCACCTCAAGGTCCTCCTCCGGTTTCTGAAAGAAGGGGACTTCAACGAGGCGACCGGGAGGCGCCTCGCAGCGGTGACCGCGGACACTGCCATCCAGACCGGCTGGTACCACTTCGACAGCGGCGCCCACACCGCTGCCCACAACCTCCTCCTCGGAGCCCTGCGGGCCGCCCATGCCAGTGGCGACAGCAGGCTCCGGGCTGGGGCACTGTCCTTCATCGCCATCCACGGCTACTCCGCCGGCGACCCCCGCGACGCGGTCACCGCCGCACGCACCGCCCGCCAGGTCATCGCTGACCAGGACGCGCCCGCCCTGCACGCCATGCTCCTCACCCGCCAAGCTCGCGGACACGCCCGCCTACGCGAAGACCGTCAGGCCCGCACTGCCCTGGAAGAGGCACAGGCCCTGTGCGCCCGCGGACGAGGAGAGCACGACCCTCACTGGCTCTACTGGATCAACCCGGGTGAGATCATGGGCCAGACCGGCAGCTGCTTGCTCGACCTCGGCCGCCCCGACCAGGCCGCCCAGGCATTCGCCGCCGCCCGCAATGCCTTCAGCCCGGACGAGATCCGCACCCGCGCCCAGTTCCTCTCCCGTGCCGCCACCGCCCAGATGCGTGCCGGTGACGTCGACGCCGGGTCTGCCACCGGACACGAAGTCCTCGCTCTCGTTTCCGGAGTCCGCTCCGCACGCTTGGACGACAACCTGGACACGATGCTCGCCGAAGCCCGCCGCTATTCCTCGGCGGCTCCCGCCCAGGAGCTCCTGGAACGCGGTCAGACCGTCATGGAAGAACGTGCCGCATGAAGCGCATGGTCCTGGTCTTGTGGGACATCGACCGCACTCTCCTCTACACCGGTGACATCGACCGGCGCGTCTACAAGGAGACCTTCACAAGCGTCGTCGGCCGTTCCCCTACAGCCCTGCCGGCCCGGGGAACCGGAGTCACTATGCCCCTGGCCGTCCGTGAACTTCTGCGCGTCAACCAGGTGCCCGAACAGGACGTGGAGACGTTCGCAGCCCGCATCGTCGACGAACTTCCCAAACGCCTCGCCGGCCACCGGGAGCTGCTGGTTAACGACGGGGTCATTATGCCGGGCGCCGTGGACGTGCTCGCCGCGGTCCAGCAGGCAGAGCACCTGATCCCAACCGTCGTCACCGGAAACCTACGGGGCAGCGCCGAGACCAAGCTGTCCGAGCTGGGCCTCATCGGCTACCTCGACACCACCATCGGCGGCTACGCGTCCGACGACCCTCACCGCCCGGCTCTCGTACGCATCGCACAAGACCGGGCAGCCGCCAAGCATGGAGGCCCGTTCAACTGCGACAACACAGTGATCGTGGGTGACTCCCTGGAAGACGTGCGCACCGGCCTCGAAGGGGGCGCCAGGGTGATCGCGGTCGCCTCGGGAACCACCACCGAACAGCAACTACGCGCCGCAGGTGCACAACACGTTCTGGCCGACCTCACCTCCACCACCACCCTCCTCCGCCTGGTGGACCCGAGTGAGGCTCCGTAGAGCGGGCCGGGAGCCCCGTCACGGGTCGCCCCAGGGCTCTGGGGATGGCGTAACATCCGCGATGTCGATGAGCCGGTGACTCCTGTACGTTGACCGCTTTGTCTGGCCAGCAGGCTGGCAGACGGGGAACTTCCGCGGAGGCCGTGAACGCGATACGCGCTAGGGTCCGACGAGACGGAGTCTGGCGACCACGCCGACGACGGCGGGGCCCACGGCGCCGAAGGCTCTCAGCGGTTACCCGACCGCGCGTAATTAAGCCCAAGTAGCGAGTGGAGCAGGGCTGACGAGGCGGCGGTCCACACTGTCTCACCGCCTCGGCCGACTCATGGTGTCCACAGCGGTGAATCCCGACGCGGCGTCGACGAGTTGGCCAGCAGCGACGTCCCCCCCGAGGCTGCTATATCGAGTCAAGCGGTTCGGAGGAGGTCGTCGGGGTTCGACCTGAGCGTTCGAGGATCTTGAACAGCTGGCGGCAGAT
>NZ_JBVJEA010000058.1:0-11608 GCF_055581985.1 Streptomyces sp. NPDC042336 | reverse complement strand
GAAGAAGCCCTCTGCACCCTCTTCGCCGACATACTCGGCACCGACACCGTCACCATCGACGACGACTTCTTCCACCTCGGCGGCCACTCCCTCCTCGCCACCACACTCATCAGCCGCATCCGCACCGTCATCGGTGCCGAACTCCCCATCCGGCAACTCTTCGAGACACCCACCGTCGCCGGAATCAGCACCGCGCTCGACCAGGAGCCGGCCCGTGCTGCCGTACGGCGTCCCGGTGTCACGGCCGGACCGAGGCCCGGGCGGATCCCCGTCTCCTACGCCCAGCAGCGGCTGCGGTTCCTCAGTCTGCTGGAGGACGGCAGCACCGCCTACAACGCACCCGGCGCGTTGCGGCTCACCGGAGCCCTGGACCGGGAGGCCCTGCGACAGGCCCTGGCCGATGTCGTGGACCGGCACGAGAGCCTGCGGACCGTCTTCGCCGAGGAGGAGGGCGGCTTCACCCAGGTGATCCTGGAACCGTACGAGGTCGCTTCGGGGTTCGACATCGTCGTGGTGGACGAGGAGCGACTCGGGGCACAGCTGGCGGAGGCGGCACGGTACCCCTTCGACCTGGCCGCGGAACCGCCCCTGCGGGCCACCCTGTTCGAGGTCGACGACGACGAGTACGTACTCCTGCTGCTCCTGCACCACATCGCCGGCGACGGTTCGTCGATGCGTCCGCTGGCTCGTGACCTGGCCACCGCCTACGCGGCGCGGGTGCGGGGGGCGATGCCTGAGTGGGCGCCGCTGCCCGTCCAGTACGCCGACTACAGCCTCTGGCAACGCGACATCCTCGGCTCCGAGGACGACCCCGACAGCGAGATCTCCCGCCAACTCGACTACTGGACCCACACCCTCACCGGACTCCCCGACCAGCTCGAACTCCCCTACGACCGCCCCCGCAGTGAGGTGGTCACACAGCGTGGTGGCCAGGTGTCCCTGCGGATTCCGGCCGAACTGCACGCAGAGCTGCACGAGTTGGCGCGGACTACGCGCTCCAGTCTGTTCATGGTGTTCCAGGCGGGGCTCGCCGCCCTGCTGACCCGGCTCGGCGCGGGCACCGACATCCCCCTCGGATCGCCGATCGCGGGCCGCACCGACGCGGCCGTCGAGGAGTTGGTCGGGTTCTTCGCCAATACGCTGGTGTTGCGCACCGACACCTCGGGCAACCCGACGTTCGCCGAGCTCGTGGAGCGTGTGAGGACGCGGAGCCTGGAGGCCTACCAGCACCAGGACCTGCCGTTCGAGCGGCTGGTCGAGGCCGTCAACCCGGACCGCTCACTCACCCGTCACCCCCTCTTCCAGGTGTGCCTGACCCTCCACAACACCGACCCGCGTGCCACGGTCGCCGAGGAGGCGCGGCTGCCGGGCCTGACGGTGGAGCTGGAGCGGCTCCCCATCGAGGACACCAAGTTCGACCTCAACTGGGAACTGACGGAACACGTCGACGGCGTCGGGCGGCCCGCGGGTGTCACCGTCGACCTGGAGTTCTCCGCCGAACTGTTCGACCGCGGCACCGCCCGCTCGGTGGCCGACCGCTTCGTGCGCCTGCTGTCCGCGACGGCCCGCGACGCGGAGGTCCCGATCGGCGAGGTCGACGTTCTCACCCCGGACGAGCGCACGGCGATCCTGGACGAGTGGAGCGACGCGGCCCGGCCTCCGGTGGCGGCCGCGCTGTCCGGCTCGTCCCTGCCGCGGACGGCGGAAGACACTCGTGCGTACGTCCTCGACGACTCCCTGGCCCCGGTGCCGCCGGGGGTGGCGGGAGCACTGTATGTGACGGGCTCGGGTCCGGCCGGTGATGCCGCGGAACAGGAGCGGTGGCTGCCGTGTCCGTTCGGCCGCGCGGGCTGGATGTACCGCACCGGCACGTCGGCGCGGTGGTCGGCCGACGGTGAGCTGCGGCTCGTCGAGGTGCCCGGGCGGACACCCGCCGGCCCGGCGGACGTGTGGCCCGCACGTTCCCGGGGTCCGCGCAGTCCGCGGGAGCAGATCCTGTGCACCGTCTTCGCCGAGCTGCTCGGCGTCGCCTCCGTGGGCATCGACGACGACTTCTTCGACCGGGGCGGACATTCCCTGTCGGCGGTACGACTGCTCAGCCGGATCCGCGCGGTGCTCGGTGTGGAGCTGTCCATCCGCCGGCTCTTCGAGAACCCGACGGTCGCCGGTGTCGTCGAGGCGCTCGACGAGGCGTCGGGAGCCCGCCGGCCGGTCACCGCCGTGGCGCGACCCGCCCGGATCCCGCTGTCGTACGCCCAGCAGCGGCTGTGGTTCCTCAACCACCTGGAGGGGCCGAGCGCCACGTACAACATCCCGGTGGCGCTGGGCTTGAAGGGAGCGCTCGACCGTGCCGCCCTGCGCCTGGCGCTCAACGACGTCGTCGCCCGGCACGAGTCGCTGCGGACCCTGTTCGCCCAGGACTCCGACGGCGCGCGGCAGGTCGTCCTGCCCGTCGGCCACGCGACGCCGGAACTGACCGAGGTCGAGGTGGCGCCCGGCGAGTTGCAGGGCAGGATACGTACCGCGGCGTCCCATCCCTTCGACCTCACGTCCGAGCTCCCCGTCCGGGCCTGGCTCTTCTCCGCGCACGACGGGGAGCGGGTCCTGGTCCTCGTGGTCCACCACATCGCCGGGGACGGCTGGTCGATGGGCCCCCTCGCCCGCGACCTGTCGCTCGCCTACACTGCCCGCGCTCGCGGGGACGCCCCCGCGTGGGCGCCGCTTCCCGTTCAGTACGCCGACTACACGCTGTGGCAGCGGGAGGTGCTCGGCTCGGAGGACGACCCGGGCAGCGAGATCTCCCGGCAGCTGGCCCACTGGAAGACCGCGCTGGCGGACCTTCCGGAGGAGCTGGAGCTGCCGGTCGACCGGCCCCGCCCGCCACGGCAGTCGCACCGCGGCGGCCGGGTGCCCTTCGAGGTGCCCGCCGGCCTGCACGCACGGCTGGCCGCGTTCGCCAGACAGACGGGCACCAGCCTGTTCATGGTGACGCAGGCCGCCCTGGCCACCCTGCTCACCCGGCTGGGCGTGGGCACCGACATCCCGATCGGCAGTCCCGTGGCAGGCCGCACCGACGCGGCCGTCGAGGACCTCGTCGGGTTCTTCGTGAACACCCTGGTGCTGCGCACGGACACCTCGGGCGATCCGACGTTCGCCGAGCTGGTCGGCCGGGTCCGGGAGACCAACCTCGGTGCCTACGGTCACCAGGACGTGCCCTTCGAGCGGCTCGTGGAAGTGCTCAGCCCCGTCCGCTCGCTGGCCCGTCACCCTCTCTTCCAGGTACTGCTCGGCTTCGACAACAACCAGGAGGCGCTGGACATCCTGCGGCTGCCCGGCCTCACGGTGGATGTGCACGCGCCGGAGACCGGTCACGCCAAGTTCGACCTGGCGTTCTTCTTCGACGAGCGCTACGGTCCGCACGGCGAGCCCGAGGGCCTGGGCGGGGCCGTCGAGTACAACTCCGACCTCTTCGACCGCGGCACCGCGCAGGAGTTCGCCGAGCGGCTGCTGCGCGTTCTGGAGGGCGCCGTCGCCGACCCGGAGCGGCCCATCGGCCGGCTGGAGGTGATGTCGCCCGCCGAACGTGGCCGTGTGGTGGACGAGTGGAACCGCACCACTCACGACGTGCCCGCGTTGCCGGTGCCGACGCTCTTCGAGCGGCAGGTCGCGGCCGAACCCCGGGCGACCGCGGTGCTCGGTGACGACGTCACCCTCTCCTACGCCGAGCTGAACGCCCGCGCGAACCGCCTGGCGCGTCTGCTGGCCTCCTCGGGAGTGGGCGCCGAGGACGTCGTCGCGATCGCCCTCCCCCGGTCGGCCGACCTGGTGGTGGCCCTGGTGGCCGCCCTCAAGGCGGGTGCCGCCTACCTGACTCTCGACATCTCGGCCCCCGAGCAGCGGCTCCGCGCGGTACTCACCGACTGCGGCCCGCGCGTCGTCGTCACCGACGTGGCCACCCGGCCCCTCCTGGGCGACGCGAGCCCCCGCGTTGTCGTTCTCGACGCCCCGGAGACGGTCCGGGAACTGGCCGCGACCGCGGACGCCGACCTGACCGACGCGGACCGGGTCCGCCCGCTGGATCTCCGGCACCCCGCCTATGTCGTGTACACCTCGGGCTCCACCGGCGCGCCCAAGGGCGTGGTGATGCCGATGAGTTCGCTCGTCAACCTGCTCGCCTGGCACACCGGAACGTACTGCGGCGGTGTCGGCACCCGCACGGCCCAGTTCCTCGCCGTCTCGTTCGACTTCGCGGTGCAGGAGATCCTCCAGGCGCTGGTCGTCGGCAAGACCCTGGTGATCCCGGAGGAGCATGTCCGCCACGACGCCTACGAACTGGCCCGGTGGATCGCCAGGTACAGCATCAACGAACTGTTCGCGCCGACCCTCGTGATCGACGCCGTGCTGGCGGCGGCCGCCGACACCGGTGAACGGCTCGACTCCCTCACCGACCTCTTCCAGGGCGGGGAGCAGTTCCGGCTCAGTCACGAGCTGAGGGAGTTCTGCGCGAGCGGCTGGCGGCGGATGGCCCACAACATCTACGGCCCGGCCGAAACCCACGCGGCCACCACCGCCACACTCCCCGGGGACATCGACGAGTGGCCCACCTCCGCCTCCATCGGACAGCCGCTGTGGAACGCCGCGGTGTACGTCCTCGACGCCGGGCTGCGGCCGGTGCCGCCGGGGGTGCGCGGTGAGCTCTACATCGGAGGCGCTCAGCTGGCCCGCGGCTACCTCGGCCGCCCCGACCGTACGGCGGAACGGTTCGTCGCCTCACCGTTCGGGCGGCCCGGCGCGCGTCTCTACCGCACCGGCGACGTCGTGCGGTGGAACCACTGCGGCGAGCTGGAGTTCCTGGGCCGCGCCGACCACCAGGTCAAGATCGGCGGTTTCCGTGTGGAGCCGGGCGAGGTCGAGGCCGTGCTCGCCGACCACCCGAGCGTCGAGACGGCGGTCGTGGTCACCCGCGACGAGTCCGCCGGCACGACCCGGCTCGTGGCGTACGTGGTGCCGGAGGGCCGGGAGGCCGACCCGGCGCTGGGCCGCACGCTGCGGTCGCACCTCGAGCAGCAGCTGCCGCACTACATGGTCCCGTCCTTCGTCGTCCCGCTCGACGAGCTGCCGCTCACCGCCAACGGCAAGCTCGACCGGCGGGCGCTGCCCGCCCCCGGCACCGACGCGGTGGCCGCGGCACCGCGCACCGAGCGCGAGAAGGTGCTGTGCGGGCTGTTCGCGGACGTCCTGGGCCTCGCCGAGGTGGGCGTCGACGACGGGTTCTTCGACCTCGGCGGCGACAGCATCATGTCGATCCAGCTGGTCAGCCGCGCCCGACGGGCCGGAGTCGAACTGTCCGTACGCGACGTCTTCGAGCACCGGACCGTGGCGGCACTCGCCGAGGTCGTCACCGAGACCGGCACCACCGTCACGGAGGAACCCGGCGCCGGCATCGGCGACGTACCCCTGACACCGATCAAGCAGTGGCTGCTCGCACGCACCGACGACCTGGACGCGTTCAACATGTCCGCCGTGCTGCGCGTGCCGGCCGACCTGGACGCCGACGCGCTCACCGAAGCCGTACAGGCGCTGCTGGACCACCACGACGCACTGCGCGCCCGTCTCACGCCGGCTCCGGGGCGGCGGCTGGAGGTCCGGGAACCGGGAAGCGTCGACGCAGGCGCCCTGGTCCGGCGGGTGGACGCCTCCGGCGCCGACGGTGCCGGTCTCCACGCCCTCGTCCGGGAGGCGGGCGCGGCCGCCCGTGACCGGCTGCACCTGAGCGAGGGCCGGGTCGTGCAGGCCGTGTGGTTCGACCGTGGGCGGGACAGCGCCGGGCTGCTGCTGTTGATCATCCACCACCTGGTCGTCGACGGCGTCTCCTGGCGCATCCTCATCCCCGACCTCGCCGAGGCGTACGAGGCCCTCTCCGCGGGGCGGGAGCCCGCCCTGCAACCGGTGGGCACCTCGCTGCGCCGCTGGTCGCAGCGCCTCACCGAGGAGGCCGTCAAGTCCGCCTGGGTCGCCGACGCGGCGTGGTGGCAGGACGTCCTGCGGTCCGCCGGGCCGCCGCCGGGCCGCCGGCCGCTGGACCCGGCGAGGGATCGCGAGGCCACGGCCGGCCGGCTGACCATGACCCTGCCGGCCGAGGTCACGGAAGCCGTCCTGACCCGCGTTCCCGCCGCCTTCCACGCGGAGGTGAACGACGTGCTGCTCACCGCGTTCGCCCTCGCCTGGGCGCGCTGGCGGCACGGCGGGCCGGAGCTGCTGCTCGATCTGGAAGGGCACGGCCGCGAGGAGCACCTCGTGGAGGGCGCCGACCTGTCCCGTACGGTCGGCTGGTTCACCAACCTGTACCCGGTGCGCCTCGACACGGGCGGTGTGGACCTCGCCCGTGCCTTCGCGGGCGGGTCGGCGGCGGGCTCCGCCGCGAAACGGATCAAGGAGCAGCTCAGGTCCGTCCCCGACAAGGGCATGGGCTACGGCCTGGTCCGTCATCTCAACCCGGCCACCGCGGCCGGCTTCGACGGCCTCGCCGCTCCCCACGTGGCGTTCAACTACCTCGGCCGGTTCACCGCCGCCGAGGGCGACCGGGCCGCCGACTGGACTCCGGTCACCGGCGTCGACGCCGTCGCCGGCGACCCTCCGCAGCTGCCGCTCGCCCACCCGCTGGAGCTCAACTCCCGTACGGAGGACGGTCCGGAGGGGTCCGAGCTGGTCGCGTTCTGGACCTGGGCCGAGGGCATCCTCGACGAGGACGAGGTACGCGAGCTGGCCGAACTGTGGTTCCAGGCGCTGCGCGCCCTGGTCACGCACTCCGAGAACCCCTACGCGGGCGGTCTCACCCCCTCCGACGTCTCCCTGTCCTCCATCGGCCAGGACGAGATCGAGGCGTTCGAGGAGGAACTGGACGACCTGTTCGACGACTTCGACGACGACGAACCGCACGAATTCGAGAAGGAAGAAGAGGCCAGCAAGTGAGTCGCACAGCGCGGAAGATCGAGGACATCCTGCCGCTGGCCCCGCTCCAGGAGGGCCTGCTCTTCCACAGCGTCTACGACGAGGGCGAGCTCGACCCCTATGTCGTGCAGATGTCGTTCGACATCGACGGCGCGCTGGACACCGCGGTCCTGCGCACCGCCGCCGAGAAGTTGCTGGCCCGGCACGCCAACCTGCGGGTCGCCTTCCGGCAGCGCAAGAGCGGCGACTGGGCGCAGCTGGTCATGCGGGAGGTGCCGCTGCCGTGGACCGAGCGCGACCTGAGCACTCTGCCCGAGGCCGAACGCGCCGACGCCGCCGCCGGCCTGATCGCCGCCGAACGCGCCACGCGCTTCGACGTGACGCGGCCGCCACTGCTGCGCTTCACCCTGCTGCGGCTCGGCGCCGCCCGGCACCGCCTCGTCCTGACCAACCACCACCTCCTGCTCGACGGCTGGTCCCTGCCCGTCCTCATGGGTGACCTGTTCGCGCTGTACGACGCCGCGGGCGACGACAGCGCCCTGCCCAGGGTGCGCCCCTACCGCGACTACCTCACGTGGCTGGAGGGCCAGGACCGCGACGCCGCCCGCGACGCCTGGCGCGACACGTTCGCCGACCTCGTGGAACCCACCCTCGTCGCACCCGGCGCCGACCGTGCCGCGGTAGCCGGGGCCGAGGTCCGGGCCGAGCTGCCCCGGGAGGAGACCGCGGCGCTCACCGAGCTGGCACGCGGCCGGGGCCTCACCCTCAGCACCGTGGTGCAGAGCGCCTGGGCGATCGCCCTCAGCAAGCACCTGGGACGGGACGACATCGTGTTCGGCACCACCGTCTCCGGACGTCCGCCGGAGATCGACGGCGTCGAACGCATGGTGGGCCTGTTCATCAACACGCTGCCCTCACGAGTGCGGCTGCGGGCCGCCGAACCGCTCGCCGGGCTCGTCGCCCGCGTCCAGCGAGAGCAGGCCGCACTGACCCCGCACCAGCACCTCGGTCTGGCGGAGATCCAGCGCACCGTGGGGCACGGCGAACTCTTCGACACCTCCATGGTGTTCCAGAACTATCCCGTCAACCGTTCGGGCACCGCGGGCACCGGCATCGGCGCCGCCATCAGCCTGGCCCCCGGCAAGAACCGAGAGGCCACCCACTACCCGCTGCTGCTGATCGCTGCCGCCCGCGACAGCATGACGTTCCGGCTCAACCATCGTCCCGACCTCTTCGACGCGGCCTCCGCCCAGCGGATCCTGGACCGCTTCGTCCGTGTCCTGCGCGCCCTCGTCACCGACCCGGAGCAGCCCGTCGGGCGCCTCGACCTGCTCACCGACCGGGAACGCGACAGTGTGCTGCGGGAGTGGAACGACACCGCGCACGACGTCCCGGACGCCACGGTCCTCGATCTGTTCCGGGCCCAGGCGGACCGCACCCCGCAGGCCCCGGCCGTCACGAGCGCCGACCGCACCCTGACGTACGCCGAACTCGACGCCCGCTCCAGCCGCCTGGCCCACCTGCTGGCCGAGCACGGCGCGGCGCCCGAGCGGTTCGTTGCGATCGCGCTGCCCCGGAACTGCGACACCGTCGTCGCCCTGCTCGCCGTCCTCAAGACGGGCGCGGCCTACCTGCCCGTGGACCCCGACTACCCGGCGGAGCGCATCGCGTTCATGCTGGAGGACACCGAGCCCGCGCTGCTGCTCACCACCCGCGAACTCGCCCCCGGCCTCCCCGACTCGGGTGCGCCGCGCCTCCTCCTGGACGACCCGGCCCACACCGGGGATCTCGCCGCCCGGCCCTCCACCGCGCCCACCGTGCCGGTACCGCCCGGCCTCCCCGCGTACGTGATCTACACCTCGGGTTCCACCGGGCGGCCCAAGGGCGTCGTCATCGAGCACCGCTCGCTCGGCGCCTATCTCCAGTGGGCCCGCAACGCCTACCCGGCGATGACGGGCACCTCGCTGCTGCACTCGCCGATCAGCTTCGACCTCACCGTCACCGCCCTCTACACGACCCTCGTCTCCGGCGGCCTGGTGCGCGTCGCCGACCTCGACGAGCGGGCCGCCGAGGGTCCCGGAGCCACCTTCCTCAAGGGCACCCCCAGTGTGCTCGCCCTGCTTGAGGCCCTGCCCGCCGAGGCCTCCCCCAGCGAGCTGATCATGCTGGGTGGTGAACTCCTGCTCGGCGAGGTCGCCGACCGCTGGCGGGCCCGCCGCCCCGACGCCGACGTCCTCAACGTGTACGGAGCCACCGAGGCCACCGTCAACAGCGTCCAGTACCGCATCCCCGCCGGGGCGCCCGCACCTGCCGGACCGGTCCCCGTGGGCCGGCCCTTCTGGAACACCCAGGTGTACGTCCTCGACAGCGGGCTGCGGCCGGTCCCGCCCGGCGTCCCCGGCGAGGCCTACATCGCCGGCACGGGGCTCGCCCGCGGCTACTGGCGGCGCGCGGGCCTCACCTCCGAGCGGTTCGTCGCCAACCCCTTCGGTCCGCCCGGCTCCCGCATGTACCGGACCGGCGACGTGCTGCGCTGGAACCACGACGGCCGGCTGGAGTTCGTGGGTCGCGGCGACGGCCAGGTCAAGCTGCGCGGCTACCGCATCGAACTGGGTGAGATCGAGGCCGTCCTCGCCGGTCACGAGGGCGTCACCCAGGCCGCCGTCCTGCTCCGCGAGGACCAGCCCGGCGACAAGCGACTCGTCGCCTACGCGGCGACCGCCGGCGCCTCCGTGGCGGCCGAATCCCTGCGTGCCCTGGCCACCGACCGGCTCCCCGACTACATGGTGCCGTCCGCCTTCGTGGTCCTGGACTCCTTCCCGCTCACACCGAACGGCAAGCTGGACCGCCGCGCCCTGCCCGCCCCCGACTACGGGCCGCAGGCGGGTGGCGGGCGGGCTCCGCGCTCCCCCCGCGAGGACATTCTGTGCACCCTCTTCGCGGAGGTGCTCGGCGTCGGCTCGGTCACCATCGACGACGACTTCTTCGCCCTGGGCGGCCACTCCCTGCTCGCCACCAAACTCGTCAGCCGTATCCGCTCGGCGCTCGGTGCCGAGATGGCCATCCGGCAGCTCTTCGAGACCCCCACCGTGGCCGGGCTGTCCGGAGCCCTCGACACCGGCAACGGCGCCGCACGCACGCCGGTCACCGCCGTGCTCCCGCGTCCCGAGCGACTGCCCCTGTCCCACGCCCAGCGCCGGCTGTGGTTCCTGCACCGCTTCGAGGGCCCCAGCGCCGCCTACAACTCCCCCGTCGCCCTCCGCCTGTCCGGGACCCTCGACCGTGCGGCGCTGGAGAACGCCCTCGCCGACCTGACCGCACGGCACGAAACCCTCCGCACGGTCCTCGCCGAGGACGCCGAGGGACCCCATCAGGTCGTGCTCGACGAGGTGCGTCCGTACCTCGCCGTCGTGTCCAGCGACGCCACCCGACTGGCCGCCGATCTCTCCGAGGCTGCGGGCCACGCCTTCGACCTGGCCTGCGAACCGCCCCTGCGGGCCACCCTGTTCGAGGTCGACGACGACGAGCACGTCCTGCTGCTCCTCACCCACCACGTGGCGACCGACGCATGGTCCCGGGCCCCGCTGGCCCGTGACCTGACGGCGGCGTACGCGGCCCGGGTGCGGGGTGCTGCCCCGCAGTGGGCACCGCTGCCGGTGCAGTACGCCGACTACAGCATCTGGCAGCAGGTCGTCCTGGGCTCCGAGGACGACCCGGACAGCGAGGCCGGCCGGCAACTCGACTACTGGGGGAAGACGCTGGCGGGCCTTCCCCAGGAACTGTCCCTGCCCTTCGACCGCCCCAGGCCGGCCGTGGCCTCCCATCGCGGTGACGTCGTCACCTTCGAGCTGCCGCCGGAACTCCACGACCGTCTGACCCGCGTGGCCCGTGACAGCCGCACGAGCCTGTTCATGGTGCTCCAGGCGAGCCTGGCCACGCTGCTGTCCCGGCTGGGCGCGGGCACGGACATCCCGCTGGGCACCCCGATCGCCGGCCGCACCGACGACGCGCTGGACGACCTGGTCGGCTTCTTCGTGAACACGCTGGTGCTGCGCACGGACGTCTCCGGGGACCCCACCTTCGCGGAGCTGCTGGAGCGGGTGCGGGCGGCCGACCTCGCCGCCTACGCCCACCAGGACATGCCGTTCGAGCGGCTGGTCGAGGCCGTCAACCCGGAACGCTCGCTGTCCCGGCATCCCCTCTTCCAGACGATGCTGAACCTCAACAACGCCGGTCCGGTGGAGGCTCTCGACGAGATCGCCAAGCTCCCCGGCCTGACGGTGCACCACGAACCCGTGGAGACCCACCGGGTCAAGTTCGACCTGGGTTTCTCCTTCGCCGAGTCCCACAGCACGACCGGCACGCCGGGCGGTCTGCGCGGCGCCCTCCAGTACAGCACCGACGTCTTCGACCGGTCGACCGCCGAATCGCTCGTGCAGCGGATGGTGAAGGTGCTGGAGTGGGTCGTGGCCAGTGGGAACGGCTCCCGGGTTTCCGAGGTGGAGGTGTTGGAGGAGGTCGAGCGGGAGCGGATCCTGTCGGGCTGGCAGGGGGCAACGCGTACTCTGCGCGGGGCGTCGCTGCCCCAGCTCATCACCGAGCAGGCCCAACGGACACCGGACGCGGTGGCCGTGGAATGCGGCGGCCGGACGCTGAC
>NZ_JBVJEA010000057.1:0-11645 GCF_055581985.1 Streptomyces sp. NPDC042336 | reverse complement strand
TTCAAACGCGAGACCCTGCAAGGACGAAAGAGCTGGCCCAACGAGCGCGAGGCCCGACTCGACGCCTTCCGATGGCTCCACCGCTACAACACCCGACGCCGACACTCCCGCCTCGGACAACGATCACCGATCGCCTTCGAGGACGCCCTCCAACTCACACCAACTACGCTGGCACAAGCTGCATAACCCGTGTCCAGAATTCGGGGTCAAGGCCCCCTGATCCTCGGTGAGGGGGTTGCCTGCCGCTGTCGTGATGCCGTACACGTCCCGCAGCAAGCCCACTGCAGCGGGGTCGGCTCGAACCGGTAGCGCGCAAGGAACGTCTGGTAAGCGTCGGCGAAGCGTTCAGCGTCCTTTCCGGAGCCGACCGCTGCGCCGCCCGGCCGCTGCGGCACCGCCACCTGTGCCGGACGTGCCTGCGCGATCTCCGCCGGCGTCGGCCCGTCGTCCAGTGCTGCGTTGGGCGTGGTGTCACCGGCCTCGTCGGCGCGTACCGGGATTCGTTCGACGGTGAAGAGGGCCGCGGGTTCCTCGATGCCCGCGGCCGCCAGGCCGGAGGGGGCGGTCTGGGCGAGGGGGACGCCGTAGCGGGCCAGTCGCAGCGGCATCAGGGACTCCACGGGCGCCTTGCGGCGCCAGGCGCGGCCGAAGCGGGAGCGCAGCCGGGCCTGGTAGACCAGCCGCTCCTGCTCCAGCTTGATGACCTGCTCGTAGGAGCGCAGCTCCCACAGCTTCATGCGGCGCCACAGCAGGAACGTCGGCACCGGTGAGAGCAGCCAGCGGGTGAGGCGGACGCCCTCCATGTGCTTGTCGGCGGTGATGTCGGCGATCCGGCCGATCGCGTGCCGGGCGGCCTCCACCGACACCACGAACAGGATCGGGATCACGCCGTGCATGCCCACGCCCAGCGGGTCGGGCCAGGCCGCCGCGCCGTTGAACGCGATCGTCGCCGCCGTCAGCAGCCACGCCGTCTGGCGCAGCAGCGGGAAGGGGATGCGGATCCAGGTCAGCAGCAGGTCGAGGGCGAGCAGCACGCAGATGCCCGCGTCGATGCCGATCGGGAAGACGTAGCTGAAGTTCCCGAAGCCCTTCTTCAGGGCCAGTTCGCGCACCGCCGCGTACGACCCCGCGAAGCCGATGTCGGCGATGATGACGGCACCGAAGACGACCATGCCGATGAGGACGCGGTGCGTCCGGGTCAGCTGAGGCACGACTGAGCAGATCTCAACCCTGCCACGTCGTGTCACGCCTTGTGACCTCTGGGACACAACTGAGACCGCTCGCCAGGTCACTCGCCGGCACGGGCCCCTCACTCCTCCGGACTTTCCCAGCGGCACCAACCGGAGAGTGAAGGTAGTCTCGCAGTGCCTTGCGCGTTGACAGGCCGGGTAAGGCAGGGGCGGCCCTGGGTACCGTTGCGCCCTGGTCAAGGGGCCGCTCGTAGACTCCGACCCCTCTCACCGCCGGCGTACGCCGCCGAGCAACGCCGATCCCTGTCCCGCTCGCCCAAGGCAACACGGCAACCACCAGCCCGACGGGGCCAGCAAGAATGACCCGCTGGACCGCCGTGCGGCTGTGATCTCTTCGAGCACCCGTTCACGGTTGAACCGTAAACGCACAGGTCAAGACCAAATTCTCGAGGGGCTGGTACTCACTCGCTCCCGCACGGCATACTCGATGCATGGCTGGCATCGAAATCGACGACAGCACTGTGGCCACGCTGCAGGCTCTGGCTGACGACGTTGGACTTCCCCTGGAGACCTACCTCACTCAGGTGGCGGAAGAGAAGCAGCACGAGCGCGCGCTGGCCAAGGGCGCCGAGACGTTCCGCCGGGTGATCTCCGACCCGGAGACCGTCGCCGCATTCGATGCCGAATACGGCGGTCCCGAGCAGGTGGCGCGCGCCCCGCGGGCGGCCTGACCTGTGCCTGCCGAGTATTACGTCGACTACCGGTGGTTCCTGGAGCGTCAGGAGTAACTGCTGGATGACCTCGCGGTCAACGACTACTCCGTGTTCGTCGGGTTGGCGGCCCGCCACAAGGTCGACCCGCCCCGACACGACCAGCACCGCCCTGACGCTTTCTGGCGGGCGGCGGTGATGCTGGAGGAGTGCGTGATACTGCGGCCGCTGCCGACCCGCAACGAGCTGTACGGGTACACCGTGGCTCTCGCCTACCAGTCCATGCACGAGGAGCAGGTGAACACGAAGTTCGAGTTGTGGCGCGAGCTGATCGCTGACATCCGCGCGCTGCGCCTGGACTCGTACGGTATCGCCGAGCGGCTGCGCTCCTGGCGTCTGGCCTGACCCCGGGTCGGGAGAGGGGCACTGGCCTGCGGTCTCACCTTCCGGCAGGGTCACGGCCATGAGAGTCCTCGTACTTGGCGGAAGATGGTTCCTCGGCCGTGCAGTTGCGCAGGATGCGCTCGCTCGCGGGTGGGAGGTGACCGTCTTCAACCGCGGCCGGTGCGGGACCGTGCCGGAGGGCGCCCAGACGGTACGCGGTGACCGTACCGTCGCCGCGGACCTGGCGCGGTTGGCCAGTGAAGGGCCGTGGGACGCCGTGGTGGACACCTCGGCGTCCGAGATGGCGCCGCGCGACGTCCTCGCTGGCGCCCGCGCACTCGAGCCGGTCGCCGGCCGGTACGTCTATGTCTCCACCGTGAACGCCTACCGGGGCTGGCCGAACGATCCGCTGACCGAGGACTCGGAAGTCCTGGACTGCCCGCCGGACGCCGACGTGGACTACGGTCGGCTCCCGGACGACTGGGACGGGCCGGACTGGTACTACGGTAGGCAGAAGGCGGGCGCCGAACGGGCGACCGCCACGGCGTTCGGTGACGACCGGGCCGTGATCCTCCGGCCAGGCTCATCCTCGGACCCGGCGAGTATGTCGGTCGGCTCCTGTGGTGGCTCAGTCGCGCCGCCCGCGGCGGTCGGATGCTCACTCCGGGCGCGCCGGACAAGCCCGTCCAGCCCATCGACGTGCGAGACGTGGCTGCATTCGCGCTCGATCAGGCCGCCGCCGAGACGGGCGGGGCGTACAACTGCGTGGCGCCGATCGGCCGCGACACGATGAGCGACCTCCTCACCGCCTGCGTGCTTGTCGTCGGCGGAGACGCTCAACTGGCTTGGGCGCCGGACAAGCTGCTCCTGGACCAGGGCGTGAAGCAGTGGACCGAGCTGCCGTTGTGGCGCACGCACGCCGGCGTGTGGAAGATCGAGTCAACGCGAGCGCAGGCAGCTGGGCTGGTGTGCCGGCCCCTGGCGGACACCGTCGCCGACACCTGGACGTGGCTCCGGGACGGCGGCACGCCCGTGGAACATCCGCGCTGGGCCGAGCACGGGATCACACCGGAGAAGGAAGCCGTGGTCCTGGCCGCGCTCGGCCGGTAGCCGTCAGGCTTCGATCGCGAGCGGGTTCGCGGCGCCGAGCCGGCGGGCCGGGGAGAGGGCACTGAAGCCCTCGATCTGCTCAGCCAGGGCGAGCGCCGCGGGCGCGCCGCGGAAATCGGGGCGGGTCAGTTCGATGCGGGCCGCGGTCAGCCGCTCCATCATCCCCGAGCCGCGCCAGCTCGGGGGTACCTGGAAGACGGGCGTCAGGCTCGCCGTCGGCGCGGGAAGCCCTGCGGTTGCGGGCGGTGGCCGGGGGCGGCCCAGTCGCCCGGCCGCAGCCACAGCCACAGCCACAGCCACAGCCACGATGGTCATGCCTCGTTCAGCTTGGCGACCCTCGTGATGATGGCGTCGGCGATGCTCGCCTCAGGCCACGGGAAGATGCGAATGGCGGCGTGCTGGTGGGCGAGGCCGTGCAGGCAGACCCAGAGGGTGACGGCGTCCAGGTATGGATCGGCGACCGATGACTGTCCCGAGGCGACACATTCGGCGAGGACTTCGGCGAGGAGCTGCATGGCGGCTGCGCCGAGTGTGGTGAGCTCTTCCTCTGTCAGTGAGCTGTCACCCAGGGTCGGCATCCACAGGCCGCCGAACATGGTGCGGTAGCGCGCGGGGTGGTCCTGCGCGTAGCCGAGGTAGGCGCGGCACAGGGTGTACAGCCGGTCCCGCGGATCGTCGTCGGCCCCGTCCAGGGCGGCGCGCAGGTGGGTTTCGAGGGCGGCGAACTCTTGGCGCACGACGGCCAGCATGATGGCCGGCTGGTCGGGGAAGTGCGGATAGATCGACGGGGCGGCGATGCCGACCTTGCGAGCGACGGACCGCAAGGTGATGGTCCGTTCGTCGCCGGTCTCGTCCAGCAGTGCGGCGGCGGCGTCGACGATGTCCTCCCGCAGGCGGCCGCCCTCGCCGCGCCGGTTACGTACACGTCCGGCGCGCTTCGATGTGTCCTGGCTCGTCACGTCGGTCTCTTTCATCCTCGTAACCTTACGCGCAAAAGTTTATCGGCATAACCTCTTGCCTACCATCGCTTTACACACGTAGCCTTACTGTCGTAAGTTCGAGATCGGGAGACGCGGACCACAAGGACAACGCCGCGTTAGGATCGCGCGTCGTCCGGCAGTTGCGGCCGGTCGACGCGCGCGGGGCCCGTCAAAGGAACCCGACCAGGTCGCCGTCGCCGCCGTACACCGGCTCCGGCACGCTCCAATCCCCCACCCGCTCCCGCCTTGGCACGCGCTTCGCGGCGCTCACCCTCTCCCTCGCCGCTGCCGGCGGCGTGCTCGCGGCCACCGCCACGTCGGCCCAGGCCGACTCCGGCCCGGCGCACGCAGAGCGTCACCACGGCCGCGACGGCGTCGTCGAATGCCGCGGGCAGGGCACCGACCCCGACGCCCGCGTGCGCTACGGAACCGAGATCCTGATCCACGCCCCGCTGAGCACCGTCTTCAGGACCCAGACGGACGTGGAGCGCTGGCCCGCCTGGCAGGATGCCGTCCTCACCAGTGAGCGGCTCAGCTCCGGTCCTCTGCGGGCCGGTTCGGTCTTCCGGTGGACCACTCCGGTGCCCGCCACCCCCGCGACGCCCGCCACCACCCTGGCGGTCACCTCCACCGTCCAGCAGCTCCAGCGCGACAACTGTGCCCGCTGGGCCGGGCCTGCGACCGGCGGGGGGATCCACATCGACGAGGGCGTCCACGTGTGGACCTTCACCAAGGTCAAGGGCGGCACCCTTGTCCGTACCGAGGAGACCTGGACCGGCGACCAGGCCGAGGCCGACGTCGACCTTTCGGCCCAGGCGCTCGGCGCGGGCCTGGAGGTCTGGGTGCGGGACCTCAAGGCCGCCGCCGAAGCCCGCACCGGTTGCTGACCCCGCCCTTCTGGTTACTTACGCGCACTACGAGAGGAACTCCTATGGCCGCCGACCGCACCCCGGACGCCAAGTCCCTGTTCGAGGCCTGGCTTCAGCTCTGGAACGGTGACCTGTCCCTCGCCCCCGAGGTCGCCTCGGACGACTTCCAGGTGCACAGCGACATGATCGACGGCAGTGACAGCCGTGCCATCCGCCGTGCCCAGGAACTGGCGGAGTTCGTCCGCGCCGACCGGTCGCACACCCCGGATCTGAAGTTCGCCATCGAGGTTCCGCCGCTGTTCGACGGCGACCATCTGTCGGTGCGCTGGACGGCCACAGGTACTTATGACGGCAGCTTCCCCGGCGCCAAGGCTCCGGCCGGGACCGTGGTGACCTTCACCGGAACCGACACTCTCCGTATACGGGACGGCTGGTTCGTCGAGTACTGGCTCAACGCGGACGGCCTGCACATGCTCCGGCAGCTCCAGGTCGCCTAGAGCCCCCGGCCGGACATCCGGGCCGACGACGAGCAGCCGGACGGTGACGTGCACCGCCGGCCGGCTCAGTCGTATGCGGCAGGCCGCACGACCCCGTTCCACGATCACCGCCGGACGTCCGGACTCAAGGGCGGGCCAGGCTCGGATGCCCGGCCCGTCCGCCCACCCAAAACCCCGAAGGGCGACCAATGAGTCACTTCCCGTCCCTGTCCATCAATCCGGCGCATCCCGATCGGCAGTACGCGCTCGGCCAGTAACTGCGGATATCCATCCTGACGTCGGCCGAGGAGACCGGCGGCCATTACGACGTGTCGGACTCCTTCATGCCCGCCGGTGCCACCACGCCGCTGCACGCCCGCACCCGGTACGAGGAGCAGCTCTGGGTCTCCTCCGGATCGCTGACCGTATGGGCGGGCGAGGACAAGGTGACTCTGCGCTCGGGCGACTTCTACACCATCCCCCTGCACATGCCGCACGCCATCGCATCCGGCCCGGACGGGACCCGTGCCCTCAACATCTCCTCGCCCGCCGGTTTCGCGGAACTGATCGCCCGCACCGCCACCCCACTGCACCTCGCGACCGAGGCGACCGCGCTCGACGTGGAGCTGTTCAACGCGGTGGGCGCGGAGATGGGCGACATTATCCTCGGCCCGCCCGGCGCCACCCCCACCGACCTGCCTCCAGGGCACCCGGCACACCCCTGAGAAGCGGGCTCGGGCAAGAGGGCGAGACCGGGTCGCACCGGTCACGTCCCCTTCGCCCCCCCCCGACGCGAACTTACGGCCGTAAGGTTATTGCCGTAACCCCTTGCCGCGCTTGACCTAACACCTATAGCCTTACGTGTGTAAACAAGCAGCGGGAAACCAAGGAGTACGCCATGAGCGGCACCACCACCGTCACCGCGACCGAGATCGTCCTGCCCGGCAAGGTGGAGCCCGAAGGGCTGGAGCTGCGGAACCGTGAGCTGCCGGCGCCGGGCAAGGGGCAGGTGGTGCTGCGGATGGAGGCGACCGGTGTCTGCTTCGCCGAACAGCAGATGCGTCGCGGCAAGTACTACGACCAGCCACCCTTCCCCTTCGTCCCGGGCTACGACCTGGTCGGCACCGTCACCGCCGTCGGCCCGGAAACCGACGCCGCACTGATCGGACGCCGGTTCGCCGCGATCACCAAAGTCGGCGCCTGGGCCAGTCACCTGCTCGTCGACGCCGCCGACCTGATGCCCGTACCCGACGGCATCGACGCAGCCGCCGCCGAGACCGTCATCGTCAACGGCGTCACCGCCTGGCAGATGCTCCACCGCACCGCCAAGGTCCGCACCGGCCAGACCATCGTCGTCCTCGGCGCCAACGGCGGCGTCGGCTCCACCCTCGTCCAGCTCGCGGCGCACGCGGGTATCACCGTCATCGGCACTGCCGCGCCCCGTCACCACGATACGCTGCGGAGGCTCGGTGTCGCCCCGGTCGACTACCGCGACCCCGACATGTACGCCCGCATCCGCGAGATCGCCCCCGACGGCGTGGACGCGGTCTTCGACCACGTCGGCGGTGCGGCCGTCGAGGACTCCTGGCGGCTCCTGCGCCGCGGCGGCACCCTCGTCTCCTACGGCACCGCCGCCTCCAAGAACGAGGAGGGCAGCTCCCAGCTCCCCGTGCTGAAGCTGTTCGCCCGCCTCAACGCCTGGAACGCCCTGCCCAACGGCAGGAGCGCCCACTTCTACAACCTCTGGGCCGGCAAGCGCCGCTGCCAGAAGACCTGGCAGCAGCGGATGACCGAGGACCTCACCCAGGTCCTGCGGCTGGTCGTCGACGGCTCCCTCGTCCCGCAGATCGCCGCGGAGTTCTCCCTGGCCGACACCGTCGAGGCCCTGCGACTCGCCGAGTCCCGCACCGTCGCCGGCAAGGTCGTCATCGTCCCCGAGATGTGACACCCACAGCGAGGCCCCAGCTCCACCGGCCCTTCAGCACTGCTTCAGCTCCACACACGCGCGCCGCCCGCCCCCGCTCCACCCACACGCCCCCGGAGGCAACCGTCATGTCCCTCGCCGCCAACGTCGCCCCAGCCCCCGTCGAGCCGAACGCTACGGCCCGCACCACGACTGGCGACGTCGACAACCTCGCCACCTACATCAGTTTCGGCCTCGCCTACCTCCTCGGTCACGGCTCCGCCGCCCTCTCCCAGGGCGACCACCCCGTCCTCGACCTCCCCGGCTGGCTGCCGATGACCCTGCTCGGCGCCGGACTCGCCGTCGGCACCGTCCAGGCCACCCGCGCCGCCCTGCGCGCACAGCGGGCCACCACCGACCCGGACGCCGTCCGCACCGGACAACTCCTCGGAGCCCTTTGGGTCACCGCGTTCGCCGCGCTCTTCCTCGCCATCACCGGCCTCGCCGCCGCCGTGGACCACCCCGACGTCCAGACCCTACTCTGGCCCACCGGTTCCGGCTTCGTCGTCGGCCTCATCTACGTCGCCGAGGGAGCCGTCCGCCGCAACACGCTCCACTACGCCCTCGGCACCTGGCTCGCCCTCACCTCCACCGCCGCCCTCCTTCTCGGCAACCCGGGCTTCTACTGGGTCCTCACCCTCACCGGCGGCGGCGCCTACGCCCTCGCCACCCTCCTCGAACGCCGCCGCCTGAACCTGCGCTGAACCCGCCCGACCTGCCACCAAGCGCAACAGCACACACCACCACTGAGCAGCGCCCACCGCCAAGAAGGCACCAACCCGATGAACACGCGACACCGTGGCCTGCGGACACTGGCCGTCACCGCGATCGCCACGGCGACGGCCCTGTCCGCACTGGCCCTGGCCTCCGCGCACGAGGCCCGGCCCGGTACCAGTACGCGGACCCTCCAGGAATGCCAGGGCGCCACCGTCGACCAGGACGCGCCGGTCATCGCCCGCGCCAGCGTCGTGATCAAGGCGCCCGTGCACACGATCTGGGACCTGCACACCGACATCGACGCGTGGGACGCCTGGAGCCCCGAGATCACCCCGGCCCAGAAGAAGACATCGGGACCGCTGCGACCGGGCACGGTCTTCGACTGGTCCCCGCAGGGCATGAAGGTGACCTCCACGGTGACCCAGGTCGACCGGAACCGGTGCACCGCCTGGGCCGCACCCGTCAACGGCATCGACGGCGTGCACCTGTTCACGTTCCAGAAGGTCAGGGGCGGCGTACTGGCCACCACCGAGGAGTCCTGGGCGGTGCCCCCGCCGAGGCCGACATACCCGGCAACCAGGCGGCCCTCGAAACCGGTCTCGTCGACTGGGTCAACCGACTCAAGACCACCGCCGAGGAGGCTGACAGCGACTGCACGAACCACAAGGACAAGTAACACCAGACGCCACTGGCGATACAGCCGAAGCGGCAGGGCCCCTGCCCCGCGGCGCGCTGGCCCTTCACAAGCCGGCGCACCGCGGGGAGCAGAGGAATCGGTAACCGTCGACTCATGAGGAGAGGTGGCGAGGTGAAGAGAACCACGTCAGTAGCGCAGCCGGCCCCCGCGAAGCCGACCCGGGTCCGTACCCCCAACCGCCGCGGCGAGGGCGGGCACCTGCGCGAGGAGATCATCGACGCGGCGGTGGCCCTGCTCGACGAGACCGGCGGCCAGCACGTCGTCACCCTGCGCTCGATCGCACGCCGGGTCGGTATCGCCACCCCCTCGATCTACCTGCACTTCCCCGACCAGCCAGCCGTCATGCTGGCCGCTCTACAGCGAGAGTTCGCCGGCCTCGAGGCAGTGCTGCGCGCGGCGGTCGACCAGGCCGGTGACGACCCGCGGCGACGCCTGCTGGCCGTCTGCGAGACCTACCTCGACTTCGCCGTACGCCACCCCCAGCGCTACCGCACGATGTTCGGCGGCCTGTGGACACCGGCACTCGCAGACAACTCACCGACCGGGACCGACCTCGCCAGGCTCGGCGCCGCGTCCATGCTGATACTCGTCGAAGTCCTCGATGACTGCGTCGCTGCCGGAGTCGTCACCAGTGCCGACGTACCCGCCGACGCGACGGCGCTCCGGGCCGGCCTGCACGGCCTGGCCCACCAGCGCATCGTCTCCCCCTCCTACCCCTGGCCCGCGGACATCCCCGAGCGCGTCATCCTCCCGCTCACCGGCCTGAACACGATCCAACCAGCACACTCCTGACCTCAGCCCGCCCTGCTCCGCGATCTCGCGCCAGGACGCGAGATGATCAGCCGCTCGCGGAAGAAGTATGAGCTCAGCACAGAGCCGCCGTGGAACGCGCCGCCCAGCGCGGGCATGCGGACGGAGCCCTTTTCGATGCCGTCGGCCAAAACGGCACGTACGGCCGCAGACAGTTCCCCGATGCGGCGGCACTCCGATACGGGACCAGGTACGGTGCCTTGGGCGGGCGGAGTGCCTGGCCCGACTCGTCCTCGAACACCAGCCACGCGTCCTGCTCCCTCACCTTCTTTCCACCCGCGCCCAGGTCTCCTCCCGCCACGCGCGTACCTGCTCCTCGTCCCGTTCGGCGGCGCGGTGCACGGGCACCTGGACGGAAAAGCGCATCTGCCGCAGGATCCGGGACAGCTACGGCCGGCTGAAGCGCACATGGAAGCGACGGGCGATGAGCACCAGACCTTCGCGAGCGTCCACCGCTGGTCCTCCGCCCAGCCGTGCGCGTCCGGCCCCTGCTCCAACGTCCGAGCCAGCCACGCCCGCCAGGCTGGCTTCATCCGCGACGCCACCCCCGAGGGTCCCTCGGAACGCAGAGCGTCTCCGCCGCCCTCCCGCCAGGCGGCGTGCCAGGCATACGCGGACTTCCGCGATACCCGTAACGCCCGCGGCGGCCTTATCCCGGCCACAAACATCTCAGCGGCCTGCAACCGCACCCGCTCCCGCCGGGCCCGCTCCACCGCGGTCAGGCCACCCCCATCGGGATACCTCATGCCACCGGACTACACCGACCCACGGCCGCCTCGTCACCCCTAAGAGGTGATCTCATTTGGCGAGCCTTCGGTAGCAGATCAGGGTGCATGCGAGGCTCGTGAAGGCGAGGAAGTGCTCGGCTTTGCGCTCGTAGCGACGATGGAGACGACGGCATCCGGCGAGCCAGGCCATCGTGCGTTCAATGGTCCAACGGTGCCGACCGAGCCGCTGCGAGGTCTCGACTCCCTTGCGGGCTATGCGATGCTGGATGCCCCTCTGGGATAGCCATCGCCGCAGGTGGGAGTAGTCGTAACCCTTATCGGCGTGCAGTTTGCCGGGCTTGCGCCGACGGGGACCTCTCCGGGATCGGACCGGCGGTATGCCCTTCACGAGCGGGATCAGGGCCTGGCTGTCATGGACGTTGGCACCAGAGATGCCGACAGACAGGGGCAGACCGGTCTGCTCGGTGATCAGGTGGATCTTCGAGCCGTACTTGCCCCGGTCGACAGCATTCGGACCCGTCAACTCCCCTTTTTCAGGGCCCGCATGTTCACCGAGTCGATGGCACAGCGAGACCAGTCCAGGTCGCCGCGGGCTCCGAGTTCGTCAAGGACCAGGCGGTGCAGCTTGGCCCAAATGCGAGCCTTCGTCCACTCGGTGAACCGGCGGTGCGCTGTCGCTCCGGACGGTCCGAACGACGACTTCGGCAACTGCTGCCACGTGCAGCCCGATGTCGCTACGAACACGATCGCCGCCAGGACCTCACGGTCGCCGTGCCGGCGACGGCCGCCACCCTGAGGCCGCGATGGCGCCTCCGGCACGACCCGCTGGAACAGTTCCCACAGCTCGTCCGGCACCAGCCGCTCAATGATCCCCACCACAGCCGACAGCCTACTCAACCAAATGAGATGATCTCTTAGTGAGCGTTTGATTCTGGTATTGGGTGGTTCATGGTGAATTCCAGGAGCCAGATCGAGCGCTCAGCGAAGCGATTCGCCGGAAACACGGCTTCT
>NZ_JBVJEA010000056.1:12048-12440 GCF_055581985.1 Streptomyces sp. NPDC042336 | reverse complement strand
GGGGACAGGCCACGGACACTGGCCTGGGCTTCATCCACTCCTTTCTGTCGTCTGCCACTTGATCAGTGCGACCTCGTGTCGCACCCCGCCACTTGCAGCCGGTGTCGACGACGTAGCGGATCGCGTCCACGATCTCGCGGCGGGGGTGCTTCTCGGGTCGGCCGCCTGCCTTCGTTTCGCAGGCCGGTGTCGGCAGCAGGGGTTCGATCAGAGCCCATTCGTCGTCCCAGGTGTCGGAGGGATAGCAGCGTCGCCGCGGCAACGGGTTTCCCTCCCTTCCAGGACAGAGGCGGGGCCGGCCGCTTCCCGGGCGGCCCCGGCGGGGGGGGGGGGTGGGAGGGGGCGGTAACGGGGGGGGAGGTCGACGGGGCGGGGCGGGGGGTGTGGGGGTG
>NZ_JBVJEA010000056.1:0-12038 GCF_055581985.1 Streptomyces sp. NPDC042336 | reverse complement strand
CGCGGCACGGGTTTCCCCCCCCTTCCTGCACTGTGGGGGGGCGGGCCGCTCCGCGGCCGGCCCCGCCGGTCAGGCGTCGATGTAGTCGGCGATCACGTCGAGGGTGGACTCGACCGAGCTGAGCTGGGTGTTGAGGTGCTTGATCCATCGGCCCTTGGGCTGGAGGGCGGCGTGCGGGGCGACGACGCCGGTGATGAACCGGCGGATCTCGGTGAGTTTCTCCCGGATGACTGCGACCTCGTATGCCTGGAGCTCGGCCGGGTCCGAGCAGAACTTGTAGCCGTCCGCCCGGGTCCAGATCAGCGGGGGCCAGCCGCGTTCGGCGATGGTGTCCCGCAGGCAGGCCAGGCCGGAGCGGGTCTGGTGGGACGAGAGTTCGCTGGATCTGACCAGTTGGTTGAAGGTCAGACCGGCCGGGCGGGCCTCGAAGAGTACGAACCGGACGGTGTCGGCGTGTCGCTGGGCGGCGGGTGATCTGCGCTCGGAAGCGCGAGGCATCGCCTACTCGCCTTGCAGCAGGCGGGCCAGCTCGCCGTCGACGTCGACCTTGCCGGTGTCGACCGCGGTCTCGATCCAGTCCAGCGTCGCCCTCACCCGGGCGACGTTCTCGTGGACGATGGTGCGTTCGTCGTCGCCGAGCTGGCGGTCCCGCAGGGTGGGGACGACGCGGCCGGCCGCCGCGACGAAGGCGTGGCAGGCGGTGACCAGGTCCAAAAACTCCACCGACCGGTCGATGCTGCGCAGGGTCGGGGCGACGGGGCTGGTGTCCTCGAAGTGCTCTCGGGCCTGTCGGCCACGCTCGATCTGGGCGTGGTTGACCTGGTGGCGGGCGGTGTCGTCGCCCATCGCCGTGAAGGCGATGTCCGGCCTGCGCAGCAGGCTGGTGGCGGCCGTGGCCGCCACCGACTCGTCGCGGGTGAACTCCTCCACGACCCGGACTTTCTCCTGGTCGGGCAGTTTCGCCGCGACCGTCGGACGTTTGAGGAAGTCCGTGGTCACCGCCGCGGCGACGTCCTCGTCGCGGGCCAGGGTGTGGATCGCGGTGATCTTCTCCTGCGGGGTGACGGGTTTGACGACCTGGCGGCCCGTGCGGCGTTTGGCCTCGTCGGGAGTCCACCGGGCCTTGCCCTCGGGCGGGGTGAGGATGGTGGCCCAGCGCTTCTCGTCGTCGACGATGCCCGCCAGGATGCTGTGGACCGTGAACGACACCCCCGAAACCCGGCGGTCCTCCGGCCACCTGGACGCGGTCCACCTGGCCGTTTTCACCGTCGAGTACGACAGTCCGATGTCCTCGGCCAGCCGGAACAGCGAGTCCTTCACCGTGAACAGCTCATCAGCCGGCGCCGAGCCGCCGTGCTCACGCATCGGCTCGACTTCGAGTGCGTAGTCACCGATCCTGAACTGGATGCGGCTGGACGTCTCGACCAGTTTCCGCAGCTCAGCGACGATCTCCGCATAGCGGTTCCCGCTGACGCTGCCGACCTTGCCGGTCGTCTCGATCGCTTCGTGCATGGCATTCACCACCCAGCGCAGGCCGGTGCACGGCCAAGCGGCCGTGGCGAGACCCGGCTCGCTTCTCGACCGAGAGTCAGACCGTAAATACGACGATCACAACGAGCGACCGTAATTGACCGGGTTCTGACCGGAGCTGGGATCCAGATGCGTTCGCGATGCGGTCACTGTGACCGTTCGCCGAACGTTTCCTTCCGGGCCCTCCAGGCCCTCGTGACGCACCGGCGAGAGCAGTAGACCGCGTTCGAACGGCGGTCCACCCCGGCCACCCAAATCACCCCGCACTCAGGACACTCGACCCGGCCGGTACCACTCAACTCGGCGGCCACCCGCTTGCGCAACCGGCCCTCACGGCGCCACTGCCTGGCACGACATGCCGCCGAGCAGTACACAGCAGCGAGTCGTGCGTCCGGCCGCAGCCGTCCACCGCAGCCCCCACACACCCGTTCCCCGGCCTCCCCGGCGCCCTTGGACACCCAACCAGCCTAGGGTCCAAAGCTACTCAAAACCGGGGATCGAAAACAGGTACTGAACGGGGGAGAGGCGCTGGAGGCTGGAGGCGATCACTGGCTGTCTGGCCACTGCGCCAAGACGCTGTCCGTCTCCTCGTCGATGAGGGTGATCTGTGCGCCGGGCCGGTCGCCGTGCCGCCCTACCCAGGCGGAGAACTTCCCGCGTGCCACGGTCTCGCTCTCCCACCAGCCCTGCAGCATCGGCCGGCCGTCGGTAACCAGGGTCAGGCGGTAGCGGCCAGAGTTCATGCGAGCCGGATCCCGCGGGGCTGTCCGGGCTCTCGGATGATGGCGCCCTTAGTTTCCAGCTCGCGCAGCTGGTAGTGCACCGAGGAGGGGCGCAGGCCTACGGCAGCGGCGATCTCGGCGACAGTGGGGGCGTCACCCAGATCGGTGATGGCCAGGCGGATGCAGCGCAGGATCTGCTCCTGTCTGCCGGTGAGGTGCTCGACCTTGTGCTGGACCATACCCCCAGTAGAAACCTTGTTCGAATTATGGGGCAAGCTGAGGGAGTGACCGATCTGCCGCCTGACCTGCCTCGACTTCGTACCCTGGAGGCATACCTCGTGCTGCTCCTCCGCGAGGTCCGGGCAGCGATCGCTCTGGCGGAGCAGCGGGAGTCGGAGCGGCAGCGGGGCATCCAGGACCGGCCCCCTCCCCCCGACTGGTTGCTCGAGCAGGGCCTGAACCGGGACAGCCCGCCTGTCCAGGTCCACTGCGGCGATTGCTGGAACAAGGGCAAGCGCGCCCGCGGCATCAGCCTGGACGAAGCCCGGCGGGCTCTCACGGAGGGAGTCAAGGCGTGTGGTGTCTGCCGGCCGGACAGTGTGCTCGGCTTCCTGGAGGGCTAGCCCCTTTCGTCGCCATCCTGCGCGGGAGAGCCAGAGGAAGTGGTGGAAGGCATCACCGGTGACGTGGACGCTGCCGGAACCGATGCTCACCACGCCTGTGGCCGACCCCGGCCTGCCGCCCGGGTCGGCGGCGGAGCCCAAATGGGACGGCTACCGTGCCCAGCTCGCCTGCTGGTCTGGCGGGAGGGTGCTGCTGCGCTCGCGCCAGGGCATCGACATGACCGCCGCGTTCCCGGAGGTCCGTGACGCCACCCTCGCGCAGCTGCCCGACGACACCGGCCTGGACGGCGAGCTGGTGGTGTGGGAGTCCGGGCGTCTCGCGTTCGAGCGGCTCCAGCAGCGACTGGCTCGCCGCAGCGGTGCTGGCGCGCTGGCGGCCGCGCGTGCTTGGCCAGCGCACCTGGTCGTGTTCGACGTCCTGCGCCTGGACGGCAGAGACCTCGCCGCCTGGCCGTACGCCCGCCGCAGGGCTGCCCTGGAGCGCTTGTTCGTCGATGCGGGGCTGTCCACGCCGTTCACGCTGTGCCCGTCGACCACCGACCCGGCAACCGCCCGCGAGTGGCTCACCTGGACGAGTGCTGGCCTCGAGGGCCTGTGCTTCAAAAGACTGGCGGAGCCGTACCGGCCCGGGGCCCGACGGGGATGGAGCAAGTACAAGGTCCGTGCCACCACCGACGCCATCGTCGGCGCCTTCACCGGTCCTGCCAACGCGCCCCGCACACTGCTGCTCGGACGCCACGATCACACGGGCGTCCTGCGCTACACCGGCCGGACCACCCCCCTCACCCGCGAGGCAGCCGTCTCGCTCGCGGAGGTCCTGGCACCAGCGGCGGGCAGTCATCCGTGGACGGGCCGCAGTTTCACCGCCGGGTGGGGTGCGCGCGACGTCCTGGACGTCACTCTCGTCCAGCCCGCGGTGGTGGTGGAGGTGGCGGTGGATGTCGCCCGTGACGGGGCCGGCCGATGGCGCCACCCTGTACGCCTGCACCGTGTTCGCCTCGATCTCTCCCCGCGAGCCGTAGCGCCATTCGGCGACTGACAGGCAGGTCCCATGCGGGCCGCGCTGCCCTGCCGGCTGGGCAGCTGCTCGGATTAACGCACACTCCTATGACGCGACGCAGGGCGGGGGCCAGGGCCGTGGTGCGAGGGCTGCCGGAGAGCGATGACATTCGCGTCCGGCCCGGGTCCGCTTCCCGCCCGGCGGGCCCCGGTGAAGAAAGTTCGGCCGCTGCTCCCGCCTGGCGGGACGCCGGGCTGATCGGCCTTTTCTTGCAGGTCAGAGGCGTGTGGCGTGGTCTGCATGACAGTGGATATCAGGGTGATCCGGGCCGGTCAGATGTACCGCTACTACCTCCGTGAGACCGTTGTCGGCGACGGTCGCCGCCCGGCCCGCACGCCGCTGCGCGCCGCTCAGGAGCAGGCCGGGGTCCCGGTCGGGCGTTGGATGGGCCGGGGACTTGCCGTGCTCGGACTCGCGCCGGGTGAGGAAGTCACCGAGGCGCAGCTGCGGAACCTGTTCGGCGAGCGGGGCCGGCACCCGTACGCGGATCGGATCGAGGCCGACCGGCTCGCCCAGGGCGACTCCCCGAAGAAGGCGTATCGGGCCGGCGCTCTCGGACGCCGGGTGACGGTGACCGGTGTCGACTTCGTGTTCCGGCCGCAGCCGACGATCTACCTCCTGTGGGCGTTCGGGGATGAGGAGACCCGGCGGGTGATCGAGGCCGCGCACGAGCGGGCGATCGAGCGGGTGCTGGAGTGGATCGAGGACGAGGTCGCCGTGATTCGGTACGGCAAGGACGGCATCTACCGGGTCCGGCCGCCCGGCGGCCTGGTCGCCGCCCGCTTCCGCCACTACGAGGCTCGCTCCGGCCGACCGTTGCTCCATGACCATGTGCTGCTGTCGGTGAAGGGGCAGCGCCTGGACGGGAAGTGGGGCTCGATCCACACCACGGCCCTGCACGAGAACACGGTCGCGGCCTCCGCGCTCTACAACGAGCTGGTGGCCGCTGAGGTCTGCGAGGCGCTGGGGCTGGCGACCGAGCCGCGCATCGTCACTCCGGGGCGCCGGCCGGTGATGGAGATTGCTGGGGTGCCGCACGAGCTGATCCGCTGGACCTCCCGGCGCAGTGACCAGATTGCCGCCTGCCTGGCCGAGCTGGAGCACGAGTACGTCACCGCCGTCGACGACGACGGCGAGCCGCGGTTCCTGCCCGTGGTCTCCGAGCGGGCCCGCGCCAAGATGAACCAGATTGCTGCCCGCAAGACCCGCCCGCGCAAACAGACGGCCCGGCCGCTCGCGCAGCTGCGTGTCTGGTGGAAGGTGAGCGCGATCCTCACCTCCAAGGTCGCCGCCGACGTCATCAACTCCCTCCTCGAGCACGCCCGCGCCGCGGCCGCCGCGATCCGGGCCCGGGTCGCGGCCGTGGTCGACGTCGCCCTGGCGGCCGTCGACGTCACCGCGACGGTGTTCGTGATGAACGAGGGCGGCCGCTTCCACCGCCGGCACCTGCTCGCCGAAGTCCGCCGCCACCTCGCCCTGGTCCTGCGCGGCCGCCGCCGCGACCCGGGCCTGGATGAGGAGATCGTGGCCGCCGCCATATCCACCCACTGCCTGGACATCACCGAGCCGAAGACCGTACGCGGCCTGGAGGCCGGCTACCGCCTCTACACCGCCCGGTGGTCCCTGTCCGACCTCCCCGCCCGACGCCGCCCACTCACTCCCGCTCCCGACCCGGACCGGCAACCCCCAGCCGATCCCGGCGAGCTGGCCGAACCCCGGCCCCCGGGCCAGGACACGGGGGAGTGGGAGATACCCCGCATCCCGCTCCAGTACGAGCGCGCCGTCCTCGCCGGCGCGGTGGTGCGGGAGAAGCTGCGCACCACCACCACCGCCACCGCCGTGCGGGGCCGGGCGTACGACGTCGTCGCCCACCAGCAGGCAGCGATGCCCGAGCAGCTGCTCGCACCCGAGCCGGCCGACCCCGAGCACGACGACCAGGAGCAGGAGCCCGGCCGCCGCGAGGCGATGGACCTGAAGGCGCTGCGGGCTCTGCGGGAATCCCGCACGGACGTGGAAGGCCTCGATCTCACCGCCGAACGCCTACGCCACCTCCAGGACGCGTTCACCGAGGCGGCCGACCGGGCCCACACCACGATGAACCGCTACGTGCGCCGCGACGACGCCAAACCGCCGCAACCGGTGCGCCCGGACGACCAGCAGGCGCACCGGCCACAACAACCCGGACCGCACCGCGGCCGGGAGGCCGGCCACTGAGTGGACCCGATGGTGCGCACCCGGTGCGGTGGTGCGCACCGACCCACCGAGTGGAGTCCACCGTCGGGGAGTGGACGCCACCCGTGCTCAGCATCCACTCCACCGAGTGGAGCCCACCGAGTGGAAGTGGACGACATCGACGGGAGTGGGACCGCGCATCCACGCGGTGCGTTTCTCCTTGACCTCGGCTCAGGTCAAAGGAGAAACGCACCGTCTCCACTCGGGCCCACTCCACCGCACCGAGCCCACCCGGTGCGCACCACTTCCGCGCGCTGGCCGCACCGGTGCGCGCACCGCCCACCGAGTGGAGGCGCACCGGATGGACGGTGGTGCGCACCGGATGGACGTGGTGCGCGCACCACCGCACCGGTGCGCACCCACCCGGTGCAGTGGTGCGGTGGTGCGGTCAGCGGTGCGCACCGGGTACGGAGTGCACCGCGTGAGCCACCGCCAGGCGCGCGTCGCGCAGCGCCTCCAAGGTGTCGGCGGTGTCCTCGTGGTCGGGGTCCGGGATGACGCTCACCACGAACCGGATGATGCTGCGGGCGATGCCCGGCACCGCCGTGATGGGGGAGTCGCGCACCCAGTCGCGCAGCGCGGACAGCAGCACGCACCCGACCTCGTCCAGGACGAAGGAGTCCGCGCACAGGTCGGCCTCTCCGTCCACGGCCGTGACGGGCCAGACGATGTCCTCTGCGAGCCGCAGCAGGATGAACGCCAGCTCCGGGTCGGCTTCCGCCCGCCCGGCGACAGCGGCGCCGCCGCCCATCTGGAGCGCCAGGAGGTAGTCGAAGCCCCGCTCCACCTGGTCGGGCGTCAGGGGTGTGCGGGACGGGATCAGGTACGGCATGAAGCTCTCCTCACGATGGCCGCCGCGCGACTCGCGGCGTGCTCATCGCATGGTTGGCGTGCGGGCCTGTGGACAGAGACCAGAGATTTCTCCCTGCTCAAGAGAAAGGGGCGAATCGGGGCTGCAAGGGTCAAACCCGGCCCCCTTGTCCAACCTGGTCGGCCCGACCACGAACCCGACCACGACCCCTTGTCCACCTCTGCTACCGCCCCAACCACGACCGCGTCTTCCCTTGACCACGGCCGCTACCGACCCCGGTTAGACCGCGGACAAGGGGGTCGGTTGCACGCTGCTCCCTCGATCACCGCCCACCAGGGCGGCCCGAAGCGAAGGAGCCACTGCGATGACGACGCACCAACCCCCGGCAGGCGCCCGGCGCGCCCGCCCCGACCACGGGCCCGACCAGCAGCGGGCAAGCCGGTCCGGCCTCCTGTGGTGCGCACTTGGGACGCCACTGTGGAACCCACTTTGGTGCCCGGCACCGAGCCGGACGGAGAAAGACCAGGTCACCACGCATATACGGCCGCGCGCCGCGTTGTCACAACCCTCTTATCCACTCCTGAACTTTGAAGTGATGGCCGTAGAGGAGGAGATCATCGGGTTCGGGGGCCGGGTGCCCTTGGCGGCCGGGCGCGGCCGGCGCTCGGCAGGTGGCCGCGCGCGACAGACGACGGGGAAGGAGCGCAGCTGATGGCGGGGAAGCGTGAGGAGAACCCGGCGGGGTCGTCGAACAACCTGCGCGGTGACGTGCTGCGCGTGCTCGGGGTGCTGAAGGTCGCGACGGTCGAACAGATCCAGCAGATCGCGGCCCCGCACATGAGCTACCGGCACACCGACAAGGAGAAGCCCTCGGAGCGGAAGCAGGCCCGCACCGCCTCGCACCTCGGGGCGCTGTCCGATCTGCGCAAGCACGGCCTGGCGGAGAACGGCGGGAAGATCTCGGGCGGGGACACGCTGCGCAACCTCACCCCGATGGGATTGAAGGCTGCCGCTCGCGAGCTGGGGCGGCCGGTGGGGGAGATGGGCGACCCGGCCCGCGGCGCGGGCCGCACGGGCGCCTCCCACCCGATGACGGTCAACGAAGCCGTGCTCGCCCTGCTGCGCCCGAAGCCGAACCTGTCCGAGCTCGCCAGCGAGCCGGCCGACGTCTTCGCCGCCGCGCAGGCCGCCTTCGACGCGCCCGCCGGGTTGGGCACCATCGCTTCGTACGCGACCGAGGTGGCGCTGCCCGCGACGGGCACCTGGGCCAACCCCGGCAAGGGCGGCGCCCAGGCGGACATCGTCATCACCGCGCCCGAGGACGGGGTGCCGCTGCTGTTCGTGGAGATCGACAACTGCTTCGAGTCCGCGCAGGTCCTCGCCGCGAAGATCGACAAGTACATGCGGTTCTGCCAGCGGAAGGTGAAGGACGTCGACGGCAAGGAGCGGCCGATGTGGCGCACCCGCTGGTGGGTGCCCGACGGCCGCCGCGGCGACCAGCCGCACCCGCCGCTGCTGCTCGTCTTCAACCGGATCGGCCCGCGCAACCCCAACACAGTCATCGCACAGCTGGCCGAGCTGACTCAGCGGCACTGGCAGGGTCACGACTACGAGGGCGGCTTCCACATGTACGACGGCAAGCTGCCCATCGTGGCCACCGGCATGAAGCAGCTGAAGGAGCACGGCCCGGCTGGAGCGGTCTTCCGGCGCTTCGGCCGGCCGCACAACCAGACTCTCATCGAGGCGATCGGCAACCCACGCCGCGCAGCTTACGACGCCCGGAAGCAGGCCGAGTACGCAGCCCGCCAGCGCGAGCACCAGGAAGAGCTGCGCCGCATCGCCGCACAGCACCGGGCCGAACGTGAGGCCCGCCGTCCCGTGTGCGCCGGCTGCGGCACCCGGTTCACCGACGCACGGTGGAAGGCCATCGAGCCCTCCGGGTGGGAGGCCCCGCGCGAGACCCACCCGGACCTGTGCGACGACTGCAAGCAGCGCGCCATCACCGCCGAACGCCAAGCCGAGCAAACCGAGCAAGGACATCAACAACAGGACCAGGGCGTACCCGAGCAGAAGGACGGCGGCTGGCTGTCCCGCTTCCGTACCTGAAGTGACCGGGCTTGCGATGTCGAAAGCCCAGCTCGGGCGCTTGGCGGACGAGCCGATGTCACGATTCTGAGACCGCCTATGTGCCCAGGGTGACACGCATGCGAAGATCGCTCCCAGTTCGGCAGGAGGGGCGGAGGGGCTATGGCGGCCAAGGATGATCAGTTCGAAGCGTCTGCTTCAGCCCTCGGCTACCTCTACCAGTTCGCCAAGGCGTTGCAGCTCTGCATCGAGCAGTGGGTGGGCGGACTGGAGTGGAGCGTCGCCGTCGAGGCGGCCGATGACATCGAAAAGCATGCCGGGTCGCTGACAGAGCTGCTTCAGCTCAAGCAGCGAGCAGAAGGTACGCGGCTGACTGACTCGGCCCCTGATCTGTGGAAGACACTGCGGATCTGGTGTGAGGCGGCTACGGGTGGGCGGATCGACCTCGCTGAAACGAACCTGTTTTTGATGACGACGGCCGAGCTGCCGCCCGGCAGTGCCGGCTATCACCTGCAGCCCAAGGCGAACGGGCACCGTGACGAAGGCAAGGCGCTCACCTTGTTGCGGGCGGCTCGTGAGGCGTCTTCGAGCGACAAGCTGCAGAAGGCGTTCGCGGCCTTCGACGGCTTGGAAGCCGACGGGGCTGCGGGGCAGAGCACCCTGCTCGCCCGGATCGACGTCATTGGTGACGCTCCCCGGATCGACGAGGTCCGCGAGACCATGCTTGGTCACGCGGCCCTCGTCGTGGGACATGACCTCGCCAAGCCCTTCCTCACGCGCCTGGAGGGCTGGTTCTACGACCGGGTGATCGAGCAGATGCGCTCGCCGGGCGGTGCGCCCATCACGGGCGAGGAGTTCGACCAGGTCTTCAGCGATCTACGCCACCAGTTCGGCCCCAACAGCCTGCCCATCGACCCCGATATCGCCGACCTGAATCCTGAGCCTGCCGAGTCTGCCGACAAGATGTTCGTCAGGCAGCTGGACCTGATCGGCGTCGGCTCCGAACGAATACGTCTGGCCGTGCGGGACTATGTGCGCGCCTTCAGCCAGCGGTCACGCTGGTCGGAGGAGAAGCTCCTGCGGGTGGGAGAGCTCGGCAGATATGAGCGCAGGCTGGTGGAGGAGTGGCAGGCGCGTTTTGCGGACATGCGCGAAGACCTCGGTGACGAAGCAACCGAGGAGGAGATGAAGCGTGAGGCCAAGCTGATTTATCGCTGGGTGGACCGCGAGGCGCGTGCGCAGATCCGCACCGGCCTCGAAGAGGTGTTCATTCCCAAGGGGTCGTATCACATGCTTGCCGACGAGCTGCGGGTCGGCTGGCATCCGGACTTCACCGCCCGGCTGGTGGCCCTCCTCGAACCGGCCGGAGCACGTTGATGACGGCAGTTGACCTGAGCCGCGAGGAGCGGGCCCTGTACAACCCGGCGTTCACCGCGGTGCTGTCCGCCCGGGCCGTTCACGGCTACGACAAGGAATACGCCGCCCCGTGCCCTCTGCCGGTGGCCGTGACAGCCGCCGTCATGGCCCTGCAACCGACTATCCGGGCCGTCCTGCCGGCCACCACAGGAACCGGCCTGATGGGGTGGCTGGACGAGAACGACGCCGTGCGAGTTGCCATGACACGCAACGCGGCCTCGTTGGCTGCCGTAGTGCGGCCCGGTCTGCTGTTCGCGTTGCAGAGCCGCATCCTGCATTGCCACAGCGGCGGCTTGGACCCGGTCCCCCGCGCACTCGCCAAAACGATCAAAGGCGACACGGAACAGAGCGTCGCCATCCAAAAGGCTGCTTTCCAGCTCGGCCGCTGGCTCCCCAGCACCCGAAGCCTCAGTACCGTTCTGACCCTCCTTGGAGTCCAGCCGTGACCTTTCAGATCCGTGCGGTCACCATCTACGGCAAGCAGGCCAGCCAGGTGCGCACGGTGCCCTTCGAGCCCGGCACCCTCAACATCGTCACCGGCGACTCCCGACGAGGCAAAAGCGCCCTGCTGACCATCATCGACTACTGCCTGGGCAGCTCCGGCTATCCGGTCAAGGCCGGCAAGGTCCGCGATTACGTCAGCGCCTATGCCCTCACCCTGGTCAAGCCCGACCAGCAGCTCTTCATTGCCCGCCGCGGACCCGAAGGCAAATCCGCCGTCAGCACCGTCCTGTGCATCCTCCCGCAAGCCCCCGGCGCCCCGCCTCCGCCACTGCAGGAGCTCACGTTCGCGACCCCGCTGGACGCGGCGAAGGACATGCTCAGCGACTTCTGTGGCATTGACCGCACCGTCCGCGTACCGGCTGTCGGCCGAGCCCAAACAATCGCCCCATCCATCCGCCACGCCCTGTTCTTCTGCTTCCAGGCACAGAACGAGGTCGCCAACCCCGATCTGCTCTTCCATTCCCAGGGCGAGGAATGGCGACCCAACACCATCCGCGGAGTCATCCCTTACTTTCTGGGCGCCGTCGATCCCGAACAGGCGCTGCGTCGCAACCGCCTACGTCTCCTGCGCCGCGACCTCGCTGACCTCGAGACCGCGCTCGCCCCCTCCCAGAACCTTGACCCCGCCACCGGTCAAGCCCGCGCCTTGCTCACCGAGGCCGTCGAAGCACGCCTGCTGGCACCCCTGACCAATCCAGAGCCATCAGCCAACGAAGTACTGGATCTGCTGCGTCAAGTCCTGAGCCACACCGAGCCGTCGTCCGAGCACGACAGCGGTGAGGACCCCCTTAGCGCCCTCACCGCACGGCGCAATGAGCTCCGTGCCCTTCATGGCCAGACCCGAGTGAAGATCGCCGATCTCAAGCGCCAACTTTCCGAGAACACCGACTTCACCGCCCAAGCCACCGAACAACGCGCCCGCCTGGTCTCCCTCGGCCTGCTCCGCCGCGACCCCGAAACGGGCCTTGACCCTTGATGTTGGACACACGAGACACTGGATCCTGAGGATCTGAGAACGGACATCTCGTGGTCATGAAGAACTATCCGCCGCAGTT
>NZ_JBVJEA010000055.1:0-12580 GCF_055581985.1 Streptomyces sp. NPDC042336 | reverse complement strand
TTCGAGGGTTCAACGGCCTCGGGCTCAGCCACGTTCTCACTGGTCATCGATGCATCCTCCATGATCGGGAGTTACACCGAACGATTTACAGTCCCACGCCCGGGGCGGCCCAGCCGCCGGGGAAGGCCTCCACGACGACAGCGTGGAGGCCTTCCCAAACCTGAGATGCCGCAGCACAACCGCCAGCCGCGAGACGTGCACCGTCCCCGCCGCGGCCAGGCAGGGCGGTCTCACCCGGCCACGGTCCGTGCGAACGTCAGTCGCAGAAGCGGGAGAGCCAGGTGCCGCCGGCCCACTGCTTCGTAGGAAGTAGCGGTTTTCGTTTCTGGTGGCGATGCCGCGAAATCCCTTGAGTCGGTTGAAGCAGCGCTCGATCATGTTGCGCCACCGGGTGGTTTCCCGGTCGAACCCTGGCGGTCGGCCACCGCGCCTCAGCCGGTACCGTCGCTGGTCGGCTTTCTCGGGGATAGTGTTCGCAATGCCGCGTTTCCACATGTAGGGCGCGGAAGCCGCGGAACCTTCGTGGGCGCGAGTCGAGCCTTTGAGTAAGCCCGGGCCTGAGAGCCCTGTTGACAAGGCGAGGCCGACTCGCACCCGGCAGCCTAAAGGGTGTTGCAGAAGGCCGCGATCTGGACATATCCGTTGTATGGCTGGGGTGTTGAGGGCCGAGCGGGTGTGGGTGGAGACGTTCACGGGGTTGCGGGTCGATCAGTTCGGCCGGCTGCTGCGGGCGGTCCGGGAACGCGGTGGCGAGGGCTGTGGATGGGGTCGTCCGTGGCGGCTGCCGCTGGCCGAGCGGGTGCTGCTGGTGGCCGTGTACTACCGCACGAACCTCACCATGCGGCAGCTCGCCCCGCTGTTCGGCGTCTCGCCCGCGACGGTGTGCCGGGTGATCCAGCGGCTCGGTCCGCTGCTCGCGCTCGAGCCGGCCCGCACCTCCCAGGACGCTGTCGAGCGGCTGTGGATCGTGGACGGCACCCTCGTCCCGGTCCGCGACCGCAAGGTCGGAGCGTCCTCACGCAACTACCGATTCTCGGCGAACGTGCAGGTCATCGTGGACGCCGAGACACGGCTTGTGGTGGCCGCGGCCCGGCCGGTACCCGGGAACACCGCGGACGCGAAAGCCTGGCGGGACTCCGGCCTGGCCGCACACTGCGAAGACGTGACGGTCCTCGGCGACGGCGCCTACATCAACACCGGCCTGATCGTCCCGCACCGCAAACGCCCCGGACGCCCCTTGCTCAAGGGCGAGGAAGAGGACGACGCGCAGCATCGCAAGGTCCGCGCCCGTGTCGAGCACACCTTCTCCCGCATGAAGAACTACAAGATCCTCCGCGACTGCCGGCAACGCGGCGACGGCCTCCACCACGCCGTCCAGGCCGTCGCCCGCATGCACAACCTCGCCCTCACCGCATGACCACACACGCCCGAACACCCCTCCGACCTGCCCGATCACGGCCTTCTGCAACACCCTTTACGAGCTCGTGCACAGTAGGCGGTGAGACGTCATGAACTTCGGTGTGACCTGGGTTCACGTCTGCCGTGTCGGCCTCAGGTCCACGGTCTGCTGGTGGGACAGCAGGCCGGCGACGGCTTGGATGGTGTCGCTCATATGCTCGCGGCGGCCGAGATGACGGGCCAGTGCCCGCCAGTTCTTCAGATGGGCGATGCCGTGCTCGACACGGATACGGCGTGAGGAGTGTGCCTTGCGCTGGCGTTCGTGTATCTCCTCGTACCAGTCCGGGGCGTTCTTCTTGAACTTGCGGTGTGGTGGTGTGATCACCCGGCCGCCGGTCTGGGCGCCCAGGCCCTGGTAGCCGGCATCGGCGAGGATCTCCACCGCAGGTCCGTCGGCCAGGAGTCTGACCAGCCCTAACTGGCGGGCTTGGGTGATGTCTGCGCAGCTTGCGGGCCGTGCTGGGCTGCACCACAGCACGCGGCCTTCGCCGTCCGTGACCACCATGGACTTGACCGCGTTCTGCTTGTTCTTGCCGGAGATGAACTTGTCGCGGTCCTGGCGTCCGGCGGCCGGGCGGCGAACCCGGATCTCGGTGCCGTCGACGATGCCGGTCGTCCCGCTCGAGCCGAGATGGTCGATGACCTCGGCCAGAGACCGCAACCGCACGTCAGGGCTGACGGTGCACCCTCTCTCGGCGAGCAGGGGCCGCACCTCACCGACGGCCCGGGTGATGGTGGAGCGGTCCACTCCGAACCAGCAGGCCAGCACGTCATGGGTGGCCCCATGACGAAGATGGACGAGCGTGGCCAGGAGCCGGTCGACGAACACCAGCCGGTGCTTCGCGCCGGCGCCCACGGCCCGCTTCCGCGGTCGAGCGGCAAGTTTCGCCTGGTGACGCTCCTGCCACAACGGACCGATCTCCTCGACGAGTTCAGCAATCACTCCGGCAGTCAGGCCCGTGATCCGCCGATTACTGATGATCGCCGCACGCGTCGAGTTCCCCACCACCCGACCATGATCAACCATCCAGGCTCGGCCTCTCACCGCCTACTGTGCACGAGCTCGTTAGAGGTTGTCCCGTAACCAGTGGTGCGGCTGGTGCGTTGGTCGGGCATGGGTGGGGTGATCTCAGCAGATGATCCGAAGTGGATCGAGCCGTTTGCGGGTCTGACCGAGGCGCAGTTCGCGAGGCTGGTGGCACTGGTGCGGCGCCGAGGTGGCGACGTTCGGCGTGGCCGGCCGTGGCGGCTGTCGCTTGAGGACCGGGTGTTGCTGGTGGCGACGTACTGGCGCACGAATCTCACGTTGCGGCAGGTGGCGCCGTTGTTCGGAGTCTCGAAGTCCGCGGCCGACCGCATCTTGGACCATCTCGCACCGCTGCTGGCCATCTCGCCCGCGCGTCGGCCGCGCAAGGACACCGTAAAAAAGTGAGGCTCGGAGTCGTCGCAAGCAGATGATGCTGCAGGCGAGTTGGAGCAGTCCGAGGTGGAGGTCGGCCCGTATCTCGTAGCGGATCCGAAGGCGTTTGAACGGATGGAGCCAGGCGAAGGTTCCCTCGACGACCCATCGGGTCCTGCCCGGGCCGGATCCGTGGGCGGTGCCCTTGCGGGCGATCTTCGGCGTGATACCGCGGGCTCTGAGCAGGCGTCAGTACTTGTCGTAGTCGTAGCCGCGGTCGGCGAACAGTCGCCGTGGCCGGTGGCGGGGTCCGGCCGACCCAGGCCGCGGACGCGAGGGATGCTGTCCAGCATGGGTATGAACTGGGTGACGTCGTGCCGATTTCCGCTGGTCAGCGAGACGGCGAGGGGTTTTCCGTGACGGTCGGTGATCAGGTGGTGCTTGCTGCCGGGGCGGCCGCGGTCGACCGGCGAAGGTCCGGTGTGAGCCCCCCTTTCAGAGCCCGGACGTGCGAGCCGTCGATCGCGGCGTCGTCCATGGCCAGCAGGCCGGCTCCGCGGAGTTCCGCGAGGAGAATGGCGTGCGGGCGGGGCCAAACTCCGGCCTCGGTCCAGTCCCGCAGGCGCCGCCAGCACGTAACCCCGCTGCAGCCGATCGTCTCGGTCGGCACGTCCGCCCAGGTCACGCCCGTGCGCAGGACGTAAATGATCCCGCGCAGAGCCGCACGGTCATCCGCTGGCAGCCGGCCCGGATACCGCCGACGCCGCGGCGGACGAGGCGGGAGCAACGGGACGACACGATCCCACAGGCCATCAGGCACAAGGTCATCCGGCACCTGCAGAACTTGGCCGCCCACCAGCCCAACTGCCAAGTCCTCGGGCCAAACTCATTCTGAAATGATCAGTTAGTACTCCAGCAGCGGATCGTGTCCTGAGCTGGCGATTGTCGTTGACCTGGTATGGAGGGCATGACTGAAGTCGGTTGCTGGGCTGCGGAGTTGGAGTCGGTGTTCGCTCGGGTGGCGGGCCGGTTCGCTCGGGCGGATCTGCGGTGGCGGATGCGGGACTACGTCCGCGGTCTGCTGGGCCAAGCGGCACGGAAGAATGGCTGGCAGCTCGCGGAATGGGCAGGTCACCGCACGCCGGACGGCTTCCAGCGGCTGCTGAACAGCAGCGTCTGGGACGCGGACGCCTTGCGCGACGATGTCCGTGCCTACGTCGGCGAATGTCTCGGCCCCGATGGAGTGTTGATCATCGAGGACACGGGGTTCATCAAGAAGGGCACCACGTCGGCCGGGGTGGGCCGGCAGTACACCGGCACGTCGGGGAAGATCGACAACTGTCAGATCGGGGTGTTCGCCGCCTATACCACTCGTTCGGGCCGGGCCCTGGTGGACCGCGAGCTCTACCTGCCCAAGGCCTGGACGTCCGACCGCGACCGTTGCCGGGCGGCGAAAAACCCTGATGAGCGGGCGTTTGCGACCAAGGGTGAACTGGCCCGGGACATCGTCCGCCGGTGCCTCGGTGCGGGTCTGCCCGCCGCCTGGGTCACCGCGGACGAGGCCTACGGACAGGACTGGCACTTCCGCCGCCTGCTCGAGCAATTCGACGTCGGCTATGTGGTGGCGGTGCCCAAGTCGCAGCAGATCAAGTCGCTGGCCGGTATCTGGCGCATCGACCAGCTCATCGAGGACGCCCCTGGCGATGCCTGGCAGAGACTCTCCTGCGGCGACGGCGCCAAGGGCCCGCGTGTCTACGACTGGGCCGCGGCCAAGCTGCCCGCCAACCTCGTCTTCGACCCCGACCCGCCGACCCATCACCGCTGGGTGATGGCCCGCCGCAGCATCTCCGACCCCGGCGAACTTGCCTACTACTTGGTCTACGCCCCCGTCGGCGTCGAAGATCGCCGAGCTGGCCCGAGTGGCCGGCTCCCGCTGGGCGATCGAGGAGTGCTTCCAGGCCGCCAAGAACGAATGCGGCCTCGACCAGTACGAGGTCCGCCGCTATCCCGGCTGGTACCGGCACATCACCCTGGCCATGCTCGCCCACGCCGTCCTGACCGCACTCGCCGCCCAAGCCGCCGAGTCCGCAAAGGGGGCTGCAGAAACGGATCAGCCCTCGTCCCGCTCACCGTGGCAGAAATCCAGCGACTCCTGGACACTCTCCTGCCCCACCCACGAGCCGACCGCGACCCCGCCACCCACACACTGAAGTGGTCGGCCTGGAGAAGACACCACCAAGCCGTCGCCCGCCGCTGCCACTACCGAAAACGCAGCTCAGGACACGAACCGCTGCTGGAGTACTAGACCGGTCGGAACTCCCCGACCGCCACGCCGCCTGCGAGAAGTGACACAAGACGGCCGAGGAGTGGCGCACAAGCCGCCGCGTTCCAAACACGTCGCGCTGGCGGTAGTACAGCTACACGCAGTCAGAGATCACCTCGGTCGGGTACCGGTACCCCCTTGTACGACGGCGACGCGCTCTCCACGGACGGTCCCCCTCCACCATGACCAACCCGAAGATCGCCCCATGGTCAGCCAACATGGCAGCACCCACAAGGTGGGGCGTCCCGGGCGACCCCGAACGGATGGGCGATATCACCTGCCGTTGACCTTGGGTTTACCCCCAGATGTGAAGGTCGGAAAGGTAGGGCTGTAGAAAACGCCGTCGCGGGTTGATGCCGGGCAGGAGATGATGACGTGGTCAATAATCTGCGGTGGGCTGAGCTGCTCCCTTCCGTAGCCACGGACCTGTCACCCTTCGTCAAGAGTCTCGGGAAGTTCCAGGACAATTTGAGCCTTTATGGCATAGGCACGGGCATCGCCGGGCTCGATGGGGTGAACCAGATCATCAAGGAGACGCGCGCTGCCTGCGGGATCTGGATGCGACCCGACCAGGAGCACATCAAGCCGAGTCTCACGCGTTTGGCTTTCGGAGTCGTCAACGTCGCGGGCTACGGGCTCTACGGTGCCGGCGCCGGAGGGTTCCTCGGCCGGTACGGCACGGGCGGGGGTCTGCTACTTGTCACCGCCTCCAACGTCCTGAAGCAGCACTTCCTGCCCGCGGAGCAGACGTACCGCCCCGATGTCCTCCCGCTGCACCGGAGTGACACTGCGGCGAACGTGCCACCCGCCGCCGGACGAGCAGATGTGTCGGAGCTAGAAAGCATCGCCCGGTACGCGCAGGCGCTGCTCCCTGCTCCCTCCACCTCTCCTGACCCGCTTGTGGCTCCTCTGGCAGCACCGGATCCGAACGATCGCTGGCTACAGGCCGGTGTGATGGAAACCGGTATGGTGCGGCCAGTACCCTCCGGGCCAGGCAGCCAAGTACACCGCCTACTGGCAGGGATCCCGGTCACTGATGCAGCCGTCGGCGGAACCCGCAACATCGTGAACCCTGTGGCCGCGACGGCGGGCGCCAGCCCTCAGTGGCAGGGTTGCTCTCGTTCGCTGCCAGACATCAGGACCGCGACACCCGCAGACACCGAGACATGGCGCCGGGGAACCACCGAGTACGCGGTGGCCTCCTCCCGATCCCCCGGTGAGCGCCGTCGGACTCATTAAGCTCGACGTTCGTCAAGGGTGCTGTCATGTTGGCTGACCGGATGGGATGATCTTCGGGTTAGTCATGGTGGAGGGGGACCGTCCGTGGAGAGCGCGTCGCCGTCGTACAAGGCGGCACCGGTACGCGATCCAGGTGATCCCCCCACTGCGTGTGGCTGTACTTCCGCCTCCCGCTCAGCTTTCGCGAGGTGCAGGAGCTGATGCTCCAGCGTGGTGTGTTCGTCTCCCACGAGACGGTCGGGGCCGGCCTGCTGCTGCACCCCAACCTGCCCTGGACGGTTTCCCTGCACGATCTGCGGATCTTCGCTCATCACCCTCCTGGCCCGCCGCCTCACCCGGCCTCCCCGCCCACCCGCTCATCGCCCCACCTCGTCGAACAGGTGAAAACGACCGTCAAACCCAAGCCCATACGCCTCCGCACGCAGCAGCCGCAGAGAATCCGCCTCACACCCTCCACCTTGCGCTGACAGGGACAGACTCCTCTCGCTCGGAGTGCACGCCGTCAACGCTTGCGCGCGTTGCGCGGCGGCTGAGGCAGCCTCTTCTGCACTAGCCCTGCCGGGCGCGCCGAGAGGGAAGCCTGCGACGGTTTCCGGGTGGAGGTGAGGCCTGACACGATCCGTGCGTCGACTGGCGGGACGGGGCTAGTGCGGCCTGGGTCTGGTCCGGACGGCCTTCGGTCCAGGATGTCGGCGGTCATGCTCAGCAGACTTGGCCCGGGGTCAATGACAGGCAACCTGCTGTGGTCGGACTGGTGGGATATGGCGGTGCCGTCCTGATGCGTGGGCAGCAGCGGTTCTCTCACCTTGCTTTCTGCGGCCACGTGTGCCGATACCTCCGAGCCAATGATCACTCCGTAGGAGACCGCTTCGACTGCCGCAGATATCCCGCGGACGAGTTGGAGATACCTGTGAGGAAACGCACCGTGGAGCACGTTGGAGCTTCCTATGGCGTAGCCGACCGCCCCTGCCATGTTGAGGATCCCGCCGAACATTTTCCCGTAGTTCGGCTTTGGCAGCTTCTCGTCCGGGCGCTTGAAAGTGCGCACCAAATTCCCGAACTCGTCCGAGAACGCCTGCGCCCCGACGAGCCCGTTCAGCCCGAGCCCTACGGCATAGACGTCCTTATTCAGAATTCCCGTACCGTAGCCCTGCACGATGTAGGAGTATCCCTCGCGGCCGGCGTCCATCGCTCTTCGGGCAAGGGAGAGTGTAGCCCTTTCCGGGTCCTTCGATGAGCCCTCTATCACCAGGTATGCCATGCCCGCGATCTGTGCGCCGGCTCCTCCCATCGCGGGGCTCACCGCGCCGACACCGGAAGCGGCATACGCCGCCAGACCGGCGATGTTAGCCAATCCGGCGCCTACCTTGTAGAGATTCAGAGCCGGGCCTCCCCGCCCCTGCTGCCATCGGACGATCTCCTCCAGGGCCGCTTTTGCTCCCACGTCCCCGTTCGCCCCGACACCGATGGCATAGACCAAATCGTTTTCTGCAAGGATGCCGCCCGCTTGTATCGCGTGCGGAGCGCCCTCAAGGCCGGACTTCCCGAGGATCTCGGCAACAGTTACCCAAGGCAGCTCACCGATTTTCTGCCATGCCGCCCCAAGGCCGAATTCCCATGGCAGCTTGAGACGGTGGACTGCATCCTGATTCGGCACTTTAACTCCCTTACTCGCCTCTCAATGAATAGATTACGAAAGTCAAGTATTCACGGTTTGGCCTTTTGTGAAGTTCATACGCCGTGAGGTTATTTCTTAACGGTTTCTTGGCATTAAGGGCGTGCAGATCTTTAACTCGTAGCTTTCGGCTCGGTGGTTCGTTGGTCTGTCATGAGCGGATTGGATGGGCAACGGGCCGTGCTGGCAGCCAAGTTCGAGGCAATTCTGCCGCACCTGGACGGGCGGCAGCGTCGCTTGTTGATAGGGGTGGAGGCCCAGTTCCTCGGTCATGGCGGGATCAGAGCAGTCGCTCGTGCCGCTGGTGTCCGCGAAGCCACTGTGTCGGGCGGAGTACGGGAACTCGACTCCGGTCAGGCCCCTTTGGGACGCATCCGCCGGCCCGGCGCCGGCCGCAAACGCGTCGTCGAACGGAACCCGGCCGTTCGGAAGGCACTCCTCACGCTGGTCGAGCCCGACGTCCGCGGTGACCCCATGTCTCCGCTGCGCTGGACTATCAAATCCACCCGCAAACTAGCCGGGGAGTTGACCCGCCAAGGCCACAGGATCTGCGCGGACACGGTGGGCGACCTCCTGCGTGAGGAAGGCTTCAGCCTCCAGAGCAACGCCAAGACGCTGGAGGGCAAACAGCACCCCGACCGGGACGCACAGTTCCAGTACCTCAACGAACAGGCCCGCAGCCACCAGGACAGCGGGGAACCGGTGATCAGCGTGGACACGAAGAAGAAGGAGCTGGTCGGTCCGTGCAAGAACAACGGCCGTGAATGGGAGCCCAGAGGCGAGCCGGTGCGGGTCGACACCCACGATTCCCTGACCGCGAGTTGGGCAGAGCGGTGCCCTATGGCATCTATGACGTCGTCGCGAACACCGGCTGGGTCAACGAGCACTGCCTCGTCGACGAACTGGGCGTCCTTGTAGTGCAAGCTCGTCGCCGCAGGAACAGCGGCATCATGCGGACAGAAGGCGAGGCCGCGCCCGAGGACCAGTCAGCTTTCGGTCCCCCAGTGCGAAGGCGCCGGACGGCCTTCCGGCCGGCTATGACGGTACCGACTGCAGCCAAAGCCGAGTCCGGGATGACCGCCCACTCCGTGCATGCTCTGGCAGGCGCCGCCGACGGCCGCCGAGGAGTGGACGCCTCGTTGAGGAGGCGGGAAATCAGGAGGGAGGCTTCAACCGCGTCTGAAGCCGCCCCCGTCAGGGGTGAACCTTTGTGGTCCCCAGTACGTGGTGCAGTTGGATGTCGCCGGTGTCAGTCGCGCACTGGCCGGGGGACCTGTTCCAATCCCTGACGGGAGGCAAGCCTCCCGGCACGGCATCCCCGGCTCGTTCGTAGAGGGAAGGAGCCGGGCTGTGGCTCGAGAAGACTCCCCCCCCCCGGCTTCTTGAGCCACAGCACTGATCCCGCTCGGGATGGGGCTGATTCCTCCGTGCGGGCGCGTACCGTGGACCGGCACCGCACATTCCCAGCAGGAAACCCATGCAGCCCTCTGAAGTACAGTCCGCCCCGGCCGCGCCGCAGGCACAGCGCCGGCCGCGGCGGTCAGCCGTCCGTCATGGCCAGGCATCCTCTGCTGACTACGGCTGCACCCGCACCGAGTGTCGCCAGGCAGCACGCCGGGCCCGCCGCCAACGCAACCATGACCGCCTGCGCGGCGTCTCGGCCCGCGTCCCGCCCTATGCCGCCGCCCGCTGGGCTGTCCGGCTACGCGAGCAGGGCATGTCCACACAGGACATCGCTGACAGGGCTGGCCTGGCAGTGACGCTGGTGCGTCGACTGCTGCGCAGCGCAGAACTAGGCGGTTTCGTTTGGATCAGCCGATCGTTGATCCGGGTGTGCCGTTGACCGACGCGCAGTGGGCGCGGATCGAGCCGTTACTCCCGGATTGGACTCCGAAGCGGGGTGGCCGGTGGCGGGATCACCGTGAGGTGATCGATGCGATCGCCTGGAAGTTCCAGACCGGATCGCAGTGGGTCCACCTGCCCGAGAAGTACGGGAACTGGAGGGGCGTCTACAACAGGCTGCGGATGTGGGCCATCGACGGCACCTGGGAGCGGGTGTTCACCGCACTCATCGCGCAGGCCGATGCCGAGGAAGACCTTGGTTGGGCCGTCTCGGTCGACTCCACTGTCGTGCGCGCGCACCAGCACGCAGCCGGGGCCCGCAAAAAGGGGCCCCGGCCGGCGAGCCCGATGACAATGCCATCGGCCGGTCTCGTGGTGGACTGACCACGAAGATCCACCTCGCCTCTGATGCTCACTGTCGGCCGCTGGCCTTCGTGCTCACCGCCGGACAGGCCGGTGACGCGCCCGTCTTCGCTCACGTCATGGCCCGCCTCCGCATCCCTCGGCAGCGAGGACGTCCCCGTACCAGGCCGGACGTGGTCCTGGCCGATAAGGCGTACTCTTCACGCGCGATCCGCGAGCACCTGCGCAAGCGCAAAATCCGGGCGGTCATCCCCGTTCCGGCCGATCAACGCGGCCACCGGCTGCGGCGCGGCAGCCAGGGCGGTAGGCCACCCGTCTTCGACCGCGAGGCGTACAAGCAGCGCAACACCGTCGAACGCTGCATCAACCGCTTGAAGCAGTGGCGGGGCATAGCCACCCGCTACGAGAAGACCGCAACCATCTACCTGGCCGGACTCTACGTCGCTGGCATCTTTCTCTGGTCTGCCAGGCCAACGGCTCAGGAGCAGGAGCGAAGCGCATCGTCCCAGGCGCCAGGGCTGCGGTAGTGGTTCTTGTGCCCGGCGGCAAGTACGTGGCGCAGTTCGGCAAGGTGCTGGGTGTTCGTGGGGAGATCCAGCTGGCCGAGGAAGGTCAGTGCGACAGTCGGCTCCAGGTCGCCGTAGACGTTGTGGAAGCTCGCCAGGAGGCCGCGGAAGACGGCCGAGTGCAGGGCAGGAAGTCGCATGGCGGTGCGGTACGTCAGCTCCTTCACCGTCCAGCGCACCGGGCCCGAACACTCCAGAACCCGACAGGCTCGGCGGAGCAGGGCCTCCGATCGCTCGGCCACTATCCGGTCGATGTCGTTGCCGAGAACCTCGGCGAAGGCCGTCGCGGAAGTGGCGTGGTCCTCGAACCAGTCCACCCACAGCGAGTAGGTGACGGCCTCAGAGTCCCGGTCCGCCTCCAGTCGCTGACGGTAGCCGCCCAACATCACGTCGGCCGGCAGGGGACCCTCCGCACCCTCGTTCGCGAACCGGATCTCGCACGTGACCCAGTACTCGTCGAGGAGGTCCAGCAGCCCGAAAGCCAACCTCACCTGGTCGGCTGCATCCAGATCTTCGGCGAACACATCACCGGCCCAGGAGTGCGCTACCTCGTTGGCGGTGAGCAACGCGTCCGGCTTCTCGTCGCTCACCCACCCGTCGCACACCTGGCTGACACCCTGATCAGCCAGCCAACGCCGCGCTGCCTCCTCGGCTTGCATCTCCACTCGGGAAGTATGACAAGCCTTGCAAGATCCAAAAGAAACGGCCTAGGCCAGCAGGCAAGGCCCATCGCTGGCACCACCGCCACGGCTGTACTCGGTATCCCACTTTCCGCACGCAGCGCGCCCAGTGCCCCGGGCCTGACCGACGCTGCCAATACGTCCGGGCTGCTGGCTGACTTGGCACGTGCCGGATGGCCTGCCACCGCACTCGCTCTGCGTCTGGATGTCAACGCCCGCAGCATCGCCGAGATCCGCGACAAACGTTCCCGGCTCCGCCTTGATCTCGCGCTGCTCATTCGCCGTCTGCACCGTGAGCTGATCGGCCTCGATCCCGTCAACCACGGCATCGACCCTGCCGACGCCGCCCGCGCCCGTGCCGCCGCTGCCCGCCGCGCCACCGGGGCCTGACCCGCCAGGTTTCCTGCCGCCGGCCGGTCCCGTGCCGCCCACTTCGACGGACTGAAGAGTGCCACTCTTTCCGCTACCGAGCAGCTCACCTAACGGCAGACCGCCAACGGCATGGTCTTCATCGGTACGTCGATATGGCGGGCGAGACGCAGTTCGGCGGCCGCCGCCCCGCTACGTCTCCCACGACCTGGAGTTCACCGGCATCGGAGAGTCCGGCCGTCCGGCCACCAACGAGGTCTTCTCCCCCGGCCCGGAGTTCGGCAAGCTGTGCGCGGTGGCGCGGATGAACCCGGGCTGCATCGACGACCTGCGCCGGGTCGGATTCGACCCAGCCTGCTGCAACAGCCCTACGGAACCTGGCCCGCGTCGCTGCCGCTGAAGGTCGGTACCGGTACTGGCCAGTACCGGCCACGGCCCCCGGCTCGCGCAACTCGCCACGTTGCTGTTCTGCCGGCCCGGGCGCAGCTCCGAGACCCTGCGCTCCGACGTGGACCGCGCCAACCCCTGGCATGAACACCCTCAACGCCCGGATGCAGGATCTGCGCCGCTCTCTAGTGCTCTGACCGGGAAGGTTCGCCGGATTGTCGGATCATTCCTGCTCGGAGGCAGCGGCGAGGTGACGGCGGCAGAAGTCGGCAGCCGTGA
>NZ_JBVJEA010000054.1:0-12696 GCF_055581985.1 Streptomyces sp. NPDC042336 | reverse complement strand
AGCCTCTGGTGGAGACGGTTCTCTTGGTCGAAAACCCATCTACCAGGGGCTTCACCACGTTGTCAGCCCAACAGCCGCACACTCGAAGCAGGTTGAAAAGGGCTCACTGTCCGAAGGCGGGATCGGGCACCGTTGAACCGTTGCCTGTCCGGACCCGTTGTTGACTTATGTTGCCGTCCCGCGTGATGCCTCACGGTTGGCATCGTCCGTCCGCTGCACAACGGACGGCGCAACCGTCATCGGTTTCCCGGAGGTAACCGTTTTGTGGACATGGGAGGCAGTCGCTTGCAAAGCTCATGGCGAACCGCACGCTCTGGCACGGCCGACGCACCGGAGCGGATACCCGTGGCAGTGCACGCCCTCGACCCGATCCTGCGCGAAGGCGCGATCAGACAGTTGTACCGGCACCCGGAGATCGAACTCCGGACAGGGAACGCCTCGGGCCCCGGCACGGTCGTACTGCTCGTAGAGGACGTGCTGAACGAGGCTGTGCTGAACCGGCTGCGCCGCCTGGTACACAGCGAGGGCTCGCGGGCCGTACTGGTCGTCAGGTCGATGGGGATGAGTGAACTGCTCGACGTCATCGAGTGCGGGGTCAGCGCGATTGTCTGGCGGCACGAAGCCAACGAGACCCGGCTTACGCGGGCCGTGCTCGCGGCCGCGCACGGCGGCGGGGACCTGCCCGCCGACCTGCTGCGTCGGCTCCTCGACCAGGCAGCCGCTCTGCACCGCGATGCCGTCGGCCCAGTCTCACTCAGGCCTGACCCTGCGAGCGGCTGATCTGCAGCGCCCGGTCGCGGCGCGGACGCACACGTCCACTTGCCCAGCAACAAAGCGAAGGAGAATACGCAATGGTGAAACTCAGGACGGCCTTCGTCGGAGCAGTCGTGGTCGCCTCGGCTGCCGTACTGGCGGCCTCTGGAGTCGCGTCGGCCGGCTCTACCCCTGCCTGTGCCGGTGGCAAGATGTGACTCTTCGACGGACACAACATCACCGGGGACGTTCTGCAACTTGAATACGGCGTCGACAACCCCAATATCGGCTACGCATAGAACGACCGGGTCAGCTCAGTGTGGAACCGTGCCGACAACTTTGTCTGCATCTACACCGATGCCAACTATCAGGGCTACCGCTTCACCGTTCCGCCTGGTGAGAAGCAGGAGTTGCTGTTCGGCTTCGACAATGCGGTGACCTCCCTTGAATATGGTGGCTGCGGAGCTCCGTGACGTGAACCGAAAAGCGAGAGACTGAGGTCTTTCAGAGTGGCCACTGATCGGGTGACCGGTCGGCGTCCCGCAACGCACGAGGCTCCTGTGCCGTTGAAGGAGATGTTCGACGTCTCAACTCATCCGCGCAGGAGCCTCGTTGGTTCCCTATCCTGCCTCACTCGACCTCCCTCATGCCCTGGTCGAGTGGGTAACCATGCTCATCGTCACCCGTGAGGGTGACCGCCGCTGCAAGCTCCGGCCGCACCAGCGGGCTCTCGTCGCCCTGATCTACCTCCGCCGGCATGACCCGCTCACGCAGATCGCCGCCGGCTTCGGAATATCCGTCGGCACTGTCCACGCCTACGTCACCGCCGTCGTCGACCACCTCGCCCGCCGGGCGCCCGGACTGCTGCGGGTCCTGCGGGAAGCCGATCCTGATCACGTCCTGCTCGACGGAACGCTCGCCGAGTGCGACCGAGTCGGCGACAGCCGGGCCGACTTCTCCCACAAGCACCGCCGCCACGGAGTAAACGTGCAGGTCGTCGCCGATCCCGCGGGTAACCTGCTGTGGCTCTCGCCCGCTCTGTCCGGCCGCACCCACGACCTGACCGCGGCCCGCATCTACCGCATCATCCGGATCTGCGAACGCCAGGGCGTGCCCGTCCTCGCCGATCGTGCCTACATCGGCGCCGGCCCCTGGGTGACCACACCGATCAGACGGCTCCCGCATCAGGACCTCAACCCGACCCAACGGACGATCAACCGGGCCCTGTCGGCGGCACGAGCACCCGTCGAACGAAGCGTCGCGCAACTGAAGTCCTGGCGCATCTTCCGCAGAGCCCGCTGCAGTCCCAACCGCATGACCGCCATCGCTGCCGCGTGGACGTTTCCTCTAGTGGAAATTGGAAGACATGCGCATAACAGTAACGCCAGGAGTTACTGCCAGGCTGACAGACGTGGGTGAGCTGATTCTACGCCTGTCACCCGACGGCAGGCCCTTCATCTACGACACCGACAGGACGGCAATGTGGATCGCCTTGCGCCAGTGCGGCGGAAATGTTCGCATGGCGGCCCGCGAGATAGCATTTCTGTGGCAAGCCGACGAGACAGTTATTCGTTCCGAGATTGAACTGGCAGTTTCCGATTGGGAGAATGATGGCTTGATCATGCGTGAGGAATGAAGGCGATACCCGTGCGTGCTCACTTTGTTGCATGCAGGGCGGATCCGAGGCAGATGTCTGGGGCCCACGCCAGGTGGTGCACCGGCTGACCGCAGTGCCTTTCCCGTCGCGGTGATCCCGACCCGGTCCCCGTATGCCGTACGCGCAAGCCGGGCGGGCGATTGTTCGATGTCCCTCTGTGCTCGCAGACTTGGTACCCCCTGCACTCAGGCTGTCACCGTTCGTGAGGTTGAACTGTTCCCGCCCCACTCTCGTTGCAAGGTACGCCAGAACATTTTGATGCCCGATATAAACCTGTTTAGTGCTTTTCGCACTCCGACCTGGGCGATGCCTGCCACCCACCGACAGTGTTGAGGAAGGGATGATCATGAACCGGGGAGATGAACCCGAGCAGCAGGTCGCCGAATACGGCTCTCCTGCCTCTGCGGCCGCGCCTGACTCCGGCGTGCCGGTGAACGGTGAGGAGGACGTCGAGGCGTCCGCATTCTTCGGTGTCGTCATCTCAAGCGACGGGTCCGCTGTGATTGACGGCGAGCCGGTGCCCGTAGTGCCGGGCGAGTCACTCGATGTCGCGATCCTCGACACGTTGCATGGGTATGCGCGTACCCGGGACGCCTCAGTCCAGGCTGCCATCTCCGATCCGGCGGAGGGCTACGTAGCCATTGTGGAGGTTGCTCCGGACGGCTCCAGCCGACTTGTCGAGCAGCACCATCAGAGGGAACCGAGCGGGCCTGCCGAGCCGGATGGGCATACGGAGCACGACCCGCCTGCTGCGGTGTTCGAGGGTGACGCCCACGATCTCGATCATGAGGCCAATGTCCCGTCACATCGGGTGGGTTCTCAGGGCACGACGGCCCTGGCACCCCCTGCTGCGACGTCACGGAGCACCCCGGGCCCCAGGCGCGCACTGTCGCAGTCGGATGACGAGTACGAGGCCCCAGGACTGCTTGGGCGCCCCCTGACCGTCGGGGCGGTGGCCATCGCTGTGACGGCCATCGTGGTCGGCTCGCTGGTGGCCGTGGGGAGCGCTGGATCAGGTGACGGGGGCGACCAGAAACAAGCGGCGGGAACGGAGGAACTTCCGGGCAAGAGGCCGATGAATCTCAAGCCGGCTCCCATCATTCCCTCGACGCCCGGGGCGCTGATGTCACCGGAGCCGGCCTCTTCCTCGCCCTCTGCTTCGTCCTCGACGTCCGTGTCACCAAAGCCGAAGCCGAAGCCGAAGCCGACGTCAGAGTCGAAGCCGAAGGCAGAGCCGAAGCCGAAGCCAGAGTTCAAGTCGAAACCGGAGACGGAGCCGACAGTTCGTCCGAAGCAGAGGAAGAAACCTGAAATTCCCACCGGGGCGGTGCTGATCAAAAACAAGAACTTCGGCTTCTGCCTGGACGTGCCGGGTGAAGGCAAGGGTCGGCCGGACGGAAAGGTCCTGGACAGCAAATGCAAGGCGTCCGGCGACAACCAGCACTGGTCCCTTGAGCTCCGCGCTCGCGGCGGCGGCACCCGCGGGGCAGATCTGTACCTGATCCGTAATACCAAGGACAACCTCTGTTTGGACCTGCCCTACTACGGACCTGCTCCAGCGACCACACCGGTGACTGAGTATCACTGTGACGGAACTAGCAGAGACAACCAGCTGTGGTGGTTTGAGAAACGCCCCAACGGCACGTACTGGATTCGCAACCAGAAAAGCGGTGATCAGTGCCTAGACGTGGCAAGGAAGGACAGGAGAGCCGCCCAAGCCAACATCACCCTATACGGGTGCAGCGACCTCGATGACCACCAATGGAATTTTGTGAAGGATTGATGAAGGGCAGGGTGCTCCAGGAATACGGGTAAGCTTCCCGTGCGACGACGCTACGCCGAGGGAAGGGAACGAGCGAAAGGTCGTCCAATTGGACCTCCCTCCTCTCCGGAAGAGTGACGAGGTGGAACGTAAATGTCAGATGAAGGTTCTCCAACTCAATCGCGTGATTCGGACTACCTCAACGGCCTGCTCGATTGGTATCACGATCGGCCGCAATCGAATGAAAGTCGCCCATACTCTGGGGAGTATAAACCGGGCACGAGTCGTGCGTCGCAGCCTGGTTTGGAACCGCTCACGAACCTCGTACCTGGTTTGGAACCGCTCACGAACCTCGTATCGGTTCCTTCGCGAGCGGTGGATCCTTCAGCGGAGAGGCCGCAGGGTCCGCAGACGTCCATGAACCCGCGCACCGACTCCCCAGTGCCGGTCCAATCCGCGTCTCCGGCGGAACTGCCTGCTTGGGAGCCGCTTTTGGACCCACGTCCGGCTCCCTCACCACCGCAGAGGCTGCGCGGCTCGGGGACATTCGAGGACCCCCGCCCCGCCCCTACGCCACCCCGCCCCGCCCCTACATCATCGAGCGGTGGTGCTGACAGGAACCCCCTATCCGCAATGGGCCGCGCCGATCTTGCATCGTGCCACTGGGAGTCCCGCGCCCGTTACCACAGCGAGTACGGCTCATGATGGTCGCAGGCGCCTGCAGAAGCAGAACCCCGCGGCTGGGCGCGGTCGGTAAGTCTTCGCCCGCCATGAAGTCGTTGCCTTGGGGCGACTCGTCCGCACGGAGCTTCGGGCCGACGGGTCCACTGCGGCGTCAGCCCCGTGCCGACATTCCGGCGTAGGTCGGTCGCCCGAGACAACCCCCCGCGCCAGATGTATCCGGTGTATCCGGCGACCGACCGATACCGACTTTCCAATCAACCCGGTTCCGTCAGTGCACTTGCCGAGACCTGGGCTGGCAGGGCCAACGGCGACGAGCGGCGGTCGCCGAGGGCCACGGCCTCGTCGACTTTGCTGTCTGGTTGCTGGCACAAATGGGTGATCGGATACGCGGTCCTGACTGGACAGGGGGGTAGGCCTGACGAGGTCGTCACCCTGTGGGCGGGGTTGTCGCGTCGCCGGCCTGAGCCGAGGTATACGAGCAGGGCCACCGGCGGGATGGCAGCGATGTTCCAGCTCACGGCCATGGGCAGGCCAGGCTGGTCGAGGATGGCGACATCCTGCAGGGTGCCCCGGGCCGGCGTGGCCGTCGAGGGCAGAGGTGAAGCCTCACGTGCCGACTCCGGCAGGGCCTGAACGTGGAGGCCCCAGACGTCCAGCTTGCGGGGGTGGCGGGCGAGTGGTGTTGTGCGGTCCTCGTGGTCCAGGCCGAGGCCGTCGATCGTGAACGTGTCCTGGCCCGGCGGCGCGTACAAAGCAGCGATCCGGCGCGCGCTCTCGTCCGCAGGAGTACCAGCGCGATCCATACACTCTTCCGTCAAGACACCGAACTCCGCGCCGATTACCCGGCTCAACGGCCCTTGCCGACAGGCCGTTCACCGCAACGTGAGACCAGCCGCCCACACAAGCATCCGGAACCCAGATCCCATGACATGCACGGCGGTGCTATCACCGCCAGCCTCAACTGCCGATGGCAGGCGGACGGAGATGCGGGCCGGGCGGGAACATCAACCGCCTACTGCGTGCTGTATCCGTCTGCCGGGCCTGCGCGGCAAACCGGTTCCGCCTCGCCGGCATCCCCGCTTCACTTCGGTTCCGCCGACGGCAGAGTCGCTGGGATGAGCGAGCCGGCGAATATCAAGACGGGCGAGGACGTGTGCGACCGGGCTGGGAGTCCTGGCCGAGGAGCGGGGCACGACGATCACCGAGCGGCTGGAGGAGTTCGCCTCCCGTGAGCTGACGCAGGCGGAGCTGGGGGCACGCGCTGTCGTGGCCGCCTGCGGGCTGGGAGCCGAGCGGGAGGCCGCCGACGCCGTCCGGTATGCGGCGTCCTTGCGGTTTACCAGGACTGGTCCGTTCACTGCGGCGTACGCGGTCTACAAGATGCGCTGGACCGGTGCGGACCGGCCCATCGCTCGGGCGGCCGAGCCTTCGGTGGGGGACCAGGGGATACGCGGCTAGCGATGTGTACGAGCAGTCACGTGTCTCTCTCGCGCCACTGGCGTCGCGTGGCGCGAGGCCATCCTCGGCCGGGCCGAGAACGACCTCAGCCGGTCCGCAGGACGACCGTGAGCGCGTCGTTGAGTACGGCGGCCTCCTCGGCCGGGTCGAGGCACGCGGCCGGAAGGATCCGGCCGAGCGCCATACCGTCGAGTACGGTGAGCAGGAAGCGCGCGCCGCGTTCCTCCGAGCCGCCGGCGACCGCCCCTTCGGCAGCGAGGATGCGGAGCCAGTCCGAGATCTGGCTTCTGGTCTGCACTACGTAAGAAGCCCATGCCGTGCGCGCTTCTGGTTTCGCGGTGGATCCGAACACCGAACTGACCGTGTCGATCCAGTGGTCCATGGAGAGGTCGGTCAGTTGCGCCGAGGGCAGCAATTGCAGAAGGCATTCACTGAGCCGCTCACGTGCTGGCACCCGTGTGTCTCGGATGCGCAGGTCGGATGCGGTCGTCGCGAACGAGGCAGCGAGTACCGCTTCATGGAGCGCACGCTGGCTGGGGAAGTAGTGACGAAGGGTGCTGGCACCGATGCCCACCCGCTCGGCCACGGCGCGGACGGCGAGCGTGGTGCCCGGATCCTCCGCAAGCATCTCCCTGGCTGCACGCACGATCTGCTCGCGCCGACTCTCGGTCATCCCGCCTCCTCGTTCAGTCACTGTGCGACCCAAGTATGTGACTAGTACAATGTACTAGCGCAACGTGCTAGAGTGAGTTTGTGACCAGGAGCCGCGACGCGGGAATGCGGGTCGGGTGCCTGCGGCATGGTGGCTGACGTCGGGCGTCGCCGCTTCCCTGGACATTCCAAGACTCCTGGTCGACTGCCCGTGTGGCGTCGGCCGACGATCGATTGCGGGACATGACGTGACCAAGCCTCTGACGCAGTGCCTCTTCCTGCTCAACTATGACCCTGCCCACAAGGAGATCCCGACGGTCCGCTTTCGCGGCCTGCTGATGCGGGCGGCCGCGCTGGCTGAGCTGACCTTGGGCCGGGTGCTCGAACTCAACGGTGCCGCCCTCGGGCGCGGCCCCGGAGAACCTCCCGCCGACCCGTTCCTCGTCCAGGTACTGAGTGACGTTCCGGCGGGCAAGGTGCACCTGCCCTCCCTGCTGCAGCGGAACTACCGCGAAGCGGAGGCGGTGGTCAGGACTCAGCTGCTCGACGCCGGCGACGTAGTCGTGGTCGGCGGTTCCCGCCTCGGAGTCCGTGACGTCGAGGCGGTGGAACGACTCCGCCGGGAGGTGCGCGACGCGGTGGAGAGGGACGGTGACCCCGTGAGTCTGTCGCCCGAGGTGCTTCTGATGGCCGTTCTGTCGGCGGAAGCCGAAGTGGATCCCCTCTTCCCGCTGGGCGATCGCGTCCGGTACCGCAAGCGACTCGGTCACCTCGCGAGCGAACTCGACAACGAGATGCCCGGGTTCCGCAAGGCCCTGCGGACGTCCGTCGCGACATTGCGCGGCATCAACAGCGGCTGGTGACTCCGCGACTGCTACGGAAGGCAGCCGCCCTCAAGGACTCCCACCCAGGACGGAGAAGAGCCCAATGGCTGACAAGAAAGCTGTCCCTCGAAGGGTCGTATTGCGCGGCGCCGCCGGATTCGCTGCTGCGGCTGCGATCGCCGGTCCCGTCCGTGACCGGACGACACCCGCGGGTGAGCAATGGCAGCTGACTCACGGGTCGGACAGGAACGCGAGCATGAAGATCAGCTGGGACGAGTGGGCGATCCCCACGATCGTGGGCGAGGACGAGTTCGACGTCACCTACGGTGTCGGCTACGCCCAGGCGGTGACCAACGCCCGCCAGGTCCTGAACGTCTACGGGGTCGCTCGCGGCGAGAGTGCCGCTCTGTGGGGACCGGACTACCTGGCCGAGGACACGTTCACCGCTCAGTTGGGCCTGGTGAACCGGACGAATCTGTGGTTGCAGGCGCAGGGACCAGAGACGCTGGCCCGGATCACGGCCTTCTGCGACGGTTTCAACGCCGCGTGCGCGGAAGACCCCGGGCTCGGCGGCGACCGCCGGGTGATCCTGCCGGTCACTCCCAGGGATGTGGTGGCCCAGACGCTCCGCATCTTCGCACGGTTCACCACGATGGACGGCCGAGGACTGGCGTTCCCCCCGGAGGCCTTCACCCAGACCATGGGTTCCAACGGGTGGGCAGTGTCCGGTCGTCGGTCCGCAACCGGGAACGCTCTGCTGGTGATCAATCCCCACCTGGTGTGGCGCGGATACCAACGGTTCTTCGAGTTCCGTACCAGCCACCCGGGCAGGGACTTCCACGGGACTGCGTTGCTCGGGCTGCCCTGGCAGAACATGGGTTACAACCCGGCAGTGGGTTGGGGACACACAGTCAACCCAGTGCCGAACATGTCCGTCTACGAACTCGAACTCTCCGGAAAGCATTACCAATTCGACGGCCAGCAGTGCGAACTGCAGGTGACCGAACACCGGATCGAGGTGCTCGGCTCCGACCCGGTCACCGTGCTCGAGCGGCACAGCGTGCACGGCCCGGTCGTGACCGCACCCGACGGCACCGATGTCGCGGTGCGCATCGCGGGCGTCCTGCACCAACCGGCGACCTCGGCCCTGGAAGGGTGGTGGCAGATGTCTCTCGCCACCAGCGTCGAAGAGCTGTTCACTCTCCACGACGAACGGCCCTTGCCCCTGTTCAACATGATCGCTGCCGACGCGCGGGGATCGATCGGAGCCCTCTACTGCGGCACCCCGCCGGTGCGCGACCACGGTGACTTCGACGACAGCAAGCGTCGTCTCCCCGGTGACGACCCGAAATGGCTCTGGGACCGGGTTCACCCGGCTCACACGATGCCCCGGGTTATCAACCCGGAGTCCGGATGGGTGCAGAACTGCAACGAGACACCCTGGCTCTACACGGATCCCCCCTTGTCCGCCGACGCGTGGCCGACGGCGATCGCGCCTGCCGCTGACCAGGTCGACGACTTCCGACCGTATACCTCCCGCTCCTGGCTGAAGGCTCAGGACGCGATCACTCCGGAGGAATTGCTGCGTCTGAAATTCAGCAAGCGGGCGCTGCTGGCCGACGTGGTCCTCGACGAACTGCTCGAGGCCGCCGCAGTCGAGGCGGACCTGCAGGATGTAGTCCGGGTTCTGTCCGCGTGGGACCGGCACGCCCACCGGGACAGCAAGGGCTACGTGCTCTTCTACCTGTGGAGCTTGTTGAACGTCGTCGCGATCGAGGACAGGTCTCTGTTCCGCGAGACCGGTGCAGCAGGGACAGTCCCGGCCGGTCTGGCCGACCCTGCTGCCGCAGCGGCTGTCCTGCGCACCGCGAAGAAGACGCTGCTCGGGATTGGTACGCCGCTCGACGCCTCCGTCGGGCAGGTGGCCGCGCTCGGGGAGGCACCGGACACTATTCGCGCCGACGGTGGCTCCGGCGTCGTGGGCGTGCTGAAGTCGTTCGAGATCGCGCCTGGTGCCGACGGGTTCGTCAAAGTTCTGGGTGACACCTGGGTATCGCTGGTGCAATTCCGGCCGGACGGTGGGACCACCGCCGACAGCGTCCTCGTCTACGGCAACATTACCGAAGCTGCGGCACCGCCCGCGAAGTCGCAGTATCCCGTGTGGGCCGCGGACCGTCTGCGCACTCCCTGAGCGGTGAGAGTGCCGACGTACACTCTTGGCTGCTCAATCAAGTGCGGAGACCTTGCACCACGGTAGGTGGTGCTCGAGCGCGGCCGGCGAGCCGTTCCCAGCTGTTGGGAACCTGCTCGGCGTCAACGGGCACACCCCACAATGGCAAGGCAGGGCGCCCGACCCCATTAGGCGGCGACGGACCCATACGCGTCGTCCAGGACACCGGCATCAGTACCCCTGCTGGCCGAACAAGCTCACGGCCTTAAGGACGAGTGAACCAGGCGCCCGCTTCGAGCTGGAGTAGTGAGTGACTCTGGTCTCGCAGCCACGTTGCGGCGATGCGGCCACTGCCGTGAGGTGTCGCGTCTGGGCTCCGCGTCACCCTGGACCTGTGCGAGGGGTGCTGTACGTCGGTTCCAGTGTGGCTAGCGATGAATTATTCGCCGCGAAAGAGAGATAACGATGAAGGGTCTACCGCAGACCGAGAACGTTCTGTTGATTCGCACTGATTTCACCGAGAGGGCCGCCTGGGGCATCCTGCATGCAATGATTACCAAGCCATGCTTCCGCCCGCAGCTTCACCTCGTGAACGATCGCGCCTACCGCGAACTCGCACCCCTGGAGGCCTCGTCGTTGGCACCCACAAGTAAATTCTTGCTCATAGCCGACAAGACCACTCTTTCAACACCATCCCTTCAGCTGCTCGCCGTATTTCCCAGTCAGTGCAATGATGGCGGAATTCGAGTTGCGGTGGAAGATGCATGGACTATAGAAAACAACCTTGCCCACGCCAATCTAGTGTGGGGTATATGACGACCCTGGCGGGAAATTCGCAGTGAACGGCTCGGGTTACCACTCTTGATCTCGGCGCGGCCAGAACGCTCACCCCGCCTTTCTTGGGAGGTTGTGTTCAACGAGTGGTGTAACCACGGTGATTGGGCTACTGGCGGGCCGCCGAGAAGCGGCCGTCGAAGGTGATGTCGAAAGCGTTCGGGGCGATCTTCCATCGCAGGGTCATGCCGGGCGTGGCCCTTGCGCGGACGAAGACGACCGGACAGACCGGGCCGAGGGGGCGGCTCTGCCTTTTCGCCCGTGCCCTCCAGTACCTTGTCGGTGATGGCTTGAACGATCCGTTGCGGTCACGGGGCACGGTGATCTGCACCGGCCCGACATTGGGCAGCACCGTCTTGGAGCGTTTGCCGGTGCATGAGTTGCCCCGTCCCCTCCAAGACGTACTCCAGCAGACGCTTGGTCAATTACTGCAGCAACCCATCGCCGGTGAGCTGAAACCCTCGGCCTGGGCCCGGCCGACCCACTCATAGATCAACGGGCCGCCCACAGGCTTCACCGACACAGCCTTCGCGGGCTCAACGGCGCGGGGCCAGCCTCGTTCTCACTGCTCATCGATGCATCCTCCATGGTCGGGAGGTAAATCGAATGATGCGCCGTCTGTATTGATCACGAGCGTAATGCCGATGGGACTTGATGATGGCGAAGACCTCCGGTGATGGAGCTGTTCAGGACTGCTCCGCACGGAGGTCTTCATGTCCCACCGTCATGCCCGGCTTACTGGCTCTAAATGTGTTGTTCGGAGAGGTTGGTGCCGCGGCTGGCGGGTGTGTGGCCGCCGATGCCGGTGTGGGGTCGGTGGTAGTTGTACCAGTGCAGCCAGTGGGTGAACGCTTCCCTGCGTTCGTGGTCTGAGGTGTAGGGGCCTTGACCCCTGATGTTGGACACACGAGACACTGAGCCTTTTCCAACTTCACGTCTGTGCTGGTCAGGGCCGTATCCGTGAGTGGCCACGTCAGCCGGTGACAGACCTGTGACCAGCAGAACCACCACAGTCCCACATCGTGTTGCGAGCACTCCGCCGGGCATAGTCGGCGGCCTGTCAGCCAGGTTGAAAAAGCCTCACTGGATCCTGAGGATCTGAGGACGGACATCTCGTGGTCATGAAGAACTATCCGCCGGAGTTCAAGGCGGACGCGGTCGCGCTGTACGAGTCGCGGCCGGAGGCGACGATCAGGTCGGTCGCCGCCAACCTGGGGATCAACCCGGAGACGCTGCGGAACTGGGTCCGGGCGGCCGGGGTGGGCCGGCCCCGGGGACGCAGGACGCCGGAACCGGCCCAGCCCCCGACCCCGCTGGAGGCGGAGAACGCGGCTCTGCGGAAGAAGGTCCGTGAGCTGGAGGTCAGCCCGCGCCCGCGCCGCAGCCACGATCCGCTCGATACGGCCCGGAGGCTCGATGCGGTCACTGCGGCACTGCACGACCAGAGCCTCGCGCAGCCGGTCCTCCACCAGCTCAACCGGGCAGACCTCATCGGCCAGCCAGCCGGTCAGCCGTTCCTCATCGGCCGGGTCGCCGGACGGAACGCGAGCGCCTCGCGGATCTGCGTACGGTGGCCCTTCGCGGATCTGCGTACGGTGGCCCTTCGCGGACCGCGACGACAGGTCGTACTTCGCCAAGTCCTCAGCCGGCACCTTGACCACGGCGGCCACGTAATCGACCGCGGTCGGCGGGAGCTCCTCCACGAACTGGGGGAACCGGCCCTCCAGCTCGAAGAACTTCAGCATTAGCGCGAAGCCGAGTCGGGTCGGGCCGGACTTGTTCGCGACCAGCTCCCACCCGACGGCATCGGTCGGGTAGCCGGGGCACATCGCTGTGTCCCGGCCCCCTCAGAACCGGCCATGCCCGCTTTCCAGGCAACCGGCTCAAGCAAGCCCCAAGGGCG
>NZ_JBVJEA010000053.1:0-12991 GCF_055581985.1 Streptomyces sp. NPDC042336 | reverse complement strand
GCCGTGTGCAGCACGGCCCGGTCCTCGGTGATGTTGATCCGCTCACCGCGGAACATCGCATCGCGCAGCCCGAACACGTCGGTGGCGGCGGCCAGCTCCTGGAGCAGGGCCAGCGTCTCGTCGGTGACCAGGTGCTTCGAGTAGTCGATGCGCAGGTCTCCGACGCGCACGACGTACCGATTCGCCCGCCCGGGGTCCTGGGCGAACAGCTCGCGCAGGTCGGGGTGGGGCAGCGTGCCCTTGGCGTGGTCCGCGAGCGCGGTCCACTGGGGCCGCTGGTCGAGCTTCGGGGTGTCAGACATGGACGGGGGTCTCCTTGCCGGCCTCGCCGCGCAGGGCGATGGCGTACATCTCGTCGGCGTCGAGGCGCCTGAGCTCCTCGGCGATGAGTTCGGAGGTGGGGCGCACCTTCAGGGCGAGGGAGCGCGGGGGCTGTCCGGGCAGGGTCATCGTGGCGAGCGGTCCCTCGGGACGGTCGATGACGATCTCGCCGTTCGCCGTGCCGAGGCGCACGGCCGTGACGACCGGCCCGTCGGTGATCACGCGGTCCACGCGGACGCCCAGGCGGGCCTCCAGCCAGCGGGCCAGCAGCTCGGCCGCCGGGTTGTCCGCCTCGGCCTCCACTACCGCGGAGGTCACCGGCACCCGGGCCTGGTCCAGGGCCGCGGCGAGCATCGAGCGCCACAGCGTCAGCCGGGTCCAGGCCAGATCGGTGTCGCCGGGCGCGTAGGCGCGCACCCGGCGCTCCAGGACCTCCATCGGGCGCTCGACCGTGTAGAGGTCGGTGATCCGGCGCTGGGCCAGCGCACCCAGCGGGTCCTTCGCGGGGTTGTCCGGCGCCTCCACCGGCCACCACACCACGACCGGCGCGTCCGGCAGCAGCAGCGGCAGTACCACGGAGTCGGCGTGCTCGGACACCTCCCCGTACATGCGCAGGACGACGGTCTCGCCGGTCCCGGCCTCGGAGCCGACCCGGACCTCGGCGTCGAGGTGCGAGCGGGTGCGGTCGCGCAGGTTGCGGGGGTGGCGCTTGATGACGACCAGGGTGCGCGAGGGGTGCTCGTGCGAGGCCTCCTCGGCCGCCTTGATCGCGTCGTAGGCGTTCTCCTCGTCCGTGACGATGACCAGCGTGAGCACCATGCCCACGGCCGGTGTGCCGATGGCCCGGCGACCCTGCACCAGCGCCTTGTTGACCTTGCTTGCCGTGGTGTCGGTCAGGTCGATCCTCATGGCCTGCGCCAGCTCCGTCCGTCTCGTGCGAGCATCTCGTCGGCTTCCCGCGGTCCCCAGCCGCCCGACGCGTACTGCGCGGGCTTGTCGTGCGAGGCCCAGTACTCCTCGATCGGGTCGAGGATCCGCCAGGACTCTTCCACCTCCTGGTGGCGCGGGAACAGGTTGGCGTCCCCCAGAAGGACGTCCAGGATCAGCCGTTCGTACGCCTCCGGGCTCGACTCCGTGAAGGACTCGCCGTAGGCGAAGTCCATGGACACGTCCCGGATCTCCATCGACGTGCCCGGCACCTTGGAGCCGAACCGCACCGTCATGCCCTCGTCGGGCTGGACGCGGATGACGATCGCGTTCTCGCCCAGCTCCTCCGTGGCGGTGGAGTCGAAGGGAGAGTGCGGGGCCCGCTGGAAGACCACCGCGATCTCGGTGACCCGGCGGCCGAGGCGCTTGCCGGTGCGCAGGTAGAAGGGCACCCCGGCCCAGCGGCGGTTGTCGATGCCGAGCTTGATCGCCGCGTAGGTGTCGGTGGTGGAGGCCGGGTCGATGCCCTCCTCCTCCAGGTAGCCGGGCACCTGCGCGCCGCCCTGCCAGCCGCCCGCGTACTGCCCGCGCACCGTGTGCTCGCCCAGGTCCTCCGGCAGCCGCACGGCCCGCAGCACCTTCAGCTTCTCGGTGAGCAGCGACCGCGCGTCGAAGGCGGCCGGCTCCTCCATGGCGGTGAGGGCCATCAGCTGGAGCAGGTGGTTCTGGATGACGTCGCGGGCGGCGCCGATGCCGTCGTAGTAACCCGCCCGGCCGCCGATGCCGATGTCCTCGGCCATGGTGATCTGCACATGGTCCACGTAGGACCGGTTCCAGATCGGCTCGTACATCTGGTTGGCGAAGCGCAGCGCCAGGATGTTCTGGACGGTCTCCTTGCCCAGGTAGTGGTCGATGCGGAAGACCTGCTCCGGGTCGAAGACCTCGTGCACCAGCGCGTTCAGCTCGCGGGCGCTCTCCAGGTCGTGGCCGAACGGCTTCTCGATCACCGCGCGCCGCCAGGAGCCGTCCGGTCCGTCGGTCAGCCCGTGCTTCTTGAGCTGCTGGACGACCTTCGGGAAGAACTTCGGGGGCACGGAGAGGTAGAAGGCGTAGTTGCCGCTGGTGCCGCGGGAGGCGTCCAGTTCCTCGACGGCCTTGCGCAGCTGTTCGAACGCGTTGTCGTCGTCGAAGTCGCCGGGGATGAAGCGCATGCCCTCGGAGAGCTGCTGCCAGACCTCCTCACGGAAGGGCGTGCGCGCGTGCTCCCTGACCGCGTCGTGCACGACCTCGGCGAAGTCCTGGTCCTCCCAGTCCCGGCGGGCGAAGCCGACCAGCGAGAAGCCCGGCGGCAGCAGGCCGCGGTTGGCCAGGTCGTACACCGCCGGCATCAGCTTGCGGCGGGACAGGTCACCGGTGACGCCGAAGATGACCAGCCCGGACGGGCCCGCGATACGGGGCAGACGGCGGTCCTGGGGATCGCGCAGTGGGTTGCTCCAGTCGAGCGGTGCCACCGGCTCGACGGCCTCCTTGTCCGTGCCCTTGCTCTTCGCCCCCTTGGCGGGGCGGGCCGTCCCGGTCTTCTTCGCGCTCCGGGAGGACCCGGAGGATCCGGCTGCCTTCTCCGCCCCGGCGGCGTGGGCCTCCTCCGCCGCCTCGGCGTGCAGCGGTCCGGCCGCGTCCTGGGCGGTCCGGGTCTCCTTGGCCTCCTTCGTCGCCTTGGTCTCCCGGCCCGTCGTAGCGGGAAGCTCCTCGCTCATTCCCCGTCAACTCCCTTGCTGTCGAGGGACTTCGTCACGGCGGCGAGCAGGTCCTGCCAGGCCGCCTCGAACTTCGCCACGCCCTCTCGCTCCAACTGCTCCACCACCTCGTCGTACGACACACCGAGCCGCTCCACGGCCGCCAGGTCGGCCCGGGCCTGGGCGTACCCGCCGGTGACCGTGTCGCCCCGGACCTCGCCGTGATCGGCGGCGGCGTCCAGGGTGGCCTCCGGCATCGTGTTCACGGTGCCGGGAGCGACCAGCTCCTCCACGTACAGGGTGTCCCGGAATGCCGGGTCCTTCACACCGGTGGACGCCCACAGGGGGCGCTGGGGGTTGGCGCGGGCCCCGGCGAGGGCGGTGAAGCGGTCGCCCGCGAAGACGTTCTCGTACGCCTCGTAGGCCAGTCGCGCGTTGGCCAGCGCCGCCTTCCCGCGGAGCGCGAGGGCCTCGTCGGTGGCAAGGAGCGACAGACGCTTGTCGATCTCGCTGTCGACGCGGGAGACGAAGAAGGACGCGACCGAGTGGATGCCGGCCAGGTCGATCCCGGCCGCCCGCGCCTTCTCCAGACCGGCGAGGTAGGCGTCCATGACCTCGCGGTAGCGCTCCAGGGAGAAGATCAGCGTGACGTTGACGCTGATGCCGGCGCCGATGACCTCGGTGATCGCCGGGAGACCGGCCTTGGTCGCCGGGATCTTGATCATCACGTTGGGGCGGTCCACCAGCCAGGCCAGCTGACGCGCCTCGGCGACGGTGGCCCGGGTGTCGTGGGCGAGCCGCGGGTCGACCTCGATGGAGACCCGGCCGTCGCGCCCGCCGGTGGCGTCGTACACCCCGCGCAGCACGTCGGCGGCGGCGCGCACGTCGGCGGTGGTCATCATGCGGACCGCCTCGTCGACGGTGACGCCCCGGGTCGCCAGGTCGGCGAGCTGGTCCTCGTAGCCCTCGCCGGAGCCTATGGCGGCCTGGAAGATCGACGGGTTGGTGGTGACGCCGACGACGTTCTTCGTCCTGATCAGCTCGGCGAGGTTGCCGGACTCGATCCGCCGCCGCGACAGGTCGTCGAGCCAGACGGAGACGCCCTGGTCGGCAAGGCGCTGCAGTGCTCCCGCGGTGGCGGTTGCTTCGGTCACAGTGATCATCTTCTCTTTCTGCGTTCGGATCGGGAGGGGATCCGGTGGGGTCAGCCGCGGGCGGCGACCAGGGATTCCCGGGCGGCGGCGGCCACGTGCCCGGCGGTGAAGCCGAACTCGGTGAACAGGGTCTCGGCGTCGGCGGAGGCGCCGAAGTGCTCCAGGGAGACGATGCGGCCCGCGTCCCCGACGAACCGGTGCCAGGTCAGGCCGATCCCGGCCTCCACGGCCACCCGGGCCCGCACGGACGGCGGCAGCACGCTCTCGCGGTAGGCACGGGGCTGCTCCTCGAACCACTCCACGGACGGCATCGACACCACCCGCGTGGCGGTGCCCTCGGCCTCCAGCTCCTCCCGGGCGGCCATCGCGAGCCGCACCTCGGAGCCGGTGGCGATCAGGACGACGTCCGGGGCGCCGGAGGAGGCGTCGGCGAGGACGTAGCCGCCGCGCGCCGCGTCCGGGTTCGGCGCGTAGGTCGGTACGCCCTGGCGGGTGAGGGCGAGGCCGTGCGGCGCGGGGTGGGTGGAGTGCCGCCTGAGGATCTCGGCCCACACGGTCGCGGTCTCGTTGGCGTCGGCGGGGCGGACGACGTTGAGGCCCGGGATGGCGCGCAGCGCGGCCAGGTGCTCGACCGGCTGGTGGGTCGGGCCGTCCTCGCCGAGGCCGACGGAGTCGTGCGTCCACACGTACGTCACCGGCAGCTGCATCAGCGCCGACATGCGTACCGCGTTGCGCATGTAGTCGGAGAAGACCAGGAAGGTGCCGCCGTAGATCCGCGTGTTGCCGTGCAGGGCGATGCCGTTCATCTCCGCGGCCATGGAGAACTCGCGGATGCCGAAGTGCACGGTGCGGCCGTACGGGTCGGCCCCGGGGAGCGGGTTGCCCTCGGGCAGGAAGGAGCTGGTCTTGTCGATGGTGGTGTTGTTGGAGCCGGCCAGGTCGGCCGAGCCGCCCCACAGCTCGGGCAGGACCGGGCCGAGCGCCTGGAGGACCTTGCCGGAGGCGGCCCGGGTTGCGACCGCCTTGCCGGTCTCGAACACCGGCAGGGCGTCCTCCCAGCCCTCGGGCAGCAGGCCCGCGACGACGCGGTCGAAGAGCGCCGCGCGCTCGGGGGCGGTGTCGCGCCAGGCGGCGATCCGCTTGTCCCAGGCGGCGTGCGCCTCGGCGCCGCGGTCCAGGGCCCGGCGGGTGTGGGCGAGGACCTCGTCGGCGACCTCGAAGGACTGCTCGGGGTCGAAGCCGAGGACGCGCTTGGTGGCGGCGACCTCGTCCGCGCCGAGGGCCGAGCCGTGGGACGCCTCGGTGTTCTGGGCGTTCGGCGCGGGCCAGGCGATGATCGTGCGCATGGCGATGATGGACGGTCGCCCGGTCTCGGCCTTCGCCGCCGTCAGCGCGGCGTGCAGGGCCTGCACGTCGATGTCGCCGTTCTCGGCGGGTTCGACGCGCTGCGTGTGCCAGCCGTAGGCCTCGTATCGCTTCAGTACGTCCTCCGAGAACGCGGTCGCGGTGTCGCCCTCGATCGAGATGTGGTTGTCGTCGTAGAGGAAGACCAGATTCCCGAGCCTTTGGTGACCGGCCATCGACGACGCCTCGGCGGAGACGCCCTCCTGGAGGTCGCCGTCGCTGACGATCGCCCAGATCGTGTGGTCGAAGGGCGACTCGCCCTCGGGAGCCCCGGGGTCGAACAGGCCGCGCTCGTAGCGGGCGGCCATCGCCATGCCCACCGCGTTGGCCACACCCTGGCCCAGCGGACCCGTGGTGGTCTCCACGCCCGCCGTGTGCCCGTACTCGGGGTGGCCCGGCGTCTTGGACCCGTGGGTGCGGAAGGCCTTGAGGTCGTCCAGCTCCACCTCGTACCCGGCCAGGAAGAGCTGGGTGTAGAGGGTCAGCGAGGTGTGGCCGGGGGACAGGACGAAGCGGTCACGGCCGGTCCACTCGGGATCGGCGGGGTCGTGCCGCATCACCTTCTGAAAGATCGTGTACGCCGCCGGGGCGAGGGCCATCGCCGTCCCCGGGTGGCCGTTGCCCACTTTCTGGACGGCGTCGGCCGCGAGTACCCGGGCGGTGTCGACGGCACGCCGGTCGAGTTCGGTCCATTCGAAGCGGTCCGCGCTGTCCACTGTCTGCTTGCTCGACTGGGTGCTCATCTTCAAGAAATCCTCGATCGGAGCGGAGTGGCTGGTCTGACGCGTTCAAACTTAAAAGTCTGACTTTTGGGAGTGAAGGTCGTGGTGTGCCAGCCTGTGGTGAAACTGGGACACGCCCCGGCCACGGGGCGCACGGGCGGGACGGCGCGAGAAGGACATGGCGGACGAAAGCATCCAAGACGGTGACGGCGGCCGAGGTGGTGACGGCGACGGGATCAGAACGTTCCCCTTCCCGGTCGATCTCAGCCTCCTCGGAGTCGGCATGCAGGTCGGTCCCATGGGCCCTGGTCGCACCTGGCGCGCACACGCGCCGCTGCACCGCGTGCACCGCATCGACTTCCACATCGTCATGCTCTTCACCGGCGGACCGGTCCGTCACATGATCGACTTCGCCGAGTACGAGGCGTCGGCCGGCGATCTGCTGTGGATCCGTCCAGGACAGGTCCACCGCTTCGCGCCCGAGGGCGAGTACCGCGGAACGGTGCTCACCATGCAGCCCGGCTTCCTGCCCCGCGCCACCGTGGAGGCCACCGGTCTCTACCGCTACGACCTGCCGCCCCTGCTCCATCCCGACGGGCCGCGGCTCGCCGGACTGACGGCGGCGCTCGACCAGTTGCGGCGCGAGTACGAAGACGCGACCACACTCCCGCTGAGCCTGCACACCGCCGTACTGCGCCACACGCTGTCCGCGTTCCTGCTGCGGCTCGCCCATCTCGCGGCCAGTTCCGCCCAGGCGGCGCGCAAGGGGCGGGCGGAGGCGCCGGGGGACAGTACCTTCACCCTCTTCCGGGACGCGGTCGAGCGGGGCTTCGCCACCAACCACAGCGTCAGCGCCTACGCCGACGCGCTCGGATACTCCCGCCGTACGCTGGTCCGCGCGGTGCGTGCCGCCACGGGCGAGACGCCCAAGGGGTTCATCGACAAGCGCGTCGTCCTGGAGGCCAAGCGGCTCCTGGCCCACACCGAGATGCCGATCGGCCGGGTCGGCGCTGCGGTGGGCTTCCCGGACGCGGCGAACTTCTCCAAGTTCTTCCAGCAGCACACCGACCAGACACCGGCGGCCTTCCGGGCGGAGCTGCGCGGGTGAACTCCGCACGGCACGACGAAGGGGCCCCACGGCGCGTGGAGCCCCTTCGCCCTCCTGCGGGGGCCGGTTGCCGCTCAGCGGCCGAAGCCGAGCCAGTTCACGTTGACGAAGTCGGCGCTCTGGCCGCTGGTGAAGGTGAGATAGACATCGTGCGTGCCCGTCACCGAGGCGATGTTCGCCGGGATCGTGCGCCACGCCTGCCAGCCGCCCGTGTTGCCCACGGCGAAGCTGCCGACCGGCGCGTTGCCACGGCTGTCCAGGCGCACCTCGACCAGGCCGCTGACCCCGGCGGCGGCACCGCTCGCCACCCGGGCCTTGAACTGGGTCGCCGCGCTCGAACCGAACTTCACGCCCTTGTACTGCACCCAGTCGCCGTTCGCCAGCGCGCCGAGGTTGCTCCCGCCGCCCGAGTCCGAGGTGGCCTCGGTGATGGTGCCGGACTGGGCGTCGTACGACTCGGCCTCGATGGTGCCGTACGCGTCGCGGTCACCGCCGGTCGGGGGCGGTGTGGTACCGCTCCCACCGGCCGACAGCACCTGGACGTAGTCCACGAGCATCGAGTGGCCGGGCTGGGTTCCGCCGTCCGGGCCGCCGCCGAAGGCGTCCGGGAAACCCCCGCCCATCGCGACGTTGAGGATGATGAAGTAGCCGTGGTTCGTGGCGTTGGCCCACGTCGTCGCGTCGACCTGGTTGGCGCGGACGGTGTGGAAGGTGTTGCCGTCGACGGAGAAGCGGATCTCCTCGACGCTTGTCGAGCGGTCCCACTCCACCCGGTAGGTGTGGAAGCCGGCCTGGCAGGTGGCCCCCGGACAGGGGGCGTTGCCGCCGATGCCGCTGGTCTCGTTGCAGGGGCCGCCGGGCGAGGTGCCGCAGTGCAGCGTGGACCAGACCGTGTTGAGGCCCTGCGTGTTCTCCATGATGTCGATCTCGCCCACGCCGGGCCAGTTCCAGTAGTTGCCCCGGTAGGGCGAGCCGAGCATCCAGAACGCCGGCCAGTAGCCCTTGGCCGCCGCCCCGGTGACGTTCGGCACCTGGATGCGGGCCTCCACGCGCAGCTTGCCGCCGGCCGGGGGCTCGAAGTCGGCGCGCCTGGTCTCGATGCGGCCCGAGGTCCAGTGGCCGGCGCCGTCGCGCCGCGGGGTGATGCGCAGATTCCCGCCGCCGTCCAGCGAGACGTTGTCCGGGGACGACGTCATCGTCTCGATCTCGCCGGTGCCCCAGTTGGCGGGGCCGCCGGGATACGAGGTGCCGGTGTCGTACTGCCAGTTGGCGGTGTTCACCCCGGAGCCGGCCGCGCCGTCGAAGTCGTCGGCGAAGACCTGCGTCCAGCCGGACGGGGGCGGTGGGACGGCCGCGCCCGCCGACGGGCCCGTGACGGTCGTGGCCGCCGCGGCGAGGCCGAGCGTGCCGACGACGGCCACCAGGGCCCGGCGCAGCGGCCGGCGTCTGGGCGGGTTGCCGGATGTCTGACTCATGTGGGGGTCGCCTCTCGATGCGGGAGTGGGAAGCGGTACGCCCCGAGCGCGCTCCGGGGAGACGTCTGAGAGCGCTCTCAGAGTGCGGCCAATGTGCTCCGGGGCGCCGCCGCCGTCAAGAGGTGAAGCCGAGAAAACCCTTGTGGGGCGGGGGAGTTCAGCCCCTGAACGCCGTGTACGTCACGAAAGTCAGCCGGACCGCCCAGACCGTCGGTGTGGCGGGCCGCCCGGTGCCCGACCGCCCGGACCAGGCCGCCGAGCGGTTCCCGGCACACCGAACGGACGCGGTCGGTTGGTCGGTCCGTGCGGCCCGATGTGCACTGGGACAAGCTGCCCCGCCCGGCGGGCCGCGTGCTGCCCCCGGGGCGGAAGACGAATACGGAGAACCTCATGAAACGGCACATCAGGACTGTCACCACGCTCGCCTCCGCCCTGCTCGTCGCCACCGCGGCAGCCGGGTGCTCGGACGACGGCGGGGACACCGGCGCCGGTGCCGCGGAGACCCACGGCGCCGCGGACAAGCTCGACACCGACGTGGTGCCGGCGGCGACCTCGACGGCCGCCCCCGCGGTCGACGTCAAGGACGGCACCTACGGCAAGATGCTGGTCGACGAGAAGGGCAGGACGCTCTACCTCTTCGAGAAGGACACGAAGAACAAGTCGCAGTGCGATGACGACTGCGCCAAGGCGTGGCCGCCCTTCACCGTCAAGGCGACCCCGGCCGCGGGCAACGGGCTGAAGAAGGACCTGCTCAAGACCGCCAAGCGGGACGACGGCTCCGAGCAGGTGACGTACAACGGGCACCCGCTGTACCGGTTCGCCGACGACCAGAAGGCCGGCGACACCAACGGGCAGGACGTCGACGCCTTCGGCGCCAAGTGGTTCGTCGTCGACCCGGACGGCAAGAAGATCACCACCAAGCCCCGGACGAACGACGGCGGCTACTGACCTCCGGCCGGTCCGGCCCACCAGCGCTCGGAGACTCCATGCACCTCCCGCTCCCCACCGGCGCGGCCCGGTTCCTCGCGGCCACCGCCTGCGCCCTCGCCCTGACAGCCTCCGCCGGATGCTCGAACGGCGGAGGGGGCGACGGCGACCGCCCGACCGAATCGGCCACCGGCCCGGCCACGGGCGCCGGCACGGAGGTCACCATCAAGGACTTCAAGTTCCAGCCGGCCTCCCTGACCGTCTCTCCCGGGGCGAAGGTCACCGTCGTCAACAAGGACACCACCACGCACACCCTGACCGCCTCCAAGGCCGGCTCCTTCGACACCGGAGACATCGCCCCCGGCAAGAGCGCCACCTTCACGGCGCCGTCGCAGCCCGGCGACTTCCCCTACACCTGCACGATCCACCCGTTCATGAAGGGCACGCTCACCGTCGAGTGAGCCCCGGCCGGCGCGCCGTCCGCGGCGCGAATGGAGACCTGTCATGTCCTCACCGCCCACCGGCCCGCCCCCGCACCGAGGCGGTGTGGGCCGCTTCGCGCGGGGTGCCGCGCGGGTGCTCGCCGCGGCCGGTCTCGCCGTGGACGCGTACCTGCACGCGCACCTGGCCGACCGGTACGACGCCATCACCTCCAGTGTCAGCCAGGGCACCCTCTTCCGCGTCGAGGCGGCCCTCGCGGCACTCGCCGCGCTGCTCGTCCTCCTCTGGCGCCGGCCGCCGGGGGACCTCTTCGCCGCGGCGGTGGCCGTCGGCGGGCTCGCGCTGCTGCTCGTCTACCGCTACGTGGACGTCGGCGAGCTGGGACCGGTCCCGGACATGTACGAACCCGTCTGGTACGGCGAGAAGGAAGCCACCGTAGTGGCCCAGGCGGTCGCCGCGCTCGCCATGTTCTACCTCCTGCTCACCCGTGCCCGTCCCCGCCGCAGACGCGCGCGGGCGACCGAGGGCGCGTTCTGACGGGACCGGCTGCCGGCACGGTGGCAGGAGCCCGAGGTCAGGCGTAGGCGTCCTCGACGGCGACTCGGCGCACGGTGCGCAGCGTCGACCGCAGACTGTCCAGACCGGTCGAGCCCAGTGCGAGGCGAATGGCCTGTGGTGTGTGTGCCGAGGTGGTGAACGGCTCCGCCGTGGTGACCGAGATGCGTTGGCGCGCGAGGGTGGCGGTCAGCCGGTCGGCGCGTGCGTCGTCGGGCAGAGGCAGCCAGGTGAAGTAGGACGAGGGGTGGCCGATGAGCGGGAGGCCCGCCAACTCCTGCCTGGCGACAGCCTGGCGCGCTCCGGCGTCGTCCCGTTTCCGTGCTTCCAGGTGGTCCGCCGTCCCGTCGTCGAGCCAGCGGCAGGCGATGGCGGTGGTGAGGGCGGGGGTGTTCCAGGTGGTCGCCCGGACGGCGCGTTCGAGCCGGGGCACCGCAGACGGCGGGGCGAGGACGAAGCCGACCCGCAGGCCGGTGGCGATGCTCTTGGACAGTCCCGAGACGTAGACGGTGATGTCCGGCGCGGTCGCGGCCAGCGGCGGTGGAGGATCCTCGACCAGGTAGGCGTACGAGGCGTCCTCGATGATGAGCGCACCGTGCTGTCGGGCGATCCTGATCAAGCGGGCGCGGTCGGTGGCCGGCATGACCCAGCCCAGAGGGTTGTGCAGGGTGGGCATCGTGTAGACCGCGCGTACAGGGCGGGTCGCGCACAGTCTCTCCAGGGCATCGAGATCCGGTCCGCCGGCAGTGGTGGGGATGGGCTCCAGATCGAGATGGAAGGCGTGCGCGAGCACCTTGAAACCCGGGTAGGTGAGCGCGTCGACCGCGACGACGTCGCCGACGCCCAGCATGGCCATGAGGGTGATGGCCAGGCCGTGCTGGGCGCCGTTGGCGATGAGGATCCGATCCGCGTCGGCGGTGATGCCCCGGCGTCGGAGGTGCCGTGCGACGGAGGCTCTGTCCTGTGGACGCCCTCGATGCGGTTGGTAGCGCAGCAGCGAGTCGAGATCGCCCGAGGTGGCCACCTCCCGCAGGGCCTGCCGCAGGAGATCGGCCTGGCCGGGCAGCGACGGGGAGTTGAAGCTGAGGTCGACCGCGTCCGTGGCGACGGCCTGCTGATCGATTCCGTGACCGGCGGGGACCGCGATGTCGCGCACGAACGTGCCCCGGCCCTGTTCCCGGCTCACCAGGCCCATCGCGTCCAGCTCGGCGTACACCCGGGTAGCGGTCACCACGGCGATGCCCTCGCGGGCGGCGAGAGCGCGATGGGTCGGCAGCCGCGCCCCCGGGGCGAGGCGCCCGGTCCTGATGTCGGCTGCGAGCGCGTCGACCAGCCTTTTGTACCGCGAGGCCGCCATGCACCGGATTGTATCCATGACAATTCCTTGGCTGTCCTGCTCCCGGGTTCCTACCGTCGAGTCCCACCCATCCGGAAGGACAGCCGTCGTGCATATCGCCATCCTCACCTTCGAGGGCTACAACGAGCTCGACTCCCTGATCGCGCTCGGTGTGCTCAACCGCGTCAGGACCGACGACTGGCGCGTCACCCTCGCGACCCCCGGTCCCAGGGTGACGTCGATGAACGGGGTGGTCGTCGAGCAGATGTCCACGCTCCAGGAGGCGTGTGCCGCTGACGCCGTCATCGTCGGCAGCGGCGTCGCCACCCGTGAGGTCACCGAAGACCCGGAGATCATGAACGTACTGCGCGGCCTGGACCCCTCGCGGCAGCTCATCGCGGCGCAGTGCTCCGGCGCGCTCGTGCTGGCCAGGCTCGGCCTGCTCGACGACGTCCCCGCCTGCACCGACCTGACCACGAAGCCGTGGGTCGTCGCCGCCGGCGTCGAGGTGCTGAACCAGCCCTTCCACGCCCGGGACAACATCGCCACCGCGGGCGGCTGTCTGGCCTCGCACTATCTCGCCGCCTGGATCATCGCCCGTCTCAGGGGCAACGACGCCGCCGAGAGCGCGCTGCACTACGTCGCCCCGGTCGGTGAGAAGGAGGAGTACGTCGAGCGCGCCTGGCGCAACATCACCCCCTACCTGGCCACTCCCGCCCCGGCCCTCGTCTGACCAGCGGCAGGAGGCCCTGGACGGGGCACCACCCGTCTGCCCCCGCCGTGGGGGGGGGGGGCGGGGGCGCCCCCCCCCCCGCCGGGGGGGGGTGACGGCCCGGGGGGGGGGGGTGGGGGGGGGGGGCGCCCCGGGGACGGCGAGAGCAGAGG
>NZ_JBVJEA010000052.1:0-18208 GCF_055581985.1 Streptomyces sp. NPDC042336 | reverse complement strand
GACGAGCCCGATGCTCCACCCGCCGCATCAGCATCATCGTCCAAGCCATCCACACCCTGCTGACCTGCAGCTATTCAGGATGAAAAAGGCTCACTGAACCATTTTCTCCGCCTGACCGTTGAAAACTCACATACGGATAACAGACGAGTCAGAGAGCAAGGAGGCACAGGCATGACGACGCCAACTCCGCAGGATGCGGCGCTGCAAGACGTCCAAGAAGCAGCAGAGTCACGAGCAGGACAGGAGGCAGCAAAGTTGACCCGTCAGGCGTGGTCACGTGCTGCCCTGGCGGGTGTAACGGCAGTAACGACGGCGGGCGCTGCGGCGGTAGCGGCGGCGACAGATGACTCACCCCTCGTTCGGATGAATATGAGCGGCGTTGCTGTGACATCCGGCGTGATCACGATAGGAAGCGGCGCCATGGCCGCGGCTGCCGCGATGCGGGCCAGAGAACGAAGGAGGCAGCAGGAACACCGTCGTCAGGACATTGAGCTTAATGACGTTGGGACAAGAGCAGCCGGAGCTGGGCATTCTGCCTCAGAGAGCCTGCCTAGTCGCCCTCCCGCTGCCCATCTACCCTCCCGCCCAGCGCAGGGGTCATCAGGTCGCGGCAGATGACCATGGCGGCCATGAGTGCCAGCTGGTGCGGATCGCGTCTGACGCCTTGTCGCCCCTGCTGCGCTGCATGTCTGCCGCAACCCCGCGAGACCCCCGCTGACCGTCATCGTCGTACTGCCCACGCCAAAAGAACCGTGACGGCACCACCCGCCCCGGCCTCTACCAGCACCTCGGAGAGGAGTTCGAGCGTCGCCTGAAGGCCCAGCGCGACGCGGGCGAGGCCCCTGACCCCCGGACGTCGCAGATCGAACGGCTCAAGGCCCAGGTCGCCGACTCAAGGGACCAGTCGCGAAACGGGACGAGGCGCTGGCCGAGCTCACCGCGTTCAAGACGCTTGCCGTCTCCCGGCTCACGGCCCAGCACGAGGAGCTCCAGCGGCTGAGGCAACAGGACGACAACGTCCGCCGCCTGCCCGCTGCCCGCGGCGGGATGGCTCCCTACGAGTCGTGCAACTGAGGTCTCGGCCCGTCCGTGCGGACCGCAATCATGGACGAGGACACGCCGATCATGCAGGAGGGACATTATCGCGACATCTGGGTTCGCACGCACCACTGGCGATAACCTGACCCAGAGATCGTCCGAGCCGATGTGATCACCAGCGTCAGCGGGAACAGCGACGATGGGCTCGCCATCCGGTCGGACACCCAGGCTGTGGTGTCCCTGACATGGGGATCAACGGTCGGAAAGCCCAAGCCGCTGCCGGTCGGGTTCCACGTCTGTTTTCTGCAGACGTGGGACCTCGCATCAGGGGGAACAAATGACCTCGGTCGTTCATGAGGGTCCGTCAGCTTGCTGACGGACCCTCATGAACGACCGAGGCTAGCTTGGCGACTCCGGCCGGTCTTTGGAGCCGTCCGAGCTTCGTGCTACTCAGGCCGGTGGACGACCAGAGCTGTCGCGGACTACAACGTCACGTCATCTTCCCTGTTAGAGGTACTGGTGCTCCCCGGCGGTGATGCGGCTTCGGTGCGGTCGTCGATCAGGCCGGGAGGTGGGTTGAGGACCGCACACTGTTCCGCAAGATCGATCTCGGTGATGATCTGTTGTACGAAGGGCACCAGCACCTCATTTCCATTGGCCCGCTCGATGATGACGAGGTCCTGCAAGGGGGCATGACCTATCCCAGTGATCCGGCCCACCTCGATGCCATCTTCGGTAACGACCTTCAGACCGACCAGTTGGTGGTCGTAGAACTCATCAGGATCCTCGGAGAGTTCGTCGATGTCGACCTCCACGAGGAGGAGTGTGTCGCGTAGGGCCTGGGCGGCATCGCGGTTCTGGACGCCTTGGAAACGGAGCAGCAGCGTCGCGTTGTTCATCCGGCTGTTCTCGATGGTCAACGGGCCAGCGGACGGCGGGTCCGTCAGCAAGACGGCGCCTGGCATGAACCGCCGCTCAGGCTCATCGGTGCGTATTTCAACGGTGACGTCTCCACCTACCCCATGAGCCCGGCCGATTCGTCCGACGATCAGATGCAATGCCGTTACCTGTCCTGTATCTCCGACATGGGAAGTAAATCCCTTCTCATGCTATTTGTCTGTTCTTGTCGCAAATCGTAAGACGTCGACATGAAAGTTGCCCCTGCCCTGAGACGCTCGGAGCGGACACGGCTGCACACAAGCAGTGAGGGTCGCCATGCTCAACTGTCCTTACCAGTTGTGACTACGGCATCGGCTAGGAAATGGTTCACATTCCCTATTGACCGGAAACGCTTTGATTTCATGCTCTTGACGGTGTGTGAGTGATCTGGTGGGGGATGCACGGACCCGGTCGCCGGACGCGCAGGAGGCTGTGCGTGCTGGCGGTGTCCGCGCTGGTGGAGGGACGGGACCGTGCTGAGGTCGCGGCCCTGTTCAAAATGTCGGTCAGGGCCGTGGACAACTGGTGGACGAGGTGGCGGACTGGCGGCCGCGACGCGCTGCCCTCCCGTCCGCGCGGACGCCGGGTGGGCGAGCAACAGGTTCTGCCCGAGGCCGGGCAGGCCGCCGTCCGGCAGGTCGTTCTCAATCACACCCCCTCCGGCCTGGGGCTTTCCGGTCAGCTGTGGACGCGTGCTGATAGGCGAGCTGATCTTCAAGCTGTACCGGATCCGCTTCACCGAGCCCGGTGTTGGCAAGTACCTCAAACGCTGGGGACTGACGTTCCAGCGTCCGGACAAGCGGGCCGTCGAGCAGGATCCGGAAGCGGTCCGCGTCTGGCATGAAGAGGCCTGGCCGGCGATCCGGGCCAGAGCGAAGGCGGAGAACGGTGAGGTCCTCTTCGCCGACCACGTCGGAGTCCGCTCGGACCAGGTCACCGGCCGCACCTGGGGGGAACAGGGACGGACTCCAGTCGTCCGCCGGGTGATCGGCAGTGGACGGTGGCTATGTGGAGAGCTGGGCGAGGGTGGCGCGGACGCCGGTGAGCTGGGCGGTGGCGAGCTGTGCCCTTTCGTCGTCGGGGTAGCGGGCCAGATGCGGATCGAGCGTGCCTGTGAGCACCGCCGGACAGGTCGTCGCCGACGCGAGCGTGGCGGCACTGGACGAAGTTACGAGGACCTCCGCGCAGACAGGCGACGGAGGTATTGAGCGTTTTTCATCCTCAGTCTGAGCTGGCCAGGTGCAGGCAGAGGACGGCTTGGACGAGGCCGGTAACGCGGTTGGTCGAGCAGCGGAGCTTGCGGAGGAGTCGCCAGGACTTGAAGGTGGCGACGGCCTGCTCGACCAGGGCTCGGATCTTCGCGTGGGACCGGTTGACGGCCTTCTGGCCCGAGGAAAGCGTCTCCCACCGTCCCCAGTACGGGACGCGGACCGTACGCGCGGCACCTCGGTAACCCTTGTCGGCCCAGCAGATGACGCCGGCCTCCGCAAGAGTGGCAATGATGCCGTGTTCACGGGCGGCCCGGACATCGTAGACGGCTCCGGGCAGAGCCGGTGACGCCCACAGCAGCCGGACGGATCGGCCAGGACCTGCACGTTCATCCCATGCTTCTTGTGCTTGCCGGAGTAGAAGGGGCGGCCCGCGGCGATGCGGTCAATCGGCAACAGGGTGCCGTCCAGCAGCACGAACGCCTCGTCGATGCCGTCCGGGCCCGCTTCCGCGAGAGTCGGGGCGAGCGCGGCCAGGAGCTCGACGGCCTCGGCGACGTACCGGTAGGCCGTCGTGGCGCCGATGCCGAAACCGGCTGCGAGCTGGGCGTACGGATGGCCGTTGCGAAGGTGCGCGAGGGTGAGCAAAGCCTGCCGGCCCGGGTTCAGACGCCGCCACCGGGTGCCGAGCTCCCGGCGGTGCTGGCGGAGCCTGGACAAGAAGCGAAGGGCAGAGCTGGACACGTCGACGCCGGACGGATAGACAAGCACACGACGCCTCTGGTGGAGATGGTTCTTCTTGGTCGAAAACCCATCTACCAGGAGCTTCATCTGTCTGACAGCCCAACTCACATACTCAGCCGACAGGTTGGAAAGGGCTCATCGCCTGGATCTGACGGTCGTCGGCCAGGGACCTCTCGTTTGGCATTGATCCGAGGTTGGGTCAGGGACGCGGGGGTGGTGTGGTGAGGTACGGCGCGAGTTGGGCTTCGAGATCTGCAATGTGTTGTCCGATGGCGCCTCGAAAGAAGACATCCGATGCGAAGAATACGTCAAGCGGCAAGGGCAATATGAGGCTCTCGAGCGGTCGGGAAGGCCACGGTCTCGTCGAACGGGACACGGTGAGACAGGCAATGATGCAGGCAGCCGATCATTCGGTTGAAAAGATTCCTCTGGGCGGCCGTGTGGCGGTCGCCGGCCTCACGTCGGCGGTCGTAGTGAGCCCGCGCTCCGTTTGAGTGGGCCATCGCTGAGAAGGCCCACATGTAGCCGACGCCGGCCAGTCTTTGGTTCTTGACCCTGCGGGCCGCGACGGACACGCTCTTGCCGGAGGCCCTGGTGACGGGAGCGGATCCCGCGTACGCCTTCAGGCCTCTGGCATCGGCGAACCGTGTCCGGTCGTCGCCGATCTCAGCCAGAACCCGGGCCCCGCTCAGCGGGCGCAGTCCCGGAAAGCTCGTGATGATCTCTGCATCGGCATGGGTCTCGAATGTCTGCACTGCAGCTTCGGCGAGATCATCGGCACTGGAGCACGCGGCCTCCAGCTGCCGAAGCAGCGCAAGTGCCTGCCGCCCCATGACTGCTTCGACCAGGGGAAGATGGCGCATCTGGGGAGCGCGGAGCGCGCCGTGCAGCCGCTCGACTTCCCTGTCGATCGTGTTCTTGCGGCCAGCCTTCTTCAGTACTGCCCGCAGCTGCGTTCGCGTGAGCTTGGCCGCCTGGCGCGGGGTGGGCGCCGCAGCCAGGAGTGCCCGAGCGATGGGGTGATAGATGCCCTCTCGGCGGTTACCGACGGCGGCCAGATAGCTGGGGAAGTACTCGCGCAAGTGGGAGGTCAGTTTGTTGCCGGCCTGGGTTCGGTCCCAGACGGCCTCCTGCTGGGCGCGGGCCAGGACCGCGACGGCTGGTGTCGTGCACGTTCGCGGCGGTGACCAGGACAGCCAGGACCAGGCCGAGCGTGTCGGCGATCACGTGCCGCCTGCGTCCTCTGATCTTCTTGCCGGCGTCGATGCCCTGGCTGGCCTCGGAGACGTTTGTCGAGGTCTTCACGCTCTGCGCGTCCACCACGGCCGCAGTGGACTGCACGCTGCGGCCATGCAACTGGCGGGTCTTGTCGCGTAACAGGCCGTGGACCTGCCGGGTGGTGCCGTCGGCTTCCCACTTCGCCCAGTAGACGTAGACGGTCTTGTACGGCGGGAAGCCGTGCGGCAGGTACTCCCACGGGACGCCGGTGCGGTTGACGTACAGGATGGCGTTGACGATCTCCCGCAGATCGTGCACCCGGGCCGCCGTACCCGGCCCGGTCTCGACGAGGACGGGAACGCCTTGGTGTTCGCAGATCCGGATGATGCGGTGGGTACGGGCCGCGGTCAGGTCATGGGTGCGTCCGGGCAGAGCGGGCGAGATCCACAGCAGCTTGCCCGCAGGACCGGCCATGACTGGCACGTTCACGCCGTGGCGGCGGTGCCTCTGCGAGAAGTCGGCCCGGCTGTCACCGACCCGGTCGCACTCGCCGAGCGTGCCGTCGAGCAGGACATGCTTGGGATCCGTTGCCCGCAGGACCCGCAACAGTCCGGGCGCCCGCCGGGACAGGTGATTGACAACGGCGCTGACGTAGGCGTGGGCGGTGCCGACGGATATGCCGAACCCGGCGGCGATCTGCACGAGGGTGTCGTGCCGGCGAAGGTAGACCAGACCGACGAGAGCACACTGGTACGGCGGGAGCTTGCAGCGGCAGTCACCCTCACAGGAGACGACGAGCATGATCACCCACTCGACCAGGGCATGAGGCAGGTCAAGTGAGGCAGGACAGGGAACCAACGAGGCTCCTGCGCTGATGAGCTGAGACGTCGAACACCTCTCTCAACGGCACAGGAGGCTCGTGCGTTGCGGAAGACCAGCCCGCCACCCGCCCGGTGGCCACTCTGAAAACACTCAGTGAGCCTTTTCAGTGTTGCCTCTGCAGGGCGAGGCCCTCGGCTGCGATGTCCGTCATGCAGTTCGGGCTGCAGCGGCTCCGGCGGAAGATCCGCCAGGACTTCAGGCGGGCGACGCCTCGTTCGACGGGAGCACGGGCCTGGGCGAGTCCCCGGTATAGCGTCCGTTCGCTCGGTGACAGTTCGCCGTTGGGCAGGCGGCGGATGACGGTGGTGGCCCAGGAGCTGGCGCCGATGTAGGCGCGGTCGGCGACGACCGGGACGCCCTGGTGTTCGCAGATCCGGTGGATCCGGTGGGTCCGGGCAGCTGTCAGATCGTGGGTCCGGCCTGGCAGTGCCGGCGACAGCCAGAGCATCTCCCCGCGGGGATCTGCGACGACCCGCACGTTCACCCCGTGCCGCTCGCGTCTCGAGGCGTAGTCGGCCCTGCCGTCGCCGACGCGGGTCGCACTCGGCGAGCGTGCCGTCCAGGAGAACGGACTCCGGATCATGTGCGGGCAGCGTCTTCAGCGGGCCCGGTGCCCGCCCGCCGGGCAGGCCGGTGACCGCAGTGACGTAGGCATGAGCAGCGCCGACGGATACCCCGAAGGCCGCAGCGATCCGGACCAGGGCGTCGTAGCACCGCAGGCACACCAGTGCGGTCAGCACCCGCCGGTACGGCGGAAGCCTGCACCGGCGGCCACCTTCACACGTGACGATGCACATCGCGACCCACTCGACCAGAGCATGGAGCAGGTCGAAGCATCGACCTGCGAGCCTGGACGAGTTCGGCGGGGGCCCGACTCGGACCGACCGAAGGGCTGAGGTCCGTCAGGCTGTTGGAGGCCGTCGTCCTGTCCAGGCACCCCACGTTGGGGGCGGAGGCGGAGACGAATGGGCTACCTCCCGACTGATGATCCAGTGCCCGGCGACGGCAGTCTGCACCTGCCGGGATAGTCGCCCCGTCACTGTCGGTTCGGTAGCCGAGCGACGGAAACGCAGCGACTGCGGTCATCTTCAGTCGCTCAGCTGGGAGGCCGCAAAACCGCAGGTCAGACCGGAGCCAGCCGGAAGGTAGCGACTAAAGCGACCAGCATTCCGTATATATGAAGGCAGGTGTAGGTGTACGTGTGTGTCATATATAGCAAGCTTCAGTCGCTTCAGTCGCTGATCGGGGCGCAGTATGCCCACGACCTGCGTCTTTCTCATTGCTAACGAGTAGCTACCGCGAGCAAGCTCGGTCGCTGGTGCCGATGTTGCGTCGCTGGCGCCTCTGCCTTGCAGTTATGGGTGCAGGGGGCGGCTACTTCCGTGGTCTGCAGTTACTGATCAGAAACTCATGGGGTTCTCGTCCAGGACGTAGCGGACGTGCGGGCCGCCGAAGTAGCCGCGGACGATGTGCGGCTGTCGTTGCCGTCTGCGGAAGAACCGGCGGCTCTCGGCGGCGAGTTTGGCTTGGTTCCGAGCTCGGTGCTGCTTGGGCAGGCTGCGCTTGAGGTCGGCGTTGACCAGCTCGTCGGGGTTCAGCTCGGGCGAGTACGGCGGCAGGAAGTGCGTCTCGACGTCGTCGGGGTGGGCGGCGAACCAGTCGCGGGCCTTCCGCGAGCGGTGGGCGGGATGCCCGTCGACCACGAGGTGGACCTTGCGATCGAAGTGGCCGGCGAGCCGGTTCAGGAAGCGGCACATCACCTCGGCGGTGAAGCTTCCGGTAAAGACCATGAAGTGCATCCGGCCCCTGGTGCGGATCGCCGACATCGCGTTCCCCGAGAACCGGTTCCCGCCCCGCCGCACGACGAGGTCCTGCCCTTCTCGCCCCAGGTGCGGCCGGTGACCTGGTCGGAACGGATGCCGACCTGATCGGCGAAGAGGATCTCGCCGCCGTCCTTCTTCGCCTTCGCGCGGATCGCCGGCCAGGCCTCCTCGTGCCAGCGCCGGACGGCCTCCGGGTCCTTGCTCGACAGCCCGCTTGTCCGGCCGCTGGAACGACAGCCCCCACCGCCTCAGGTACTTGCCCACCCCGGGCTCGGTCAGCCGCACCCAGTACAGCTTCCCGATCAACTCGCCCACCAGCCGACGCGTCCACAACTGCCCGCCCAGCCCCACGTCACAAGGTCGATGCTCCAGGACCGCCTGACGCACCGCGGGCTGCTCGGCCTCCCCGAGCACCTGGTGCACCCCCACCGGCTTGCCCCTCGTCCGCATGACCAGTGCCTCCCGGCCGCCGGCCTGCCACTTCGCCCACCACACGTCGACCGCCTTCAGCGACACCCCGAAGAGCACCCACATCCTCACGGTCCCGCCCCGCCACCAACGCAGCCACCACCCGCAGCCGCAGGGCCTCCTGCGCCGACGACGACAGATGCTGTGCGTCCACCACCAGATCGCTCACGCAACACCAACGACCCGCAACCCGAACCGTTTCGGATCACGTTCGCTAGTCTGGTTCTGTCGTTTGGGGTGCTTCGGTCACTGAAGGGAATGCGGTTGCTTAACCAGCCAGTTTCCGCACTTGGTGGCTCACAGACATCTGCATCAAGCTCCCGCTCCACAGGAACGTCCCTCGACATTGCGGACTGGTGCGTGTCCCGGGGCTGGCCTGTTCACCCCCTGGCTCCGGGGCGTAAAACTCCAGTCGCGAACTGCCGTGACTGCCGTATGGCCTCTCACCAGCCCACGGCCTGTCCCTGCCTGCCGGCAGGCCTCTGGTGCCACGGCTTCCACGCTGCGACCCTCGACCGGAATCGTGTGCGGCGATGGTGGGGAGCGCGCCCGGACTTGGGCGTCGCCGTTTCCTGTGGCCCAGCCCGCCTGGTCGTCATAGACATCGATGCGCACTCAGCCTCCCCGCCTGAGCGCCAGCGGATCTTGCCCGGCATTCCCATTGCCCCCCACGTCGACCTCACCGGTCTGGCGAACGGCTTCCACTCACTCGGGGTGCTTGCCGCACTGCGGGGCCAGCCCAGTCCCGCCGACGACTCCTCCACACTGCGTGTTCGGACGCCCTCCGGCGGGCTCCACGTCTGGTACCGGGTGGAAGGTCCGCACCGCTGGCAGTCATCCGTGGGTTCCAGCCCGCGCCGCGCCCTGGCTTGGCAGGTGGACGTCCGGGCCCGTGGCAGTTACATCGTTGCACCCGGGACCACCACAACGCACGGCACTTACACCCCGCTCGGGAACCCCCGCGAACTGGCCGTCCTTCCCTCCTGGCTTGCTCAGGAGCTCGATCGCACTGGCCATTTGCCTGCGTCGAGCACTCACGCGCCTGTGCCCTCACGTGCGAGGCAGGCCGTCGCCGCTGCAGGTGGTCCTCAGCACGGTCGGCACGCTCTCGCCACGGTTCTGGCTCCTGTGCAAGCTTGTGGTCTGACACCGGAGGGCGCGGGATTCTCAGACATTCTCAATCGCGCTGCCTATACCCTCGGCGGGCTCATCGCCGCCGGTCGGTTGCCTCAGCAAGAGGCCGAGCAGGCTCTGAAGGAAACGGCGCTTGCCGCCCGTCCCGGGCAGGAGCGCCGCATTGAACAGATCGTCCACAGTGGTCTGGCTGCGGGCCTCAAACGGCCGTTGTATGACAGCAGACACCGTTCTTGAGGCTGCGCGTTCTACCTTGCCGGGCCGGCACGCCTGCTCGGGTCGGTGACGGACTGGCTGCTTCGCCATGTGCAACTCGCCCCATCTGAGACTGACGCATCCCAGCCAGGGGACGAGCGATCCCGGTCCAGACAGATCAGTCGAGCAGGTGCCGTGGCCTGAGGGGAGGGTCAGCTTCTCAGACCACGGCCCGCCCTTTCCCGACAAGGGAGAGGGCGGGGATACCGCGGCGCGGGCTCCGTCCCGAGGGTGCAGTCAGGTACCCCAAGGCCAGCGCACGTCTGACTGCAGCGGCATCCGTACAGCACTACGAACTGGGGACCGACTAGGTTCAGTCCTGGCACGACCAGAGCCGGATTACTTCGAGCCGGGGCGAAGCGCAACCAGCGCGGTCACCCTTGCGTCTCATTCGACACGCTGCTCCGGCGGTGTGACCCCAGCATGAGAGGCCCTCGTTTCGTCGGTCGAATGCGACAACTATAGGCGGGCTCGCCTCCACCGGAGCGTCACACCCCGACGCGACGGTTCGGCACGGACACGTTGTCCCATGTGAGACCGCCAGTCGCTTCAGTCGCTCATCCGATGGGGACATCGCCTTTGAACTGCTGTTATTCCGTGCATGCGGCACAGCGACCAGAACGCCGACTGGGTGCCGTCCATGCTCGTGCCCTCAACAGATCCTTCGGCGTCGGTACGTCGTAGGTCGTTCCCATACGCGCATGACCGCTTGGGAACGCGTTCGCTAGGCTATGCCCATCGTTGAGTCGCTTCAGTCGCTGCTGGGGGTGCGCATGGTTGCTGAGCTGAGTCTGCCCCGCAGCGACTCGCTGGAGGCTGGCTGTGATGCCGTAGGCACAGTCACTATCGGGTGGGCGCGGTCCCCCCGACTGGCAGGCCCGCCTGCAATGAGCCGCACGATCCGAATCATGGACCGTGCGTACCCGCGAAGCACTCCGTGCTCGCACGCTCGACCACTTAGCCCGTCAGCGTGCTGCCGGTGTTGCGATACCCACCTGCTCCATCTCATGCCCCTCGGGCGCCGCACCGATCGGAGGCACGCCCCCCACGGAGGCCATGCCCCGATCCAGCCCGCGCTCCCGTCCTGCCCAGAGCGGATACGTCGAGGCCAGCCGAACAGCAGCACTCCGGCGGCCCGTCAGCACACCCTGCACTCACGCGGAAGCCGCCCATGACAACGCCCGGCAAAGGCACCGAGCCCATCTTCGACTTCGACGCCGAAGTCGTCGCCGCTCAGATCCGAGCGCAGGCCAGCCCCCTCGCATCGGCGGTCACATTTGCCCTGCCCGACCAAACGACAACACCTCGAGCAACCGCGGGCGAGGTAACGGCTGCTGGTCTCCTGCCTGACACGCTGTCCGACCGTGGCAATGCCAAACTGTTCGTCAAGCTCTACGGCAACGACTACAGACATGTGCCTGGCATTGGCTGGTACCGGTGGGACACCACTCGCTGGCAGGTCGATGAGGACGACACCGTCCTGTGGGCGGCAGGCGACCTCGCGGAAAGCATCGCCGTCCACGATCCCCGCGGCGTGTTCACGACCCAAGCCTTGCAGCAGCATCGCCGTCGTGCCTTGTCCACCACGGGCATCAACGCCATGCTCGCCCAAGCGAAGTCCGCCCCCGGTATGGTTCTCAATGCCGCACTTCTGGACGCTGACCCGTACGCCTTGTGCACTCCCGACGGCATCGTCGACCTTCGCACCGGCCTGATCAGGAAGCCCGATCCCGACAAGGACTTCCACTCCCGCTCCACCACGGTCGGCCCGCAGTCCGCGCCCACCCTGCGTTGGGAGCGATTTCTGACCGACACCTTCGGTGAGGACACCGAGGATCGTGACATGATCGACTACCTTCAGCTGCTGCTGGGGTACTCCATCACCGGCGATGTCGGCGGCCAGGTCCTGCCCTTCCTGTTCGGTTCGGGGAAGAACGGCAAGTCCGTCCTGTTGGACGTGTTGATGAAGCTCCTCGGCGACTACGCCGATGCCGCCCCGCCCGGCTTCTTGATGGCCCGCCCCTACGAAGGCCACCCCACTGACCTCGCCGAACTCCATGGGCGTCGTGTCATCGTGTGCTCCGAGGTCAAGCCCGGTGACAAGTTCGACGAGGCGAGAGTGAAGCTGCTGACCGGTGGTGACCGCATCAAGGCGCGCCGCATGCGGCAGGACTTCTTTAGTTTCGAACCCACGCACAAGCTCTGGCTGCTGGGCAACCACCGTCCCGAAGTGGGTACCGGTGGCTTCGCGTTCTGGCGCCGCATGCGGCTGATTCCCTTCGAGCGTGTTGTCTCGGACGATCGCAAGATCGACAACCTGGCCGACATCCTCGTCACCGAGGAAGGTCCGGGCATCCTCGGGTGGCTCGTCCACGGGGCTCGTCGTTACCTCGCCGGTGCTCGTGACCTGGCTGGCCCGGAGCGTGTGCGCATCGCCACGACCGCCTATGCCGAGACCGAGGACCACACCGGGCGCTTCTACGAAGAGTGCTGTGTCCTCGGCCCGAACCTGCGGGCGGAACAGACGGCCCTCTACACCGTCTATCGGGCGTGGTGTCAGAATGAGGGGGCCCCGGCCATGTCCTCAAGGGCGTTCGCAGCCCGCACCCGCGAACTGGTCGGCCTGGCCTCGCCCAAGGAAATGGTCCTCTCCAACCAGCGCAAGCATTACCCGGGCATTGGACTGCTCGCCGACCAGGAAAGGGACGCCAACGCATGAGCTCCCTGATCACCGAGGATGAGATCAGCCACGAGAGCGAACTCCTCTGGTTGGAGGACATCAACGACCTCGACTACGTCCGGCAGAGCCTGGACCGACTGCCCACACGCAAAGGCAGACCGGCCTACCACCGCGACGGGCGTATGGTCGGTTATGCCTTGCTCGACCCCGCTATCAAGCCCTCTCCCTCCTCGGGCACCTTTCGACGGCGTGTCTTCTGGCTACTGCCTCATGACCGCGACACCCAGCCCGACGGCCTGTATGCCAAGGGCGCGCCCGCAGAAGCCGTCGACCCTCGTACCCTCGGCCCCCGCGTCAAGGGCTACAAGACCGAGCGGTCCGAAGGAGGGCCCCCCTCCACTGCCATGCGAGAACTCGGCATAACGCTGCCCCTGTGACCTCACCCAACCCGCTATGAGCAGGATGAACTCGCAGTCCCGGCGAGGTGCCGCGGACTCCGGCGCGCTCCGCCCGCTGACATGGACGGAAGGGCTTGCTGCCGGTGCCAGATGAGGCCATCGGGCGGTCTCTGCCGCAGCGTTGCGAGGGCCGGGTCGCAGATCAACTGCTGCGTTCGGATCAGGGCAGACCTGCTGGCTGCAATCAAGGCTGGCCGGGTGGGCAGCCCCCGGTCCCCGGCGCATTGCTGGCCGACCGCAGTTGCGACCAAGACACGTGCCGACACTTGCCCTGACAGCGAGGGTTCCCGGTGATCGCGCCCCCAGCCCCGGCCTGGCATTTTGCGGGACAACGCCGAGCGAACGATGGTCTGGCTTCACGGCCTCCGCCACTACACATCCGCTGGGAACGACGCGACGGCCTCCACGAAGGCTTCTTCGGGCTCGCGATCTGTCTGATCCGACTGGCGGCAGGGCGCGTCCGCGAGGTTGGCGGGGGCCCATGCCGCTCCAGTGCACGCCACAGCCCAAGGCGAGTGAACCGTCTTCACCTCTAAGCCGTAGGGCAGGCAGACGACGACGGCGCCGTTCCAGCATTCTGATGCCGTCAGCCACATGCGGCTGACGGCCGGTGCCACCCATCGTCGTCCTGCGCATCGTCCACGCCCGCCCAGTGCCCGCGAACGCTTCTTCCGAGCCCGGCGACGGGCGTCAGCCCATGTCGAAAGAGCGTGCAGTGTCCAGCACACCCGAGCCTTCAGCCAACTCTGGCATACCGACACCCTGGGCCTCCGGCCCCGACGGCTGGATACTGCGAGGTGTTCCGGCCGACAGCTCCGTGGCACAGGGCATGGGCGACACGGCGCGCGGCGTACGCCCTTCGCAGCCCGGTGACCACGGGCTCATGCCCGACAGCTTGAGCGACCGGGGCAACGCCAAGCTCTTTGCCGAGCGCTATCGGCACGACTTCAGATTCGTCCCCGGCCTCGGCTGGTACCGCTGGTCCGGCTACCGGTGGGAGCCCGATGACAGCGGGACCGTGCTCTGGGCTGCCGGTGAAATGGCGGAAGCTCTGGCGGAAACGGACCCCACCGGTCGTCACCCGGACGCGGAGCTGCGGCGCCACCGACGCCAGTCCCTGTCGACCCCGGCCATCAAAGCTGTCCTTGAGCAGGTGAAGACCGCGCCCGGCATGGTGCTGCCGGCCGCACTGCTCGACGCCGCCCCGTACAGTCTGTGCACTCCAGGCGGGGTGGTGGATCTAGCCACAGGGGAGGTGAGCGCTCCCGACCCCGAGCAGCACCTTCACTCGCGTGCCACCGCCGTGACGGTGCGCACCATGCCTGTCCCCCGTTGGGAGCGGTTCTTGCACGAGACCTTCGGCGGGGATGATGAGGGCACGGAGTTGATCGCCTATCTGCACCGACTGCTGGGCTACTCGCTGACGGGGGATGTCGGAGCGCAGGTCCTCCCCTTCCTCCACGGGCCCGGTCACAACGGCAAGAGCGTGCTGCTTGGTGTGGTGCTGAGACTGCTGGGCGACTACGCCGATGTCGCCCCACCAGGCTTTCTGATGGCCCATCAGTACGAGGAACACCCAACCAACCTGGCGGAATTGCACGGCCGCCGACTGGTCATCTGCGCGGAGCCCCGTCCCGGTGACCGGCTCGACGAAGCGCGCGCTTCGTTCCTCACAGGCGGTGATCGCATCAAGGCACGACGCATAGGCCAGGAGTCTTTCGGCTTTGATCCGACGCACAAGCTCTGGCTGGTGGGCAACCACCGGCCGGAAGTGGCCATGGGGGACTTCGCCCTATGGCGGCGTATCCGGGTCATTCCCTTCCGCCATGTCGTCGCGGATGATCAGCGGGTGGACAACCTGGCGGATGTGCTCGTGGCTGAGGAAGGACCAGGCATCCTGCAATGGCTGATCACCGGTGCCGGTCATTATCTGCGTGGGTCGCGTGAACTGGCCGGGCCTCGGTCGGTACAGGAGGCCACGGCTGCGTATGCCGAGACTGAAGATCATGTCGGCCGCTTCCTGGCTGAGCGACGCCCGCCGCTTCCACCTAGGGCCGGCGGCGCGCAGACGGGACTGTACGCCGTTTACCGGCGTTGGTGCGAGATGGAAGGTGCCTCACCGGTGCCCTCACGGGTCTTCGCCGCGCGGGTTCGGGAGACAGCCAGAGTCTGAAGCTGGCAGGTGGTCTTCCCGCCGCGCCCGCACTCGTCTACGTCCGGCTCCTTCGTCGGGAGCGTATCCGCAGGGCCCTGGGGGGCGTACGGTCCGCATGGGATGTGGGGTGGCCCGGCGGCGTGCCAGAGGGTATTTCTGACTTTCTGCCCGCGGCGCCCGGTGGTGAGGTTTTGGCCTGGCAGATGGCCGGTGGCGTCCATAACCCGTACAACGCGTCTGCGTATGCGCCTCCCCCTCAGGGGTCAGCGCAGGCTCCGGCAGATGATTCCACACAACCCCGCCACACAGGCCCGAAACGAGACCGTGACCCACCACGGCGCCCGCGTGCTCCGGGTCGGTGATGGTCTGGTGACAGGCCCGGCTGCGGGCATTGCGCATGGCCTCGACGCCATCACAGGTGACCAAAACCTGGTCGAGGTCGGCGGCGACCTCGATACGACCATCGACGGTCAGCGGACACACCAAGTAGTGGCGGATGTCCCGGCGAACGTAGTGGTGCCGGGCAGTCCCGGGGATGCCTTCCACCAACCCGGCGGTGCGATCGGCGGCAAGACCAGCAGCCGGGAAGGGTCCGCCTGCAACCGGTCCGCCGGGCGGACCTGCAGGGTGTGGTGGGTGCGCCGGTTCACCTTGGTCAACCAGTCGGCGAGCTGAATGTTGAACAACCGCTTGGCGGGAACGACGTCTCCAAGCAGCCGTTGGTCCGCTCGACCAGGCCTTTTGGCTTCCGGATCCCGCGGAACTTCTTCGTTGTCCCAGACCAGCCCAGCCCCCTCGGACCCGCGTCCAGTTCGGTCAGGCCGCCGCCTGGGAGGGCCGCATCCGGGCAGCGATCCACTCTGAGTAGCCCGCGACCATGACGAGCACGGGCGGCCGTCCGACCGGGCCGAATTCGAGCGGGATGTCGGCCATCGTGAACCACAGGTCGCACTGGCCAGTCTCGCCCGGCTCATAGGCCGTCCCGAGGCCGGGTCCGCAGGCCGGCGACCGGCCTCCGAGGCCCGGCTCTTGAGCACGGTCAGGCCTCGGTCCCAACCAACCCTCTCCGCCAACACCGTCGCCGGCACCTCACGTCACTGTGCGAGCGGTTGACGGATCTGCGGCTCGACCACCTCCATGATCGAGCCCTTCAGTGCCTGCTGGTACTTCAAGGGCGGCACGTCGTTCGCGATCACCCGAACCCGCATCTCCCCGGCCCGGTGAGGTCGGCGGACCTCCGCCCGCCCCCCACTGTGGTCACTACTTCTCTCGGTGTGGCCCAACGAGCCAGACCCCTGGAGGATCAACTTTCAAGTTCAAGAAGTCCAAGAGAAGCGGCTCAAGTCCTGAGCAGCTACGTCGGAGCTGCTCAGGACACGGTGGGCGCGTGAGCGAGCAGCCGCTGAGTGCCTGACGGGTACCGGGCGGCCGCGGCCGGTACCCGTCACGCGCCGTTGGGTCCCGACGGAGTGGGGCGGTCATGGGCCCAGGAGTTGAGTGCTCGCCGGGCTAAAGTCACACCAACGCTGACGCCCGCCCCACGGCGGTTTGCCGTAGCCACGCAGACTCCCAGTGCTTCATCGAGAGAGCCGCACAGCAGGCGGCTTGACGTCAGCCAACGATAGGCGCTGTCGGCCACCTCCCTGTCCGCCGGCGGCATACCGCAGGCGCCGACATCGAGGGTTGTGCGGCACCAGAGCGCCCATTCGACATCGTCAATCACCAGCGCGCGTAGCGGGGGCATGTCTGCCGGGCTGAACCCAGGCAGGGCTTCCGGTGGGCAGGTGAGCAGGAGTGTCAGGGCCAGGACGTCGTGCGCGGCACGGTACTCGAACGATGCCTGTGTCCAGGACATCTGGCTGTGTGCGAGTAGCCGGCTGGCGCTGTCCTGCGCACACAGCCAGGCAAGCGGCGCCTCGTTTGTGTGGTCTTGCGGATTCACTGGAACGAGTCGCCGCAGGCGCAGGAACCACTCGCGTTCGGGTTATCGATCACGAAGCCCGACTTCTGCAGTGTGTCCAGATAATCGATGCTCGCCCCCTGTAGGTAGGGACCGCTCTTCGGGTCGATCACCATCGCGAAACGGTCGAACCAGACCACGGACATCTTGGCGGCGTCCAGAGCGGCGCGTTGGGCCGCTGTCTGCGGGTCGTCCTCCTCAGCGAACCCTTCGTCATCGCGCTCGTCCAGCATCTTGGACAGGACCTTGGCATATTTGTCGGTGAAGAACAGCTGGTACCGCATCCCTGAGCAACCACCAGGCTGCACCGAGACCTGCAGCGCGAGCCCGGGCTCCTCACGCCGCAGCAGATCAGTGACCTTGGCCACCGCCGCCTTCGTGAGTTCGATCGCGTACATCGTCTCCGGCACTTTGCGCTCCCATCAAGCCTGGGCCCGAGTTTCGAGCTCCACCAGCAGTACGACGGGAGTTTGGGTAAATGGTTCACTCACCGTGTCCCATCGGTGCCCAAGCATGTCTGGATTCGGCCAGTCGCCAGCCCCGGGGGGAGAGAGTCTCGACGCCCGGCCCGGAAGCAACACGGTCATTGCCCTACCCGGCCTGACAGCGCGCGCAGGGCGCTGTGAACGTCGGCGCTCCCTCCGTTTGCTGCCGCTTGGGGCGTTTGGTGGAGTGAGTGCCCGGACCGGTGCGAGGACTCTGCCGGACAGTGCGCTTGCTACCGGGGCCTTGACCCCGAATCCTGGACACGGGTTACGCGGCTTGTGCCAGCGTAGTTGGTGTGAGTTGGAGGGCGTCCTCGAAGGCGATCGGTGATCGTTGTCCGAGGCGGGAGTGTCGGCGTCGGGTGTTGTAGCGGTGGAGCCATCGGAAGGCGTCGAGTCGGGCCTCGCGCTCGTTGGGCCAGCTCTTTCGTCCTTGCAGGGTCTCGCGTTTGAAGGTGGCGTTGAAGGACTCGGCGAGTGCGTTGTCCGCGCTGGAGCCGACCGCGCTCATGCTTCGCCGAACCCCTGCTGACCTGCAGGCTTGGGCGAATGCCCTGCTCGTGTACTGGGCTCCGTGGTCGGTGTGCATGATCGATCCTGTGAGACTGCCGCGGGTGCGGATCGCCGCGGCCAGGGCGTCGGTGACGAGGTCCGCGCGCATGTGATCGGCGATCGCCCAGCCGGCCAGACGGCGTGAGGCGAGGTCGATGACGGTGGCGAGGTAGCAGAACTTCCCGCCGTCGAGGGGCAGGTAGGTGATG
>NZ_JBVJEA010000051.1:0-18476 GCF_055581985.1 Streptomyces sp. NPDC042336 | reverse complement strand
ATTACCTTGTGGGTCATACCGGAACGTCGACGCCAGCCTGGCAGCAACCCATCCCGGGCCGCAGGTCGACTATCACAGTTACCTTTTTCGTGGCCTCGCAATGGGGCCTCCGGCCTTCGGGTCCGGCATGACTCCCCCCCTTGTTGTTGATGATCCGGGGGGTGGTGTCACCGGTCCCGGAGGCATCGACGGACCGCTGATGAGGGGCTTGAGCACCGGCTTCACCCGAGGTCGGAAGAGCTCTCCGTAACGTGGATGTGGCAGCTCGGTGCCCAGGCAAGGCCGGACGAAAGCGTGATGGAGGGGCCTGCACGTGATCGACACCGGCGACATCGACGTCTTCCTCGGCCTGGACGTCGGCAAGGGCGAACACCACGCCACCGCCGTCACCCCGGCCGGCAAGAAGGCGTTCGACAAGCGGCTGCCCAACACCGAACCCAAGCTCCGCGAGCTGTTCGCCAAGCTGAAGGCCAAGCACGGGACGGTGCTGGTCGTGGTCGATCAGCCGGCCTCCATCGGCGCCCTGCCGCTGGCGGTCGCACGTGACATGGGCTGCCCGGTCGCCTACCTGCCCGGGCTGACGATGCGGCGGATCGCCGACCTCTACCCGGGCGAGGCGAAGACGGACGCGAGGGACGCGTTCATCATTGCGGACGCTGCCCGCGCGATGCCGCACACGCTGCGGGCGATCGACGGCGGGGACGAGACGATCGCCGAGCTGGAGATGATCGTCGGGTTCGACGACGACCTGGCCGGCGAGGCAACCAGGGTCGCCAACCGGCTGCACGGCCTGCTGACGCAGATCCATCCGTCGCTGGAGCGAGTCCTGGGGCCGCGGTTGCAGCACCCGGCCGTCCTCACGCTGCTGGAACGGTTCGGGTCGCCGGCACAGATACGCAAGGCGGGCCGTCGGCGGCTGGTCACGCTGCTACGGCCGAAGGCGCCGAGGATGGCCGAGCGGCTGGTCGAGGAGATCTTCGCCGCGTTGGACGAGCAGACCGTCACCGTTCCGGGGACCGAGGCGGCCGCGCTGATCGTCCCGAGCCTGGCCGGGTCGCTGTCCACTGTGCTTGACCAGCGCAAGCTGCTGGCCGGACGGATCGAGGAACTCCTGGAGGACCACCCTCTTTCAAAGGTCCTGACGTCAATGCCGGGAGTCGGCGTCAGGACCGGAGCCCGCATCCTGATCGAGGTCGGCGACGGCAGCACCTTCCCGACCGCCGGCCACCTCGCCGCCTACGCCGGGCTCGCCCCGGCGACCCGCAGCTCGGGCTCCTCGATCCGCGGCGAACAGCCATCCAGGAGAGGAAACAAGCAGCTCAAACGGGCTTTCTTCCTCTCCGCGTTCGCCGCCCTGGGCGACCCCGCGTCTCGGGCCTACTACGACAAGAAGATCGCCCAGGGCAAGCACCACACCCAGGCCCTGCTCTGCCTCGCCAGACGCCGAGCGGACGTGCTGTTCGCGATGCTCCGCGACGGAACCTTCTACGAACCCCAACCGGCTGCGGCCAGGTGAGGAATCCGGACCGCTCGGTCAGTCCTCCGGCCGCAGCCTCTGACGAGCGGCCTCAAGCCGCTGGTCATAGTCAGGCGCGAACAGCTCGGGAAGCGCCTTGTCGAGCGTCCCGGCGATCCGATGGATCGGCGCCCAGACCGCCCGATCGTCGACAACGCGACTGAGGTCCGTCATCTGGAGCTTCTCCAGCCAGTGCGATAGCACCAGTGCCTCGTCACTCGTGAGCTTGATCGTGACCTGACCATCACTCATGCACACCCCTACGGCTCAGCCCGCCCTCGACCGCACGAACCTACTGGCCTCGGACCTTGACCAAACACATAGGGGCACCCCCCCCGACGTCCACACGATCAACATCCGGCGCGGCGACCTCGCTCACGGTGGCGCCCTGCCAGCGCACGTGCGGGACCCGCAGATCGGCCGGCGCGGTCCCGGGCTGCCGCACACGAGGCTGGACGAGGCAGGCGACGAGCCCCGCCGACGGTGACGGACCCGTGCGCGGCTGGGTCGGCCCGCCGTGGGTCAGGATGCGCCGAGATACGTGGTGGCCTGGATCTCGTGGAGATGGATGAGGACGTCGTGCGCCTCACCGAGCGCCATGTCGTACTCGTAGGTGTCGGGCCAGCCCGCACCGACATTGTAGGTGGTGCGCCGCTGGTCCAACCAGGCCCGCACGGCGGGTGGGGCGGTGCGCATGTCGAGGATGTAGTCGCGCTGCCGTGCCTCGTCCAGCGTGTACTCGTTCGAACCCGGCCGCGCTCCCTCGATCGTGCGCGTCCGCATCACTCCGTCGTCCGTGCCGAACGCCTTGAAGCTGCCCTCGTAGAAGCTGAATCCGATGCTGACGTACTTCCCGCCCAGCACGTCGCGCAGGAACGCGCCCTCGGTCTTGGGGTAGCGCAGGTCGAACGAGTCGTAGGACACATGGGTGTTGTGCGCCGACAGCAGCATCCGGTCACCGGTGTTCCTGTTCCACCACAGCGTATTCGCGGCCATCGTGCGGTCGCGGTACTTCATCATCTGCGCGACCTGGACGTCGTCCTCGACGTCGAAGGAGAGGCCCTCGGCCATCTGGTGCACGGCTCTGGCGTTCTGCACCGCCCAGAGCTGTGCGTGGGCGTCGGCACCGCGCCCCGGGCGGGCCTTCTCCAGCAGGCCGAGCACCTTCCCGGTGCGCTCCGCGCGGTCCTTGCGCTCGGCCAGTGACAAGGCGGAGTACTTCGCGCTGTAGGTCGCGGCGTCGGTGGTGGGCCTGAGGCCCTCGTAGAGCGCAGCAACCCGGTCCCGCAGTTTCGGGTGGGCGCGGAACACGTAGTCGGTGATCCGGTCGTACAGTTCCGGCCCGGCGTACCCCATGTCGGTGCCCACGAAGTGCACCGGGTCGTGCGGGTGACGCACGTTGTAATTCCGCATCCACGTGATGAGGTCGCGGTAGTCCTGGTTGTTCCAGATGTCGTACGAGCCCTGGAACTCGTCGTGCGCGATGTCCTCCAGGTCGCCCTTGCCGTGCACCACGTAGTCGTCGAGGCGTAGTCCGCTGCTCCAGGGCAGTTCCAGGGCGAAGGCGCGGAACCCCTTCCGCGCGACCAGGTGACGCAGTACCCGCTGCTTCATGCGGAAGAACTCTCGCGAGCCGTGGGTGGCTTCGCCGAGGCCCACCACCTGGGCGTTCCCCACCATCGGGTCCAGCACGTCGAGGTCCCGCAGTCTGCATCCGGGGTCGGTGGTCCGCAGTACGTGGGCGCTGCGCTCGATGCCGCGCACCACCTGGTCCGTGGACCTGCCGGACCTGCTGAACGTGCCGGAGTCGGCGGTGCCCGCCACGACCCGCGTCGGCCGCTGGGCCATGACATCAGCCATGACAGGGGTTGCCGCGGCCGGGGTGGCGAGGGTGAGAAGGACCGAGGGAAGGAGTATCGCCGTGCGTCGTGTCATGGCCGCAGACTCCCGCCCGGGCACCCTCGTTCACCAACCCGTGTGCTGCCCACCTCCGAGTACCGCAGGCACTACCCGAGCAGGGGAAAAGCCCTCGGGACGCGCGCCACCGCTCCGGCATCAGGCGGTGCGGCGTGCCGCCCAGACCGTGCGTGTGGTGCGCACACCCAGGTCGTTCCGGTGCGGGAGGGCGCGGGGGTCGTCCGGGTCGAGGAGCGGGCCCAGCCGGTCAGACCTCGGTGCGCCAACTCGTCGGCGCCGGCGTCCCGCACACAGCTGCTCGACCATCTGCGCATGCACGACCACCTCGCAGCCACGAGCGCTCGCGTCGATGCCCTGACCGCCCTCGCTCCCGACTGGCACCTGCCCCGCGGCGCAGACCGGCACCGCAAATACCACCTGCTAGGCACCCATCTCACCGACGGCGCCTACCCGTCAACGCTCACCCGCAACACCCTGCTGGCCGGGGTGACAATCGGTTCCTGGCTGCACCGCCAGCTCACCACGTGGCCCACCCTCCATCCCGGCCAGCACCATCTGCCCTCACTCGGCCTGACGCCCGAGAACAACCCGCTCACACCCCTCCGTCGCACCTTCGGACAGACCGTCCAGTTCCTGGAAGTCTTCCTCTGGTCGTCCTCACCGAGGCCGCCCTGGAGCGTTACGGCCTGCCTGTCACGCTCACGGAGGACGAGAAGCACGTAGGGCGGATCCCGAAGGGCCACAAGGTCATCAAGCAGCTCGCGCGGAGCAGAAGCTGACGAAGAGGGGCTTCGGGCCGTGGGCGCGGATCTGCCGGCCCGCGACCGGTTCGGAGCGGGCCTGCGTGCAGCTGTGCATCCCGTCGTGGCACGCGCTGGACACCCGACACTGGGGCGAGGCCGGGCAGCTCCCGCCAGCGTAGCTCGCCCGCGTCCTGGGCGCGTACGCGTCCCGGGTGACGACGCCGCGCGGCTCCACGGCCGTCACCGGCCTGGAGCTGATGATCGCGCTGCACCCGCCGACGCGGGCCTCCGAGCCGGACACCGACGGAAAGCGGCACTCCGAGCACAACCCCGGCCCGCTGGGCAAGGACGCCATCGACCCGATGAACTGGCCGCCGTGCGAGGTCCCCGGCGGGCACCCCGTCCTCAAGAACCTCCTGCGGTTCCACGTGCGCGGACCGGCGGAGAAGCTGTTCGAGGAGGCGTACGACTGGGCACGGCCGATGACCGATGGGGAGGGCACCCTGCGGCACCTGGTCGGCAGTGACGTCAACATGGCCTTCGCCGCCGGCGCCAACGGACTGAACGTCGGCCTCGGTAGGCAACACTCGTCAAGGCCCCGGTGTTCGACTCGAAGCTGCCCGGCTCCTGGCTGGTCGACCTCAGTTACGTCGACCTGTCGAAGGTGAAGGCCGGCAAGGACAGGGGGTTGGAGGTGGACGGCAGCCTGCTGCTCTCCCCGTTCACGCCGAAGGGTGAGCGCCCGACCGGCCCGGCCTGGTACGCGCCGCCCACCGTCGCTTACGCGGTCGAGCTGGGCTACGAGGTGCGCCCGCTGGAGGCGTGAGTGTGCTACGAGAACGGCCGTTACCTGGACGGCTGGTACCAGCGGCTGCGCGACGCCTGCCTCGCCACGATGGCTGACCTCGGCCTCAACGTCGACCTGCCGCTCGAGGATTTCCTCGCGGAAATGGACGGTACAAAGCCAGCCACCCGGAGTTGGCCATCGTCGTCTCGGCAGTCAAGGCTACGGTGAAGGGCGGCCTGGGCAAGCTGCGCGAGCGGCGGCGAGGGCTGGAGGCCCGGCGAGCCGTGGCGCGCCCTGTCCCGCCCGACATGGCGGCCCGATATCCGGGCGGCGGTCATCTCCGGCACCCGGATCAACCTGCACCGCAAGATCGTCAAGCACGCAGCGTTCACGGGGCAGTACCCGATCGCGATCCTGTCGGACTGCGTCGTCTACGCCGCAGGCGGGCCCTCGCCGCTGGACTTCCTGCCCTACCGGGAGGGCAAGCTGCTGCCCGGCGGCTTCAAGGACGGCACCGTCACCGACGTCGACAACGGAAAGTAGGAGTAGACCACGATGAGCCTGTTCGAGGACGGCCTGGAGGCGGCGGTGCAGAAGGCGTTCACCCGCCCAGCTCCCAAGAGTGCGGGTGCGCAGATGCGGTACCTGGTCAAGCAGCTCAAGGGCACGAAAGCGGTCGCCCAGATGCTGGGAGTCTCCCAGCGCACCGTCGAGCGGTACGTGAAGGACCAGATCAAAAAGCCCCGCCCGGCACTCGCCGCGCGCCTGGAGCGCGAGGTGAAGAAACGGTGGCAGCCGCAGATCCGCGCCAAGGCCAAGGAGAAGGCGGCCAGCACGGGCGGCATCGTCATCGACACCCGCGCACGCATGGGCTACACCGCACCGATCGGGTCGACGGACCAGGACCGCATCCGGCACCTGACCATCGCCCTGCCGCCCCACCATGCGGCCCGCCTCTTCGACGCCCAAGAGCAGGGCGCCAGCGATGCCCGCCTCCAGGAAATCGCGGCCGAAGCGCTCAAGGAGGTGTACTTCCAGGACGGCGGCCGCCGCGCCGGCAGCTTGGAGGAGGTCCGGTTCACGGACATCGAACACCTCGAGTTCGACCTGTAGCAGCAACGCCCCGAACAGCCCGCGAGCCCCGGACCGCATCGGGATGCCGTTGGCGAATTAGGGGCCCGCGTGACGTCGGTCTTCAAGGCCCAGTTGTGGTCTTGAAGACCGACGTTGTCCTTTGGGGTGGGTGTCGATGTCGATGCGTCCGATCGAGGATGGGGAGATCCCCGCGGAGACGGTGCGGGTGGCCCGGGCGGCGTTCCCGAAGGGCAGTCTGGCGATCCGGCTGCGGGACGACCTGGGGGCGCTGTTCAAGGACGAGCAGTGCGCGGCTCTGTTTCCGGCTCGGGGCAAGCCGGCGTGGTCGCCGGGCCGTCTGGCGCTGGTGTCGGTGTTCCAGTTCGCTGAGGGGCTGCCCGACCGACAGGCCGCTCTGGCGGTGCGGGCCCGGATCGACTGGAAGTACGCCCTGGGCCTGGAACTGACCGATCCCAGCTTCGACTACTCCGTGCTCAGCGAGTTCCCTACCCGGCTGATCGAAGCGGACGCGGGACAGCAGATCTTCGACCGGGTCCTGGAAGCCGCCCGGCTGGCCGGAATGCTGAAGGCGCCGGGCCGGGCCCGCACCGATTCCACCCATGTGCTGGCTGCGATCCGGTCGATGAACCGCCTGGAGTTCGTCATCGAGACTCTGCGGGCCGCGCTCAACGCACTCGCCGCCGCAACCCCCGACTGGCTGTCCGCACACGCCGATCCGGCATGGTTCGACCGGTATGCCACCCGGCCAGGACTATTGGCTGCCGTCCGGCAAGACCAAGCGGACTGGGCTCGCCGAGCAGGCCGCCGCGACGGCATGCGTCTGCTGACCGACGTGCACGCACCAGACGCCCCCAGCTGGCTGCGTGACCTGCCCACCATCCAGATCCTGCGCCAGGCATGAGTGCAGCAGTACCTGCTCGACGAGGACGGCGAGGTGTGATGGCGGGACCCAGAAGAGTGCCCGCCGGACGCCCTGCGCCTGGTCAACCCATATGACACCGATGCCCGCGTGGGCGTGAAGCGCGACATCAAGTGGGACGGCTTCAAGGTCCATCTGACCGAGACCTGCGACGCGGATTCACCCAACATGATCACGAACATGCTGACCTTCGACGCCACCGTCCAGGACATCACCGCCACGAACACCGTCCCCGACGCTTTCACCGCCCGTGACCTGCTGCCCAAAGAGCACCTGCTCGACGCCGGTTACATCGACGGCACCCGCATCGTCACCGCAGCCCGCGAACACGGAGTCACCTTGACCGGGCCACTCCACAGCGGCAAAACCACCAGCCAGGCCGCTGGCCCCTACAGTCAGAGCGCCTTCACCGTGGACTGGGACAACAGGATCGCGACCTGCCCGACCGGCAAAACCTCAGGTCAGTGGGCCGACACGATGTCCCACCGTGAAACCCCAGTCGTCCGGATCGAGTTCTCGACCACCGACTGCCGCTCCTGCACAAGCCGCCCCCAATGCATCAGTTCAACCCGCACGGCCCATCGCTCCATCACGCTGCGGCCCCGACCCGAACATGAGGCGATTCAGCTGGCCCGTGCCGACTACGGCACACCGGAATGCAGGGAACGCTACGCAGCCCGCAACGGCATCGAGGGCACCATCTCCCACGCTGTCCACACCGCCGGCATGCGGCAGGCCCGCTACCACGGACTCGTCAGAACCCGCCTCAGCACCAGCTCACTGCCGCAGCGATCAACATCGCCCGGCTCGACGCATGGACCAGCAACAGGCCCAGAGCCCGCACCCGCGTCTCCCACCCGGCAGCACTTCGCCCCGCCGGGCAGCAACCCGGCGCGGCGAAGTGATCAGACCCCGCATTCGCCAACGGCATCCCGCATCGGCCCGGGGCTCGCTCGCGTATCCGCAGGGGTCGGATGTGCATGCAAGCGATGCCGTGTTCAACGACGCCGCCGGACGCCGGTCACTCCGCGGCCGAGCCGGGAGAAGGTCCACCTTCCGGTGCGGCGAGGGTCGCGTCGACGAAGGCCGGCTGCACGAGCGCGGCCGTCTCGGGCGCCGTCACGTCCTTCGTCCGCCAGCTGGCGTGCCATCCGCTGCACTCCAGCTCGAATCGGCGCAACCCGTGGGCGTGTGCCACCTCGCGGGCGTAGCTTGTGCGGGCGGCGCCCGTGCCCCTCGGTTTTCCAGGTGCGCGCGGACGACGGCGGTGTGGAACCGGCGCGGCAAGGCCCGTTGATCGAGGCATCCGCGGCATGCCAGGAGATGCAGCGCCGCACCTTCGAAGCGGAGGAGAGGTAGGGCATGCCTGTTCCTTCGCGGGTGTTGCAACTGCCGCACAGCGGCCCGCGGAAGTAGCGGTGCTCGTGGCAGTGATCCCACGCCGCGGCCGGGCTCTGCTGGCACAGCCAGCACAAGTAGTGGTCTGCCCGGGCGCCGCGTCGGCGGTGAGCGTCGTGCAGCACGCCCCGCAGGTGGCCGGTGTACAGCTAGCTGGACTCCCCGGCACACGGCGGGCACATAGTGACGTACCCCGTGCGGGCGTTCCTCCTCCAGCCACCCCAGTTCGGCCCCTGGGCTCCGCAGCGGCACAGCCGACCCGGTCGACCAACTCGCCCTCCCGCCCGCAGCCTTGAGGACGACCTCAGCACCGTCCGCAACGAGCTGACCGAGCTGGACGACGACGTAGGCGGCGACATCCGGGCCACCGAGCAGGCCTTCAAGCGGCTGACGGGACGCGTCCAGGCTCTCGAAGCGCACCTGCTAGCCGCGGGCGGCGCCCCGCTCGTCGGCCTCGACACCATCGCCACGGAGTGGAAGAAGCTAGCCAGGACCGCCAGCCACGGCTGGAACGTACGCTCCGGACTGCTCCCCGAACTCCGGCGCGAGGCCCTCCGCCTCAACATCCGCCACTTCGTACAAGCACTTGAGGAGCGCGACGAGCACCGCGAGAAGGTGGTGGAGGCGGCCGGAAGCCTGGCCACCCGGCCGCGCACGTCCCGCGAGTACAAGCAGGCCGTCATGGACTTCGGCATGTCCCGCCCCTTTGCTGAGACCGGCCGACTCACCGGCGCCTTGCTCTCCCGTTACCCTGAGGCCGCACGTCCACCACAACGACGCAGCATTGCACGGGCCCATTGCGGTCTGAGCGCATCATGACGAAAGGGGCCATCAGCATGGCCGATACGAGCGAGATGGACCTGCCGGACAACTGGGGCCGATGGGGAGCAGACGACGAAATCGGGACCCTCAACCTGATCACCGACGAAGTACGCACGAGGGCCGCTGCGGAGGCGCGGACCGGCCAGTGGGTGTCATTGGCACAGCCGATCACGCCGAGCGCGATGTTCGTCAGTCCGTTTTCGCCCGAGACGGTCGAGGCATCACCTGTGCAGCAGATGGTTTCCCACACCGGTGGACCAGTGGCAGCCGATCTTGCAGTGGTCTACAACCACCACTGGAAGTCTACGCACCTCGACGCGCTCGCACACTGGTCGACCGGCGGCCAGGTCTATCCGGGCCGCCCGAGGGAACAGGTCGTCACCCCCGTCGGCATCATGCACGCGTCGACGGCTGCTTTTGCCGCCGGAATAGTGACACGTGGGGTCCTGCTCGATTTGGCTATCGAAGGGCCTCTTCCCCCCGGCTATGCGGTGACGTCACATGACTTCGAACAGGCCGAGAAACGTCAGAAAGTTGAGGTGGGCTCTGGTGACGCACTCGTGATCCGACTTGGCTGGACGGGCCGCGGGCCCCAAGACACACCGAGCCCTGGAATCAGCATGGATGCGGTGCGATGGATGCACCACCGACAGATCGCCATCGTCGCCCCGGACAGGGGTGACGCGCATCCTCCCCTGAACCCGGACGAACCCTCCCCGCTGCACGGGGTAGCACTCGGCCGAATGGCGATGCCTCTGATCGACGTGCCTCAACTAGATGACCTCGCCGCGTTGTGCGCGCGGCTGAAGCGCTATAGCTTCCTGCTCACGATCGCCCCGCCCCGTATCCACGGCCTGACCGGCGTACCAGTCAACCCCATCGCCATGTTCTGACCGAGCGATCATCAGCGCCCTTTGCAATCCTCGGGCGCTCCTGCCCAGCGGCCGGGCGGGTCTCGATGCCCCCTCAGGCAGGTCGTCGCGACATCGCAGTATCGGCACACCGATATCACGAGGCCCTCGACAGTTACCGCACCAGCCTCCACGTGCATCCTTCGATGATGCAGAGCAAGGACGCCTCACCGCCTGATCAGCTATCGAGGCTGTGCGCGACAGCGGCTAGGGTCTCCATCTGGTGTTCAAGAAGTTTCACGGCCATTATTGGGTACTCTTTTGGGCCGACTTCCGTGCGAAATCGGCAATGAAAGTATCACGAGATGAAAGGGGTCAAAATGTCGCTGTACATACCCAGATGCTAGACGGTCGACATTTGTGATGCATCACCCGTGCGGCATCTTCGCCCCGGAGACTGATACTGCCCGGAGCCCCCCTCGCACGGTTCATAAGGGCATGCAGGGTGAGCGGCGCCTGTTTCAGATTGGACCCTGCCCTGGAAATTTAATCTTGGTCGGCTTCGGGCGGGTCCGCTCTGTCTGCTCCTTCGGGCGGGCGAGGTGGGCCGGGTGTCAGAGTGATCTGTTTGGGCGTGGCGGCCGTTGATGGGGACGTGTGGGGGCGTTCGCCCTCCGTTGTGGATCCCGGAGAGGAAGCAGTCATGCCGGCAGGTTGGAAGCACACCGACGAGACGCGGGCCAAGATAAAGGAAAGCCAGCAGGCGCGGGGGGCGAAGGCGCGCAGTGATGCCGCCAAGCAGGCCAAGAAGACGATGGGGGCGGAGGCGCGCAGTGCAGCCGCCAAGAAGGGCCATGAGACGCGACGGGCGAAGGCTACTGCGGGGTCCGGGGTGCCGGGGACGTTCGCGGAAGGGTCTTTCATGTCGGCACCAGGGGTGGGGGAGGCGTCCCTCGGATCGCAGTCCTTCGCAGCAGTGGCCTCCGTTTCGCCGTCTGTGTTTCGCCTGCCGTCCATCAGTCAGGTGCCCGCCTTGAGGGAAGGGCTGCAAGCCGTCATACCTGAACACCTCAAGGCCCATCGCTCTGCGGACTCGTCACAGGCACGCGGCCCGCGGCGCTGACCGGTCCCGGTATCGTGGACCTACATAGTTTCTCGGTGTAGGTCCACGATACGGGTCGCCGAACGAGCGCCGGCGATGAGCGCTCGCGCGAATTGCCCGTGCTCCTGTTCGTACCCGGGGTATTCGCCGCGGCCAGTCTGACCTCTCCTCGGTAGGCCGGGCGCACGGCCTATGCCGCCGCTCATTCCTCGGTCGCACAGGCCATCCGCATGCGTAAAGCCGATCAGGCGGACCTCTGAGGAGGGTGGTGCACCCACCTGAAAGTCGTGTCCTACGTTGCTGAGTCGGTTGAGTCGCTTGTAGCAGCACAGCACGACGGCGAGTCCGAGAAGGCCGCCCTGGCGGTGCCTTCGCCAGGCCGACCATTTTAGGGTGTGGGGGACGGGATCGCGGTCGGCTCGAGGGCGGGGCAGGAAAGTGTCCAGGATCCGCACACCGGCTTGCCATGGTCGGCCCGGCCACAGGCCCTAGGGAACGCAGAGGAGCTGCACACTCGTCGCTCCCGACGCCTCGGCGTGCTTAGTTCGCAGCCGCTGCAGACCGGTGGGCTGGGTTCTGCACAGTCGGCATGGGAGCACGGCTGTGCACAGCAGGAAGTCGGGCTAACCGTCATCCCCCAGCAGTGTCTGTTCCGAACTGAGCAGTCGAGTTTTGGTAATTGGCTAGGTCACGAACTGGTTGTTGGGGCGTGTCGTTCTTAAGAGGAGGGGCGCTATGGAGCCGCTGGCGGCTGGGGATCGGGTGCGGATGAGTGAGCATGTGGGGGCCGCGCGCCAGCTGGCCGGCCTCGTTCTGGACCTGGCACGCATCCTGGGCCCCGACCACCCCGACACGCTGCTCACTCGCCAGGAGCACGCCTGGGAACTCGGACAGGCGGGGGAACATGCAGAGGCAGCACGCCTCTACAGCAAGCTGGCCGCGGACAGGGCCCGCGTGAACGGCGCAGACCATGTCGACACGCTGGTCACCCGCCACGCCCACGCCCTCTACCTCGGTCAGGCGGGGGAGCACACGGAGGCGGCACGCCTTCTCGCCGAGCTGGCAGCCGACCGCGCGCGCTTCCTGGGTGCCGACCACCCCGACACGCTGCTCACTCGCCAGGAGCACGCCTGGGAGCTTGGACAGGCGGGGGAGCATATGGAGGCGGCACGCCTGTACGCCGAGCTGGCAGCCGACCGCGCGCGTTTCCTGAAACCCGACCACCCCAACACCCTGCCCACCCGCCCCAACCACGCCTGGGAACTCGAGCAGGCGGAACAATGACGGCCCGGCCAAGTCTGGCGACCCCCGATCTGGGGCCTCCCAGCCAGCCCTGGTCGGACCCATGGTCGGGCCGACGAAGATGCGTTCCCACACCCCGACCAGGCAGGCCACCACCCGCTACGAAACCGCAGCATGGGCACTGACCAGCCATGATCCGACCAACCAACCTTTCGCACGTGCGGGCGAGCGTGCACACTCACCTTTGGCTGCGCAGTCGGTCGGCCGCTGCGCAGAGGAAGCCCGCAGCTGGGTCTTGCCGGGTGCTCGCACACGCCTCCTCAACCCCGTCGCTGAGGTGGCTGGGGCCGGTGCAGACCTGCGGGTGTCGTGGTCGGGTTGTGGGGTCGGCGGTCGGGTCCGGACTGACGGATTGCGGAGACTGTGGGCTGTTCCGGCGTGACGGCCTGGCGCCGGCTGCGGGACTGGACCGAGGCCGGCGTCTGGCCACGCCTGCACGCCGCCCTCCTGACCGAGCTTCGCCGCGCTGACCTGCTAGACCTGAACGACTGCTCCGTGGACGGATCGCACGTCCGGGCCCTCAAAGCGGGGACCACGTCGGCCCCTCACCCGTCGACCGCGCCCGCCCCGGCTCCAAGCACCACCTGATCGTTGACCGCCACGGAACCCCACTCGCAGTGACGCTCACTGGCGGCAACCGACATGACGTCACCCAGCTCCCGCCTCTGCTCGACGCGGTCCCACCGATTCGGGGAGCTCGGGGACGCCCTCGCCGCAAACCCCGGTGCCTGTAGGCCGACCGGGGCTACGACTTCGACAAGTACCGCCGCCTGCTGTGGAAAACGTGGCATCAAACCCATGATCGCTCGACGGGGCATCACCCACGGCTCCGGACTGTTCCAGGTCCGCTGGGTGGTCGAGTGCGCGTTCGCCTGGCTGCACCAGTTCAAACGGCTCCGCACCCGCTACGAAAGCCGCGCCGACCTCCACCAGGGGTTGCTCGACCTGGCCTGCAGCCTTATACGCCTCCGCCGCCTTCGGACCTCATTCTGAAACGATCAGTTACCCACTTCGCCGCCCGGCACAGCGGCAACTGCGCGCATCACTGATGCTTCTCCGAGTGGGTAACCGATCGGGTGATGGTCCGTGAAGCGCAACGAGCGAGGCCCCGGGGCAGTTGATCGAGATGTCTGACGTCTCAACCACGCTGCCTGGGGGCCTCGTTGGTCATCCATCCTGCCGCACTCGATCTGCCACATGCGCTCGTGGAGTGGGTGACCATGCTCATCGTCGCCCGTGGGGGTGGCCGCCGCTGCAAGCTCTGTCCGTCCCAGCGCGCGACAGTGGCACTGATGAGCCTGCGCGAGCACACCACCTCGGCGGAAGTTGCTGCCGGGTCCGGGATCAGCGAGTTCACCACCCACGCCTGCACCGGCACGGTCATAGACCTTTTCGCCGATCGTGCACCGGGCCTGCTGAAGGTCCTACGCGAGCAGCATCCCGACTTCGTCCTCCTGGACGGCACGCGCGCCGAGTGCGACCGGTCGGCGACGGACGGGCCGACTACTCCCACAAGCACCGCCGGTACGGGGTGAACGTGCGGGTAGTCACCGATCCGGACAGCCCGCTGTGGTGGCTCCCGCCCGCGCTGCCGGGCCGCTCCCACGACCTGACCGCCGCCCGCACCCACCGGATCATCCGCACCGGCGAGCGCCAGGGTGCGTCCCCGTCCTGGCCGATCTCGCATACCAGGGCGGTGCCCCCTGGCCGGCCACGCGCATCAAACACGCATGCCCCTGCGGGACCCCACCCCTACCGAGAAGACCGTCAACCGGACTCCGGGCACCGGCACCGGTCGCCAAACGCGTCCTCACCCTGGAGCGACAACGCTAAAGAGGCTCAATGAAGCTTCGTCGAGTAGGACCGTGTCCTTTGCGTTGAGGCGTCTTCGGGTTCGGCATGGGGGGTACGTGGGGTTGGATTGTTCCGGAGGGGCCGTGCGAGATCTCTGAGCCGTTGATTCTGCCCTCGGGAGTGCGGCCGCGGTGTGGGGGCACGCGGTAAACGCTCCAGGCGGGCGGCGAGGTCCGGGCAGGACTGTTTGATCTGATCCTTCACGTACCGTTCTATAGTGCGCTGAGAGACGCGCAGCAGCTGGCCAACCGCGCGGGTGCCACTCATCTGCCGGACCATGTAGCGCATCCGCGCGCGATCGTGGGTGCCGGGCGAGTGAACGCCTTTTGCACAGCGGCGTCCAGGCCGTCTCCGACGGTGCCATGCGGGGACTTCCTTGCGCAATCGACACACCGGCCCTGCTTCTTCGAGGGGGCGTGAGTTCGGTTCTTGTGCCGATGGGCCTGCACAGAGCCGCGTCACCATGCAGGGTCACAACTTCCAGAGCCACCTCGGAGCAGGGCGGATCAGCTGTACCGGGCGTTGCTGTCAGTCTGCTCTGTCCCGGCGATGTCGATACGACTTGCCCCACCGCTGGCCGTCGTCCGGTCGTTCTCAGACGAGGCGGGGGACCACTTCGCTGGTCTGGGTGGACCAGTTGGTGACGATGGGCTTGTCCACGGTGGCCGTGTCGGGAAGCTCGAGCTCGGCCGGCTCGGGGTCGTCCTCGGTCAGCGCGATGACGACCGTCCCGAACTGCGGACCTGTGTCACCGCTCGTGGTCTGGGCGTTGATACCGGTGTAGGCGACCGCCGAGCCCGAGAGCTCGATCGGGTCCTCGCCTCCCTGCCCGACCGGCGAGGCAAGGCCCTCCGGGCCGGAGCCGAAGGACACGGTGGGGGTGTTGACGTCCAGGTAGCAGGTGATGCCGGACTTCGCCTTCGCGGTCACGAGGTAGTAGCCGTCGACATCGGGCGCGGACTTCCAGTCGACGGTGAAGTCCAGGTCGTTCGTACCGCAGGACTGCCCGTAGCCCGCCTTTCCATCACTGCCAGCAGCACCCTTGTCGCCGGCGCCATCGCCATCGCCGGACGCGGCGGAGCTGTCGCTGGAGCCGTCGGCGGAAGTGGTGTCGCCCGTCGACGGTCCGTCGGCCGAGGCGGCAGGGCTGTTCCCGGCCCCGGCGGAGGAGACGACGGGAGACGAGGAACCGGACGCGTCCGCCGAGTCACCAGACTCACATGCGGTCGTAGTGGCCCCCAGGGCCGTGACAACCGCCGCGGCCAGGACGAGACGAGCGGAACGAACGGCGAGACGCGAACCCATCATGATCTCCAGTGATACTGAGACGGTGTGTTTTCTGCTGACGCCACTCACACTAGGACCCGTTCGATCTTCAAACGATCCTGCACATGTCCAGGTCCTGTAACCACCGGCCGGTCTCACGACACCGCGTCAGGTTCACTCAACGGCCGCCCACTGTGCGGAAGGCGGAGGCGGACTCGGCGTCGGGCGCTGCGGACTGGAGCAGCACGTAGTCGGGGTCGGTGTGGTCGTGTGGGTCGGTGAGGGCAGCGAGGATGACCTGGAGCATTTCCGTCGGCGCCTCCTCCGCACAAGGGGGACGGCTGCGGCAGGTCGAGGGAAACGAGAGGCTGGGACAAACCAGAACGGTGACGTGGGCAGGGACGGCTGATAGCCACGCGGTCGACTGGCGCCCCGCACGGAGGCCCAGATCAGTGGGGCGGGTCGGCGCGCAGGCCGTCGATGATGACAGTAAGCATCCGCTGGCGGCGTTCGCGCCACACCGGCCCCTCCTCGGCTCGCCATAGGCAGGATCCCAGCAGCAGGACGTCCTCCGCCTCGGCGTCCGGCCGTACCTGCTGCGCTTCCTTCCCGGCCTTGAGCAGCAGGTCCAGCGCGTCAACAGCAGGCTGACGACGCTCCCGTCCTCCCACGCCTCGTGCGGCTGCCCCGACAGCCACGGCCGGCCCGTCCCCGGTGCGGCCGTAAGCGCTGAGGTGCTCGAACCACAGGCGCAGCGCTTCCAGCGGCTCGTGCACGGCCAGCAGGACCGCAGCCGTGGCGGTGAGCGCGTTCACCTCCTCCTGGTGGACTGCGACCAAGAGGGCCTCCCGGCCAGGGAAGTGGCGGTACATAGTCCCCTGACCGACACCTGCCGTCTTGGCGATCGATTGAAGGGGCGCAGAGGGATTGTCGGCGAGAACCGCGCGTGCGGCCGCCAGGATGCGCGCACGGTTTTCCTTGGCGTCGGACCGCGGCGCGCGTCGAGCGGGTTGCGTCATCCGGTGCCTCCTGTTCCGCGTCCTGGAGCAGCCATCCTCATATACTTGTTAACATGATGGCAAGTATGTTGTAGAATTCGACCCATGACAACCACCCGACGCACTCAGGCCCAGCGCCGCGCGGAGGCCGAAACCGCGCTGCTCAGAGCCGCTGCCGAACTGATCGACGAGCAGGGTGTGCGTGCGCTGACGATGGCGCGCGTGGGCGAACGGGCCGGATACAGCCGGGGGCTCGTCACCCATCACTTCGGATCCAAGAAAGCTCTCGTCGAACGCCTGGCACTCACCGCCCAGACGGGATTCGTCCCCGGTCTCGACGGCCTGCCTCCCGGACTGGACCGGCTGCTGCGCCTCATCGACGGCTACGTCGCAGAACTCGGCCGTATGAGCGTGCTGAACCGGGTCTTCCTGCTGCTGTGGGCCGAGGCCGCCACGACGCCCGACCTGGCCCCCGTCTTCCGCGAGCGGAGCGAGGCGTTCCGTGCGGATCTGCGCGAGGACCTCACCACGGGGATCGCCGAGGGCACAATCCGTCCCGACGTGTCACCCGACGAAACGGCGACCGCCCTCTTCGCACAGCTACGCGGCATCGGCATGCAACAGCTCGTCGACCCCGGCCACATCGATACCGAGCGGCTGCGCGCACACGTCACAGACCACTGGCGCAGGGCGCTGAACCCCTAAAAGCGTCATTGTCATTGGTCAGGCTCCGTGCCGGACGGCGCAGTGACGTCCGGCATGCTCTCGCAGCTCGGGATTCTCGCAGCTTGCCGCTCCGCCTGCGAACGACGAGCTTGGATGACGAGGCCGTCGGCAGCCAACTCCTCGACTCAGCAGATGCGACTACCGAGCTGGTCAGCCCGCAGGTTCTCCGGACTGCTCACAGAGCAGGGGAGATGTCCCGCGGACCGCTCCTCATGTACGTCAGGTCAAAGAGGTGCGGTCCGCGGGACGTCAGGTTGCGCGTCGTAGGGGAATAGCCACGTTCTCGCCCATCCACCTGGGGTCAGGTCGGAGGTACTTGATGTGACCGAGTCTCCTGGTCTCCTTGAGCCAGCCGACTTCGATGATCTGTTGGCGGGTGTGGGAGAACACAGGCGGTGCCATACCGACGCGTTTGGCCAGATTAAGGGCTGTCTCATGCACGGCGCCGGAACGGTGATCCGGGTGCAGGGCGTACAGCATGACAACAGAGCGCTGGGCGGTGGTCATGCCCACCGCCTTCTCAAGCAGCTCGAGGTTCTGCTGCTTGTCCTCGCTGCTGGTCACTGGGTCTCCCACCGCGCAGGAGCTTCTCGTTGAACCTAGGGATGTCGGGCAGGTTGCTCGCCATCAGTGAGCTTCTTCGAGGTCGCCACCGATCGGGTGATGGGCCGACAAGCGCAACGAGCGAGGCCCCCGGGCTGTTGATCGAGGTGTCTGACGTCTCAATCACGTTGCTCGGGGGCCTCGTTGGTCATCCATCCTGCCGCACTCGACCTGCCGCATGCACTCGTGGAGTGGGTCACCATGCTGATCGTCACCCGTGAGGGCGACCGGCGCTGCGAGCTCCGGCCGTCCCAGCGCGCGATGGTGGCACTGGTGTACCTGCGTGAACACATCACTCTGGCGAAGATCGCCGCCGGGTTCGGGATCAGCGAGTCCACCGCCCACGCCTACACCAGCGCGGTCATCGACCTGCTCGCCGCGCGTGCCCCGGGTCTGCTGAAGACACTGCGCGAGCACGAACCCGACTTCGTCCTGCTCGACGGCACCCTCGCCGAGTGCGACCGGGTCGGTGACGGCCGGGGCGACTACTCCCACAAACACCGGCGCCACGGCGTGAACGTGCAGGTTGTCACCGATCCCGGCGGCCGGCTGTTATGGCTCTCGCCCGCTCTGCCGG
>NZ_JBVJEA010000050.1:0-18626 GCF_055581985.1 Streptomyces sp. NPDC042336 | reverse complement strand
ATCACCAACCGAACGACCAGGGGCCCTGCCACGTCACGCACTCCCATCAGCCCTTCGTCATCAGCCTCAGACCCCAGGATGAGAAGGGTTCAGTGGCAAGCGCACCTCATAAGGAAAATGGACAAAAGGAGCACAAAAGGCGCCGATAGCTGGGGGCCTGGTGGTCCGGCTCATGCCTCCAGTACTTCACCACGGCGCACGAAGGCCGAGCGGAGAGTCGTTGTCGCGGTTCGCCGACGTGAGCATCGTCCGGCTCTTCTCCCGTCGGAACGGTCGTCCTGCCGTCCGCTCACGCCGAACTTCTGAACCAGAGGGCCGTCTGATGCGTTGTGTGATCACGATGTCCGCTAGTTGCCATGGAGGGCTTCATGCCTAGACCGACAGATGAGGAACGAGCCGCTGACGTCCGCGCCTTCTACGGTCTCGACGAACACTTTTTCGACGAAAACTTCCTCGACGCAAACGGCCTCGACGCAAACGGAAGAAAATGGGTCTTGTCCGCGCCCCTCCTGCCGGTACAAAGGGCGCCGGAGGGTGCCAGTGATTTCGAAGTTCGTATGCGGACGTGGCTGCCGGGCCTCACCAAACACGGTGCGGGGCCGCTGACGGCGGCGGCACTGGAGGAGGCAGGGCTGCCACTGAAGCCAGGCCCGAACGGCAAATGGAAAATTGACAAAGACAAGGCACACAAAGAACGGGACCTCGTTGCGGATGATTTAGATCAGCAAAATGCCGACCGCGTCAGGAAATTTTACGGCCTCGACGGAAAAAGCCCAGCTCTCGCGGACTGGGGATGCCTGCCGAGTGGTGTGGCACCGAAGGGTGCCACTGCATTCCACAAGGCGATGCTGGAGCGGTTGCATAACCTCACCCGCAGCGATCGCAGTGCGGGGAAGTGGGAGAAGGAGGCGCTGGAGGCGGCAGGTCTGTCAGTGATAGAGAACAAAAAGGGTGGATATTCCATCGACCGAGAGGCAACGCGTGCAGCTTATCGGAATAGGATTCACAGCAGTCAGTCTGATGGGTTTTCTCAGGGGGGGGGCGATACCTATCGCCGCTTCCGTGGGTTCCTCGTCATATCCTGTGAGTTCGTCCGGCTGGGATCCGGCCGCTCTGCAGAATCCGGCCGGCCGAGTCGGTGATTTCTCCAGGGGGGGGGCGGCTATCCGGCAAACCCGGCGCCAGCAGGGCAGCATCTCCCCAGCAACCAGGGATATGCGGTGTCCTCGGCACCGGCGGCCTACGCGGGACCACCGTCACAGCAGCAAGCCGGAAGGTCGAGCAAGCGCAGCCCGAGCCAGAGGTAGCGACGCTGGGGACTGCTGCATGATCGGGTGACAGCGGGGTTTATGCAGCCAGGGCTGCGGGTGGGGTCATGATGGTCTCGTACTCGACGGGGGTCAATCGGCCCAGGCGCTTCTGGCGCCGGCGCCGGTGGTAGGTCCGCTCGGTCCAGGTGACGATCGCGATCCGCAACTCCTGGCGGGTGGCCCAGGTACGGCGGTCCAGGACGTTCTTCTGCAGCAGGGCGAAGAAGCTCTCGCGGCGTTGTCGCCGGCGGCCCCGACCCGGCCCATCGAGCCGACCAGGCCGTGCCGGGTGAGTACGGCAGCGACCTTCCGGGACCGGAATTGCGAGCCGCGGTCGGAAGGCACGATGCAACCCTCAGCCGGGCTGCGGCGGGCGACGGCGGACTCCAGCGCGGTCACTGCGAGGCGGGACTTCATCCGGGCGTCGATGGAATAGCCGACGATGCGGCCGGAGTACACATCCTTGACGGCGCACAGATACAGCTTGCCCTCGCCGGTCGCGTGCTCGGTGATGTCTGTGAGCCACAGCCGGTTCGGCCCGTCGGCGGTGAAGTTGCGCCGCACCCGGTCGTCGTGGACCGGCGGTCCGGCCTTGGCGTTCTTGCCGCGGCCCCGCCGCTTGCCGAAGACGCTCCACCAGCGGTTGTCCCGGCAGATCCGCCAGGCGGTCCGCGCAGCCACTTCGACAGCGTGATCGGGTGGACCCCGAAGTCGGCGGCGATCTGTTCCAGCGTGACGCCGGGCTCGCGGTTGCGCGCGACCCGCACGACGTCCTCGCGGAACTCCTTCGGATACGGCTTGGGCACTGCAACATCCTTCCAGGCCGCTTCTCAGCAAGCCAGGTCAGGTGTCACCCAACCCTGCAGCAGTCCCCTGCCTCTGGCCGTGGCTCGTGACACCGGCTGCCGCGTCGCCTATCTCCCGGGCCTGTCGATGCGGCGGATCGCCGACCTCTACCCGGGTGAGGCCAAGACCGACGCCCGCGATGCGTATGTCATCGCAGACGCCGCCCGCACAATGCCGCACACGCTGCGGGCCGTTGAGGCGGCAGACGAGACCGTGGCCGAGCTCGAGATGCTCACCGGGTTCGACTGACCTGGCCGCGTGCTGCGTGCGTTCGGTGAGCCACTGCCGGTACCGGCGCCGCTGATCGCCGTGCCGTTTGCGGCGCCGTTCCCCCAGGTCGGCGGTGCCTCTGGTGAGGGCGACGGGCTCGAGCTGATGGGGGTCGGGGCGAAGACCTTCGCCGTCGGCCAGGTGGCGGGGAAGGTACACCTGCCCGTCGACTTCTTCGGCGAGTTCGTCTTCGACGAGCTTGTCCACGCGGCGGCGCACCGTGGTGCGGTGCAGGCCGGTCGTCGGCGGCCAGGTGCGCGACGTCGGCTCCGTCGAGCGGGTCGAGGGCGGCGAGGATCCGGGCGCCGGACGTGTCGTGGGCGTAGTGGTGACAGGCGTCGGTACCCATCACAGCGCCCAGCGCACGGGTGCTCACGTCCCGCCCCGTGTGCAGTTCCGGGACACCCTCTGCCCCCCTCTCCCCCGAGGCTGGACGGTGTCCCGGGCGCGCACACGACTCCTGATCTTCAGCCGCTGTCGGAGGCATGCGCAGGAACCAGGTCGAGCTGTGTTCCGGTGCCGACCGCGACCAGGACCAGCCACCGGGCCGCACGCAAGCGGGCGTTGCTCGCTTCTTCTACGGTCGAGCGGGCGCATCCCATCAGCTCGGCCAGCTGCCGTACCGAGACCTCGTGCTCGAGCCCGCCGACCTGTTCGGCCAACTGCAGCCGCGCGGTGAGGTTCTTGAGATCGGTGCCGCCGCCCGGCCCTGGCCACACGACGGCCTCCATGGCAGCCCGCACGCGGGCGATCGCCACCATGGCATCAGCCCGGACACGATCGTGCCGGAAGTGCCCACGTACCTCCGTGCCTTGTCGAGCATCCCGGCGAGCTTGCCCTCGGCGTACCGCTCCCCCTTGCGTGAGCGCAGTGACCGCGCCCAGGCGCCGCCCGCCGTCGGGCGCAGCACCAGGGCCTCCCACCACGGGGCGAGGGTCCACTCCCGGCCGGGCTGGGAGACCGCGACCGCCAGGGCCATCGTCAGCCGGTAGCCGGAATCGGCGGCCGTCCTGCCCGCGTACCGGCCCTCGGTGTCGCCCTCCAGCAGCAGCTGGCGCGCCCGCCCCGACAGACCCGGCAGCCCTTGCACCCACTCGGTCAAGGACGGCCGCCGCACCGGCCGGTGCGCGACAGTAGACCGTACGGGACGGTTCATGCCTCCACCCCTGCCCCGCTGCCACGTGCTGGCGAGCCCGGCAACGCCAGGGGCCGTCGTACGGACATCGCGCACTCGGGCGGCGCGGGACGGATTAGGCCACGGACCTGAGCGGCCGCCTGCGCATACCAGTCGGGTTCGGTATCCGCTTCGGACGTGGGCCGGGCGGCCCGCAACGTTCGCAGCCGGTCGTTCAGGAGAGCGTGTGCCGTGTTGAACCGGGCCGTTTGGGCGGCCTCTTCAGCGGCCTCGCGGGCCTCGTCGACGCTGTCGTGGAGGTGGCTGCGCCGCATCTCGGTGGCGAAGACCTTCTCGTACTCGGCCTGGGCTGGCGGCTGGTGGGCGAAGTGGTTCGCAGCCCGGCGCTTCAGCGCACCCAGCTGGAGTTCCGCCGCCAGCCGCGCCGCGAGCGCCACCGATTCGGCGAACACGCTACCGCCCGCAGCCAGCAGGTCCGTCACCGTCTGGTCGACCGCGCCACGCATGGTCTGCTCGGTCCTACGAACGGCATCAACCCGGTACGCGTCGCCGCCCATGCCCCAGGTGGCCACCGCCACGTCGACGGCTTCGGCCACGAGTTCCTCGACGCGGCGCTCGTCGCGGCACTGGCCGCACAGACCGGCTGTCTCCGGCTTCCCGCACACCGTGCAAGCCAGCGCCTGCCGGGCGGTCTCCTGGGCCGCACGCTGGGCCCGCTGCTCGGCCCGCACCTGCTCACGGGCGTGCCGTTGGCGGAGTGCGTCCTCGCGGCGCACCGCCGCGGCGGTGGCCTCCCGCTGCCAGCACGCGTTCAGCTCCGCCTCGAACACCAGCCGGTCAACCCGGCCTCCGGCGAGAACCGTTGTTGCCTTGGCGAAGGCGCGGGACCGCAGCGTCCGTCCGTCCAGGACCAGCATCTGGCAGGCGGCGCAGTGGGCCAGGGTGTCCATCCGTCGTCCGTCGTCGCACCGGCTGTCAGGGCACAACACCCGGCGCGGCAGAGCACGGCCGACCAGCCACCCCACCGGGTCGGTGACCGGCACCGTCCCCTGCTCGGTCAACCGGCGCTTGAGCCGCTCCCGCAGGACCCGCTCGGCATCCACCCCCGGACCGCACGCCCCCGAGATCTCGCCGAGCCGCGCCCGCACGACCTTCGTGACGTAACGCCTGGTCGTCAGCCGGTCCAGCCGGCCCCACACCATGGCCACCGGCTCCAGCACACGCTCCAGCCCCTTGGGCACCTGAGCCCACACCGGCGGCGGCCCCCCCGACGCTGACCTCCACGCCTGCAGCGTCGACACCGCGGCCGACGAACCCGACTCCCCCTCCCCCAGCAGCAGATCAGGCTTGTCCCCGCGAAGCGGGCCAGCCCCGCCGTCGACGACCGCCACGGCACCGTGGAGACCATCCCCCAGCGCCGGGGAGTTCCCGCCCTCGCACGCGCGTACCGGCTGACAGCAGTACCCCGACGCGGCTTCGCCGGAAAACCCGAGACTTCCAGCACCCTCACCACGTACATCAGCCACAACAGCGTGGTCGGTGTGAAGGTCTGCAGCAGTGCAACTCGCCTTAGACGTCTCAAAGAGGGCCTGACCTGCGAAAAGATCGCTACCAGCGTCGTAGAGATCCCTGGGTGCAGTTCCGGAACCCTCCTCGGCACCCCCAAGGTCTTCCCACGACAGCTGCCGCCACCCATCCCCCTCCACCACAAGCACGTCGGCCTCTTCATGCCCGGCACACCGAACACAGCGCGCAGCATCACCGGCAGACGCCGGACCAGCAGACGCAGAACTCTCGAGATCGGCATTGTCCGGCACCGCGGCCGCGGACCCATGTGCGGCCGCTACCGCCGGCACCACGAGTCGACCCGGCGCGACCGTCACCGCTTCCACTGCCACGAGCCGACCCAGCACCCTCGCGGCCACCGGCACACGGCACCCCAGCATCCGCGCCAGCGTCACCGCCGCCCGGCCATGACGAGCCACCTTCTTCGCCAACGGCCCACCGACCAACGGAACCCGCCCGTCCGGCCGTGCATGCAGGGCGAGCAGAACCAGAGCCAGCCGATCCGACGCCGCGCCCCTCCCCCGCCGCCCCTTCTTCACTAGCAGGCCCGGGGGCGTAGCGCACTGCTCACCCCACCCCGGAGCGAACAACTCTTCCAAGAAGCGCAGCAGCGTCGCCAGCTCGGCCTTCGACAACGCCAACGGTGCGCCGACGTCGTTGCGGGCTTCCCACAGAGCTTCCACCCGATATTCGACACCGGTCGGCAGACCGTCGCCGCCCCGCAGCACACGTGCAGCGACGGCATCAACGTCACGGAGAACGTTAAGTACTTCGTGGTCGACGGTCGACTCCGACACCCCGAGCCAACGACCCAGCTCCCTGGCCGTGATCTCAACCCGGCAGCTGCCATGGCTGGCCTTCGCCATCAGCACGAGGGTGCCGAGACGCACAACATCCTTGCGGCCGGCGAGCCTGGGATCGGCCAGCAAGGCGCGGACGGCCGTCAACAGCCGGAACCCCATGCCGCGCCCCAGCTGAAGGGCCAGAGTCGGTCGGTCGGCCAGGTATGGAGAGCTTGACGAGGCGCCATGCGAGGGCGCTCGCCCTGGAACTTTCGATTTCCTGGGTAGGCTTCCGCCTGCTTCAGGCATGACTGAGCCGACCCTCGTACGGGTAGCTATGATTTACTCCAGTCGAGGAGGTACAAGGACGTCCGTCATCGCCACCCGGCGCGCTAGGCCGTAGCAGAACAGCCGGGCATGCGACGTGATTCAGCTAGGGATGTCGGTTGTGCCTCACCTCCTCGACAACAGCAGTGGCCCGGGACCGCAGATCCCGGGCCGTCCTGCTACATGAGCCCCCGCAGGGCGTTTCTCAGTGGAGCGTGCCGGAAGCCAATGCTTCGCGGTCGACTCCGGCTGCTGGCCTCTCGGCGGAATGCCCGGCGAGTCACTTTGTTTCCCGGTCAGGACGCTGGCCAAAGTGCTTGAGCTGGGGTCCGTACTCGTTGCGAAGGCTTATGTCGTCCACCGGACGACGAATGAGTCCGCCGTCTGGAAGGCCGTAGAGCTCGGACCAACGAGACTGTGCACCCTTTGTTTGGTGCTCGATGATTCGGATCGCTGAGCCACGGTGCTGCGATGACACTTGCTGCTGCACCTTCTGGTACGTGGCGTCGTTGAGTGCGGTGCTTGATGTCGCAAACACCGTGACCTGTTGGGGAATGGTGCTGAAGCCCAGGAGAGCGATCTCCGTGTCTTGGACAGTGATCGTGGTGTCCAAGATCCTGCGCGGCCAGTGGAAGATAGTTTCGAGGTTCGGTGGAAGTTCAGCGATCCACTCGCCGATTGGGACTGCGACGAAGTTTGACCGCTGGTGCGCGAGGACAAATCCCGTGTGGGCACCGAACTCGTTGGTTACTTCAACGCCCTCAGGGGTGATCCACAGGATTGAGTCCATCTTGGTGGCTGGGTCACGTGCTGCATCTCGCGCCGCGTTGACCGCAAGCGACACCCAGGGCTCCATCGCCCGAGCCTCGCTTCGGGAGCGCTTCTTGCCCGGCCAGACGAGCTGATCCACAAAGGCGAACACGCGTACGACAATGACGTCTTCCCCGTCGAGCGCACTGGCGTTCACGAGACCGAGCTGGGCGGCCTTGGTAACCCAGGAGCGGTTGACGTTGGCCGTGCTCGCGAGAACGGCCGGCTGCACGTAGGCGGACAAGGCGTCTCCAGTGTGTGTCCTTCAGGCTGTGGATCACCGTAGCGCATTGCGGTCCGTTCTCGTGTCACGACGCGACACGCGTTTCCCTCGATTCTTCGTCCCTGCCTGGCAGTTCGTCCGAGTTGTTCGGTTATGCCGAGCTGCTCGCGTGTCGCGTCGTGTCATAATCGAGGCACTCGAGAAGGCCGAACGATACGAACATAGGAGAGCGCCTAGATCCCTATAGGCATCCCTACAGGCATCCCTACAGGCATCCCTACAGAACTACTGATGTGACTACGAAGGCGCAATCTCAACGGCACGCCGAGTGTCGCTGCTCATGGAAGGGCAGGCAGACGTGCGGAGGCGCCGGCCACAGCGATGTGGTCGGCGCCTCCGCGAATCCGATGGGGTTCCTGTGCCCTACTTCCCGAGCGGCCCTTCTGCTTCGAGATCGCGGAGGAAGCTGTCAAGGGCCCCTGAGTAGACGTGAACGGCGATGCGCGCGTGCCCTGCTTCCCGGAGGTCATTGGCTAGGGGCGCTGCGACGGCATAGACCTCAGGGCTGACCCGATGGCTGGCCTGCTTCCCCGTGCCCACGTCCGTCTCGCGCGAGAGGAGGAACTCCTCGGCGAGCGCCAACTGTCCCTCTATGGTCGTGGGCAGATACTGGCTCATTGCAGCGTCGACATACTGCGCAGCCGTCAGCGACTTACCGGAAGACGAACAGTCTTGCGCCACCCGTTTGCTTAGCTGTGTCACCAAGTCCGCCGCGAACCGGAACGGATGCGTCTGCCACGCGTCCCTACGGAGCTTGAGGTCCACCCTGCTGCTACGCCATGAGTTGAGCAGTGCCGTGTGTGCGGGCCCTACTTTGGAGCCCTGGCGGGTGGAGACAGAGCGCTTTCGCCGGGACCCTGATGAAGGTGCTCCCCCCGCTCTTGTCTCAGCCTCAGTCGTCTTGGCTGTGGTCGCCCCCTCCCCCGGGACCTGCTGCTCGTCGTCATGAGCAACGACGTGCTGGTCAGCGGCCTCCCCGTCGTCGGGTAGGTCTTGGTAGGCATGCGGGGTTGTTCCGATCGTTGCTCCAGAACTAGCAGCGTCTGGAAACGAAAGATCGCCGAGATCCGGTCGTGCCGGTTCACTGGGTTGCACATCCGTGGCGGAGACCGACAGAGGCGTGACGGAGCCGGGTTCCGCTCCCTCGCTCAACGCCTGGTCTTCGGTCGGCGTCTGCGTAGTGTCCGGCGCAACCGCCTCAGCCGCGCCCTGCCCGTCAGGGGGCGTGCTCGGGGCAGGAACGGCAACAGCGTCTCGTGAGGCCGAGGCCGGAACTTGGACAGCCTTAACTGGCTGAGCTCCGGCACCCTGACCCAGGACTGATCGGGCCGCCACACTTGCCGCACCCGACAGGGCGGGATTGCTGAGCAAGTCTGGTCGAGGCCTGAGACCCGCGACCTTCTTCGCCGTCCTCTTCTTGGGTTGCTTGCGCTCCGCTCCGGAGGCCTCTTCCTCAGGCATCGACGTTCTCCTCGACAAGGACCGGATCGGCGATGGTCCACTTCTGGCGCGGCAGTTGGATGCGGTCCAGAATCTCCTCAACGACGCCCGTGTACTGCTTGCCACACGAGTGATTCGGGAACCGCGTTACGGCGGGCCGGCCGTGGATGTAGGACTCCGAGATGCGGACGTCGCGTCGCACATCCGTAACGAACGGAAAGAGGCCCCGCCCTGGCTCAGCGTTGATGCCGTCACCAATCATCGCGTTCCGGATGTCCACGTCTTGCGCAGTCCACGCAGACTCGGGGTTGGAGCGATTGAGTAGAGCGCCGAGAAGCTGTGGCTCGCAGGCTCCCTGGGTGTTCGTCGCGATCGCTTGCGTGGCTGCGCTGAGAACCAGGGCACCCTTGATGGACTGGTACTCCGGGATGCAGACGGTTACCACGAAGTCAGCGGCCGCCAGCGCGACTGCGTTGAGGTGGGATACGGCTGGAGGTGTGTCGATGAGGACGAAGTGGAAGCCCCGTGCCTCCTGGAGCAAGAGGTGCCGAAGGGTGACGATCTCCTTGTAGGGCTTCGTCACGAAGGCGTTCTGTGCCGCTGACATGGATGCCTCTTCCGAGGCAAGGACGCATAGCTGACCGTGACCTTCGAAGTCCCCCAGTACCTCGTCGGTGCGGTCGAACATCGCCTGCTTGAGATGGGGGCGCGGGAACTTCTGGAGAGCCATCTGCAGGATGTAGCCGAGAGACCGCTGGAGCTCCGCTTCGTTCGCAGCCTCATCTTCATGGCCGCCGAGCGTGATGCCGAGCGCGGTTCCAGCTTGCGCCTGGGGCTCAAGATCAACAATTAGGACGTTGTAGCCGGCCATGGAGAGGCGTGCGCCCAAGTTCACGGTAGTGGTGGTCTTGCCCACGCCGCCCTTTTGAGTGGCGATGGCAAGCACCACCGGCGCCGGGAGCGATGCCTCGTCGGCGACGTCGATGTCGCTTGGAAGGGCTGTGGTCATCGCGAGGGCCTCCGGAGTTGGGAGAGAGGGTGGCTGCGGGAAACGGCGAGGTGACTGTCGCGTCGTGTCACGCGCTTGAGGTGTATCTGAGTGGGAGTACGTGTCATTTGCTGCATCACGAGTGCGCTCTGCTGGTCATTACGGACATTGGGGGGCGTGCTTCGTGCGCTGGATTTCTGCAGTCCGTGTCACGACGCGACACGGGTGACCATAACAGGAAGATGCGCCGAGTGTTGGTGTTGTGGCGTAGCGCGGGGCGTGTCGCGAGTCTTGTGGTGCGCCGAGTCCACGCCAGTACCAAGGCTGCGGAGCTTGAGGGGCTGCCGCCAGGACGAGGGGGTGCGCAGGCGGCGACAAACGGCCATGCATCTGGATAGCGCGAAGGGGCGTGGTGTGCGCACAGGAAGAGTGGCGGGGGTATACATGCCAAGGTGTGGACCGGTCGAGCAGACTGGGTTCACAGTATGAAGCGTCCGGATCGACGCGCAGACGGCGACATCGGCGCAGGTGCGTGAGGTGGTAGTGGGAAACTGCCGGTGTAGGTGCAGTGTGTGCCGATAGAGGTGCGTGCGACGTGAACAGGTGACGGACCTGGCTCCATCGATCGAAACCTACAGAGGTGCGAACATCCCTACAGAGATCCCTACAGAGATCCCTACGTACCTACAGACGTGCCTACAAGCATGCTTACGAAAATGAGTGAATTAGCTCAGCGCTAGAAGTCAGTGAGCGAACTATTGAGGCGCAATGAGCATGTGTTGGCAGTAAGCGACCAGTGTGAAGTGTAGGAGCAGTATCAACATATGTGTTGGTAGGAGCAAGCAAATGGCTAGTGTTAAGTGCGCAGGATGGGTTGCAAGTCCATGCCGACTGGAACGAATCGTTAGCTGAATCAGAGCCGAGGCGAGTCCGCGCCATTTTGGTACATCAATGACTAGGTGCAGTGTCGGCGTACCAGTATCATGCAATACAAAGGGACGTGATGATGCAACTCCGTCTCAAACAAGCTGCTTGAGACCATTCCAGACGACCAACCGTCTCCGGGCAATGTCAAAAGCACGTCGTAATGAGGCTATTCGAGGCTACTGCTTGTGGGCATCCCAATGAAGAATTCAAGGAGGTGGCGAGGCCGAGGAGGCAGTGGCCGTGTGGCGCGCGCAGTGGACACCGGGGGGAGCCACACGGCAGCAACACTACGTCTGGCGGCGACCGGGCTCTGGCCGGTGGCAGTAGGGCCCCTAAACGACTACAGCCAGAACACCTCGGCGCGCTGAACCGCTCCGCCGCACGCGGCGGGCCCAGGTGCCTACACGGCCCGAGTGGGCCTGGTGAGGTGGGACAGACGGACAACCTTTGGTCAGCCGAAGCGGTCGCCTGAGGCTGGATCGCCGGGGGCTCGGCCCACGCTCGATGATGCTGCAGTGAAACGCAGCCGGAGCCGACCGTCCCCGGTGCGGATGTCCAGGGTGTCGGGGCTGGTGCTCTGGACGTGGCCGGCGGGCCGGGGGCGTAGGGACCCTGCGGGCGGCCAGGAGGACGTCCAGGCCGGGTAGTTCCCGGTGACAGGGGTCGGTGGGCTGTGTCCAGCCGTTGTCGGTGCGGATGTGGACGGTGTAGTTAGCGTCGGGTCGATCAGCTGGCGGGCGGTGGCGTAGGCGTGGTTGGGGTTCATGTCGCTACTCCGTCGGCCGAGGGGCGGGGGTGTTCGTGCTCGCCGCCGTTGTTCATCACGACGAGCAGCAGTCCAGGCCCTGCGTTCTGGTCCTCGATGTGGACGTAGGGGACGTCGGTGGCGGGGCCCCGATGGGATTGGCGGCGGATGAGGACGCTGACGCCGTGGACCTGGATCTCGTAGACGTCGCCGGGGGTGTTGTCCTCGGGGGAGGCGTCGACCACGGTGATCGACGCGTCGCGGATGCGGTGGAGTTCGGGGTCGGCCATGGAGGTTCCGGAGGTTGTTGGCGCGGAGTCGGGGGAGTAGGTGGCGGGGTCGAGTGCGACGAGAGCCTCGGCGATGGCCGAGGCCAGGTGGGAGGGGAAGAGGCTGGTGTTCTGCAGCAACGCGAGCTTGTCGTGCGGGGTGTCGGCGTGGTCAATCGCGTCGAGTTTTGGTCCTCGTCCTCGGTGTCGTCGCACGCCCACTGCTGGGCTTCGGCGAGGAGGGCTTCGAAGAGGGGCCGGCTGCGTCGGTGGGGTTCATGAGGGGCCTTGGGTCGGGGTGCCGTGCCCTACGGGCCCGGTACCGGAGGGCGGCGTGGGGTGGTGTCAGGGCTTGGCGGGGAGGAAGTGGACGAGACGGAGGAGGTTTGCGGCCCGCGCTCGTTGAAGGCGTCGACGCAGTCGGAACAGGTCGCCAGGCGGGGATCGGCCGCGATGGGTTGGTGGGACTCGGCGCCGCACAGGGTCCAGCCCTTGCTCGCCGGAGCCAGCGGGGAGGTGAGGGGGCCCGGCTTCCAGGCGGTGGGGTCTGTTGGGGCCGCGATGCACGCCTCCGTGGTGGGGACGGGCGGGGCGTTGCTGACGGCTTCGGCGAGCTGACGGAGGGGGTTGAGCACCTTGTCGCGGTTGCCGTAGAGGGCGATGCTGTCGCTGCTGTCGCAGACGGCGGCGGCGGCGATCTCGCCGGGCTCGACGAGTGCGTCGTCGGAGTTGAAGCTGGGGTAGAGCAGGACCGGTGTGGTGTCGGCGGAGACCCACTCGAATTCGGTGTTGCCGAGCATGGGAGAGCCCTTCAGGTGTGGGTGCGGGACACGGGCGAGCGGGCGTCCGCCGCGTGGCCGGGCGCAGTTGTGGGTAAGGTCAGGGGGTGACTGGCTCGACGTATTCGACGGTGTCGTCGAGCCAGGCGTCGTCGTCGCGGGCGAACTCCTCGTACGCGCGCTGCACGGCGTGGCGGTGGGTGTCGACGGGGAACGTTCACGCCCAGTTCGCGCCGTTGGCGAACGCGGGCCGGGTGAGGGCGTCGACGGCGGCCTGGTCCTCGTCGTCGATCTGGTGGGACGCGGTGATGCTGAGGTGGCGTTGTCCGTGGACCAGCGGCCGATCAGCAGAGGCCCGGCGGTGGCTCACCGGGCCCGGGGACGGTGAGGTTCAGGAGGCCAGGACGACGCGGATGTGTTCGCCGTAGCCCGGCTCCGACCACCTGGTGAGGGAGTCGAGGGCGGCGGCGATGTCCGCGAAGCGGTCCCGGTCACGGAATCCGCCGGTGACCTCTTCGGCCCTGCCGCCGTACATCTCGATGACCTCGGCGCCGCGCCAGCCGGGGCCGCCCCAGTGGTCGAAGACCACGGCATCGGGCATCTTTCGCCGGCCAGTCGCCTTCTCCCCGCCTCGGCGGTGACATGACGATTCCGGCGGCAGCCGTTGTGGCGAGTGCGGTGACGCAGACCGAGCCCGGGCCATCCGAGGGCAGGATCTACTCGTCGAGTTCGTCCGCGTCGGTGCCGAGGCGGCGATCAAGATCGTTGATCCAGTGCTGGGCCCACCGTCTGAGAGCGTGGATGTCATCCGCAGACAGCCCGTACGCCCCGAACTCAATGTCGTCCATCCACTCGGCGGTGCCGAGTCGGTCGCGCAGGTCCTCCAGGCGAAAATCTCCCCGCCCGTGGCGCTCCCCCAGCGTCTCCAGGTCTCGGAACGTGTAGTCGCCAGCGGCATGAACGTCGATGAAGTCGCGGGTCGCCGCGCGATCGGCCAGGGCGCGGACCTTGGTACCGATCACGTCATCGAGTGCCAGCACCGGCCCGTGGGGAGTGGCGATAGGGCCTGACCACAGGTTTTCCTTGAGTACGTCCACCTCGCACTCTTCGCCGGTGTCGCTGCTGGTCACGAGCAGGCGCGCTGAGAGCGGGTCCACACCGATCACTCCGACCCGCCAGCCTCGCTCGGCCAAGCCGCGGGCCAGGTCTCTGACGATGTCGATCATGGGAGCCGGGTTCTCGGTAGCTACGTCAATGTCCTGACTGAGGCGATCGACGAGCCCATGGGCTTGCACGGCATAGCCACCAGTGATCACCAATGGGTATGGCGTACCGATCGCCAGGACATCTGCCAACAGACGGCGATGGAGGTCGCTGAGGTTCACGCGGCGGCAGACGCCTGACGCTTAAGCTCGGGGAAGGCAGTCTCCCACACCTCACGCACGTGCCTGCTGATCATGGTCCGCATCAGGGGCCACTGGTCGCGCAGAAGGTCGCTGTTCAAGAACGCCGTGACGTCGTCGCGCTGGCCTTCGGCGAGCACCGTCCGGTAGAGACTCATGCGTTGCCGGGGCCGGTCGAGGTCGTAGGTACGCAGTCCTGACCAGGCGATATGAAGCGGCAGGTCGACCTGACCGTGCCGCGGGCCCACGAGGTCTTCAAGGGCGCTAGGAAGACGTTCGGCATACCGCGCGCGCAGCACATCAGCAGCGGACTGCGTGGCACCAAGAGAAGACTGCTGAACCATGACCCCAGTATTCCGTGCATGCCGCAGGAATGGCAGCGCGAACGCGCTTCTGCCTATCCGATCCGGTCGGCCGCGCCTCGCTGAGCTACGGCGGCTCATCTGGCTGCTCGAAGCTCATCCCCAATCGCCAGCGACACCTCTGCCCCGGCCGAATCGGCCGAGCGTCGCTTAGGGGCGAGGCCCTGACCTGCGGCGTTCTTAGAAGGGCGCGAAAAGGTCAGCCAGTGGGAGGCCTGCCGGTCTGCCAGGTAGGCAGGAGTCCCTGCGGCTGCGTCCCGTGCATGCCCGGGCACGATAGCGATCTCACAGAGCCACGGAGCGCTGGCCAGCGGCATACCGGATCAGCCGTCGGTCCGACGTCCGCCGCACGACCCCAGTTCGGCAGAAGGAGATGAAAGGTGGTGACCATGAGGAGCACGAGCGAGCAGGGCTTTGCGGTCGGTCGAGGACGATTCGTGAGGAGCTGATCGAGGCCGCTCTGGCAACCGGCGGGCTGAGGCGGGACGAGCGAGCCTGACGGGGCCCGCCTCCCGGCCAAGCCCCTGCACGCGGAGCGGGCGCGGCCGACGTCGGCCTTCAGTCGAAGGCCGACACAACCTGGTCGATGATAGCGCGGATGCCGCTCCAATCCGCGTCAGGGTGCGGCCCGCCGACCCGGTGCGCCTTCGCCTTGGCCAGGAACCGTTACTGGGCAAGACGCTTGTCCCGGTCAGCCAATGCTCCTGTTACCGGCCCAGTTTCGGATTCCACGACTTCCACTGCACGGGCATGAGCCCGGAGTCTGTCTGCAGAACGTCCTGGCCGAGGTAGAGCTCAAGTGCTCCTGCCCGGCCGTTGACATCCGCGAGCACCGGATCGTCGGTGTACGCGCCGAGGGTCGGGTAGTGCTCCAGCTCTGGGGCGGGTAGAACATGACCCGGCAGCGTCCCAGCAGGCTCCGAGTCAGGGTTTTCTCCATCCCGGCCATGCCTTCGGTGCCGGTGTCGGCGATGGCCACGAAGCGGTTTGCGACGCCGGCGGCCACGAACGCCGCTACGATGCGGGCCAGTTGGGCCACTCCCCCCCCATTACTGTCTTCGTAGCCCTACAACAGGGCTATGGGCCTTCGGAGTTGGCATGACTACCTCCCCTTGTCGAGTGCATGGCCTGGGGGGTGGTGTCACCGGCTCCGAAGGCACTGACAGACCGCTGATTAGGGGCATGACCACCGGTTCCTTCGCAGGCCGGGAGGCTCTTCGTAATGTGGATGTGGCGATCAGTGCCGTGGCAGGGCCGGACGAATACGACCGGAGGACACCGCACGTGATCGACACCGGCGACATCGACGTCTACCTCGGCCTGGACGTCGGCAAGGGCGAACACCACGCCACCGCACTCACCCCGTCCGGGAAGAAGACCTTCGACCGCAGACTGCCCAACAGCGAGCCCAAACTCCGCGAGGTCTTCACCAAGCTGCAGGCCAAGCACGGCACCGTGCTCGTCATCGTCGACCAGGTCGCCTCCATCGGCGCCCTGCCCCTGACTGTCGCCCGCGAGGTCGGCTGCCATGTCGCCTACCTTCCGGGCCTGACCATGCGGCGGATCGCCGACCTCTACCCCGGCGAGGCCAAGACGGACGCGAAGGACGCGTCCATCATCGCCGACGCCGCCCGGGCGATGCCCCACACGCTGCGGTCGGTCGACCTCGATGACGAGACGATCGCCGAGCTGCAGATGATCGTGGGGTTCGACGACGACCTGGCCTCCGAGACAACCCGCCTGTCCAACCGGCTCCGCGGCCTGTTCACGCAGATCCATCCCCACCTGGAACGGGTCCTGGGCCCACGCATGCAGCACCCGGCCGTGCTCAGGCTGCTGGACCAGTTCGGCTCACCGGCCCAGATCCGCAAGGCCGGACGCCGACGGCTCATCGCCCTGATCCGGCCGAAGGCCCCCAGGATGGCCGAACGGCTGATCGACGACGTGTTCACCGCACTCAACGAGCAGACCGTCGTCGTCCCGGGCACGGACGCGGCCGCGCTGATCATCCCCAGCCTCGCCTCCTCGCTCCAGGCAGTGCTCGACCAGCGCAAACTCCTAGCCCACCGGCTTGAGGAACTGCTGGAGGCCCACCCTAATGGGCAGTGATGCGGGGCACCGCCAGGCCCACCCCGGCCCGTCGAGGCCCTGAAAGAGACTGCGGGCCCCGCATCGCTCGTAGTGCTGGTCGGTTCCGAGAAGCCGTACACACCCCCTGGGACCGGATCCCGTGGTCAAGAGCCGGTCTCCGGGACCGTCCAGCGTTACGAGCACGACAACCGCATCCAGTCCGATGATCGGATCGTTGGGGTTTGTGGTCCGAGCCGCCCACAGGGATCACCTCTCACCACGCCTGGAGCCGCCAGCTCTGGAGCAGACCGAGGGCCCTGCGAGCCGCTGGGGTCACGAACGGCTGATCGGATGCAGGGCCATCGAGCCCTTCCATTAGGGAGACGCGTGTCCCCCGCACGGCTGCGACCAGCAGCACGCCCCCGACCGAGAGGAGGAACACGACACGATGACCGTCACCTGCGGAATCGACTGGGCCAGCGACCACCACGACGTCGCCCTGGTCGACCACGAGGGAACCCCGCTGGCAAGGGTCCGGATCACCGACGACCTCGACGGCCTGCACCAGCTCCTCGAACTCCTCACCACTCACGGCGACACCGCCAACACTCCGGTCCCCGTCGCGATCGAGACCTCCCAAGGCATCCTCGTCGCCTGCCTCCGCGCGACCGGCCGGCCCATCTACGCGATCAACCCGATGGCCGCCGCCCGCTTCCGCGACCGTCACGCGGTCACCCGCAAGAAGTCCGACCACCTCGACGCCATGGTGCTCGCGAACATCCTGCGCACGGACAGGACCGCCCACCGGCCTCTGCCCGACGACAGCGAGCTCGCCCAAGCGATCGCCGTCCTGGCCCGCGCCCAGCAGGACGCCGTCTGGGACCGCACCCAGGCGGGCAACAAACTCCGTTCCCACCTGCGTGAATACTTCCCCGGCTTCCTCGCGGCCTTCCAGCACAACCGCGAGGGGATCAGCAGCAACATCGCCCGCACCGCGCTGGCCGCAGCCCCCACTCCCGATCAGGCAGCGAAGCTAACCCGCGTCCAACTGCGCGCGCTGCTGAAGAAGGCCGGCCGCCAGCGTGGCATCGAGGCAGAAGTCGAACGACTGAGAGAAGCCCTGCGCATCCCGCAGATGCGCCAGCCCCACCAAGTCGAGCAAGCCATGGGACGCCAGGCCATCGCCCTGCTCAGACAGCTTGATGCCGCCTGCATCAGCGTCGACGACCTTGCCGAAGCGACGGTGGAGTCTTTTGATGCGCACCCGGACGCCGAGATCATCACCAGCTTTCCAGGGCTCGGGTCACTCACCGGCGCCCGGGTGCTCGCCGAGATCGGCGACGACCGATCCCGATTCACCGACGCGAAAGGCCTCAAAGCCTTCGCCGGAGCCGCGCCGGTCACCCGGGCGTCTGGCAGAAGCCTCGCGGTCATGGCCCGCAGGGTCAAGAACCAGCGTCTGGCCTCGGTCGGCTATGTCTTGGCGTTCGCCAGCCTGACCGCCTCCCCAGGTGCCCGAGCCCACTACGACAGGCGACGAGCCGATGGAGACCGCCACACAGCCGCCCAGCGCAATCTCTTCAACCGCATGCTCGGCTGCCTCCACCACTGCCTCACCAAGCGCACGCCCTACGACGAACTCACCGCGTTTCCCACCACGCCGACCCCACAACTCACCATCGCCGCTTGACAGATCAACTGCATCGGATGTCTCTTTCCAAAGTCCTGACGTCCATGCCCGGCATCGGCATCAGAACCGGCGCCCGCATCCTCATCGACGTCGGCGACGGCACGGCTTTCCCGTCCGCCGCCCACCTCGCCGCATACGCCGGCCTCGCCCCGGCAACCCGAAGCTCCGGGTCCTCCATCCGCGGTGAACAGCCCTCCCGCAGAGGAAACAAGCAGCTCAAACGCGCCTTCTTCCTCTCCGCGTTCGCCGCGCTGGCCGACCCGGCCTCCCGCACCTACTACGACAAGAAGATCACCCAGGGAAAGCACCACACCCAGGCCATCCTCTGCCTCGCCCGACGTCGAGCCGACGTGCTCTTCGCAATGCTCCGCGACGGCACCTTCTACCAACCACCAACTCCAATCACCCCTTGACCAAAGTCATAGGGGCACCCCCCCACGCCGCCGGAGTCCGTAGTCGAAGAAGGTGACGAATCTCTTAAGGCGGGGATGGGTGACCTCCATGCCCATGGACAACAGTCGGGCGTCGGTCGGCCCTTCAGTAAGCACGAGGAGCGGGGAGTGCTGGGTAAGGTCGGCGAGTTGCTCGGCGCGCGCCTGCTCCGCGATCGGCTGGGCGACGTCG
>NZ_JBVJEA010000049.1:0-21761 GCF_055581985.1 Streptomyces sp. NPDC042336 | reverse complement strand
CGCAGCGGTCGAGCGCGGGCCGGCACGACTCAAACGGTGGCGGATCTTCCGCAAGGCGCGTTGCAGCCCGAATCGAATGACGTCAATCGCGGCAGCCGTCCTCACTCTGGAGCGGCAACGCTGAAAGAGCTCCGTGATTGCGAATCATCTGGTCAACGGGCTCGAAGGCACCACGGCGCGGCGGCGGTCGTACTGGCGAACAGGATTGATGAGATAATCACATGCATGATGCAAGGAGATGATGCAGGACCGGTCCCCGGCCGGTCTGACCGCCTGGTAGTGGCCGCTGCCGCGATCGTCCAGGGCGGACGTCTGCTCGTGGTGAGCAAGCGGGCGGCCCCCGATGTCTTCTACCTGCCAGGAGGCAAGCCGGACCCTGGAGAGGAACTGCGGGACGCCCTGGCGCGGGAGCTGGACGAGGAGCTCGGGGTGGTCCCTCTGGAGGTGCGCTTCCTCGCGGACATCGAGGCGGTGGCCGCACTCGAAGGCATTCCGATGAAGATGTCGGTCTTCACCGCACGCCTCGACCAGGTGCCCAGCCCGGCGGCGGAGCTGGCGGACCTGCGGTGGACGACCGGCCGTGAGCCAGCCTTGCGTCTCGCCCCCGCTGTGCGCGACCACGTGCTTCCCCTCCTGAGGAAGACGGGGGCCCTGACGTGAGGCGTGATCCCGCTGCTTGAGGATGTCAACCGCATCAAGATCGCCTCCCAACCAGCTCACGCGCTCAAGGCTCGTGCGTACTTGTGGCGTTCAGCGCCCTGATCTTGCTGACAGGCTCGTGAGAGCGGATGACTGCCGTTCTGGCTTAAACCGCTGCGGGCTCTGTACGGGCTGCGTTACGGGCGATATCTTGACGCTGAAATGACGATCGTGGCGCTCATTTGACGCTCGTTCTGATGGGGTGTCAGGCGCACTGTCGGGCAGGTCAAACCCTGTCACGGTGCCGAGCATCGCTGGTACGACGAGGGCAGGCGACACCGGGCAGGCCGACTGAGTCCCGCTGGTCAGATGTCCCGGAAGAAACCAGCCAGCTTTGTGTGACCTGTGGCGATGGGTGGTCAGGGGGCGCTGACCCGCGGAAATGACCTTTCGGTTGTTTCGCGCTCTTGCTTGTTGACGCAGTCGAAAGTCCCAGGAGACTCTTTCCGCCTTGAGCGGGTGGTGCAGACGCGTGCACTCCGGTCTTGCGACGGACGGTATGAGGTCCGGGCGGTACACGGGAGGAGGGTGTCAGCGCTTCATGAGGTGCGCTTCATGAGGGCGAAGACTGCCCAGCTGAGGTACTCAGGCCCGTAGCGGGCGTAGTGGGCGGCCTCGGTGGCGAGTTCTTCCCGTACTTCGGGGGCGAGTTCGTCGCCCGGGCTCTCATCGAGCCAGCGGAGCGTGCTGAGCCACTGGGCCGCGGCGTAGCGGGCCCAGCTGTTCTGGTCGGCCAGCATCATTCCCACGACGTCGTATCCGAGCTCCTGGAACTGCTCGATCAGTTCAGGCAGTTCCAGGAAGTCGGCGTTGGCGGTGGCGTGGCATGCCTTGGCGGTCTCCTCATCCGGAGGGGTCCGACCGCCAGAACGGCTCGTCGATCAGCATCAGCCCTCCGGGGCGGATGCTGCGCTCGAGCAGCTCGACCGTTCCGGTGACGCCGCCCCCGATCCAGGTGACGCCGACGCGGGCGGCCAGATCGACCGGCTGGTCGGCGACTGGCCGGCGGCGTTACGGTGGACGAATCGGACCCGGTCGGCGACGCCGAGTTCGGCGGCATTGGCCTGGGCCTGCACGATGAGGAGTGGAGGGGCCGGTTTCAGTCGGCGTGGAGCGCCCTCTTCAGGGCGTCGACGGCCAGGTGTCGGGCCACGTTCGCGGCGCGGGTGTCGCGCAGGCTGTCCAGGAGCAGGAAGTCGTGGACCATGCCGGCCACGCGTACGGAGGTGACGTCGACACCGGCCTCGCGCAGCTTGTTGGCGTACATCTCGCCCTCGTCGCGCAGGACGTCCGCCTCGTCGGTGATGACGAGGGTCGGGGGCAGGCCCTTGAGCTGGTCGAGGCTCGCCCGCAGCGGGGACGCGTACGGCTCGGTGCGCTGGGAGGGCTCGGAGTACTGGTCCCAGAACCAGATCATGCCGTCCCGGGTGAGGTAGTAGCCCTCGGCGAACTGCCGGTAGGACGGGGTGTCGAAGTCGGCGTCGGCCACGGGGTAGAGAAGCACCTGCGCCTTGAGGTCGATGCCGCCGCGATCCTTGTTCATGAGCGCGAAGACGGTGGACATGCAGCCGCCCACGGACTCGCCGGTGACCGCCAAGCGGGAGGTGTCCAGGCCGTGGTCGGCACCGTTCTCCAGCAGCCACTGGCCCACGGCGTAGTTCTGCTCGACCTGCGTCGGGTACTTCGCCTCCGGGGCCCGGTCGTACACGGGGAACACCCCGGCCGCGCCAGCGCCGACGGCCAGCTCGCGGAAGAGCCGGTCGTGGGTCTTCTCGTCGCCGAAGACCCAGCCGGCGCCGTGGATGTAGAAGACGACCGGCAGCGGGCCGGTGGCCCCCTTGGGCTTGATGATCCGGGTGCGGACCGTGCCCCACTCGCCGGCGTCGACCTCCACCCACTCCTCGTCCACCTCGGGACGGGGAACGCTGGTGTCGCTCTGCAGGCCGAGGAGGATCTCGCGGCCCTTCTCCGGCGGGACCTCGTAGATCCGCGGGTGCGGGTCGGTCGCCTCGGCCAGTTCCTTCGCCGCCGGCTCCAGGAATGGCGTGACGGGCGGGGGCAGATCGCTCATGCGGACTCCAGGTGATCAAGGCGTCCGGCAGCCACGGCACGGTGGCTCAGACGCTCACGCCCCCCTTCTCCTCTTCTATAGTCCCGGCAGCCCTCACCTTCGCAACCTGACCGAGCGACAAGCGTCAGGTGAACGGCTTGGCCAGGACGACACCGGCGTTGCGTGGGGGAACACCAACCGCCCCGCTACGTCTTGCGGTGAGGTTTCGGGCCGGGGCGATGACCAGGCGGTGGCCCGCTCGCCCGCCGGATTGCGCTCCGGGCATCGTCTCCGCCTTCGAACAGGCCGGCCACAGAGCCACGGCCGTGACGGACGGCGTGCACGCGGGTCGCCGCTCCAGGCGTCCGCTCCCTCGACGACCTGCCGCTCCTGCCCTACCTCAAGCGGATCAGAGGCGCCGACGACTTTTGGCTCCCGGAACCGAAAGACCCGCGGGCCAACTGCCGGCGCAGTGACTGCGCGGGCGGCAGGCCCGCCGGGTCGGGCCGCGACCGCTGTCTGGCGATCAACGAGATCGAGCGGACGATCAGCCTGCTTCAGTGCCCCAGTGCTCTCGGGCAGTCGCCGCCGCTCAGCTCGACCGCAACCGAGCCGGGAGCATCCCCGGACGGCACTTGCCCGTCGCCGCCGTCTTCCGCGCGGTCACGGAAGCCAAGGAGCCCGGCTGTTGGTCGATGCTGGACATCATCGTCCAGTATCGGCCGCCCCGCGGTCGTCAGCCGCGAGCGGGCGTGGTGGTGTCTGTGCCGGCCGAGTGTGGGGTGAAGGGGCCGTTCAGGGCCGCCCATTGGAGGAGGAGGATGGTCTTGCCGTCGGTGATGCGGCCGTCGTGGGTCATGGCGAGGGCTTCCGTGAAGGGGAGTTCGAGGACCTCGATGTCCTCGCCGTCCTCTTCGAGTCCGCCGCCGGTTCCGGTTCGGTCGGCGGGAGTGTAGGGGGCGGCGAAGAAGTGGAGGCGCTCGGTGACGGAGCCGGGGCTCATGTAGGCGTCGAGGACGTGGGTGAGCGGGCCGAGGGTGACGCCGAGTTCTTCGGCCGCCTCGCGGCGGATCGCGGTGTGCGGGTCGTCCGCGTCGAGCAGTCCCGCCGCGGCTTCGACGAGCATGCCGTCGGGGTGGTCGTTGACGTAGGCCGGGTAGCGGAACTGGCGGGTGAGCAGGACGCGGCCGCGTGCGCTGTCGTAGGGCAGGACGACGGCGCCGTTGCCGCGGTCGTACGTCTCGCGCACCTGCGTTTCCCAGCGTCCGTCGCGGCGGCGGTAGTCGAAGGTGGTGCGGCGCAGGACGTGCCAGCCCTGGGAGGTCAGCTCGACGTCGCGGACCCGGACGGCGGGGTTGCGGTCGAGATCGCGCCCGGCCCGGTCGAGGCCCGTCCGGCCGCGGTGGTCCGGGGTGTCCACACCGGGGCGGGGCCTCATGCCAGGGCCTGCCGGTCGAGGGCCGGGATCTCCGCCACGTCGTAGTAGACGGGCAGGCCGCGGCGGCGTGCGAGGGTGACGTCCTGGTCGGCACCGGCGGAGTCGCCCGGCAGCCGCAGCACGGCGTCGCAGCGGGCCAGCAGGCGTTCGGCGGCCGGGTACAGCACCTCGTCGGCGAGGGGATCGGTGGGGCCCGCGCCGGTCGAGCGCAGGACGGGCAGGGCGATCCACTCGCCGATGACGGGGAGGTGCCCGGCGGCGAAGACGGGCCACGCCGCTGCCTCCAGGCGCGCCAGGTTGGCGGCCATGGCCTGCGGGTCTCCGTCGGTACCGGAGCGGTAGGGGCCGGCGATCAGGATGAGCATGGGCTTGTCGGTCATGGGCGCTACGATACATGCAGAAACGTGCAAGAACAGGAGAGAACAAGGATGCTGGCTGCTGAACGGCGTGATCACCTGCTGGACCTGCTGGCTCGGAGAGGCAAGATCGTCGCCAAGGAGGTCGCCGCCGAGCTGCGGATCTCCGAGGACTCCGTGCGGCGTGACCTGCGTGACCTGGCGAGTGAGGGACTGTGCCAGCGGGTCTACGGCGGGGCGCTTCCCGTCTCGCCGGCCGTCGTGGACTACGGCGCCCGGCAGAGCGTGGCCCCGGAGGGCAAACGGAAGGTCGCCTCGGTGGCCGCCGGGCTGGTGCGGCCCGGCGGCGTGGTGATCCTCGACGGCGGTACGACCGCCCTGGCCGTCGCCCACGCGCTGCCGCGGGACCTGGCCTGCACCGTGATCACCCACAGCCCGCCGATCGCCGTCGCACTGCTCGACCACCCGCAGGCCGAGGTCTTCGTGCTGGGAGGCCGCCTGTTCAAGCATTCGGCGGTCGCCTGCGGCGCGGCCGCGGTCGAGGCCGCGCGGAACGTCTCCGCGGACCTCTTCCTCCTCGGCGTCACCGGCGTGCACCCCGAGGCGGGACTCACCACCGGCGACGCGGAGGACGCGGCGATGAAGCGCGCCCTCGCGGCACGGGCCGCGGACACCTACGTCCTCGCCTCCTCCGAGAAGATCGGCACCGCATCCCGGTACCGCGTCCTGCCCTGGGAGGAGATCAGTGGACTCATCACGGACGAGACCCCGCAGGACCCGGTGATCGAGCAACTCGCGGAGAAGGGGGTCGAGGTGCTGCCGGCCGGGTGACGGCGGCGAGGGTCTGACCGCGGAGCGCCGACCGTCCGGCCCGCCGCACCGAGACGGGATCCCGCCCACAGTGAGAGCTGCGACCAGCCCACCGCGACGGGTAAGAGGGTCGTGAGACGCACCTCCGGTCCGAGAGCTCGACCCCCAGGGTCCGAGGGGTCGACCCGCCGTCCCCAGAAGGTGCGGGGCCCGAGTATACCCGTGCCAACGCATCCTCGGCCTGGCCGCGGCGGCCGCACATCACGTCACGGAGTTTCACCAGCAGGGCGTGCCCCGGCCTGCGCGTGGGACCGGTCCCGCCCTCGGGGTGCCAGCGGTCGCGCCCACGCTCATGGCCCTCGATTCTCACCTGCGCCCGCCACATCCACAGCCAGTACCGCCTACCGGCCACTGTCGGCGCCCGCGCCGCAGGTATCAGCGAACCTCGGCCGCTGGGCAGTGCCGGCTGACTCATGGGGGCGGATTTCGGGCAGACGGCTCTCGCGCGGATCGGTTGTCGGCGACGAAACCGGCGGGTACTTGACCGCTGCCGCTTCGTTTCCCGCGGGTGGGCCTGCCGAGAACGACTCCGGCGAGGACCAGTGTCAGTCCGCCGATTTGATGAACGGTCAGGACCTCGGAAGCGATCACCGTGCCCAGCAGTACGCCTGTGACGGGATTGAGCAGTCCGAGCAGACCCACGGTCCCCGCGGGCAGGTGCCGCAGTCCGGTGAACCAGGCGGTGAAGGCCAGCGCGGTGGCGATGAGCGCGACGTAGGCGAACGCGAGGAGCGCCGGTGCGGACAGTGCGGGGGGAGGCCCCTCCGTGGCGGCCGCTGCGGGGAGCAGCAGCAGTCCGCCGGCGGTGAGCTGCCAGGCGGTCGAGGCGAGCACGTCGGCATCGGCGCTCCACCGTTTGGCCAGGATGTGGCCGAAGGATGACGCGAGCATGGCGGCGACCGAGGCGAGGATGCCCTGCACGCTCACGTCTTCCGTGCCGGTGAGCAGCATGGAACACACTCCGGCGAGCCCGATCCCGGCACCGGCCAGGTGGGTTGTCCGGGGTCGTTCGGATATCAGGAGCCAGGCCAGGAGCATCATCGTCATCGGGGACACCGCCATGATGGTCGAGGCCAGGCTCGTCGGCAATGTCTGGGAGGCGACGTAGACGAGGGTGAAGAAGATGCTCACGTTGAGCAGGCCCAGCACAGCAGATCTCCACCACCACTCACCGTGCGGCCGCTGCCTGCACAGGGCCAGCAGCACGAGACCGGCGGGCAGCGCCCGCCAAGCGGCTCCGTACAGCGGGCGGTCGGCGGGCAAGAACTCGTGTGTGACGAAGTAGTTGGTACCCCAGGCCACCGGGGCGACCGCGGTCAGCGCCGCCCACCGCATATTTGCTTCCATGGAAGCAAATATACCTTCCAGGGAAGGTACCGTGGACCCATGGAAGATCGGCACACGCTGGACCATGTAGCCCGCATTCAGGCCGAGTGGCGTCAACAGCGGCCTGACGTCGACATCTCCCCGCAGGGGGTGATCGGCCGGCTGCATCGCCTGGCCGGCCTGCTCACCGGGGAACTCTGTCGCGTCTACGACCGCTACGGCCTCAGCGAGGGAGAGTTCGACGTCTTGTGCGCCCTGCGACGCGCCGGCGAGCCCTACGAACGGGCACCTGGCGAGCTTGCCGCCCACACCATGGTCACCACCGGCGCGATGACGAAGAGGATCGACCGCTTGGAGCGGGCCGGGCTCGTGACCCGCCGCCGAGCGGACGACGACCAGCGCGGTCGGATCGTCGCCCTCACGGGCCCCGGACGCGCGTTGATCGACCAGGCGTTCACCGACCACATGCGCAACGAACGCCGACTGCTGGATCTGCTGACAACCACCGAGGCCAAGACGCTCGAAGCGCTGCTCACGATCTGGCTCTGCCGGGTGGAAGACGGAGAGTGAATACTGATAATCGCCAGGTGATCGGCGAGACGCCGGCCGAGGGCGGGAGTCGCCGCGGTTGTGTCCAACCCCTCGGCGTGCGACCGGGTTCGAGACGTCGACGGACACGCGGGACTTCAGGGTGCGTGCCTGCCGGTCCCAGGGCCGGGGTCTGCGGCGGGGCGCCACATGGTGGTGACGACATGGCCGGTGGCGACGACGATCTCCTCCAGGGCGGTGAAGCCGACACCCTCGTACCGCCGGAGATTGGCCGCATTTGACGACTCCAGGTAGGCGGGGAAGCCGAGAGCGTCGATACGGGCGAGGCTCTCGGCCAGCAGGGCCATGCCGAGGCCCTTGCCCCGGTGCTGGTTGTGGACGCCGAGGAGTGTGAGGTAGAAGTGCGGCCGCCGTGGCCGCGCTGCCGCGAACTGGTCGCCCATCGTCAGGATGGCCTCGGTCGCCTCCCGGCCGGCGGTCCGACGCAGAAGGGTCGCGAGGTGGCCTGCTTCTTCGGGGGTCAGTTCCTCCTCGCCCGGCGGGATCCATACGGCTGCGGCTTCCGCGTGCTCGCTGACGAGCAGCCAGCGATGGCGCAGTGCCGCCGTCGCGTACAGCCGCCACATGGCCGCGGCCTGGGCGGCGCGCTGTTCGGTGTCGGGAAAGGCCGGCCCCCACGGCGGGTCGTTGAAGAAGGCGGTGGTCAGTGTGCCTACGACGGCGTCGGTGTCCGCTCCCGTCGCCACGCGCACGCGAACGGGGGGCTGCGTGGAGGTCGTCCGCCGGTCCCTTCCAGCAGGGTGAGGGCCGTCTCGGCCGCGGCGAGGTCCTGGGGGCCGATGCCGATGAGCTTGGCGATGGTGATGTCGTCCGGTGTGCGCCGTCCGGGGACCCGGCCTGCCAGGACCTCGCCGATCTCGCCGTCGACGCGGTCCGGCGTGACCTCTCCGCGGGCGAGGGCCGCGTGGATGTCCCCGTAGCGGAGGGCGAGGTCCCGGCTGTCGACGATGATCCGCGTGGCGCGGTGCAGGCAGGCGCCGTCGAGTTCGCGCTTGGCCGGGTCGTCGGCGCCGAGGGCGGTGATGTGCTGGCCGGGGCGGAGCCAGGAGCCGAACAGGACGGGGGTGGGGCTGGCGGTCGCGGTGACGACGATGTCGGAGTGGCGCACGGCCCGCTCCGGGTCGGTGGCGGCGGTGACATCGACGTCGCCACGGCCGCGCGAATACGGTCGGCCGTGTAGTGGGGGAAGCTGGGCATGGTGGTGGTCCTCACTCGGGCAGGGTGTCCAGGGTTCCCCGGGCCACCATGCTCACGTCGCCGCCGACCCGGATGTTGTGCAGCACGTCCGGGCGGCCCTGCGGCAGGACGGTGAGCCGGCTCGGACGGCCGGTGAAGCGTCCCTGCCGCAGGACGAACTCCTCCTCGACGGGCACGACGTGATCCCGGGCCAGATACGCGCCGACACAGCCGGCCGCACTGCCGGTCGCCACGTCCTCCAGGACACCGTCGTTGTTCCAGTGGCGGCCCTCCAGCGCCTCTACATCGAGCACGCACGCGAACTGCGCACCGTACCGGCCGACCAGCTCCGCGAAGTCGCCGCGGACGATCTCCGCCTCGGACAGACCTGCCGTCACCGGCACGACGAGATAGCGCAGGCCGGTGGAGACGACGCGTACAGGAAGTTCAGCCAGTGCCCGGACGGGCAGGTTCAGGGCCGCCGCGACCTCGGCCCTGTCCCCCGCCGGCACGGTCGCGAGGAATTCCGGTGTTCCCTGGTCGAGTTCCGCGTCATAGCCGGTGGCGGTGCGCCGGGTCGACACCTCGACGGTCCTGTCGGGGAGGTGGAACGTCCAGCGTCGGGGACCCGGGGTACCGTCGCGCTCGTGCAGGACGGCGGCCGCGCCCAGGACCGGGTGCCCGGCGAAGAAGGATGAGGCCGGCGATGGTGATGAGTCCGCCCAGCAGGACGGTGGCACCGATGAGCGCGAGGACGGCGGGGGCCCCGGAGACGGGGTTCAGGCCGAGCAGCAGGCCGAGTCCGGTGAGCGCGACGGTCTGAGCGGTCAGGACGACGACGCCTGCCAGGACGGGGGCGGTGATGAGGGCCCAGCGGCCGACCGGGGTGAGCCAGAGCCGTGCGTGATAGCCCGAGCCGATGTCGCTCACGAGCAGTTGCCCCGCGGTGGCACCGCCGGTGAAGGCGGTGGTGAGCAGGCACAGCGGCAGAACGACGTCGATGTAGCGACCGCCGGGTGTGGCCGCGGCCGTGACCGAGGACAGCTGCCCCTCGTAGATGATCATGAAGAACGCGCTCGTGAGCAGCGGCGAGAGCGGCAGAGAGGGCGTACGGAGGCAGGACTTGAGCGAGCGGGCGGTCAGTGGCCCCAGGGCCGCCCACGTCTTCGCTGCTGCGGGCGGGCCTGCGGGACCGGCGACGGCGGTGGTGATCGTGCTCATACGGCGGTGGCGCCTTCCGGGGTGAGGGCCAGGCGGAGGAAGACGTCCTCCAGGCTAGGTTCGTTGACAGTCAGAGATTCGGCGTGCAGGCCCGCGGAGGCCAGGGTGAGCAGCGTCTCCCCGTCGGCTCCAGGACGGGCGAGCCGGATGCTCACCGCGTGCGCGGCGGTTTCGGCCGTGTGGAGCTGCTCCCCCTTGGCGGCGAGCAGCTCCCGGGCCTGGCCGGCGGCGGAGGCGTCGCGGAATCGCAGGGTGAGGACACGGTCGCCGACCTCGTCCTTGAGGACATCCGGGGCGGCGGAGGCGATGAGGCGTCCGGCGCGGAGGATGCCGACGCGGTCGCAGAGCTGGTCGGCCTCTTCCAGGTACTGGGTGGTCAGCAGGACGGTGACGCCGTGGTTGACGGCCAGTGCGCGGATCTCGTCCCACAGGTCCCGGCGGCTGGCCGGGTCGAGCCCTGTGGTGGGTTCGTCGAGGAAGAGGACGTCCGGGCGCTGGACGAGAGCGACGGCGAGGTCGACGCGGCGGCGCTGGCCCCCGCTGAGCTTGCCGACCGGGGTGTCCGCGAAGTCCTGCGCGTCGAAGGCGGTGAGGAGCTCGGCGCAGCGTGCGCGTGCCTGCCGGGCGGTGAGCGACTGGAGCCGCCCTTGCAGGCGCAGCAGTTCGCGGGCGGACATCAGAGGGTCGAGGGCAGTGCCCTGGAGGACGACTCCGGTGCGGCGGCGGACTGTTCCAGGGTCACGGGAGACGTCGGCTCCGGCGACCTGGGCCGCGCCCCGGGAGGGGCGGAGCATGGTGGTGAGCATCCGGACGGTGGTGCTCTTGCCTGAGCCGTTGGGGCCGAGCAGGCCGTAGACCTCTCCGGGGTTCACCTCCAGGTCGAGCCGGTGGACGCGGTGTGCTCGGCGAAGTCCCGGCCGAGCCCGATGGCACGGATGGATGGGGTGGCGATGTTGTCCATACCTAAAACCGACCTATCAATAGGTAGGTTTGCAAAACGTCAGCCCCCGGGACTCCGGTGAGCAGATGGATCCGCGGCGCTGTGCCGAGTCGTTCTGACGGCCATACCCCCGAGCTTCCAGGGTCCGGAAGAGGGTCAGGGCCTGCGCGGAGGCGGAGGGTGTCGGATCGTCCTTGCCGTCGGCTTGTTCGCCGTGGTGATGAAGTGTCCCGAGTGAGGCCCGGACGGTTTGACGTCTAGGCCCCACTCGGGGCGGGAGTGTCAGCGCTTCATGAGAGCGAAGACGCCCCAGCTGAGGTACTCACGCCCGTAGCGGGCGTAGTGGGCGGGCTCGGTGGTGAGTTCCTCCCGTACTTCCGGGGCGAGTTCGTCGTCCGGGTTCTCGTCGAGCCAGCGGCGCATGCTGAGCCACTGGGCCGCGGCGTAGCGGTCCCAGCTGTGCTGGTCGGCCAGCATCATTTCCACGACGTCGTACCCGAGTTCCTGGAACTGCTCGATCAGAGCGGGGAGGAGCAGGAAGTCGGCGACGGAGGTGGCGTGGCACGCCTTGGCGGTCTCCTCGTCCGGAGGGGTCTGCCGCCAGAACGGTTCGCCGATCAGCATCATTCCTCCCGGGCGGAGGCTGCGCTGGAGCAGCTGGGCCGTTCCGGCGACGCCGTTGCCGATCCAGGTGGCGCCCACGCAGGCGGCCAGATCGACCGGCTGGTCGGCGACGTGGCCGGCGGCGTCACCGTGGACGAACTCGACCCGGTCGGCGACGCCGAGTTCGGCGGCGCGGGCCCGGGCCTGCTCGGTGAAGAGCGTGCTGATGTCGACTCCGGTGCCCGTGAAGCCAAGGTCGCGAGCCCAGGTGCACAGCATCTCGCCCGAGCCGCTGGCCAGGTCGAGCACCCGGGTCCCGGCGGGGAGGCGGAGGGATTCGCCCAGGGTGGCGAACTTGTCCGCGGTCAGCGGGTTGTGGATGCGGTGGCCGCTCTCGCGGATGGTGAAGATGCGGGGAAGGTCCATGACCGTATTCCTTTCCGTCATGCCTTGAAGTGAGGGAACTGCTTGAGGGCGCGCACCTGGCGCGAGATCTGCTTCATCGGCCGTTCCAGCTCGGCGCGCAGCCGCGCGTCGGTGCGGGCGGCGGCGTAGGTGTTCTCGCGCTGCAGCCGGTGGTAGCTGTCGAGGCGCCGCTCGCTGAGACCACCGTCCTCGACGGCGGCCAGCACCGCGCAGCCCGGCTCGGTGGTGTGGGCGCAGTCCGCGAAGCGGCAGTCGCGGGCCAGCTCAGTGATCTCTGCGAAGGTGTGCTCCAGGCCGTCGTCGGCGTCATGCAGGCCGACACCGCGCAGGCCCGGGGTGTCGAGGAGGACTCCGCCGTGGGGCAGCGGCACCAGTTCGCGCCAGGCGGTGGTGTGCCGGCCCTTGCCGTCGCCGCCGCGTACCGCGCCGGTGGCCAGGAGGTCCTCGCCGAGCAGGCGGTTGCCGAGGGTGGACTTGCCCGCGCCCGAGGGTCCGAGCAGGACGACCGTGCCCGACAGGACGGCGGTCAGGACGTCCAGGCCCTCGCCGGTGGTGGCGCTGGTGACCAGCACCTCCACGCCCGGGGCCGCCTCGGCCACCTCGGCCGCCGCGGAGGCGGGGTCGGTGCACCGGTCGGCCTTGGTGAGCACCACCACGGGTGTGGCGCCGCTCTCCCAGGCCAGGGCGAGCATCCGCTCGATCCGCCCGAGCTTGAGCGGGTCGGCGAGGGAGACGGCCACCGCCACGGTGTCGACGTTCGCGGCCAGTACCTGGGCGTGAGAGGTACGCGAGGAGGTGGAGCGAACGACAGCACTCCGGCGCTCCAGCACCTCCACCACGGTGGCGGAGGTCGCCGGGCCGGCCGGACGGACGGACACCCAGTCGCCGGTGCACGGCGTCAGCCGGTCACCCGTACCTGACGCGGGGAGGACCATCGCTCGGACGGGGCCGGTCTCGGCGACGACGTCGCACAGACCGCGCTCGGCCCGCACGACACGGCCCGGGACCAGTCCCTCGTCCCTCGACGGACCGAAGGACCGCTCACGCTCCGTATCCCAGCCGTAGTCGACCAAAGTCAGGACGCGCGAAGGACGGGAGAGAGCAGATGGGTGTGAAGCGTGTGGGTGAAACAAGTGAAGAGACCCTTGAGAGGGGGCCTCGCCGGACGTCAGACGTGCCGGAGCCACTCCCACACAGGGGAGGCTGGCAGAGGAAAGGTCAGGCCGAGACCCGAGAGATGCGAACGAGTCGGGCACCGCACGCAGCGGTGGTCACCACGACCGTCATCGCGCATCTCCTCCGATCTCCAAGAGTGGCCTGGTCGCCACTTCCACAGAAACCGTAGCATCTTCTGTGAGCCTCTTCTGCCCCGGGCAACACCAAACTGTCTCTGAACAGCGCTTCAGTCTTCTCGGAGCCTTGCGCATGTCGATCCGGGGCAGGCTTCCCTGCCGCATGCGCCAGCCAAACGCGGGCCCCACGCAGCCCCAGAGCCAGTGGGGAGCAGCATGGGAATCGAACCACCCGCCCCGGTCGCATGCCCACGAGCGACGCCCCCCGGCGACTGTGACGATCTCGCGCAGGGACGAGAGCCGGGGCAGACCTCGCCGACTCGGGCCCGGCGCGACGTCTTCGCTGTTCACCGCGATGGCATATCCGATAATCCGTTGACGCCCGCTCATGGGCCATTGCTACTGTCAGGCGTTCCGTCGGAACTACTCGGGCCTGCTGCGCCCCGGAAAGGAGTGAGTTTTGGGCCCCCGGCCCTCGCCGCGCGCGCCTCGCTGCACGGCTCCAGCCGTCCCGTCCTCCTGACCCGTCCCACTCCGACGGCTCCCGGACGTGGTTTCCCGGTGCTGTGACCTGCCCACGCACCCCGTAGTCCCCGCACGCTGCGGGCACATACGGGGAGCGTATTCGGCGAGGCCGCTCGGCCTGCTCTTGCTGTCATGACCGACTTCTCAGCAAGGAGCCCTCCGGGTGTCCAGTACCGACAAAACTCGCTCCAACACTCCGAACACCGTTCTGGCCGGCACTTTCACCTGCGCGTGGTGCGGCCTGACGGTATCCGCCGCCGCTGGCGACGGCACCCGTCGAAACCACTGCCCGTCGTGCCTGCACTCACAGCACGTTCTCGACCATGTCGAGGGCGGCCCCAGCGCATGCCAGGGCCGGATGTCGCCGATCTCCGTCGCCGTGCTGCGTACCGGTGACTGGATGGTCATCCACCGTTGCGTGCGCTGCGACGAGCTGACCTCCAGCCCCATCTGCGCCGACGACAACCAGCTCATCCTCATGCGCATGGCCGTGCGTCCGCTGGCACAACCACCGTTCCCGCTCGAAGCATTCGGCGACCTGTAGACAGGAAGGAGAAGCCCCCGTGCCGAGACGAGCGAACAACACCAGCAGACGTACGCAGAGGGCGCGACGGCCACAGCGGCACAAGGACGTCCTGCACCGCCAGGGAGGGCACCGGCGACACGATTTCAAATGCGTGGGCTGCAGACTGGACGTGTCTTTGAACGCGCCCGGCACCACCCACCGCAATCACTGTCCCAACTGCCTGGTCAGCCTTCACGTCGACCGCCGGATCCCGGGTGACCGGGCAGCGGCTTGTCGTGGACGGATGGAGGCACTGAGTATGTCCGTGCGGCCCGACGGTGAGTGGATGATCATTCACCAGTGCCAGTCCTGCGGTGAGCTCAGCGCCAACCGGATCGCCGGCGACGACAACGCACTGACCCTGGTGCGCCTCGCGCTGAAGCCGCTACGGGACAGCAGCATCGCCCACCGAATGCTGCTCCAACTCTGACCTGACCCGCGCCTCGCAGCGTCGTGTCGCAAGAACCGAGTAAGCGCCGCCCTTTCATGGGGGCGTTCTGGATCCTGCTCTTGTCGGTGACATCGAGGCCGTACGAAGAGGCGGAGCGTACGAGCGCGGACGTGCTCGTACGCTCCGCCCCTTCTCCAGGTCACGGAGCACTGTGACTGTCGTCTGTTGCGGTCAACGCCCCCGCCAGTTGGTGCGTCTGCATGGTCGGTGCACCTGTTCGCCGTCACCGCCCGCTCGAACTGGCCCAAGGCCAATCAGTCCGACCGAGTGGCTGTCACTTGCCGGTGCGATGCTTCTCCGCACTCCCCTTTCCACGGGGGGCTGGTGATGGAGAGTGGCGGTGAATGGGAAGCTCATTGCTCCCCCAGGAACCCGCATGGATCATGTGATCATGGAAAGAGGAGGGTCATGTCCGCTGGAGTGGTGTATCGACGGCCACTCGGTGATCTCGTTCTGAGGCTATGCGGTGAGTTCGGTGGGCAGGGCGGTGTCGTCGGTTTCTGACTCGATCGGGTGGAGTCGGGCCTTGGCGAGGAGGTCGCGGCACATGTAGCGGCGGGCCTCGGTCCACTCGTCGTTCTGCTCGGCCAGCACGGCGCCGACCAGGCGGATCACGGCGGTTCGGTCGGGGAAGATGCCGACTACGTCGGTGCGGCGGCGGATTTCCTTGTTCAGCCGTTCCTGCGGGTTGTTCGACCAGATCTGCCGCCAGATCTCACGCGGGAAGGCCGTGAAGGCCAGCAGGTCGTGCTGGACTGCGTCCAAGTGGGCAGCGGCTTTAGGGAACTTGGCCTCCAGAGCGTCCAGGACATGTGTCATCTGCGCTTGGACCGCGTCGGTGTCGGGCTGTTCGAAAACCGTCCGCAGCAGGGTGGCCACCCACGGCTGGGCCGACTTCGGCACCTGGCTCAGCAAGTTCCTCGCGTAGTGGGTGCGGCATCGCTGCCAGGACGCGCCGGGCAGGACCGCGCCGATCGCGTCGACGAGGCCGGCGTGGGCGTCGGAGATGACGAGCTGGACGCCGGACAGGCCGCGGGCGATCAGGGAACGCAGGAAAGCGAGCCAGTCGGCGCCGTCCTCGGCGGTGGCGACGTCCAGGCCGAGGATCTCGCGGTGGCCGTCGGCGTTGACGCCGACTGCGATCAGCGCGTGGATGTTGACGATGCGGCCGCTCTCGCGGACCTTCTGCGTGAGCGCGTCGACCCGGACGAACGAGTACGGGCCAGCCTCCAGGGGCCGGTTGCGGAAGGCGGTGACCTGCTCGTCCAGGTGCTTGGCCATCGCGCTGACCTGGGACTTCGACAGCTGGGTGACGCCGAGGGACTCGGCGAGCTTCTCGACTCGGCGGGTGGAGACGCCGAGCAGGTAGGCGGTGGCGACCACTGAGATCAGGGCCTGTTCGGCCCGGCGTCGGCGCTCGAGGAGCCAGTGCGGGAAGTAGCTGCCCTGGCGCAGCTTGGGGACGGCGAGTTCGACGGTCCCGGCGCGGGTGTCCCACTCGCGCGGGCGGTAGCCGTCGCGGTGGTTGACCCTCTCGTCGCTGACCTGCCCGTATTCGGCGTTGCAGAGGGCGTCGGCTTCGGCGGACATGAGGGCGTCGGCGAACGTCTTGATCATCGCGCGCAGCAGATCGGGACTCGCCGTGGCGAGGTTCTCCTCGGCGAGGGCGTGCAGGGGCAGACTGTCTGGTGCGGTCATCGTGCTGATCTCCTTCGAGCTTCGACATCTCGAAGATCAGCCGGTGGCCGTTCTCATATCCGGGCCCTCACTCCGACGCCAGGACAAACGCCCGGATCAGGTGGGAACCCGTACACCACTTCCCAGGACGCAACCGACACAGTCTGACCAGGCAAAATGAAGCCCACCTGGCGTGACGCCAGTGGCGCCCCCGGCAGGACTCGAACCTGCGGCCAAGCGCTTAGAAGGCACTTGCTCTATCCGCTGAGCTACGGGGGCTGACCTGCGTAAACGCAGCCTCCGGGAGCTGTCCCCCAAGTCGCGGGGGACACATGGGGGAATCGTAGATTGCCGGTGACCGGGGGACGCGAGCGCTCCCCGATCGGGCAGTACGTAGGGTCTCACATCATCTTCACGCCCCCGAAGTCTCTCGCGGAAACAATCCCGCACCCCGTCGGCGTTGGTGATCTCCGAGCCGAGGAGGGGAAGGTGTCGGGCCTGAAGCTGTTCCGCAGGGACACAACGAATAGCGGCATGACGGAGGTCATGCCGCGTCTTGCTGAGGTCGAGGCCGATGTGCAGAGTCTCGTCGAGGCGCACATGGAGATGCTGCTGGGCGTCCGGTTCCTGGCGAGCGAGTACAGCACTGGGCCCGCCCACGGGGGTCGGATCGACTCGCTCGGGCTGGACGAGAACGGATCGCCGGTCATCGTGGAGTACAAGCGCGGCACGGACGCCGGCGTCATCAACCAGGGCCTGTTCTATCTCTCGTGGCTGATGGACCACCGGGCGGAGTTCGAGCACCTGGTCCGCGTCCGGCTCGGGGTGACGGCCGTGTCCCAGGTCTCGTGGAGTAGCCCGCGCCTGATCTGCATCGCCGGCGACTTCACCCGCTACGACGTACATGCCGTGCGCGAGCACCGGAGGTCGATCGACCTGGTCCGCTACCGACTCTTCGGCAGGGACCTGCTCGGGCTTGAGACCGTGGCCTCCGTGAGCGGCGGCACGCAGGTGTCCCGCCGGGCACGGCGCGGGGCGGTCGCCCGGGCGGCGGCTGATGTCCAGGGTGCGGCGATGCGCGAGTTGGCGGGTGCGGTCGACGAGGCCCTGCTCGGGCTCGGGGACGGCGTGAACCGGGTGGAGCGCAAGACCTACCGGGCGTATCAGCGGTTGCAGAACTTCGCCTGCCTGTGCCCGCCGCAGCGCAGCAAGCTGCTGGTCTACCTGAAGGTCGACCCGAAGGACGTTGACCTCGTTCCGGGCTACACCCGGGACGTGTCCGGTCTCGGTCACCACGGGACGGGTGACCTGGAGGTGCAGCTCCGTACGCTCAGGGACGTGGGGCGGGCGCAGGATCTGTTCCGCGCAAGCTACGCGGCGGCCTGATCGCTTGCAGAGGCCGGCCTCGTGACGGGTTGCGGCACGTGTGGTGTCTGCGGTCGTGGCAGGAGCCTCTCTACGTACGGGCAGGGCGTGGCGGTGGTCCATCTATGGTGCGCGGGATCGCCGGTTTGGCCAACCGGCGATCCCGCGCTATGTTGCCCCGCTCGTGCGGGCCGGTGATCAGCGTGAACGCCTGGCGGGTTGGCCGGACGTGACCGCCGGAGCCGCTGACACGCCGGCGGCGAGGCGGAGCCTGTGCTCGCGGCCCGGCCGCGCCTGGCGTGTGCCCGTCTCGTGGGCGAGAGTTTCGGAGAGGTCGGCCAGCAGCGAACTCGGGGTGTGTGGGGACGCGGTGATGGCCCAGGTGGGCCGGTCCGGGTCGGGACCGGCCCAGATGGTCCAGGTGGCAGAGTTCTGGGGGGCCTGCGCGGTCAGTGGGTCAAACCGAATGCTTGCCTGCCCGTCGGGGGACGTCCACCGGATCCCGTGCCCTGTCAGTGTGTGCTTCCACCCCGCCTCAGTGAGCGGCTGCGTTGCTGTGGTGACCGTCCTCTCGTCCACCGGGACGCCGATGACCGTGTCCCAGCCCTCTCCGTCGGCGAGGTGGGTTAGCAGAGCCTGCAGCGCCGGGGCGGGGGTGGCGCCGGTCGCGGTGAGGTGCCACATGCGGTCGGAGACGGGTGTCTCGTAGGCGGCCACGGTCCAGGCGATCTCGCGGCCTTGGGTTTCGTGAACGCGTTCGATGCGCAGGGTCTGCGATTCGTGGATGGCGTGGGTCGTTTCATCGGACCAGGTGCGCCACCTTTCGAACTCGCCGTGCTCGTCGAGGAAGCTGTCGAGGAGCGCGTCGTGGTCACCGGCATCGGCCAGGTAGACGGGGACGGTCTCCGGCTGGGGGCGGGACGGTTCGGACTTGTCTGCGGTGACGTCGAAGACGGAACGCGCTGCGATGGCGGCGCGTTCGGTGTCGGTCAGGGGCGCAGGGCCGGGCCGCATCTCGGCCGCGTGGACCTTCTCGAAGGCCACCAGTGCCTCCGCGGGTGAGTCGAAGGTGTCGGCGACCTGACGCAGATGATCCTCGCCGTGCAAGTAGACGGACTTGCCGCCCCGGTGGAGGTACGTGCCAACCGCGACGGTGGTGTGGCCGTCGTGCGCGTGGGCGTGAATCAGGAGGTGGCCGTTGCGGATGTCGTCGTGGATCTTCTGCGCCTCGCTGGAGACCTCGCGGATTTCGCTGCGGGTGCACCAGGGCATCGGGTAGTTCACCCAGGTCCATTCCTCGTCGATGGCCTCCTGGAGGCGCGGGGTGATCTCGACGGTGATGCCTTCGGCGGTCAGGCGTTTGGCTGCGTCGGCGGCCCAGTAGGGCTCCTCGTGATCGATGCGGGCCAGGACCAGGACGCCTGTGGCGGCGACACTCCAGCCGGCAGCCTCCAGAGCCATGGAGGCGACGCGGGCCTGGGTGCCGGCTAGGTGGGCCTGCACGGCGCTCGGGTGAGTGGGGTGGGTGTCGAGGCGGACATGGGCGTCGATGGAGGCAGTCACGTGGGGGTCTCAGCTGTTCTGCCGGTGGCCGGGCCTTCGGGTCCGGCCACCGGCGTACTCGGGGTTATCGGGTTGCTCGTGTGGGTCGGGCGGAGTGTGCGGCCGTGGTGGTCGGAGGGCCGGCGCGGATGGCAGGCGCCGGTCGCCGCTGCTGTGGCGGGGTGGTTCCGGTGGCGTGCTGCCAGCGGGTGCGGACGGCGGCGATGTCGGCGAGGGCGCGGCGGGCGCCGACGACGAGCTGGAAGGGGGTGTTCGCCGGGTCGCCGGCGTACGCCTCGATGCGGCGTCCGGTGTGCTTGGCCGTGGCCAGGAGGGAGCGCTGCAGGGCGCGTTCGGCCCAGTGCCCGACGGATCCGGCCGGTTCGGCCAGCATGCGCAGGACTTCGCCTGGTTCACTGCCGTCGTCCAGCAGGCCGCGCTGCTGGGCTTCCCACAGGACGGTGACGGGATCGATGGGCTCGCCTCGGCGGGCGAGGGTGGTCAGGCACTGCCACAGGCCGGCGTGCAGCGGCACGGCGAGGTCGTCAGGGACCAGCCACCGCACGGCGTCGATGTCGTCAGGGCGGGCGGTGGCGGTGGCGAGCAGCAGTTGCTCCTCCTCGACCGCCTCGGTGTAGTCCGGGGCGAGATCGGGGGGCGGTGCCGGGGTACGGGGGAGGACGCCGGAGCGCGGGGGGAAGCGGTTCGCGATGTCGTCCACGACCGCGGCGAGCGCGTCGGCCTCGGCGAGCACCGTCTGGACGGGGAGCGGGATGCCGGCGTCGTGGACGGTGTGGACGAGGTGTTCGGCGGCCGTCAGCAGGCGGCGGCGGGCGTGCTCGGCCTCGACCATGCGGGCGTAGGCGGGGGCGTGGCGGGGCCAGGGGCAGACCTGGATGAGGGTGTGCAGGTAGGTGGCGGTCAGGCCGCGTGCCTCCTCCAGGGCGGTGGTGAGCACGTGGTCGAGCCACTTGGTGTTCTTCGCGTGTTCGGCGGGGTCGGGTCGCGGCAGGGTGTTGATCGCTGCGTACAGGGCGGCGTGCGCGGCGGCGGAGAAGGAGTCGGCGGTGATGCCGCTCACGTCGTCCTGGCGGTGCGGGTCGAGGAGGAGGGCCCCCAGGAGGGCCTGCTCGACGTGGAACACCGGCTGGGGCGGTGGGACGGCGTCGAGACCGTCTTCGTCGGGTTCGGGGGTGTGGGGCATCAGGCGGCGAGGGTGAAGTCGTCGGGGTCGAGGGGGAGGCCGAGGTGCGGGGCGAGGAGGTGGCCGGCGAGCAGCGGAGGCACGGCGTTGCCGATCTGGGAGAACTGCTGGCCCTTGTTCCCGGCCCAGGGGTAGTCGGCGGGGAAGGTCTGCAGGAGGCCAGCCTCGCGGGCGGTGATCCGGATCGGCTCGGGAACAGCCGGCGCATCGGCACCTTCGGCTGGCGGTGTGGCGGGCTCGGCCACCCAGGTGCACTCGTTGGCGCGGTGCCCGAAGAACAGCGTGCCGGCCGGCTCGGACAGCAGACGGACGGTGGCGTTGGCCTGGTTGTTGCTGCGCAGGGACCAGGACCAGCGGTGGGCCTCGGTGGCGAACGTGGGCGCCGGAGCGTCGGCGGCACGGTTTTCTCGGATGCCGTGCCGGGCCGCCCATCCGGCGCCTTCGCGGCGGGACTGCAGAACCGCCCCGTCCGGCCTAGGTATCCAAGTGCCGCGCTCCCGGGCATCGGACAGCGTCTTGCGGGAGCCCGAAGGGAACGGCTCGGGTCCGCCTCCGGGCCCACCGCCTGCGCAGACGGTGGGGACGGGCCGGTCAGTCGCGCCCCACCCCAAGGCTTCGGCCATGCTGACCCAGCGGGCACGGCCCGGACCGAACAGCGATTCCGGCTCAGCGAGCGGGGCGTGCGTGGGCGTGGGCGGCTGGGCCGTACGGACGCGGGAGGCCAGCAGGATCGCTCGCTTCCTGGTCTGCGGGACGCCGAAATCGGCGGCATTGAGGATCCCGCACCAGACGGAAAACCCCCACCCGCGCAGGACGGCCGCGTACTGCTTCCACAAGGGCAGCACGTCCGGTACTTCCTCCATGGCGACCCAGTCGGGCTCGCCGACCGTGTTCAGCGCGTACAGATAGCGCATCGGCTCGGCAGCGAGCAGGGAGCGCTCGTCACGACAGGCGGCGAGGAGGCGCTCGCGGGTATCGCGACCGGCGGCCAGATCCTCGACCGCCGCGTGCACCAGCGGCTGGTCGACCAGGCCCAGGCGCTTGCCGGCCATGCTCCACGCCTGACACGGCGGCGAAGCGATCACACCGCGGGTGCGGCCGACGAACGGCCAGGTCGGATACCTCGCCACGTCGCACCGGATGGTCAACTGCCCTGCCGCAGCGCGCGTCTTGCACGCCCACTGATCCCACTCCAGCCCCACGTCGCGCACGCCCAGGACGTGCAGTGCCCTGCTCCAGCCGCCCGGCCCCGCGAAGAGGTCGAGTATCACGTGGCCAGCCCGAAGTCGTCCCGCGTCAGCGCGTCGGCGTCGCCCCGGCACGCCCAGGGTGAGCAGCCGTCCTCGACACCGTTCTCCAGGACGTCGGCCTCGTCCGCGCTGATCCGCAGGGCGGCCCGCTCGGCAGCCGTGACGTGATCGATGGG
>NZ_JBVJEA010000048.1:0-23412 GCF_055581985.1 Streptomyces sp. NPDC042336 | reverse complement strand
GACCCCGGAGCTCCAGGGCAGGGTGAGGCCGGCGGTGACGGCGTCGAGGTCCTGGCGGAGGAAGCCAGCGAAGCCCTTCATGGGCTTCGGAGCATCCTGCTCGGCTTGCCGGATCCACTCCAGCAGCAGGTATCCGCGCTGGTGACGGACGAGATCGGCAAACGCCCGAGCGAGGTCGCAGGCTCGGGTGATGTCCGGGCAGGCGAGCCGGACTTGAAGCAGCCGTTGGTCCTGGCTCTCGGTGAGAGTGTTACGGGGCCGCATGATCCACGAGGTGATCTTGCGAGGGCTGGGGATGTCGGCCCGGACTGGTTCGGCGGTGCCCGCGCGGAGGGCGGCGAGGTGTTTGCGGACGACCTGGCGGCTGCCACGGTAGCCGCGAGCCTGGATCTCCAGGAACAGGCGTGTGCCGCTGACCTGGCCTTGGGCTTCGGTGAACCGGGCGTTGAGGTACGCCTTGAATGGCCAGGACGCCGTTGGGGCGGCGCTCGCGGGCGGAGGCCAGCAGCTCGTCGAGGTCGGTGTCGCGGAAGCGGCGCACGGTCTTGCGGTCGAGGTTCAGCCGGCGGGCGATGGCGCTGACGGCCCAGTGCTTCTCCAGCAGGCGGTGGATGTCCTCGTAGCGGTGGCGGGTGCGTTCGATGATCTGGGTGCGGGGCAGTCCCGCGGGCGGTATCAGCATCGGAGGCGGTTCCGGCCCCTCGGTCACTGTCTCCTCCTCGGCGCGTTTGCGCAGGCAGTCGCGGTGCTGGTGGCAGGTCTTCTCCACTGCCGCGGACAGGTTCTGTAACAGGTGCCAGCGATCAGCGACTTCCAGGGCACGAGGGGCGGCTTCCCTGACCGCCTTGGTGTAGGCGCTGGCCCGGTCCCGGCAGATGATCTCGGCACCGGGATGCTCGGTGAGCCAGGCTGCGAACGTCTCCGAGGTGCGGTCGGGCAGTACGTCCACGACCCGGCCGGCCTCGACGTCGACCAGCACGGTGCCGTAGGTGCAGCCCTTGCGGAAGGCGAACTCGTCCACCCCCAGCACCCGTGGGGCACGGTCCGGCACAGCCGGGGCCGTCAGTAGCCTGAGCAGCCGCGTCCGGCCCGCGGTCAGCCGCAAGCGGCGGCACAACCGGGCTGCGGGACGGCCGCCGAGCTCGATCGCGATCGAGCGCAGCCAGCCCGCCAGCCCAGTGCTGGAACGGCGGTAGCGCGCGGACAGGCCCGGAACCTGCTCGACGAAGGTCGTACGGCAACACTTCCACCGGTCGCAGAAGTACCGGCGCACCCGGAGACGGACGATGACCCGGCGCGAGCCCAACGGCCGTTCATCCAGGGTGCGTTGATACGTGCTGGGGCCTTCGTCACCTTCGACCAGCAGTGGCGGCCGAGCCTGCACTGGTTCGTCGTCACGGTCCCGCGGATTCGTCACGTCTGGACCATGCGCAGGCTGGTGCGCGAACGCATAGACGCGTTAGTGGGCGCGTGGGCGGCTCTGCCGCAGCGGCAGGCTGCCCCGGACACGCTCCCTCCGCCGGCGCCGGTCGTCACCACCCCTCCCCCGCCGCCTGTCCCTTCCCCGCTGCCGCAGCAGCCCCTGCTGGGCAGCACAGTGGTCGGGCTGAACGTCAGACCACCAGACCGCAGAACGCGACGACGTGGGCGAAAGTGAAAGTGAGCGGCACCCACTGCTCGACGTGGGTCAGCGGCAGTTCGCGCCCCTCGCCGAGGGCCGCCCCTTCCGCCCTGGGGTAGGCGTACGGCGGCAACCTCTGCTCGAAGGCGCCGGTGACCTCGAACTTGGCCGCGTTGAGCTGCCAGTACGAACGGACCATGACCAACCAGGCGGCACATCACCAGTCTGGCCGTCAGCAGCCACGCCGAGGTGTCGATGGCCTTAGTGCCGCCCACGGCGACCACGACCGCGACCACCGCGCTGTTGAGCGACAGGAAGAAGGTGTTGGCCGGGCGGCGCGCGCTGACCCGTTCGGCCATCTCCACGCACAGTTTGTACTGTGCGAAACCACCTGGTGGTAGCGTGCGTCGGCCTCGGAGTAGTCCGACGGTTGAACGGCGTTGTTCTATAACGGGGTTGATCGTGAGAGGCTTCACCGCGGTCGTCGCGCTCTCGGTCCGCTATCTGATCGGGCGGCTGCGTCCGTGGCGGCGCCTGGAAGACTGGACGGCCGATCAGGTCCTCATCACCGGGGCGTGGACGCGGGGCGGCACCGGCACCGTGCGGCAGGCCATCGCCGTCACTGCACCGCGCGTCATGCTGCACTCCAGCCGGGCCGTCGACGCCAAGGCCACCGCGGTGCCGGGTATGCGTGTCATCACGCCTGAGCTGTTCGAGAAGCTGAAGGATGCCGTGACAGCCTTCGCGGCCGCGCTCGCCTCCAGTCCGGACCGCTGGGCGGACGAGCAGGCCGTCCGTGAGCAGCTCGCGCACCACAAGCTCACCGGTAACCGGTTCTTCACCGCCTACGCCGAACCCGTGTCCCCCTCCTGACACCGTTCCCGTCCGCGGAGGGCCCCGGGCCCGCTTCGTCTTCTGGCGGGCCCGTCCCGGTCGGCGGTGGCAGGTGCGGCCGCTCCTTTAACAACCCGGTGGGCAGCCGGCCTGGCGGCTGCTGGCGCGGCGGCGCCGTTGGCCAGGAGGGGCGTCTGGGTGGTGAGTCCGACGACCTCGCTGCAGTGGCGCGCCCGGTGGCGACGATGGTCTTTCAGATGTCCTGCGGGCCACGGTCGTTGAGGTCGAGTTCTTCCAGGCGCCGCAGGTTGGTCTCGTCCATCAGCGCGCGGGCGACGTCGTCGCTGAAGGGGTTGCGGGAACGCTGTTTGAGGCCGGTGCCGCCGAAGGGGATGGCGGTCAGGAAGCCGGTGTCGATGCCGAGGCGTTCGGCGTGGCCGGCGGTGATGGCACTGTAGGGCAGCTTGCGGGATTGGTTGAAGACGAATTGGCAGCTCAGGTCGGTGACGGTGGGGGATCGTCCGTCGTCCAGGACCATGCCCAGGGACGGCAGGCCGTGGCGGGCGCGGTGGCGCTGGTCGGCGGGCGAACTGCTCGGCGTGCTCACGGCGCAGCACGGTGGGGTCGTGGCCGGCGTCGGGGGCGTCGGCTTGGAGGGAGAGGCCCAATTCGACGGCGGCGCGGCGCATCTGGTCGAAGGGGCCCCGGGTGCGGGGGCACTGTGGGGAACGCAGCCACTGGGCAAGGTGGTCCCAGAGCAGGTCGCGCAGCCACCGCTGGGGAACGGTGGTGATGTCGAAGTGGCTCTGGGCGCTCTTGAAGCGTCGTCCGAAGTGATCGGTCTCCAGGAAGCCGGCGTCCTTGGTGTCCGCGGAGCTGTAGTAGACGCAGCGCAGGCCGTTGACGATTTCCCGGATGATCTTGCGGACCTCTGAGTCCATGTGCTTGCGCGTCAGGTCTTTGTAGCCTTCGTCGTGCAGGTCCATCAGGGACGTGATGCTGCCTCGCCAGCGGTATCTGACGAGGTTGCTGATGCCGTTGGTGGTCCACTCGGAGTGCTGCGCGTACTGGGCATGGGCGTGCAGGCCCCACTGGATCTCGGCCCGCAGCAGCGGGGGTAGGGCGTGGAGGTTGACCAGCCGTGGCTGCGTGACCGGCTCCGCAGTGGCGCACCATGCGCGGAATGCCTTCTCGTCGACGTAGGTCACCGGGAGCGGCCGGCCGTCCTTGAGAGGGCCGCGTGAGTGGTGCGACCGGGCTGTTCCCGGGCGGTTGTCGATGCTGTATCGGTTCAGGTGCTGCAGGCACAGCCCCAGCGAGGTGCGGGCCGAAAACGGGCACCGCGCCTGGCACAGGCCGTAGCCGGGAAGCGGGTGCTGTGTACGGGCCCAGTACTCGAACCGGCTCCGGTCCGTGTCGGCGGCCTCGCCGTACTGCCACCTGGTCTGGTGCTGCTGGCACAGCCGGGTGGTGGGGCTGATCGCCGGGCGATCGGGACAGATCAGGCACCGGCCGTAGTCCACTTCCCGCGCGGCGGGCAGAGGGGTTGCCGCGTCCATGAAGGCGCGCTTGGTCTGCCCCGTCCGCTCGGCCTGCTTCCACTCCAGGTTGTGCGTGTTGCACAGGTTGTGACTGATCCGGCGGATACGCAGGCAGCCGTCAACAGCGCACTGCCAGGCGTAGACCGGGTGCTGGGGCGGGGTGAAGATCAGCGTGTCGCGGAAGAGCGGGGCGAATGCGGAGGCCTCGATGAGGGCCGTGAGCAGCTCGAGCCGGTCACGGCCGATGCGGGTGGTGTCGGTGCGGCCGGGCAGCAGCGTCAGCGGGATCACGGCCGTGTCCCCCACACCTGCTCCAGCGCCGCGGTGGAGACCGGGTCGTGGACGTCCACGTGGCCGTAGACCTGCTCGACGGTCGCGGCCGAGGTCCAGCCGCCAGCCTCCCGCGCGATCACCGCGTTGCCCCGTGCGGCGTCCAGCACCGCGGTGGCGAAGCTGTGCCGGAAGGCGTGCGGGAACACCCGGCCGATCTGACCGCGGGCTGTGGCCCGGCGCAGCATGCCGCGGGCCGCTGCGGTGGTCCACGGCTGGCCCCGGGAGGGGCCGTGCAGGCTGATCAGGAGCATTCCGTGGGAGGTCGGGGCGGGGTACTGGGTGGTGATGTACTCGAAGTAGGTGTGGATCATCGCCGGGCTCGCCCGGCGGACCGTACCCCCGCTCACGGCGTTGTCCTGCCAGATCCAGGGTGCCTTGGTCTTGACCCGGACCCGGTTGGTGTTGTCCTCGCGTGGCAGATGTGCACGTGCGGCCCCGACCGCGTCCGCATCGGCGTGCGCGTCACCGGCGTCTCCCGCACCGGCCGGGACCGGATCGTGGACGCCGACCGCGATCAGCAGCCGTTCGTCGTGCACGTCGCCCACACCGACGGCCGTGAGGAGCGTCTCTTCACCCGCGCCGCCATCGATGCCTCCGGCACCTGGACCACGCCCAGCCCGGCCGGCGGCCTTGCCGCGCTCGGCGAGAAGGCCGCAGCGGACCGGATCACCTACCGCGTCCCGGACCTCAAGAACCCCGCTGTCCGCGCCCGGTACGCGGGCAAGCGCACCACCGTCATCGGCTCCGGCGCCTCCGCCTTCACCGCGCTCGCCTGCCTCGCCGGCCTCGCCAAGTCCGGCGACGGCGCGGGAACGAAGAGCGTGTGGATCCTGCGCCGGAACATCTCCGGCTCCACCTACGGCGGCGGCGAAGCCGACCAGCTCCCCGCCCGTGGCGCGCTCGGCCTGGCAGCGAAGCCGCCGTCGACGACGGCCACGCCGACGCGGTCACCGGATTCCGCACCGAAGCAATCGAACGGGCAGGCGACGGCCGCCTGGTCCTGGGTCGGCGAGGACGGCCGCCGCCTGGGCCCGGTCGACGAAGTGATCGTGCTGACCGGCTTCCGCCCCGACCTGTCCTTCCTCGACGAGCTGCGCCTCGCCCCTCGGCGAACGCCTCCAGGACCCCGTCGCTCTGGCCCCGCTGATCGACCCCAACCAGCACTCCTGCGGCACCGTCCACCCCCACGGCCACCGCGAGCTCTCCCACCCCGAACAGGGCGTCTACCTGGCCGGAAAGAAGTCCTACGGCCACGCCCCGACCTTCCTCGCGATGACCGGCTACGAGCAGGTCCGCTCCGTGGCCGCAGCGATCGCCGGTGACCTCGACGCGGCCGACCGCGTGGAACTGACCCTGCCCGAGACCGGAGTCTGCGGCGGCGCCGGCCTGTTCGACGCCTCCGACGCCGCTGAGGCCGCTGAGGCCGACGGTGGTGGCTGCTGCGGACCCGCTCCGCAGCTCGTCCAGCTCGACGCCCCCGCCACAGCCACGGCGGCGGCTGCCGAGCAGGCGCCAGCGGGCGGCCGCTGCGACTCGTGACCAGCCCGGGCCCCCAGTCCGCGAGGCCGCGACCGGAACAGGGAACCAGCCGCCGCCCCGCACCGCCCTGCCTGAAGTCCTGGCGGATCTTCCGCAGGTTCCGCTGCAGTCCCACCGCACGACGTCAATCGCCAAGCCATTCTCACCCTGGAGCGGCAGCGCTGAAGAGGCTCATTCACTCAGGCCGCACAGTTCAGATCCGGGCGCGATTCAGAATTTCGACACGGAGTGATGCTCAGTTTCATTTCACATATCCGCTGTAGATGAATCTGGCATTAGGGATTCCATTGTCGATGCTCCCCGTGATCTCGTACCAGATGTTGCCGTACTTGTTGATGCACCGGTAATAGGTGTGAACGATGAAGTCTGCGTGGATCGTAGTCGTGACAGGAGCATCTCCGTAAGGTCCCGTATGGACCGGTGTGGGTTCCTTTGTTCGGACTGCGGTGCCAGAGAACTCGCACGTATAGGCTGTGGCGCCCAGCACTACCGATGTGGCCTGAGTGTCTGCCGGCGCGGCAACGGCCGACGGGCTGACCAACAGGGCTACAGACGCGGCCAGAAGAGCAGCCGTCACCCCTGACCTCGTCTTCATGAATTTCACGGTGGGCACCCTTCCTGCTGTTCATGACTTTGGAATGCGCGTTCTTCCTTCGCCGCGGAAGCCACCTCATAGACTCAGCGCAGACCTCAACCGCGCGCCAGCGAAAGGACCGCGTCACCGCCGTGCCCCCCTCACGCTCATCCATCATGGCAGTTGTGGCTGCTGTGGCAGCTGGCGCAACCCTCGGAGCCCTTGCCCCCCCTATTCGAGACAACCAGCAACTCACCAGCGCACGTGGTGCATCTAATCCTTGCCGCAGGATGGACCTGGGCAGCTCTAGCCTTTTGCGTTGGGGTCGCACGGAAATCAATATTCGAGTCCGCCTCTCTTGCCCCAGCAGCCCTAATCACCGCAGTGGCTTCGTACTATGCAACCAAAACTGCGCAGAGCGCATCTTCTCAAAATGACTCCTTGTCCAGAGCTCTCTTCTGGTCTTTGGCCGCTGCCATAGTAGGCGCGTTTTTGGGGGTCATCGGGAACCTAGCTCGTAGCCCCGGACTGCGCGGCCTCTTCTTTCGCGCCCTAGTTCCAGTAATCGCCATCGTTGAGACGTCACAGCGCCTTAGCGCCGAAACCTCTTCGCAAGGAACCGTTGTTGGCGCCACATGGAATGGCATCCGTATCGCGGCTGTAGCGATCCTGGCCGCTCTGCTTGGCCACACGGTGATGAGGTCGTGGCCGAGGCACTTCACCAGCCGGCGTGAACGTGGCGCGTAGCTCCTCGCATCAGGCCAAATCTGTCTGCTCTCTGGTCAGCCGGTCGCGTTCGTCGACGGTGAGGCCGCCCCAGATGCTGTCCCGGCAATCGTTGGCGATGACGTAATCCGCGCACGCTTCCCGAACCGGGCAGCGTGCGCAGTACGCCCTGGCCTTCTCGGTCTGCTCCTTCAACGGGGTGGTGCGGCTGCTGTCCACGAAGAGGGCGGGTCGCTCCTTGCAGGGGGTTTCGGGTCACTGGCCGGGGGCGGTGTCGAGGGCGTCGGGGAAGTACGGGACGGTGCTCAAGGTGTCTCGCCGGGGGTGAGGGTGGCGAGGTGGAGGGGGCCGGGGTCGTCGGTCCAGACGGCGAGCGTGTCGAGGATGGGCTGTCGGTGGTCGCCGCCGCGCTGCTGATGTTCTCCAGGAGGAACGCACCGGCGTCGTCACCGCCCACCTCACCCCCGGAGCGCAGCGTGAGCGGGCCGGCGTCGGCGTACGGCAGGAGGATCGGCAAGTAGGAGTATCGCCGAGATACGGGTCAAAGGGGCGGTGGCCGGGAGCCGACATCCGAGGGTTCCCGTTCTCGGTGGCGTTCGATGGTGACGGCGATCACGGCGCATACACCAGTCGGTGACAGCTCAGCCGACCCCCCGGGGGGCGGTCGGCACCGCCGTTGTCGAGGACACCTACTGACGTGCCAGCCCGTGGCGATCGGCCCAGGCGTTGATCGACGCGGCCAGCTCCTCGGGGCGGTCCTCCGGGGAGTGGTGGCCGGCCGGGCCGTGGCGGGTGACTTCCAGACCCGCGATGTGCTCCTCGCACCAGGCCACGGCACCTTCGTCGGTCATCGCACCCGGACCCGGCTCGAACGCCGCGAGCAGCTTGGGGACTTCGGGGCTGGCGGCCAGCCAGGCGTCGTAGTGCTCGACGCGGGCCACTACGTCGGCGGGCTCGGCGTCCAGTGGCATCATGCGCGTCCACGCCAGCACCGGGCGGCGGCTGCGCGGGGTGGGGAAGGGGCGACGGTAGACCTCCAGGTCGGCAGGGTCGAGCGGGGTGGCGAGCGTGTCCGGGAGTCCTTCGATGAACAGCGACTTCTCCAGGATCATCTCCTCGCCCACTCCGGGGGTGCGCAGGAGGGTGAACAACTCCCGCCCTGCGGCTGGAAACTCGTCGCCGACCAGCGGCTTGATGATCGCCTCGGTGAAGGCGAGACCGCGGACGCGGCCCGGGAGACGGGCGGCTCTGTCGAAGGCGAGCGCGCCACCCCAGTCGTGGCCGACGAGGACGGCCTCGGTAAGGCCCAGAGCGTCGAACCAGGCGTCGAGGTAGCGGGCGTGGTCGTCGAAGGAGTAGGCGATGTCGGGCTTGCCCGAGTCGCCCATGCCGATGAGGTCGGGGGCCAGAAGGCGGCGGCCGGGTGCGGCCACGACCGGCAGAACGTTCCGCCACAGGTGGGAGGAGGTGGGGTTGCCGTGGAGGAAGACGAACGGCAGCCCGTCGGGATCGCCGGACTCGCGGTAGTGGAGGGTGGAGTCGAGGACGGGGAGGGTGGGCATCGCGGGGTCACTTCGCTTTCAGTGCGGGGGATTCATCAGAGATTGAGGCTCAGGACGCGGTCGACGGCGATCTCGATGGCGACCAGGTCCGGCGGGGCGGGCGGGGCCGCGCGGTAGCGGTCGGTGTAGCGGCGGACCGCCTCGGCCAGGCGCGCGGGATCGTCGGTGACGGCGGCCCGGCCTTCGAGGGTGACCCAGCGGAAGCCGTCTGCCTGGCAGAGCGCGACACGGGCCGCCGATCCGCCTGCCACCACGTTCCAGGCCTTGCGGGCTCCCGCCCGGGTGGTCACCCGGACCAGGCCGGTGTCCGCGTCGAAGGAGAAGCGGACCGGGGTGACGTGCGGGGTGCCGTCGGGGCGGAGGGTGGTGAAGGCTGCTGTGCGGGGGCTCGTGAGGAATGCCCGTGTGGCTGCCGGGAGTTCGGCGGTCGCCCGGCTCACTTCTTCTTCACGCCCTCTTGCCAGATCAGCTTGGCGATGTTCGGCTTCACAGCCGTGGTGATGACGCCCATGGCCGTACGGACGTACCGCCGTTCCTCCAGCTCGCGCAGCATGCTCGCGGCGAGGTCGGCCCGGGCGGTGAAGACGCCGTCAGCGCTGGTCTCGGCGGCGTGGTAGTCCGTGACGACGGGGTGCTCGAAGAGGCCCGAGGGCCGGACGAGGGTCCAATCGAGGTCCGTCTTACGGATCACGGCCTCCATGCGGCGCATGTCCTCGTGGAGGGTGCGGCCAAGGCGTCGGTTCACCAGCGGGTCGAGCACGTGGTTGAAGAAGTGCGCGCCGGTGGGGCGCCAGTTCGGGTCGGCGATGCTGGAGCTGATGGTGAGGAGCCGCTCGATGCCGTGGCGGGTCATGGCCCCGGTGATGGCCGTGGCGCTCGCCGAGTACGTGGTGATGGTCTCCTTGCTGAAGCGCGCGCCCAGCGCGGACAGGACGGCGTCCGTCCCGGCGATCGCGGCATCGACGGCCGCCGGATCGGTGGCATCGGCGACGGCCAAGGCGAGGCCGGGCCGCTCGGAGGGGAGGGAGCCGGGGCGGCGCGTCACGGCGACGACCTCGTGGCCGGCGGCGAGGGCCTGGTCGGTGAGGTGGCGCCCGGTCGGTCCGTTGGCGCCGAAGACTGCGATACGCATGGTGTCGGGGCATCCCTTCGTGTGGTTTCCGGAACGCCCTTGACTGTGCCGATCACGAAACGCAGGCTCAACGCTGATGAATAACGCCGCCCCTGCCCCCGCCCGCACCCGAGGCCGCCCCCGCGGCAATCCGCCGATCCGCGAGTCGATCGTCTCGGCGGCCCGTGCCCTGTTCCTGGAGCGCGGATACCGGCGCACCACGGTGCGCGCGGTGGCCGCGGTCGCCGGCGTCGACCCGGCGCTGATCGCCTACCACTTCGGCTCGAAGAAGGGCCTTTTCGCGGACGTGATGCAGTTCCAGTGCGCCAATGCGCTGGCGGTGGACGACGTCCTCGGCGGCGACCCGGCCACCCTCCCCGACCGCCTGATCGACGCGGTGACGGGCCTGTGGGAGGACGCCGACTTCCTCCAGCTCACCGCCCAGGGCGACGAGGCCGCCGAGGTGATCCGCGAATACCTGGAACGCGAGCTGCTGGCCCGGCTTGTTGAATTTCTCGGCGGTCGGGACGCGACCGCCCGCGCCACAGCCGTGGTGACGATCCTCGGCGGTCTCATCTACACCCGCTACCTCAACCCCCTCCCCACGCCGGCCGCCCTCACCCCGTCCGAGACCCGCCACATCCTCACCCCAGCGCTGCGCACAGCTCTGGCCTCGAGGCCGCGTACAGCGGCGACCACCACAGCAGGCCGTCAAGGCTCGCCGACCGCTGGTTGAGGCGCCCGTCTGGCCTTGACTACCCAGCGTCTCCGGTGCGGCTACCCGTAAGTAGCGGGTACAGGGCCGGTTGCCCGATCGTGGCAGGTGGCTGTGGAGACCAACGACGACGCACCCCAGCTCGCCCGCTCCTCCTCTGCCACCGTCTTCGCCCGCTGGCAGAAAGCCCTCGCAGGACTCCTCGTCCGGCACGGCCTGACCGAGGAGCGCGGCCGCCGACTCGGCGCCAAGTCCAGTGACAGCGCCAGGAACTCGAAGCAAGCAGATCCTCTGCCGCTTCGTACCCACTGCATGTGAGCGACGTCCGCCTGATGCCTGGCTGCCGCGCGCGAGGCGTCGGCCTGTGCCCGGGCGCTACGGGCTTGCGCAAGCGCTCCCGCAAAGGTGAATCCCCCGCCGATCGCCGCTCCGGCCAACGCAGCCATGAATTCGTCCATGGTGCACGATGGTGCCGCAACCCAACGACACGATGAGCACGTTCGGCGAGAAGGGGCCGGCCGCCGGCAGGCAGCCGGCCCTCTCCGTCGCCGCACGCCGCACGGCCGGCACTTCCCCGCTTGCTCTCACGTCGTCATCGGCTCTGCCACCAAACGATCACGGCGGTGAACAACGCCGTCCCGGCAGCGGTGGAGGCACCCTTCAGGATGCCCATTCCGACAATGCGTCCGTACTTCGCGAATCGGCCCCCTCCGCGGACTGAAGGAGCGGCGTTTCGCGACATCCAAGTAGCCATTTTCAGACCTCCGCTGCTCGACGGTGCGACCGGCCTCCCCGATCGCACAACCAAGCCTGCGGGCCTTCAAAGCGGCTCTGACATGCGCAAACAGTCCGTTACGCCTCTGTACGAAGAGATCCACCCGACTCGGCATCAGAATGTGCGGCAGGATGGTGCGTTACAAATATTTACGGTCGAGTCGTGGAGGCGTATTCATTTGGCACCCTTCACTCGCCCCGAGCTGCCTGCCGGACCCCTGAACGATCTCCTCATGGACCTCCATGAGCTGCATCTCCTCGCCGGGTACCCCAGCAGCAGGATGATGGCGACGGCGATCGCGTCATCAAGCCACACCCGGATCCACAAGCTCTTCGTCGAGCCGCGGCGTCCGGACTGGGGGCTGCTGGAGCTGGTCGTGGAGTACCTGGCCGAGCGGGCCCACCGTGATACGGCGAGCACTCGCCGGCACTTCTACGACCGGTGGGTCGCCGTGGCGCGTGCTTCCGATGCGGATGCCGGTGGCCCGAGGCTGACACGGACAGCCCTGCCTACGGCAACCGGCACATCGGCGAGTGCGAGCATTCCGTTTGCCGCCCCTCCGGCCCCGGAGACTCTCAGGGAGGAGGGTGCGGCACACCAGCCTGCCGAGAACGTGGACGTTCTCCTCTCACGTGCCAAGACAGCCTCCCCGGAAGAAGCTGAGGAGATCTACAAGCACTTGATTTCCAGAGGCTCCTCGATGGGGTACATGACTTATGGAAACTGGCAGGCCAAACGTGGAAATCTCGTTGAGGCCGAACGTCTCCTGCGGGCTGCTGCCGGAATGGGGAACAAGCATGCTCCTGTTTCGCTGGGAAGGGTTCTGGAGAAACAAGAACGCTTCGACGAGGCCCGGGTCTGCTACGAGGAGTTCTTACGAAGCGGCGAGCGGAACGCGGCTGTGGTCCTGACCAAGTTCCATGAGAAACGCGGAAACCGGTCAGAGGCGGAGAAGGCCTACCTTGCGGCCCTGGAGCAAGGAGATGAGACTGCCCGAGTCCCCCTCGCGAAGCTCTACGAGAAGATGGGGAAAACAGAATCAGCCGAAAGAATGTATCTTGCCGCGATCCAGCGGGAGGACGGAGGGGCGGTAGGCCTCCTGGCACGCTTGTATGCCCGGTCCGGCGATCTGGGACGGCAAGAGCAGGTCCTCGAGGACTACATCACTTCGTCCGCCGTCACGCCATCCGGTCTTCCCGTCATGCTGGGGAAGATTCGTGAGCGTCAGGGGCGGGTGGAGGAGGCGCTGGAACTGTACCGAATGGCCGTGACCCTGGGATCCGCAGCGGCGTCGGGGGAGATCGAAAGGCTGGAGAGGGCCGCCGGATGAGTCGGTCTCGGAGCGGCGGCCCACATCATGGAGCTCAGAGGGCATCGGGAACGTCGCCTTGGGCTTCGTCACTGCCGAGGCCGGCCTGGCCAAGAGCCGTCTCCTCGACCACTTCGCCTCCCACGAGGACCTGTGCAGGTCATCCTCACCGGCACCTCGCCGCTCCGCTGGAGGCTCAGCACGGTTCAGGGACGTATCTGCTCGATGAGACGGAGGTTGCAGGAGGCAGGTCCCTTGCCGTTCTTCGGTAGCACCCAGAACGAGCCGTCGCTGTCTCGTCCCACCACCGTTGAGACACCCCTCAACGAGTCAGGGGTATGGTCCCTGGCCACCTTGTGCAGCTCGACGAGCGCCTCCTCAAGGGTCTTCTTTCCGGTCACCTGCCGAACCACCTTGACCTGTCGACGCGGTGCCGACCCATCGGCCGTGACCGTCTCCTCTTCGATGATCAACCATGTAGACATCGATTGGCCTCCTTGCGTCTGGTATTGGCGAATTGCTCACGGCGAGGCGGCGACCCGCACGGGAGGTCGACTTGGACTGCCCTGGCGGTCGCGCCCCAGCAGCGGGTGGATCTTCCAGCCCGTCGGTTCTGTCGGCTCGGCGGCTGGTACTGGGCAACGAGGCCCACGCCATGCACGAGTCCCCGCATCAACAGCTCGAACTCGGGCACGGCCCGGACGTGAACGGGTAGCGGAGAGCAGCTCAAGTGCGGACCCGGCTGAACCAGTCGATGCCCTCCCTCTGCACCATGAGGACGATCAGCAGGATGCCGGCGGCGAGCTCTGTGACGTCCCCGATCACGGTGGCGGTGGGAGCAACGTCGGCGGTAAGGGCGAGAGCGAAGATGCTGACGACGCCGAGCCATGCCCCGTAGACGATCGTGCCGATGCGCAGGGCGTTGCCGCCCTTGCCGAATCGTGCCGCGAGCACGAGCGCCAGGGCAGCGTAGACGGCACCCCAGGCCATCCCGGTCTGCGCGACCGACGTCTGTACCACCGCCTTCTGCTGCGCCGCGTGAAGGGCGGAGGGCATGAGGCCCGGAACTTCGCTGTAGCGCTCAAAGGTGTTCTGCGCCGCATCGGCCTCCGCGAGAGCGGCCAGAGCCGCAATGATCAGGAAGCCTGCCAGCAGGAACAGGACGATGCGAGCCGCCTTCACCCGCTGTGGCATGTCCAGGAAGGCACTGGCAGGCACGGCAGGCACCGGCTGCGGCACGTACCCGAACCCGGGCGCCACCGGAGGCTGGGGAGGGTGACTCGGCGGAGGCGGCATGTAGAAGCCGAGGCCGGGCTGCTGGCCGGGGAGGTTACTCCGCTCGGACTCCGGACGAGGCGCCTCGTTCACAGGGGTTGTTCTCCTTCGCTTTCACATGACAGGGGTCGGATGCGGCTGGCCGGCAGCGGCGGACGGATGATCGGGCCGGTGCCGGTCCTTGGGGGGGGAGGATGGGCTCCCACCGGGTGAACGGTGGGAGCCGTCTACGGGAGGCGGTGTCAGCTCCAACCGTCATGGGCCCGTGACCTGCATGCCCGGTGCCCGGCGCCCAGTCGAGGGGGCGCGGTGCGGGAGGTGGTGTGAGTGCTCACCGCGTGACGGGAGCCCTCACACCACGGAGCTAGGCCGGGTCAACCCGGCGTTCGTGCCGTCAGCCGCGCCCGTCGCATGCCTTGCAGTCACCGCTGCCGCGGCAGCTGTCGCACTTCCACATGCCCCGGGATCCGGACCCGTCGCAGGACGTGCACTTTCCATTGCCCTTGCAGCGCTGGCACTTCCACATGCTCACTTCGGGGTTCTCCTGTTCTCGACGGTCCCCGGTGCGGGGGCCCGGGTACGGGGCGACGGCCGGACGTTCCCAACCGCCGGACCGAATGTCCCGCAGGCGGACGGAGAGAGCACCAGTGCAAGCCGACTGGGGATTTGCGGCGCAACTTGCACCTCCATAACCTGCTGCGTCTCGGTTGCACCGCAACGGAATGTCCCTAGGAGGGGAGCCACTGATGGGAAATCAGCGGGACTTATGCGCCGACCTGTCGCACCGCCTGGTGCAGGCACTGGACGCGTGGGCCGCCTGCGTGGGAGAGCCGACCACGAGAGGCAGACCGACACGCAAGGCTCTGGTGAAGGCGTTGGAGGCGGAGCGGGAGACACCCGTCTGGCAGTCACGCAAGAAGATCGACGAGGCGCTGCTGTCATACTGGCTTCGGGGCCGCAATCAGCTGCTGCCGGGCACCAAGCACAACCGGCTGCCCAGCGAGGAGGACAGCGAGGCCATCGCACGGGCCTTGAGGAAGAAGGAAGCACCCGAGAGCGCCCGGCAGCTTCCGAGTATCGGCCGGGAGATCGCCGATCTGGCACGCGGTCTCCAGGAAGCGGCCGGGCCGGGCTGGCGGAGCCGGGTCCTGACGAGCGTTACGGTGCGGTCCGACGAACTCGTGGCAGCGGCCGACCTCGTCGAACCGGCCGGACCCCTTGTTGATCCGCAAGGAGCCACCGAGCGAGCCGTAGCCGCCGAACCGGATGGAACGGAGGACCCGCCTGCGGCCCCCCGTCGGGCGGCTGGGAGGCGGAGCCCGGCGTATGGGTGGCTCTGGGCGGGAGCAGGCGCAACCGTAGGGGTGGCGGTGGCTGTCGCGCTGTTCGGGTGGCTGGACAGCGGGAAGCCGGAGTCGTCCACGGCCGGAACGTCCCTGGACGGGCCGGCGGCACCGAGTGGGCAGGGGGCGGAGGTGGCGAACCCTGATCCCGTGGCCTCGACCGAGTCCGGCGGTGTCAAGGGAAACCACCAGTGCGGAAAGGTGCGCAGCGCGGGCGCCGTGCTGTGGACACCGTGCACGCTCGTCACCGAGGACGGGCGGGCATCCTTCCTGGTGCAGCTCACCAACACCTCGGGCAGGCCCGTCACCGTGGAGGTGAAGCTCGCCTACATCCAGAGCGAGGTGGAGCAGACCTGCCCCGGCCCGTGGGGAAGGCCGGGCAGGGTCACCCTGCCCGCCAAGGAAACCAGAACGAGTCCGCCGGAGGCGTGCACCGTCTCACTGACGCCGATGCAGGCCTTCCAGGCCCGCGGCTGGGTGGTGCCGGACGGCGCGGCACAGTGGGGCTATCGCGAGCACTCTCCGACGCTGCATGTGCAGGCCGACGGTACTGCGATGTGGAGCGGCGAGGCATGAGGACCCGGACGGGCGGTCCGTGGGTGGTCCCGACGGGCGTGAGAAGCAGGGGTCTCCTCCGTCGCGGGACCGGTCTTCCCGTGTGACGACTCTTGGGTTCCGAGCGCGAGGTCAACCAGCGTCCGCACCGGACCGTCCGTGCCCAGCAGCGCGTCGCACAACTCGAGCAACGCGTCGCCCCGCGCGGTCGGATATGCGTACAGCTCCGACCGGAAGTGTGGTCGAGGTCGTGCTGCTCGAGGAGGCGGGCGGACTCGGCGGGCGCCGCGGGCGTCGCGTGACGCCGGTACGGAGAGGTACTTCGAGTCGGCGTGGTCCTTCGTCGTGTGCCGGACCGTCAGGCATGGAAGCACTCCGGATCGGTCTCACCGGCCGCGGTGAAGCACAGCCGCAGGCCGGCCCGGTCCGGGGCGCCGATCATCGCGGTGAAGCGGTAGACGCCGGTGTCCGCGGGGCTGTCGATGACGACTCTGCGCGGCCGGACGCCGACGACCGACAGCTCAAGGGCGTCGCCGACCTTCGCATGCCAGATCCTGCCCCAGGCGGCGGCGCACACGCTGCTGTACCGGATTTCCACTCCCGTACCGGTACGGGTGCGGTGCACTGGTCCCAGGGAGTCGGCCCGGCCGGGCAGCCCACAGAACGACCGGCCGGGATCCATGCCGTCGCACGTCGTCCCGTGGCAGGCGGGTGCGGGGTCGAGCGCGGGGGACGCCGTCAGGCCCGTCGGTTCTCCGGTGTCGGAATCCGTGACGGCCAGCAACGCCGTCACGGCGGCCAGGGCTGCCGCGGCGCCAGCGACGACGGCCGGCCAACGCCCGCGCCGAGCCCGTCGCGGGACAGCCCCGTCCTCGGCGTCCGTCGGCACGGCGACGGAGGGGCGCTGTGGGGCAGGGCGGGAGAGGCGGGCGCGCCCGCTCCATTCGGCGTCCGCCAGCTCCCACAGGGCGAGGAGCCGCCCGGAAGGTTCTCCGGCCGTGGCGCACAGCGCCTCGACGGCCTGGCGGGGCACCGGCTTCTTCCCGTTGAGATAGCGCTCCCAGGACGACTTGCTGTACGCCGTGCGCTCGGCCAGCGCCACAAGGCTGAGCCCGGTACGCGCCCTGACCGCACGCAGTCCTTCGGCCAGCGCCGCGCACTCCGGTGCACCGCCGGTCATCCGCGCAGCACCCGCCAGGTGTGCGGTCCGACGACGCCGTCCGCGGGCAGCCCGGCTTTCTCCTGCAGGCGCATCACGGCCGCGATGGTCTGCTGTCCGTACACTCCGTCGACAACGCCGGGTTCCATGTGGTGATGGCGCAGCAGGCACTGGGCCTCCACCACGTCCCAACCGGGCCCCGCGAGGACGGCACTCCGCGTCACGCTGTAACCGGCGTGCAGTCCCTTCCCGGTCGTTTCGCTCCTGCGGACCTCGCAGGGATAGGTCTTGCCGGGCTGAAATACGTATCGTTCCCTTCCGGCCGCAGCACTGGTCGTACTGCTGCTGGGTCCCGCAGCCGCCACCGTGGCCTTGACCGGGTCACTGGCGGAGCGGTCATCGTTCCATGCCGAGGAGATCACTATCCCTGCGCCCATGCCGGCCAGCGCGGTGAACGCGGCGGCGGCGAGGGCTGCGCCTCTGCGCACCAACGGCGGCCGGGCGTCCTTCACCGGTGGCGATTCCACCCCCGGAACGTCGGCCCCCGGGTCGGTCACACTGTCCGACGCAGACAGAGCGCTGTGACGCTGCCGGGCGTCCTCGGCAATCTCGTGCAGGACCAGCAGGCGGACGCTGTCTGCCCCGGAAGCCCGGGCAAATTCCTCCACCGCGCGACGTGGCGGCAGGGTTTTCCCATTGAGATAGCGGTCCCAGGACGAACGGCTGATGCCGGTCTTCGTCTCCAGCGACTCCAGGCTCAGTCCACTTCGGTCCTTGAGCCTTCTCAATTGAACGACGAGTTGCCGCACTCGTGGATCCAGCGAATCCGGTAGTGCCTTCCAACGCAGCATGACGCCCCCTGCTCACATGCACAGTTGTCCGTTGCCCCGCTAGGCAGTCGTTCCCCATCGGTACACCTCACTCGACTCGCCGGTTCGGCCCGGCCCGCCGAATCGGTCTCTTCCGGCCAGGGCGCACGCAGTCCGCCGTCCCCTGCGTGCCGCATCGCCCCGGGCATCCCGGCAGGTCAAAGGGTGGGACGTCCCACGGTCTCCCAAGCGAACGGATGCTGTGGCCCGCGCCCAACCTGACCGGCAATCTCTGCAGTGCCGAACCCGCAGCGCATCCCACCGGGTTCGGCCACCGGCCGACAACGAGAAAGGGAAACAATGGAACGGCGTTCGCGTGTGATGCATTCTGTGATGGCCGCTGCTCTGGCTGCCGGAGGTGTGACGGCCGCGGCCACGGTTCCGGCCGCGGCCGCGCCGGCCCGAGCCCAGGCCTGCTACGACCACTCGGTCGGCTACGAGACGGTCGAATACGGCGAACTGCACAAGTGGCCGCGTACCGGGTGGGCCACGACGAGTCCGTACTGCGCCGACATCAACATCAAGGCCAACGTCATGACCGACGTGAAGGTCTGCTTCCGTGCGACCGGCAAGTGCAACGGGTTCAAGACCGCCTACGCACGCTCCTGGATCGAGGCGGCCACCAACGTCCTGGACGGAACGCAGTACCGCCTGCTGTTCTCCAGCTACAGCGCGGGACTGGCGTCGGCCTGACCGACCGGCCCCTGAACGCCTGATGGCTCCGCTGCCTCCATACGTACGGAGACAGCGGAGCTCGACGGCGACCGACGTCTCTTCGTCCAGCTCAGCGCAGGGGACCTCGATGAGTAGGACGTGACGCCGCATCCAGACGCGGCTGGACTCGATGACGACGAGGGCGAGCTGAGAACCGCCGGCGTCAGGTGTCAGCCAAAGTGCGTGAATCGGCTTGTGGGGCGCCGCCTCGGTCAGCTGCTTCGCCGCCGTGGCGGTCTGCTCCCTCAGCAGTCCCGAGGCCGCCACGGCTCGCTGGAGCCGTAGGCGGGAGGCATGCCTCGAGACTTCCCTCGACAGCTCCGGCGGATGGGCTCGATCAGCTCCGCGAGGTCGCCGGAGCCCTGGTCTGGGCACCGAGGAGTCGTCGATGCACCATCCGGACCCTCTGTATGCCGCGCGGCTCGCCACGTATGGGGCCGTGGCCACGCGTCTGTCCCTTGTTTCGAGCAGGGGACCTGTCGGCGACGGCTGAAAAGTGGACCAGCGGCGACGCTTGAAAGTTGACCCCCTCCGGGGGTCTGGCTCGTTGAGTCAGACCGGGAGGAGTGGTGATCAGCGTGGAGGACTGGGCGGAGATCCGTCGGCTTCATCGGGCCGAGCAGATGCCGGTACGGGCGATCGCGAGGAAGCTGGGGATCGCCAGGAACACCGTTCGCAGAGCGATCGCGGACGACGCGCCGCCGAAGTATCAGCGGGCTCCGAAGGGTTCGATCGTGGATGCGGTCGAGCCGCAGATTCGTGAACTGCTCGAGCAATGGCCGGAGATGCCGGCGACGGTGATCGCGGAGCGGATCGGATGGGACCGCGGTCTGACCGTCCTCAAGGACCGGGTCCGGGACCTGCGGCCGGTCTATCGGCCTGCGGATCCGGCCTCGCGGACCGTCTATGAGCCGGGCGAGATCGGCCAGTGCGACCTGTGGTTCCCGCCCGCCGACATCCCGCTCGGCTTCGGTCAGGTCGGGCGGCCGCCGGTGCTGGTCATGGTCGCGGGCTACTCACGGTGGATCACTGCCCGGATGCTGCCCTCCAGGTCGGCGGCCGACCTGATCGCCGGGCACTGGCGGCTGCTGACCGAGCTGGGCGCCGTCCCGCGGGTGCTGGTCTGGGACAACGAGGGAGCCGTCGGTTCCTGGCGGTCCGGAGGCCCCCGGCTGACGGACGACTTCGCTGCGTTCGCGGGGCTACTGGGCGTCAAATTCCTGCTCTGCAAGCCCCGTGATCCGGAGGCCAAGGGCCTGGTCGAGCGGGCCAACGGCTATCTCGAGACATCGTTCCTGCCCGGGCGGGTGTTCACCTCGCCGGCGGACTTCAATATTCAGCTCGCCGACTGGCTGACCAGGGCGAACCGGCGCATCCACCGGACCTTGCAGGCCCGCCCGGCGGACCGGCTGGAAGCGGATCGCTCCCGGATGCTGGCCTTGCCGCCGGTCGCCCCGCCGGGCTGGTGGAAGGCATCCCTGCGGCTGCCTCGGGATCACTACGTCCGTCTGGACACCTGTGACTACTCGGTGCATCCGCTGGCCGTCGGCCGCCGCGTCGAGGTCGCCGCCGACCTGGACCAGGTGCTGGTGACCTGCGACGGCGTCGAGGTCGCCCGCCATGCCCGCAGCTGGGCTCGCCACCAGACCATCACCGACCCGGACCACGCGGCCGCTGCCGCCGCCGCCCGCGAGGCGGCCACCGGCCCGAAGCCGGCGCCGATGGACATGGCGGAGGTCGAGGAGCGGTCGCTGGAGACCTATGACCGGATCTTCGGCGTGATCGACGGCGGGCTGAGCACGGGCGAAGGGGCAGCGTAATGAGCACGAAGAACGGCACGAACCAGGCCAGGACCAGCCGCGACGTCGGCTCCGAACTGATCTATCTGACCAAGGCACTGAAGGCCCCGGCCCTGCGCGATGCGGCAGCCCGGCTCGCCGAGCGGGCCCGCGACGAGGGCTGGAGCCACGAGGAGTATCTGGCCGCATGCCTGCAGCGGGAGGTCGCCGCCCGCGACTCCCACGGCGCCGAAGGACGCATCCGCGCAGCTCGATTCCCCTCCCGCAAGTCGCTGGAGGACTTCGATTTCGACCACCAGCGGTCCGTGAAACGCGAAGTCATCGCCCATCTGGGGACGCTGGACTTCGTCGCCGGCAAGGAGAACGTGATCTTTCTGGGACCGCCCGGCACCGGCAAAACCCACCTCGCCACCGGGCTCGGCATCCGGGCCTGCCAGGCCGGCCATCGAGTCGCCTTCGGCACCGCCGCCCAGTGGGTCACCCGCCTCGCCGAAGCCCATCAGGCAGGACGTCTGAGCGACGAGTTGACCCGGCTGGGACGAATCCCGCTGATCGTGGTCGACGAAGTGGGTTACATCCCCTTCGAACCCGAGGCCGCGAACCTCTTCTTCCAGTTCATCTCGGGCCGCTACGAACGCGCCTCCGTGATCGTGACCAGCAACAAGCCCTTCGGACGCTGGGGCGAGGTCTTCGGCGACGACACCGTTGCCGCCGCGATGATCGACCGACTCGTCCACCATGCCGAGGTCATCTCGCTGAAGGGCGACAGCTACCGCATGCGCGGCCGCGACCTCGGACGGGTTCCCGCCGCCAACTCCGGGGAATGACCAACATCAACTGACGCAGTGGGGGTCACTTTTCACCCGCCGGAACCGGCTCACTATTCAAGCGTCGCCGACAGGGACCTGCCCGCAACGGGGTACGTGCGCTCAAAGAGGTCCGTCCGACAACGTTCAGCGAGCGATCACGCCATAAGGAACTACCTCTCAGCGTGCCCGTGCAGCCCAGCGTGAGACCGGTGCCAAGTACACCGCAGCCCTCTGTCAGGCCCGAGAGGACCGCGGTGTGTTACGCGGACTCCGCGCGAGCTCTGCTGGAGCAGGAGGCTGAACAGCACCTTCGGAGAAAACTGCTCGACCTGGACGCACCGGGAAGGGAATCATGGACGTGTGATGTCGACGGGGGCAGCAGCAATCGCTCTACAGGACCGTGCCTCTCTCTGGAGCATGGGGGAACTCCGCGCGAGCGACGTGGTGAGTGCCGCCTGCACGCGCGCCGAGGCGGACTACGACGTCCATGACCTGCTTCCCGTAGCGCTCGACGAACTCGGCCTCGCCCTCTATCCGGTCGGCAGCCAGGCCGGTCAGGAAGCCGTCGCCCGAGCCCTCGCACGCCGCATGCTCTCTGGAGAGTTCACGCCTCGGGAGTTCACCCTCCGGATTCACCAGCGCCACGGACATGAGCTGCCCCTGACCGGGCGCCTCGCTGAACTCGACGACGAGTACGACGTCCTCGCATACGGCGACAGAACCGTGGACCAGGTCGATGCCGAGGTCACCGCCGAAGCCCGCCGCCTCTCAGCCCACCCCACGGTTCGACGCCAAACCGGTTTCCCCGAGCCCATGAGCCCCCCGAGTGTGAGTAGTTGCGGTGCGGTACAGAAGGTGCCGGTGAGATCGATTACGGCGCGGTAGCCGGCGGTGTGCGCCAGAGCGACGGCTTCGGGGTACGCACCTGGTCGGACCGGAGGGCGGAGGCGGTGCTTCCTCTGCTGCCAGGGCGTGGAAGCCATTACCCTTCGCCGAAACGAACCTGACTGCTCATCGACAATTCACGGGGGCATGATGTTGGGACGTATTCTGCCCAGCTTCGCCGCCGCAGTTCTGATTGCGGGTGGGACGCTCGTCGCAGTACCGGGCGAGGCATCGGCTGCCGACTTCTGCGGGTGGCAGCCCTTCCGCACCAACTGGCAGCTCGCCATGGTCATGAAGGCGGGGGCGGCTGTACACGACGGCCCCCTCGCGAAGTGCCCGATCCGAGACCGTCTCGGTGCCGGCGGCACACTGACCAACATCCATTGCAAGTACATCAATGACCGCTACGACAATCTCTGGTACTGGACGGAAGAGGGGTGGGTGTACAGCCCCTACCTGGAGCTTGTGATCGACAGCGGTGTGCCGACCTGTGGGTGGCCCCAATGAGGTAGAGGCCGCCTTTTGTGGCGGCCAGAGCGGAATGAGAGCCTCTGGTCATGAGCTGCGACCTTGCTGTCCGGGAAGGCGAGAGACCGGCGGATGACAAGATCGCCGGTCAGGTCTTCAGCGACCTGTACGACCGCTACACCGACAGCGAGGAGGAAAAGCCTCCGTCCGAACGCATCGCGGCTTACGTCGCCGTGCTGCTTGAGCGGTGGTGCGACCTCACCGAGGATGACGAGGACCCTTCGCCCTGGTCGACCGGGCCGTTGATCGGCGAGGCCAGTGGTCCGCTGATCTACTTCCCCATGCGGTGGAGCATGGCCGAGGAGGCTTCCGCCTACGCGGCGGCCGTGGCGGAGTCCATGGGACTGGTCTGTTTCGACGTGCAACAGGAACGGCTCAGGCCGTGAGCAGGGTGTTCAGGCGACGGTAGCCAACCAGGGTCGCTGCTCCGCCGACGAGGGCGAGGAAGTGTTCGGCCTTGCGTTCGTCGCGTCGGTGGAGCCGGCGACAGCCGGCCAGCCAGGACACGGTTCGCTCGACCACCCAGCGGTGTCGGCCCAGCCGCTTCGAGGACCTCTCCCATAAACCAGTCGGTCCTGTGGCGGCGTGGCGTGAGGTGCCGCTCTATGCCGTTGCGGAACGCGCGGCGCTAGGCAGTTTCGTTTGGATCACCGGGCGGACCAGAGGAAGATGCCTGCGATGTGGAGTCCGGCCAGGTAGATGATGGCGGTCTTTTCGTAGCGGGTGGCGATGCCTCGCCATTGGTCGGGTAGCCGGGTCATGTTGCCACGACCCGGCCCCCTCAGAACCGGGCATGCCTGTTTCCAAGCACCACGGCTCAAGCAAGCCCAAAGGCT
>NZ_JBVJEA010000047.1:0-25288 GCF_055581985.1 Streptomyces sp. NPDC042336 | reverse complement strand
TTCAACCGCGACCACGCCAGACTCCGGGCGCCTGGCGAACGAGCCTTCGCGCAGTTGAAGTCCTGGCGGCTACTACGGCGAGCCAGATGCTCCACACGTCGTATCGGCACCATCGTCCAGGCCGTCCACACACTGCTGACCTGCAGCTATTCAGGATGAAAGAGGCTCACTGTTCAGCGGATCGGTGCTCTCCTCGGAGTCCCACCCGGACGGTATCGTTCACACGTTCTATTTAAGTTGTTCGGCCGCCTCGCGACGGGCTCGATGGTTGTATGTCGGTGTCCGGTGCGGCCAAGCCTCGTTGGACGTTCAGCAGACTGCGGCCGCGCAGGCGGGCGGGCGCGGCATAGAAGAGGGGTGTCCGGTGAGCGACCGCAGCGCGATCGAGTGGACAGAGGCCACGTGGAACCCCACGACCGGATGCGACCAGGTCTCGCCGGGGTGCGACAACTGCTACGCCATGACGCTGGCCAAGCGTCTGAAGGCGATGGGGCAAACCAAGTACCAAAATGACGGGGATCCACGGACATCGGGACCGGGCTTCGGGCTGACGGTGCATCCGGACGCCCTCCGGGTTCCGTACAGGTGGCGCAGCCCCCGCACGGTGTTCGTGAACTCGATGTCGGACCTGTTCCACGCCCGTGTGCCGCTGGACTTCGTACGGCAGGTTTTCCAGGTGATGGCCGATACTCCTCAGCACACGTATCAGGTGCTGACCAAGCGAGCGCGTCGGCTGCGGCAGGTTGCGGACAAGCTGGACTGGCCGGCGAATGTATGGATGGGCGTGTCGGTGGAGAGCGCCAAGGAGCTTGCCCGGATCGACGACCTGCGCCGCGTTCCGGCAGCCGTCCGGTTCCTGTCGTGTGAGCCGCTGCTGGGGCCGCTGGATGGTCTGGACGTCACTGGCATCGACTGGGTCATCGCAGGCGGCGAGTCCGGGCCGCGATTCAGGCCGGTGGAAGAGGGATGGGTGACCGGCATCCGCGACGTGTGCACGGATGCCGGGGTGGCATTCTTCTTCAAGCAGTGGGGCGGCCGCACGCCCAAAACTCTTGGCCGCGAGCTCGAAGGGCGCACCTGGGACCAGATGCCTGCCCGGGAAAGCGTCACCGCAAGCTGACCACACTGGCTTTGGTGAGACGGCCAGCAGGAATGATCACCTGACCGTCTCCGTCCAGGTCCTGCACGGCCTTCTTCGCGTCCCGTGCACGCCACTGCGATGTCTCCAGCAGGAGCCACTGCCCCAGCTCTTCGAGGCTGACGGGCCCCTGACTCAGCCGCTGCTGGACGAGAGCCAGCAGCTCGGGGTCGATCACTTCGCCGTCATCGAATAGGGAGACCTGCCCGAGTGCGACAGCGTTGCGCACGCGGGGGTCCCGGAAGCGCATTCCGTCGCTCTTGTCGACCCGCCACATGGCGTCCTTCATCACCTCCACACCGCGCGGGTGCTTGGTTCCGTAGACCAGATACAGCGGTTTTCCTGTCCTCGGCACGACCTCGAACTGCAGGCGGTACTCGAAGCCGACCCGCTGCAGGGCGGCACGGTAGCTGTCCAACCAGGCCCGCCACATTTCTTCGCTGTCCCGGGCCGCGGCCACATGGGTCCAGTGCTCCCGGCCGCCGAACACGCCGTCGACGATGTCCTCGTTGAGTTCCTTGCGTCGGCTGAACCAGTTCGGCCCGAAGGTAACGATGACTTCGCTGGCCGGGTTCGCCGCGATACGGGCCATCACGGACAGGGGAGTGTTGACGTTGCCCCAGCTGTCGAAGACGCCCAGAATTGGGTTACCCCAGGCATGCAGTTCAGTCAGTAGCCGTTCGCTGTCTTGGCCCGCCTCTCCGCAGCGCACCTCCACCCGCACGGGTAGCTGGTCCAGCGGACCGAAGTTCTCATACAGCTCCTTCACCAAGTGCTCGTACGTGGCACGGTCTTTCTCGATGAAGATCAGTTGCACCCGTTCTCGGGACAAGCCCATCCTGTCCAGGTGGTTGTGGTTCAGAAGCCCCCGCAGGTTGAACACGGGGGAGCCTTCTTCGCCCGTCTCATAGCGGCCCGGTCCTGCGAAGGCATCCAGGAAAGTCACCTTCGGCCAGCTGCCGCCGGAGCGAGGACTGGGCTGGAGAAGGATCGGCCACCACGCGTCGAAGTAGTGCTTGTACAACCGGTGTTTGGCTCCCGTTGCCGGTTCCAACGGCCACAGAACACCCATCCCGACCCCCCTCGGACAGCAGAATGCTGCACAGATTGTCCGCTGAGTAACTACGCGGCGCCAGAACGCGTTCCAGACGGGCATCTGAAGTACGCCTGGGGCCTCGGTGCCGCGATCGGCGCGCTGGTCACTGGGCGGGCCGGGCTGTGCACACTCGGCCGGTGACCAAGTGGCTGGATGTTCCGCGGGTTCTGAGACAGGGAGCCTGATCAGTCTCCTACAGCTCGAGGACCGGGCATGCCATGGTGACGTGGTCGGCAGAGTGATCTAGGAAGTAAAGAACGCCCCATTCGGTGTAACGTCGTCCAACCGGACGGGTGACGGGAGTTGACCGGACGGTAACGATCGACAGAGCAAGCCCCCGGGGGCCGTTACCTCCGGGGGCCGCGAACAGAGGAGTTCGGACCTCCAGTGGTGCTCGCCCACAGTGACGCGGCCGCCGGCCTTCCGGCGCTGTCCAAGGCACTGCCATGATCAGCCTTGCCACACCTGCCCGCTTCGGCCAGCTGCCCAAGTTGCACGTCTACGTGGACGAGACAGGCGACCGCGGATTCAGCGAGGCCAGCAGAGCACAGTCGCCGTTCTTCGCGATGACCGCTCTCCTTGTCCCCCAGGAAGACGAGTGGGTGGTGAAGCTGACTGCCGGCGGCCTGCGCGCACTCGTACACGGCGCGGAACCCCAGCGAATCCTCAAGCCGATCCACTGGGTCGAGCACTTCAGGGCGAAGCGAATAGACCGTCGTCGGCAGGCAGCCCAAGCGCTCGCCCTCATGCCCAACGCCATGGTCATCCACGTCATCGCCCACAAGGACACCGTGAATGCCGATGCCGGCATGCGGCAGGACAAGGGCGTGTTCTACAACTACACAACCCGCCTGCTGCTCGAGCGCATCGCCTTCGCAGCCAGGCACTGGCCTGGCGGTTCCCGTCTAGCGATCACGCGCCTCGGCATCGTCAAGCACATGGACCACACCACCACGGCGGACTACCTCAACTACGTGCGCCAAACAGCCGGTCTCACCAGCTACCAGGTCCCTTGGAACTTCATCAAGTGGCCGCTCATCTGGGAAAGCACCCAGCGCGACGGCATCCAGTTGGCCGACCTCCATGCCGGAATCCTGAACAGTGCACTCAGTGGAGACCCACAGGACCGGGCCTGCGCCGACAACCTACTCCTCGTTGGCCACCAGCTCCGAAGGGCGTGGAACGGCTCCCCGCTCGGCTACGGGGTCAAAATCATCGGAGACGACAGCTTCGTCACCGGGCGTGTCTGGTGGCCTGAGTGGCGGGGGGGCTTGACCCGGAATCTTGGACACGGGCTAGGCGGCTTGGGCCAGGGTAGTTGATGTTGTGCCGAGTGCTGTCTCGTAGGCGACGGGACTGCGCTGTCCGAGGCTGGAATGGCGGCGTCGGGTGTTGTAGCGGTGCAGCCAGCGGAACAGATCGAGGCGGGCTTCACGCTCGTCAGCCCAGGAACCGCGCCCCTGGAGGATCTCCCTCTTGCATGTGGCGTTGAAGGACTCGGCGAGCGCGTTGTCCGCCGAGCTGCCGACGGCACTCATGCTCTGGATCACGCCCGCCTGGCGGCAGGCGTCGGCGAACGCCCTGCTCGTGTACTGAGCTCCGTGATCGGTGTGCATGACAGCGCCGGCGAGGCTGCCGCGGCACCGCTCGGCAGCGGTCAGGGCGTCGATGACGAGGTCGGCACGCATGTGGTCAGCAATCGCCCACCCGGCCAGGCGCCGGGAGGCGAGATCGATCACCGTGGCCAGATACAGGAACTTCCCACCGGCCAGCGGGAGATAGGTGATATCGCCGACGTACTTCGTGTTCACCACCGCGGCAGTGAAGTCACGGCCGATGAGGTCGGCGGCCTTCGCGGCGGCCGGGTCCGCGATGGTGGTGCGGTGCCTCCTGCGCAGCCGCAGGCCGGCCAGGTCGGCCTGGCGCATGATGCGGGCGACCCTCTTGTGGTTGACCAACTCGCCTGCCTCACGCAGTTCGGCGGTGATCCTGGGGACGCCGTAGGTGCCGTCCGAGTCACGATGAACCGTGCGTATTCGGGCGGCGAGCTGCGCGTCGGCTGCCTGGCGGGCTGTCCTCGCGGCCGCGGTCTTGCGCCAGTAGTAGAAGCTGGAGCGGGCGATGTTGAGGATGGTGCACAGCCGCTTCACGCCGAAGCGGCGCTGGTGGTCTGCGACGAACTGGAAGCGGTTCACCAGCGCGTCTCCCCGGCGAAATACTTCGCCGCCTTGCGGAGGATCTCGCGCTCCTCCTCCAGCTCGCGGACCTTCTTGCGCAGGGCCGCGTTCTCCGCTTCCAACGCAGTCGGCGGCTCAGCGGGTATCTCCGCCCGGCGTCCCCGAGGCCGGCTTGCCCCGGCAGCCCGGACCCAGTTCCGCAGCGTCTCCGGATTGATACCCAAATCAGCAGCGACCGACCTGATCGTCGCTCCGGGCCGCGACTGATACAGCGCGACCGCGTCCGCCTTGAACTCGGCAGGGTAGTGCTTCATGACCACGAGATGTCCGTTCTCAGATCCTCAAGATCTAGTGTCTCGTGTGTCCAAGACCAGGGGGCAAGGCCCGGGCAGGCTGACAGCAAAAAGCCCCCTGGGGGACTCCCGGGGGCCACAACCACCTCAACGGGTGGAGGGATCCAGTTCCCTGGTTCCGGCCTTTGCCCCGGCAGCCCACCAAGGGGCTCCTGCAGCGTTCCAACAAGGAGAAGTATACCAGCTTTAGCCCTTATCCAACCCGGGTTGGATAAGGGCTAAAGCCTGCGGAGCGCGAAGAATCCGCAGCTCAAAGCATGTGCAGCGGTCGCAGGCGCCTCCACAACCCCCTCTGGCCGGACCACCTCATTGGTCTGTCACGCCACCGCCAGCACAGAGGTCCCGACCCCCGCCGTCGGGGCCTCTGGGCCCCACCAGACGCGCGACACCACCACCCGCACGGGTCACTGCCTGGTGCGCATGTGTCGGCGTGCGGTGACCAGGGCCCGCCATCGCCGCCGCGTGTGCTGGGCGCCGTCGATCCAGCGGGTCGGTGAGGCTTCCTCGAGGGGCAGGCCGGCCATGAAGGCGACGATGTCGCTGTAGTAGGCGAAGTCGCCGCCGCGGGTGTTCTCACGCAGCCGGGCGATCGTCGCGGCCACCTGGTCCTGGTCGTCGCGGACGGCGTGGTGGAAGGCGAGAGCGAGGTCCAGGGCGAGCTCGGTGTACGTCACGCCCGCTGTACGGATCTCGGCGCGCAGTACCTGGGCGCGGTCGTCGACGTCGGCGTCGGTGCGGCCCGCGTCGCGGGCGAGCGCCGCGATCCGGGTGATCAGGGTGGTGGCGCGCAGATCCACGCCGGCCAGAAGCTGCTCGGCGAGGGCGAGCTCGCTGTCGGCGAAGGTCGGGTCGGTGAAGGCCAGGGCGAAGGCACGGTGGGCCTGGCTGTTGCCGCGCTCACCGGTGACACCGTGGTGTTCGGCTTCGTCGCGTGCGGCGGCGTACGCGAGGGCGGCGCGGTCCATGTCGCCATGGGGCCACCAGATGTCGCCTTGGACGCGGTGGTGGCGGCCTTCCCAGCCCAGGGCGTGGGCGGTGGCCAGGGCGGTGGGGAAGTCGCCGGCCATGCGGGCGAGATGCGCAAGTCCGCGTCGGGCGGCGGGGGCGAGGCGGCCCTGGCCGTCGGCGACGGCCTGCATGCCCGTACGGGAGGCCGGGCTGTTGCCGAGGTCGCGGTGGGCCTTGGCCCGGTAGTACAAGGCCATGTGCTGCAGGTCGTCCGGAAGCAGGTGACTGTCGATGACCGTGGTGAGGCGGGCGACGGTGTGCGAGCGGTGCTGGTGCTGGCGGCGAGCGAGTGCGCTGAGGAGTTCGACCAGGGCGTCGGCGGCCGTGTCCAGTCCTGTGCTGTCGGCGTCGGGTGGGGCGAGGGGTTCCCACACGGAGTCGCTGACGTAGGTCCAAGCTGCAGGGATGAGCCAGCCGAGGTCCAGCCGGTGGTCGCGGGCCAGGCGCAAGCCTTGGCGCAGGCAGGCAATCAGCAGCAGCCTGCCCGACCCGGCGGAGTTGCGGTGCTGGTCGCCAAGGGCGGTGAAGGCGCGCTGCGCAGCCTGCTGCCAGTCGCGTTCACTCCAGCGGTCATCGGTGGTGTCGTCGGCGTTGCGTACGGCGGAACGGATCAGGCCGTGGAGGTGGAAGGGCCACAGGCCGAAAGGGTCCTCGCGGACGAAGGGGCGTTCGGTCAGCCGCAGGGCGGGGCCTTCGTGGGGGAGGCCGGCGGCCTGGGTGGCGAGGGGGACGTCGAAGGCGTCCAGCAGGCTCACCGAGCGCAGGACGTGGCGTTCGTCGGGCGTGAGGTCGGTGAGGGTGCGGGCGACCAGGGCAGGGAAGTCGTGGTCGAAGTCGCCGGGCTGCGGGGTGCGGCCGCTGCGGCTGAGCTCCAGGAACCGAGCGACGGACAGATCGAGGTAGAGGGGCAGGCCGTGCGAGCGTGCGGTGATGACCTGCCGGACAGGCTCGCCGATGAGGGGCTGTCCGCCGCGGGTGAGGCGGCGGGCGAGATAGTCGTCGCAGTCCTCGGAGGAGAAGTCGCCGATCAGGACCTGCCGTGCGGTGCCGGGCTGGGCGGAGGTGCGGGCGGCGGGCACGGCCGTGTGGACGAGGCCGGGCCAGGCGGCAGGGCCGGTGTAGTCGAGCTGGCCCTGCAGCGCCGGGTCGGCCCACTGCAGGCGGGAGCGCCCAGTGATCACCCAGAAGGCGTTCGGCAGGAGCCACACCGCTCGCTGGACCAGGCGCTCCAGGTCGCGGCGGGTGCGGTCGCCGATGTCCTCGAATGTGTCCAGCAGGATGACCGGAACGACGCGTTTGCCCTCGGGGAGGCGGGCGAGCTCCCACGCCAGCAGGTGCGGGTAGAAGGACAGCGCGTCGAGGTCGGGTTCGGCCTCCAGCAGGTCCGCCAGCCGGGCGCATCCTGCCAGGGCCCGTACGGTCTGGCGGCGTTCGCGCAGCGCACCGACAAGGGTGCCGGTGACCTGGCCGACGACCGAGCCGATGGTGCCGGGCAGCATGAGCGCTTGGGCGACGTCGGAGAGCGCGGATTGCATCTGCTGTGGCATGGTCTGCCCGAACCGGGAGCCGAGACCGCCGCGGCGCAGGTACTCCTCCAGGGATTCGCCGGGGTGGTTGGCCTCCCAGTAGCGGCGCAGCGCCAGGTCGAAGGCGGGCAGGGGACGACCGATCCGGGTGAGTGCGGCCCGGATCGTCAGGACGATCTGCTCGAAGTCGGTGCCGGCGGAGCGGGCGAGGTCGATGCGCACGGGCAAGATTCGGTCTGCTGGCCACCTGGGCTCGCCCCACTGGGAAGGCCGCCGTCCGGCGTCGGTGAGCGTGGCCTCCAGCATTCGGGACAGGGTCGTCTTGCCGATGCCGCCCACGCCGTGGAAGACGAGCACGTGGTTGCGAGGCGCCTCGAGGTCCTCCGTGTCGAAGCCGGGGGCACTGATGTACTGGAGGTGCTCGGTGAGCGCGGCCGCGACCACCTCCCACTGTGAGGAGCGGTTCGTGAAGGCTTCGTCAGCCTGCACACTGCGGTCGTTCGTACTGAACAGGGCCCTTAAGTCCCGGCCTCCGGTCACACCCACCCCCGAAAGATGATCACCTGTGGGGTCCCAACCTATGCTGGGAGAGCCCCTGTCGGGGAGCCCGTTCTCCTCTGAGCCGGCCCAACTGCTGTGGTCCGGGCGGGCATACGGCATTCTTCAGCGATGCAGCCCGATCCCGCGCCCTGGTACAGCACCACCCTCAACGTGTGGACACTGGCCACAGTGCTCGTAGCCAGCTGGACCCTCACCAAAACGGTCACCGAGGGATGGCGCCGTACCATCGGCCGCAGGCGCTATCTCACCACCCGCCTCCGCAAGATCGCCCCCGGTGTGCGGCATGACTACGTCGAATCTCTTCTGGGTAAGCCGAAGTGGCAGTCGATGATGGAATGCATCCGTCTCACCGCCGACGAATCCAAAGACGCCGATCAGGACGACAGGAAAGTCGAGATCACCGTACGGACCTGGCCCTTGTCTCGGCTCGGCTACCTGGTCACCTGGGGTGAAGATGACACCGTGGTCATGTATGGGATCACCACGATCAGTTGGTGGTTCCGGCCCCGCGTGTTGATCGGCGACACAAGGATCCGGCTGGGGAAGTCCGTTTTTTCCGCCCTCGCCGACCCTGGCGAGCACAGTGCCTGGCTCGGTAATCGTCGGTTCGGATACCGGGAGCACCACTACTTCGGTAACCCTGGCGGCTACCGCTCGTGGTACATCGGCGTCAACGACATCGGTTACAACGCCGTCTCTCCCGTCCTCGACTGGTTCGACGACGCGGACGACTCCCGCACGCGGCTCCTGGCCGACAGACGAGCCGCCTACCGGGCGAGCGCTCCCATCAACACGGTTGTTATCAGCGGCACCGCTCTGTACGAGGAAGTACAGAACGACGACTTCTTCGGCGTCTGCCTGGGGGTCGACCAGGACACGGTCCGCCTGGCCGACCCCGAGTACCAGGTGCTCGACAGCCGGATCAGCCGGGCTCACCGCCGCTTCCGGGACTGGCGATGGCGGATGATGCACCGCCGCCAGGAGAAGAGGCTAGGCGCCCTCTACGACGCGTGACCAAGGAGCCCTCAAAACGGGCCTCCGGAGGACAATGTCCACTCCCATTCATGATCAAGATCAAGGGGGTTGCCATGTCCGGCACACCGGACGAGCCCGACTTCTCAAGCCTGGAAGACGGCGAAGAACAAGCAGCGGAGGAGGCCATCCAGGAGGTGGTGAACTGGTACAACACCCAGCTCCTCGAGGAGCGCCGCGCGCCGGTGCCGGACGAGGAGCGGATCGAGGAGCTGAAGGCCAGCCGGGAGGCCGCCCTTGCAGACGGGGCCCAACTGGCGACGGCGGGTCCGGAGGAGGCCGACCGGATCACCGCCGTCTACGCTGCCCGGCTGAAGGAGCTCAAGGAAACGTAGCCGGCGGCCTTGCTCGGCACGGGAAGGGACCAAACGGGCGGGTGCGGCCGGCCAAGGCGAGCCGGCTGCACCCGCGCGGGCATCAACGGCCGGGCGAGTGCGGCGATCTCGTCCAGCTCCTGCCGGTGCCGCGGGAGCGCCCGGCGCAGGCCTTGATGGAGGCGGAGGAAGGCCTCGGCCTCCTGCTCGGTGTAGGGACGGAGCCGTTCTGAGGCCAGGGCCCACGAAGCCCGTCCGGCTCCGGAGCCGTTCTCGTGGCGCAGCAAGGCCTGGCCGTCCCGGCGGATCACCGTGATGGCCGCGATCTGCGGGTGCTGCTCGGCGACAGCGACGACGTCGACGAGCGCGCGGAAGCAGGTGTCGTGCCCGGAGCGGCTGGTGAACCGGCCGGTGCCGCCGCGCTGCAGGGCACGGGCGTAGCGCAGTGCGGTGGAGAGCCGGCTGTCGGTTTCCCGCACGGCCAGGACGACGAGTTCGACCGGGTAACCGGCGGCTGCGAAGGGCAGCGCGCTGGCGAGGAACTCGTCCACGCCGCCAGGTGCCGCCTCGATGAGAACGTCGCCGCGCCGGCCGCGGACGTACTGCTCGGCCCAGGTGAACCAGGCCCGGTAGTCGGCGCGGATCGCCGCGCCGGCGCTGCGGGGGTCGTCGCGCAGCAGCTGGAAGTAGTCGGGGTGCTGAGCCTTGAAGTCGTCGCCGACCAGCCGGGTCGTTCCGGGCCGCATCGCGCGGCGGACCATTCGGGCGGCCAGCAGCTTGCCCGCCCCGGGCTGTCCCAGGACGTAGACGGCGCGCGGATCGTCCCGGGTGACGACGCCGTTCAGGTAGGACGGGACAATCAGCTCGTCGAAGACCCACCGGTGCTCGGTGGTGGAGAGCCGGTGGTAGTCGACGCCTGGTGCGCGCCGTCGGGGCTGGGCGATGCGGCGGACCGGCTCGGCGAGCGCGGCGGCCCGGCGCGCGTCCCGTACGACAGCCAGGCGCTCGTCCTCACCCGGCACGTCGCGGTGCACGCGCACCTCGGCGCGGGCTATCTCTTGGTGAAACGCGGCCGTCTCCCGGGCCGTCCACGCGCGCGATCGGCCTCGGGCGACCGCCTTGTCGGCGGCGGGCCGGCGGCGCCACGCACCGTGGACGAGTTCGTTGTCGTACAGCGCTGTGCCGTCGCGGGTCACCACGGTGATGCGGTCGGCGAGCTGCTCGGCCTCAATGACCGCGAGCGTTGCGAGCATGTTCGTCGCGCATGAGTCGTGGTTCGCCCAGCTCACGAATCGGCCGCCCGCCCCACCGGAGACCTCGGTGAGGAAGCGGTCGAGGATGCCCAGCTGGCTTAACGCCTCCGGCGTGGCGAGCGCGAGGACCTCGATCCGGTGCTGGGAGCGGCGGTACGCCGCCGACGACGCACGAAAGTCGTCGGGATCGGCGAGGGCGGACTCGACGACCGCGTCCAGGCCGCGGTCGCGGACGTACTCCTCGACGGCTGCCTGCCAGGAGCTGGTGTCCGGCCGGACCTTCGCGCTGGCGGTCCGGACGTCGGCGGCCAACGCTGCGGCGTAGTGGCGGTGGGCGGCCTTGTAGAGGTCGCGGCCGATCCGTACGGCACCACCGCGCTGTCCGAGCGCCGCCTGGACCAGGTCGGCGGCCTTGGTCTTCCCAGCCCCCGGCTGGCCACCGACAAACACCACCACCGGACGAGCCTGGGGCACAGCGCTTGCAGCAGCTACGGGCAGGATCACCCGCCCCAGGACGTCCCGGCTCTCGCAGGCCGGAAGTGCGGCGCAGCCGTCCACGTCGTCCACAGGGCCTCCACGCTCCTACGTTCTAGATCGTCCCAGCAGACCATAGCCGCAATGAGCAATCCATGTGAAATCCAATGTGAAATCCGACGCGCAATTCGGTAGGGTGTGACGTGGAGGTGAGCTCTGTGCCCACTGAGAACGAACTGTTCAGCGCCGTCGATGCGCTGCTGGAAGAGGTCGCTCAGGACGATCTCCCGACACCCGAGGAGCGCAAGCGTCTGCGCGAGGCCGCCGGACTGAGCCAGGAACAGATCGCCAAGGCTTTGAAGAGCCGGCGGGAGACCATCGGGAACTGGGAGTCGGGCGAGACCGAGCCGCGGCCGCCGAAGCGCGCTGCGTACGCCCGGCTGCTGGAGGGCCTTGCCGCCCGCTTCCCCGCCCCGGCCGCCGACGCGCCCGCTGCCACCCCGGCCTCGGTGATCCCGGAGGCGTTCACCGGCCCGGCACCGGAGACGACCCCGGCCCCGGCGCCCGCCGTCGTCCCGCCGTCACGCCCGAAGGCGGCGGCGAGCAGCACCACCAGGCCCGCCACGTCGTCGCGGCGCCCGGGTGCGAAGAAGGCGGCGGCGAAGACCACCACGGCAGCCGCCGCCGACTCGCGCTTTGAGAACGGCCCTCTCGCCGTCATCGACTGCGAGGACGGGCAGGTGTCGGCGTATTGCGTCGGCGGCCTGGTCCTGGACGTGCCCGCCAAGACGATCCCGGCGCTGGTCGACTGGACCCTCGCGGAGGCGAAGCTCGGGCAGGCCCGGTTGCACCGCAACGGCCGCGACGCCGACCCGATCCTCGTCCTTACCGCGTCCGCGCTGGAGCGCTACGGCCTGCCCGCCACCCTCTCGGAGGAGGAGCGGCACGCGAGCCGACTCCCGGACAGCCACAAGGTGGTCAAGCAGATCGGCAAGGCCGGCTTTCAGCTCACCCAGCGCGGTCTCGGGCCGTGGGCCCGCGTCTTCCGCGAGCCCGAGGGCTCGAGGCGGCGCTGCGTGCAGCTGTGCATCCTGCCGTGGAACGCGCTGGACACCCGGGAGTGGGGCAGGAAGGACGACCCGGAGCTGCTGCTGACGATGCACCCAGCCGACCTGGTCCAGTACCTCGGTCTGTACGCGGCCCGGGTGATGACACCGCGCGGCTCCACCGCGACGACCGGCCTGGAGCTGATGACCGCGCTGCGCCCTCCCACCCGCGCGGAGAAGAACCCGGCGACCGGCGAGTTCGAGCGGGCCTACAACGAGGACGCGCTCACCCAGCTCTACCCGGTGGTGCCGTGCGAGGTCCCCGACGAACACCCGATCCTCAAGGGCCAGTTCGCCCGGCACCACATGCGCACCCCGGCAGAAATGCTGATGGAAGAGCCCTACGACTGGTGCCGGCTGCTCACCGATGAGGAGTGCGCCAACCCCTACCTGGTGGTCGTCGACATCAACATGTCGTTCGCCGCAGCCGCGAACGGGCTCACGGTCGGGTTGAACGGGCCGACCCACCTGACCGGCAACCCGGCCTTCGACCCGGCGCTGCCCGGCTCGTGGCTGGTCGACCTCTCTCACGTGGACCTGTCCCGCGTCCGGGTCAACGGCCGCACGGTCGACGGATCCCGGCTCCCGAGCCCGTTCACGCCGAAGGGCGAGACCCCCGAGGGCCCGGCCTGGTACGCCACGCCGACCGTCGCCTACGCGGTGGAGCTCGGCTTCGACGTCGCGCCGATCGAGGCGTACGTGCGCACGCAGAGCGGCCGCTACCTGGACTCCTGGTACAAGCGGTTGCGCGACGCCTACGTGGAGACGATGGCCGACATGGGCGTCACCACCGACCTCACGGGCCAGGAGTTCCTCGAGGCGATGGCGCGGCGCAAGCAGGTCGACCCGACGATGGCGTTGCTGGAGACCGCGATCAAGGCCACAGCCAAGGGGGCGATCGGCAAGCTGCGTCAGCGCTCCCGGGGCCAGGTGCCGTACTACGAGCCGTACCCGGCGCTGGAGCGGGTGAACTGGCGCCCCGACATCCGGGCCGCCGTGCTCGCGAACCAGCGCACCGGCCTGCACCGCAAGCTGCTGAAGACGGCGGCCGCCGCCGACCTGTACCCGGTCGCGATCGGCACCGACGCGATCGTCTACCCCTCGCCCGGCCCGTCGCCGCTGGACGTCCTGCCGTACACGCCCGAGGGCAAGCCGGCGCCGGGCACGTTCCGGCTCGGGGTCTCGCCGGGGATGGTCAAGCACCAGGGCACCCAGACCGTCCTGTGGGCAGAGCAGCAGTTCGAGGAACGCGGCGGCGTCTTCAACATCTCCAACCTCATCAAGACCGACCAGAGCGCCGGAGAAGGGGAGTAACCCATGGTCGACTCGCTCGGGGACAGCCTGGACCGCGCGCTGGAGGGGGCGTTTACCCGCCCCGCTCCCAAGAGCGCCCAGGCCCAGATGAAGTACCTGGTCAAGCAGCTCAAGGGCACCAAGGCCGCCGCCCAGGCCCTCGGGATCACCCAGCGCACCGTGGAGCGGTACGTCTCGGGCAAGCTCAAGCGGCCCCGCCAGGAGCTGCGCGGCCGCCTGGAGCGCGAGGTGAAGAAGAGGTGGCAGCCGCAGATCCGCGCGAAGGCGAGGCAGAAGGCGGCGACCACAGACGGCCTAGTCGTCTCCACCCGCGCCCGCTTCGGGTTCACCGCCGCCGCAGGCACAACCGATGACGCCCGGATCCGCGACGTCACCCAGGCCCTGCCGCCCGAGTTCGCGGACCAGCTGTTCACCGCGCGGGAGCAGGGCGCCACCGAGCAGCAGCTCCAGCAGATCGCGGCCGACGGTCTCGCCCGGATGTACTTCCGCGCCAACAACAGCCGCGCGCACGGCCTGGGCGTGGAGTTCACCGACGTGGAACGGCTCGACATCGAGCTGTAGGCCAGCTCCCGCACGAGCGCCGCGCCCCCGGCTGTGACTGAGCGCTTCAGTTGGCGAGTGAGCGCGCGAGTTGTCGAAATACCGATCCAGTGTCAGAAGCCAGAATCTGTCAGTATCCTGTCCAGCCAACACTCAGATAAATGGCAAACTGAAATGCTGTAGCAACACACTTAGCCGCTGGAGAGACACTTGAGGTTACATTCACGAAAGAAAACTCGAAAGATCGCTAGAGTCCTCCTCAAGATGCTTTCCATTTATCTGCGAGGGCTGACCCTAGACAGGGCACGAAAGAATTCCTGCTGCTTTGTAGCCCTGCTTGCCCTTGCTTCGCCCATCATTTACCTCTTCACTGGCGTCAATGTATTCTCCTCCCCTCCCGATTGGCTCATCCTGAGTATTGCCATTTCAATGATGATCGTTGGCTTCTTGCGCGTCGAATGGGTCGCTTACGAGCTGGAAAGATTGGCGCGCAGAATGGAAGCGGAGCACCTTAATTCCCCTTCGGATGTCGAGGGAGGTTTCGTCCTCTATCTGCGCACGTTTGGGACGGATCGGAAAGCGGCGAGATTTCAGTACAGCAAATACGATTTAGAAGAGGAGCGTATCGCATACACAGAGGAGGAGTTTCTCTGTCTAACCATGGAACGGGCCTATGGCCAAGTTGTGGCCCTCGGGCAGCCTGGGGAAGTATTGCCGCAAGTTGGAGCAAATCGCATGTACGCTTCAGATGAACAATGGCGTGACTGGGTTGCAGAACTCGCATCCAGAGCATCACTGGTCATGATTCAGGTAAATGAAGGGAAACACACCAAATGGGAGATTGAGCATGCCGCCAAGCATCTCCCGCGAGAGCGGGTTGTCCTCCTGGTGCCACGCAAGATTCACGAGTACGACTTCCTCCAGGATATTTTCGAGTACTTCGCAACCTCACCTAGCCTAACCGAAGCGTACAACAAACACATCGCCGCGGTTCTAAAGCCTCAAGCCCACCACCGTGGCGATATCGCGGAGCAGGAGGAGTACTTCTCGGTGATTTGTTTTGATGGCGCGGGAGTCGCTTTTCATGACTCCGTGAGGTGGGAAAAGGGGCGGCCTGCCAGAGAACAGAATTTGGTGGCAGCTCTCGCGTTGCATACGCTGTTCCGCTTGAATCATCTACCCCTTTGGGCGTCGCTGAACCGGGGGCTAGGAAACCTGGCATGCTGTCGTCTCTCCTTGACAGAACCTCACTCTCGTATGTACTGCACAAGAACCGACGAGCAGTGCCTGGCGGAAAGTACCAAAATACTGCAATGGAATTCTACCTGGCCTCAGTTTCGTGTCGATTCATGCTGCCCAGGCTGCCTCACGGAAAGGCGTTTAAGTGACGGATCCAAGTAGGCGCTTTTGCTGATTTTTGAGGCGAATGTAAGATTCATGAACGTAACTGGTGAAATCATCTCCAGGGTGTGCAATCAAGGCGCGGCGGTTTACTCCTTCCGCTTCCTCCGTGATTGCAACCTCCAGAGAAAGGACATGGGCGCAGAAATCAACCAGAGGCTTCGGGGTCTCCGTTTCAATAATCAGGTCCGCATGCTCGACAACTAGGTCACGTATGCGTCGATTGGTGGGCATGAGTGCCTGATCGCGCCATCGCAGCCACTCGCTTGTGCCCGCCTCTGGGTTCCGCTCATCTCGTGCCGGGAGGATCGTCGCACGCAATGCCTCCCAAATCTGCTCATTTGTGTCAACTAGAGTTTTTAGTGGCCCATATAGGTCTCGCAGTTGACTATTGATGCGTGCGAGGCGTGCCTGCCGGCGCTCTTGTCGAATTTGGGAGTACTGGCTTAGCAGGAAGGCAAGCACTGCTACAACGATGCTCGCGCTGGCTGTGATGATGGCAGCTGTCACACCCTGAGTGTGTCCCAACTTCCTTGCTTTTGGGGCCATAGCCGGACGCTGAGGCGGTTCCTCACCTGCTGGGGCGACAACAGAGGGAGGGGAAGGGCCAATGTGGCCAGGTCTGCGGGCTGGACGATCCTTTGCTGCCGTACGCCCTACCCGCCTCGTGCTCAACTCGCCAAATCAAGTGCTCAGTCACACCGGCATTGCAGCTGCCGGGGGGCGCGGCGCTTCGCATCCTACGGAAGGGCCGCCACGGTCAGGTCGTACGCGCGGCACGACGCCGTGCCCACCAGGACAGCCGGGGCGCGGTGGAGGCGTTGACGGCCCGGCCGAACGCCTCGAGCGCGGCCTCCAGGCGCGCGGTGTTCTCCACGTCCGACAGGGCGTTCAGCAGCTGCTCGGTGGCGGTGACGACGGTCGGGTCGGAGGAGCGCATGAGTGGGGCGGCGGCGGTGGCGGCCCGGGTGAGCGGCTCGCGCACGGCGGCCACGGTCTGCTTGCTGGCCACCCGCTCCCGGCTCAGCAGCTCGGCCGCGCGCCCGAAGCCCACGAGCCCGCTCTGCGCGTCGGTGCCGCCGGCGATCCGGGCGCGGGCGGCACCACCGGCGAAGGCGAGCACGGCCAGCAGGAACGTCTGGCCGCGTTCGGCCGGCCCCTCCCACAGCAGCCGGTTGGCGGTGGCCGTGCTCTGCAGTTCCATCACCGCCACCGTCATCGCATCTGCCTGCACGCGCAGGGCGCCGATCTCGGCCTGCTGCTCCTGGCGGTTGCGGGAGCGGTTGGTCAGCCATGCCGCGAGGACGGCAATGAACGCCCCCGAGACGAGCGTGCTGGCCAACTCGATCAACTTGTCCATCCCCACAGGCTGACCGCGCGCCGGCCCCGTCGTCCGGGCGATTGCGCACCTGACGCACAACCCGCACCCTCCCGTTGCCGATCAAGTGCAGAGGCAGCGGCCGGGGCGCCGTGAGGCCCCGCCCTGCGCTGCTGCGCCGGTGCGGGGCCTCACACGCGTATCCGCGGGGGGTCGGATGTTCATGCACGCGCTGCCGTGTCCAACGGTGCCGTCCGGCCAAGGGTCACGACCCGGCTCTCCTACTCCCCGTCGTCGTCCTTCTGCTGCCGGCGTTCCGCCTGCTCCTTACGCTCCTTGGCCTCGATCGCGTACGCCAGCGCCCTGCGGTGCTCGTTGACGCTGCCGCCTTCACCGCGGCGCTGGGCGATGTCCCCGGCCAGGTAGTCGGCGAACAGACGCACGGGCTTGTGACTGCTGCCCTCGGCGAACTCCAGCAGGTGCAGCAGCGCCTCCAGCTCGCCCCTGCGTACGGGCACGTTGACGACATCGTCGGCACCGGAGGTCAGCGCCTGGGCGGTGCGGTCGTAGTAGGCCCCGCAGCGGGCTTCGTCGAAGCGCAGCTCGTAGCTCGGATTGCCGTAGTAGAGGCGCCTGTGCACCCGCAGCCGTTCGCACAGGCCGGAGAGGTCCTCAAGGGGCTGACGGTAGAAGGGACGGTCGTCACTGCCCGCGGAGTGCGGGCCGAGCTGCACGGCGGAGAGAAAGGCCGCCACACGGTCGGGCTCGGGGATCAGGCCGGCGCCCAGCCACCGTGCACCGTCGTAGAAGGAGCCGCCGGCGCCCGCCCGGCCCTTGGGCAGGATCCACAGACACCAGCCGGACGTCCCGGACCAGTGCAGCCCAGCCTCAGCGTCCGGAAGGAACCGACGGACGAAGCTCTCGTTGAGGTTGACGCTGCCCTCCACGTCGTTGTGGTGCTTCTCCCGGTCCTCGTCATCGTCGTACCGGCCCCAAGCAGTGACAGAGCTGACGGGCGTCCCCTCAGCCAGCAGCTTCTCGGCGACAGCCGTCATGTAGTGGCCGATGACGTTCTTCAGCGCGCCGGCCAGTTCGGTCTCTGCCATGCGGTCTTCCCTCCCTCGCAGGCCGTCGGTGAGCCCGCCCCCGCCTCAGCAGATGGCGTCACCCCGGTCGGCCGACACTGTGACGCCTCCTTTCTAGCGGCGCCGGGCACCTGACCGGGCAGTTTCCGGCCGCGCAGCCACGGCAGCCGACCGCCGCCCTACACGGCGTGCAGAGGCACGTCAGCGGGCCGCCTGGTGGCGCTCAGGGCTGTTCGGGCGGGGTGTCCTGCATGTACCAGCCGTGGGCGGCCATGCACTCCTTGGTCCACTCCATCAGCAGGTGCGCGCCCTCCTGGACGCGGCTCTGGTCGTGGCCACCGCCGTCGGCGAACCACTGGGCGAACAGGCCGGCTGCCGGACAGTCGGGGTCGCCGGTGTCGCAGGTCGGGCACAACTCCAGGTAGATCGGCCGACCGTGTGCGTCGTTCTGCGGCGCCACGCCGCTCATGATGAAGTCGCCGCCGCAGCGTGAACACTGCGGCAGTCGGTCGGCGAACTTGAGCAGTTCCATGGCCAGCCCCCTTGCTCTGGACGTGGCCCCCCACCCAAGACCCGCTGACCTGCGCCGTCAACCCCTTCGACGGGCGACGGGACCGCCCGGCCGCCGGCCTCTGTCCACAGGTCCGCGGCTGTGAGCTGCCCTCATGACTGAGGAAGAGAAGGCGGCGCAGGCGGCCAGGACGCGGGCCAAGATCCTGGAGGGCTTCGCTCGCGCGGAGCGTGCCCTGTTCACCCGGCCCGCGCCGAAATCGCCGCGAGCCCAGATGAAATTCCTCCGCAAGCGGGAGAAGGGCTCCACCAAGAGCCTGGCGGAGCGCTTGGGCGTCTCCCGCAAGACGGTGCAGCGCTACCTCTCGGGGGCCTCCACCAAGCCGAACAAGCGCCTCCGGCAGGCCCTGGCCCAGGAGACCGAGTCAGAGTGGCAACCGCAGGTCAGGGCGCAGGCAAGGCAGCGCGCAACCACCTCGGGCGGGCTCGTTGTCACGTTCCAGGCCACCCTCGGCTTCACCGCGAACGGGTCCTCGGACGACGCCCGGATGCGGGACCTCACCATCGCCGTGTCGCCCTCCCACGCGGCCCGCATCCTGGCGGCACAGGAGGAGGGTGCGACGGATACTGACGTTCACAAGGCGGTCGCGGAGGCCATCGCGGACGCCTATTTCCGTCAAGCCGGGGGCGGTTGTGCGAGCCTGGAGGTGGAATTCCGAGACGTTCAGCGGCTCGACTTCGAGTTTTAGCAGCACGTAATTCACGGGTGCGATAAACCTGTGCTGTGACCGCCGCGCCCAATGCGCGGCAACCTGATACCCGTTCATTCCCCGTGACGATTGAGAGGCCCGTGTGAGCACCTCTGCGCTCCGCTCCCGCCGCAGCCCCCGCGTTCCCGCACCCGGCGCGGCCGCGCCCCGCCAGCCGGTCGACCAAGCGAAGGTCGGCCGCAGCTCGGTCCGCCGGCGCGCCACCGGCATGACCGCCACCGAGGCCGCCGTCGCGCTCGAGGACGCCCGGCTGCAGCAGCACATCGACCGGGACCGCGAGGACCTGGCCGACGACGAACGCGGCCCGGCCGAAGTCGCTGAGTGGCAACGCATTGCGCAGCTGCTCGCCACCACCGGCGGAACCTACGACCCGAAGGGCGACGCCGTCGTCCAGGACGAGTTCGCCGCCGACCAGCGAGCCGCGGAAGCCGAGCAGCAGCGCCTCCAGGAGCAGCAGCAGCTCACCGCCCGCGCCGACGAACTCGCCGCGCTCGCCCGAGCCGGCCGACTCGGCCGGACCGTGGAGACCCGGCCCGGAGACGAGTTGGCCCGCGAGCTCCTGGTCCACCGGGGCGACTACCACCCCGTGGTCGACAGCTGGCTGGCGCAGGCCTTCGCCGACCGCTCCGGCCACTACGCCGACCCGACCACGCGCACGGCCGCCGCCGACTCGCTGCCCGACCGGGTGCGGGCCCACGCCGCCCTGCTCGCCGCGCTTGCCCGCACCGGCGCCCCGGCCGCCGATGGCGACCTCGAGTTCGCCGGGCGCCTCGCCCAGGCCGACCCGGACGCCACGACCGCACTCGCCGCCTGGCTCGACCGCGTCCTCGTGCCCGCCGAACTGGCGGAAGCGAGCGCGGGCGAGGACGGTGCGCGGTGAGCGCGGCCGACCACGTGGTGGCCACGTGGGTGCAGTCGACAGGCTGCGGCACCCGGTACGAGGATCTGACGGCCGACGGCCAAGTCCACGTCGATTACGCGCCTCCGCTCGGGGAGCCGCACTGCGAGGGCGACGACGATCCGGACTACAACCCGATCTGCTGGTGCCCGCGCGTCCCGAAGCAGTTCTGCATGGGGTGCGCCGGCTGCGCCGCGTGCGGGCAGTGCCGCGAACCGCACGTCTGGCCGCCGCTCCGGAACTGACCACCGACGACACCCCGCTCCAGCGCTCCCGTGAGGCCGTGGGTGTCCCGTGGCATCGAACATTGAGCGTTGTCAGCGAAGTTTGGCCACCAGTAGGTTCGTGCCACCGATGCTTGAGCGAACTCGGGCTGCTTTGACTACGGGGGTGACCGTGTCGGACGCGGTGTACGGTCTTCTGGGGGCGCTAGGCGGTGCGATCGTCGCAGGCGCTGCTACGTTCTACGGGCCCCTTCAGCTGCAAAAGCGAGCGCTCCGAGAGGCGTCAGCGGAGCGCGACTCGACTCATGCCCATGCCGAAGCAAATCGGCAGTCCGAGCTGCAGCGTGCTCAGGTCGCTCGGGTCGTGCAGGTGCGTAAGGCCATGGCCGCGTGGGACAACCTCTTGGGACGGACGTTTCGCCTGCTCGAGAATGGCATCGTCGACTCCGAGACGTTCCACCAAGCGGCTGAGCGGGCGCGTGTCGACGCGAGTACGGCCCTGTACGAGGCACTGAACGATGGCTTGTACATCCCAGCAACGCAAGGTAGCGGCGCCCGTGAGCGGCTGGAGTTCGGCGACTACCCGGACCTGCGGGACGATCCCGCAGACTCGAAGTGGGTCCTGGACAAATTCGAGAAGGCGACAGAGGCCTTGAACGCCATGGCGGAGAGCGACGTGGACCCTTCCAGCGACGCTTGGGTGGAACTTTGGGAAGACACGAGGCGTCACGTTTTGAGCGCGCATAGGTGTCGAGCTGATCTTTCACATGCGTTGATGCGACACGTCGAGACCATTGCAGATGTCACCACGATCGAGACCCGCGGTGGTGACAGAACTGGGCTCGCATGACGTGTAGCCCTGCCAGGGGTTCGGGACACACCAGGCCACTCTGTGACCGGAGCCGAAGTGATCAATCTTCGGTGACACGCGATCAAGATTTGATGGCACGGGACAGTGGGCCGTCGACGCCTGTCACGCTCACAGTGCGTCACGCTGGAGGTGTCACGCGGCCTGTCACGCCGACTGTCACGCCCGCCGGTCCACCACGCGACAGCACCCGTCGAATGTCCGGATTGAACGCTTTTTGAGTGCCTGGAGCGCCCCGAACCCCCGCTCCAGGCCCGAATCGGCGTGACAGCGTGACAGCGTGACACTCGGGCCCGGCGGCAGGGGCGGGTCATCACGCTCCGCTCACGCCGTTGCGTCAGTGGAGCCCGGAGCCCAGCGCCTGAACAGTCAGGGGTGAACAGTCCGATCTGTGTCATCGACCCCCCGTTTCCCCAGGTCGTCGCAACCATCTGTGTCACTGTTCAGCTGTGTCAGCTGTGTCATCGGGTGGGTTTCGTCCGTACCGTCCCGGAGCGCCCCGCCTCGGCGATACCGTGGTGACACACGCCAGAGAGAAGCCCAGGAGCCCCGGATGAGCGAGCAGCCGGCCCTCGTGCCCGACCGCCAGCCCCTCGATGAGAACGCCGCTGCGTCGGTCCGCGCGTACGCGGCCGACCAGCGTGCGCGAGTCGACGTCCTCGCCTCGGTGCTGGAGGACATCGCCGCCAACGGCTACCCGTCCCCGGAGACGGGCGTGCTGTGGGAGGAAGCCCGCGACGCCCACCTGGAGCGCCTCGCCGGTGAGCAACCCCGTGTCGCCTGAGCACGCGCCGCGCCGGTCCCAGGTCGTCCTGGTGGAGCCCGCGCTGAGTCAGCTGGCGAAGCTCACGGCGAGCGAGACGCACCGCTTGGACCGCGCGATCGTCGCGATCAGCGTCAACCCGGAGCTGGGCACGCCGGTGCCCGACACCCTGCTGCGCGACTACGTCGACGACGTCGACGGGGTCCGCGTCATCTACTACGTCACGGCCCTTCGACAGATCACGATCGTCGCGTACGTTGAGGCGTAGGGGCCTCCCGAGCACCCATGCAGCGCCCCGGACCACCACTTGGTCCGGGGCGCTGCTGTGATGTCTAGGTGGTCGGGTGCAGGCGGCCGGGATGCCGGAGAGTGATGACATTCCAAGGCCGGCGCCCAGGCCGTCGACCTTGTTGCCAGGACTGACCGATGCGCCCCGGCGGGGCACTACGGTTCGGGCATGACGCTCACCTCGCCTTGGCCGGCGGGCCAGCATTTATCGACCGGCTCGGAGTCGGCAGGCGTCTCAATGGCTGCCTCCATGACGCCTCTGCTGGTCGAACGAGTCCTTGCAGCCCAACGGCTCGTCGATCGGAAGTACTGGGGCCGCTGCCGAGGAAGTGGTAAGTACCCCTGCCGGAACGGGACCCTTGATGGGGTCCCTGCCTGCCTACGGCATCTATCGCCAGAGGAACGGGCGGCTGTAGACGAGCTTCTGAAGGAAGCCCGGCGTCTAGTCGACCGATGGCTTCCTCACCTGGCGCCTGCATGCTGGTTTTGGCCGCTTCCTACAGGCCTTGATCGGTCGGGAAACACCGAGGATCTGCTCTTCGCGTGGCAGCAGGCTCGGTGTGCGATCTGCAGCAGCCCGGGACGACGGGGGCGGGGGACCGGTTCCGACCTGCTCGTGTTGGACCACGATCACAGGAACGGTCTCGCGCGGGGCTTCTTATGCCACAAATGCAACAAGCGGGAAGGTCTGCAGCGGCCTGGAGAAGACGGCCGCTACGGCAACTACCGATCTCGCCCGCCAGCGGTCCTGCTCGGGTTGTCCACGCCGTACAGCCAAGCGGTGCGGCTGCGGGTGCCGGCACCACGGCATGAATCAACGCCAGCTTTCGAGCCTGGCTTGCCTCGGGCGCTGTGGAAGATCCGCAAGCTGGCGCCTCAGCTGGAGGAGCAGCTGCGTTTGGCAGCCGAGGATCCCAAGAGGCACAAGTACACGGGCGAAGAGATCTGGCGAGCACTCCAGATCTTGGTGCCAGTGCTCTTGGCTGCCGTGGAGCGGGCCGATCGGGATCTCCTCCAGACCGAGCTACCGGAGCTTGTCAGCTGGCTGAAGCAGTTTCCGCCTTCACCAGCACCACAGTGAAGCGGCGCCACACCGTGGGGTGCGGCGCCGCTGATGTCGTGTCACCCGGCCGGGCGGGCGGCCGGGCGGCCGGGCGGCCGGTCAAGCGCTGCGACGTGTGGGCACGGCGGACAGATGGCGCTGCGGGACGGGGGGAGCCGGGGCGGCCAGGGCACCGGCCTTGATGGCCTCGGTCGCCTCGCGCAGCGCCTCCTCCATCTCCTCCTGGGAGTCGTACCCGGCGAAGTACGGGTGGATGAAGTAGCTGCGGTAGCGGCCCTCGGGCCGCAGGACGATGTTCCGCTCGACCAGGTGGCTCATCGCGATGGACGTGCGGTTCTTGCTGAGCCCCACGCGCGCCCGCAGTTCGGCCTGTGAGGCGTTCACCTCGCCGCCGGGGCGCTGGACCTCCATCATCGCGCTCAGCAGGTCGTAGTCGGCCTTGGAGAGCTCCAGGCGGTGCAGCTGGGCGAACCCGAGGTGAGCTTGGATCAGCATGCCTGCTCCTCCACGTCGTTGTCGCCGAACGCCAGCTGCCGCGTCCGCGGGGCCGGCGCGGCCGGGGCCGTGAACTCCGGGAAGCTCTCGCTCGCCGCCTTCTCCAGCGCCACTACATCTTCCCTCATCTCCGGGAAGTGCTTCCTGAGCGCGGCCCTGGCGTCCTGGCGCAGCTGCTCCAGGGCCTCCTGTTGGAGGTCACCGTTGCCCTTGAAGCAGATCAGCGGGTTGACCACGATCAGCGAGTTGGCGCGGCGCTGGATCATATGCCAGTTCTCCAGGCTGCCCAGCGCCCGGGTGACGTTCGCACGCTCTACTCCGAGGTGCCGAGCGACCTTGATGTGGGTGATCTTCAGGCGGCCCTCGACCTGGCGGCCCATGCAGAACAGCAGGACCGCCGACTGCACGGGCGACATCCCGTACCGGGCGATCAGCACGGCCAGGACGTCGGCGAGGAACGCGTTGCTGACCATGCTGTAGCCGCTGCGCCCCCACGCGTCATGGGGAGCCCGGTATGTGTAGTCGACCTTCGCGGACCGCACGGGCCGGCCGGGCTTCGGCGGCGTACGGTCCAGCGCCTGGGCGAAGCTGTCCGCCAGCGGCGACGTCACGGGCTCACCGCGTTCCGCCGACCGCCGGCCCCTACTGGTGGAGCGACTCGCGTCCCCGGGCACCCTGGCTCCTGCTGCTCGATCTCATGTGGTGCCCAGGACCCTAGCCGAGATTGTCCCCGTCCAGAGGGACCTTTGTCCCTGTCGGCGTGGCCCCCTGGTGTCGACGCCGACACACGCCCCTTCACGGGCTGACGGCCGAATGCCGGCCTGACCAGGCCGAACGCATTTTGTACCTCTCCCCGGGGCCAAATCGGGTGCGGCTGTGTCGGAGGAGGCACAAAACCGCAGGTCGATGTGTCAGGGCTAACACATTGCCTCTCGCAAAACCGCAGGTCAGAGCAGCTTTCCGCGCGGTGTCCTTTTATCAGTAAGACGCGCACGCGCGCGCGAGGGCCGCCACGACCCTCCCGGCGCTCACCGCCCCGCCCGCTGCCGGCGGCTCCGATCACCAATACCCCGCCGTGCGCATCTCTCATCAGCACCCGCACCCGAACGCCACCCGGGCCATTTCTGCTAATCTCCAGCGAACGCACCAATTCGCATTTCTCGACGCTTCTCGCTCCGTCATTTCGGGGGCCTTCATTCACCAACGGCGCGCCCTTTCTCTATGGCTCACCCAATCCGGGTCGGAAGTAATCCGCGCCTCACTTTCTCCGGTCGGGGGGGGGTATGCAACCATTCCAGTATTAAGCTAGCTTCTATCTTTGAAGCACCCTCCCGGATCGCCCACCCCCATCCCTCCCGATCTCTGTTCGAGTCGTCACCCGCCCGACTGCCCGTCACCTCCCCTCCTCTTGCTGCTGCTTGTGGCGTGCGCCCGGTGGGTGGGCCGCGCGGAGCGTGGCACGCCTTGCCCGCAGGGGAGTTGACGGGTCGGCTGTGGGTGGCTGGAGCGCAGCGGAGGCCACCGGTCGGCCGCAGGCCGGCCGCGCCTCGCAACGCGAGGCGCCTGCCCTGCGGTTGGCGGTCGAGCGGAGCGCGTGCCGCCTGGCGGTGAGCGGAGCGAGCCGCCTCCGCTCACGCGGAGCGGGAGCGGCCGGGGAGCGCAGCGACCCGGCTCGCTTCTTCGGGCGCAGCCCGAAGGGACCCGCTCCGCGGG
>NZ_JBVJEA010000046.1:0-26359 GCF_055581985.1 Streptomyces sp. NPDC042336 | reverse complement strand
ACTGCGGCGGATAGTTCTTCATGACCACGAGATGTCCGTTCTCAGATCCTCAGGATCCAGTGTCTCGTGTGTCCAACATCAAGGGTCAAGGCCCCGCAACCGGTACTACCTCACGACCGCTCGCGCTGATCCAGACCCGCCTCTGACCCCTGACCCCGTCAGCCTGAGGTTGGAAAACGCTCACTGCCTACCGCGGCTACGACCACGTCACCTTCCGGCGTCAGCTCCGGCGGCGCTGGATCAGGCCCGTGATCGCGAGCCGCACGACACTGGCCTGGGCATCATGTTGTCGAGCAGAGGCAGCGGCTGGGTGACGTCGTGGCGGTTGCCGCCGGACAGCGACACCGCGAGCGGGATGCCCCGGCCGTGGACGACGAGGTGGTGCTCGCTGCGCGGTCGTGCGCGGTCGACCCCACGCTCCAGACGCCGCCAGCGCGTCATGCCCGAGCCGAAGCCGAGTTCCTGAGACAGGTACTCCCCCTGGATGCCCGTGTGCAGGACGAAGAGGATCCCGCACAGGGCCTGCCGGTCCGGCACGCGGTCTGCCGTTGACCTCCTTCGAACCCGGCTTCGACAGCAACGGCTCGATCAGCGACCACAGTCCATCTGACACGACCCACGGACGCGACTGACGGTTTCCCATAGCCAAGACATACGAGCAGACAGGCCGACGGTCACATGATCAGAAGCTTTTGTCAGAGCCAGCAAGGCGGGGAGCGGAAGTCAGGGCGTGTAGTGACTGGCCTGTGTTCCCAGGACGTTCAGCAGGGCCAGGGCCTCGGCGCTGGGAGATCCCGGTGGCGCGGTGTAGAGCACGAGGTACTGGTCTCGGTCGGTGAGAGCGAGGGTGTCGCAGTCGACGGTGACCTCCCCGACGGCTGGGTGGCGGAAGGTCTTGGTGAGCATCGGCATGGTCTGTACGTCGTGCCGTTCCCAGAGGCGTGCGAAGTCGGGGCTGGTGTCGCGGAGTTCGCCGATGAGTCCGGTCACCGCGGGATCGGTGGGGTAGCGGGCGAGTGTGGTGCGGAGCTGCATGACGACGCTGAGGCGGAACTCGGCGGCATCGGAGAGCCCGTAGAGCGTCGCTTCGGCGCGCTGCGCCCCGCGGAAGGCGCGGCGTGCGAGGTTGCGGCGTTCGGGGGCGAGAGGGGTGAAGTCCTCCATGAGCGCGGCGGCGAGGTCGTTCCAGGCCAGGATTTCGAACGCGGCGGACATCACGAAGCCGGCCGTCTGGGGCAGTCGTTCCAGGAGCGTGAGGATGCTCGGGCGGACATCGCGCCGGTGCAGTCCGGTGCGGTTCGGCGCGGTGCCCGCGAGGACGTGGAGGTGGTCGGACTCCGCGTCGATGAGCCGCAGTGCGCCGGCGATCGCGGCCAGGACGTCGCCCGAGGGGCGTGGCGCCCTGCCCTGTTCGAGGCGGATGTAGTACTCGGTGGAGATGTGCGCGAGGACCGCCACCTCCTCGCGGCGGAGACCTGGTGTGCGCCGGCGCGGGCCGGAGGGGAGGCCGACGTCCTGTGGGCGGAGCCGCTCGCGGCGGCTGCGGAGGAATGCCCCGAGCTCCTGCTTGTCCATACGACAAGTGTGCGCGTATCCCGGCGGCGGATCCTGGTACAGCCTGTGCCTGTATACGTCCCGGCCGCCGGCCGGACGCTGTTGCCATGACGAACACGAACGACACGAACACCACCGACAGCGCACCCGTCGGCCTGCTCACCGGCAAGGTCATCTTCATCACCGGCGCCAGCCGCGGCATCGGGGCGGCTGCGGCCCGGCTCTTCGCCTGCGAGGGTGCCGCTGTCGTGCTCGCCGCCCGCAGCACCGACGCCCTCGAGGCCATCGTGAAGGAGATCCGCGCCGACGGCGGCGTCGCCGGGGCTGTCACCTTGGACCTCGCCGACCCCGCGAGTGTTCGCGAGGCTGTCGACCACGTCGAAGCGCTTCACGGGCGGCTGGATGGCGCTTTCAACAACGGCGCGGTTCCCCAGCGGCAGTTCGGCCCGGTCGAGACCACCAGCGACGAGGACATCGACGAGCAGTTCGCCGTGAACTTCCGTTCGCACTGGACCGCCATGACCGCCGAGGCCGCGCTCATGCGGCGGGGCGGCGGCGGGGCGATCGTCAACACCTCCAGCATCGGCAGCCGCCGCGCGAACCCCGCCCTGCCCGCCTATGGCGCCATGAAGCGCGCACTCAACAGCCTCACCGAGACCGCCGCGGTGAACTGGGCCGGTGACCGTATCCGGGTCAACGCCATCACCCCCGGCGGCACCTCCACCGAGATGATCGACACCTGGGAGGCAGCGACTCCCGGCATCGTCGAGCAGATGACCAAGTCGATCCCGCTCGGTCAGATGGCGGAGCCCCGGCAGATCGCCGAGGCGGCCGCGTGGCTGCTCAGCGACCGCGCCTCGTACGTGACCGGCGCGATCCTGCCGGTCGACGGCGGCGCCGGCGCCTGACAAGAGTGGCCCGGGTCGCAGTGCGCCCCGGAGGCTCTCGGTGGGTAGTGTCGCGACGGAGGCGTTGAGCAGCTGTGTGGTCGTCGTCGGCAGTGCCGCCCGGGACGTGGAGCGGAGCCTCGAATACGTGGTGGAGAGCGGCGGCCTCCGGTTGGGGGGCGGGCCATCCGGTCCATGAACCGGACGATCAGGCGGCGCGGCAGGACCTTGCTGGCGAGGGCGAGGCGGCAGCCATCGGTGATCACCGACGGGGCGCAGAGCGGCGATCGAGCGTGTCGCGGGTCATCAAAACGCTGACCCTCTACGTCGCCGTGCTCCCGATCACCTCGGCGGCACCGTGGCCGACGGTGACTGGCTGCTGCCGCGCCCCGCCTGGATGGCCACCATGCTGGCGATCACCGCGCTCTACTCCGTCGCGGCGAAGGCCTGGCGCGACAAGACCTGCGTGGCACTGCGGCTGGACGTCCTGCCGAAGCGGGCGGCCTTGCCGCTCATGGTCGGCCTCCCCCTGCTGCTGGTCGGCGCGGCGGTGTCCGTCGGCTTCCATCTCACCTTCGTACACCTGCCCCGGAGGACGGCTTGAGCACCGGAGGCGGCGACCCGCCGGAGGGCTACGCCACCACCATCCACGCCCCGCACCGCCTGCGCGTCTCCGGCTGTCAGCGTCGCGTGACACTGTGGCGCCATGACAACACCGACAGAGCTCACCCTCTTCGCCGACTATTTCCAGATACACGTGTGCGACGCGGATGGAGACGGCGATCTGAGCGACGCATGGACGGAGCAGGCCGTCGCCGACCACCTGGCGGTGGCACAGGATGCGCTGGGCATCGGCACGGTTGTCAACGTCAACGTGTCCGTCACGGTCGTCGTCCTGCCTCGGGAACCGAGCGATGACAGCGCGGATTTCGATCACGTGGTCGAGGCCGGCCTGGATGTCCCGTCGAGCCGCCTGATGGTCCTGGGCTGTACGGACTACGGCCCCGACGCGGCCACGTTCGAAGTCGCGCCGGGATGGAACCGCGTCCGCGTCTCCAAGCGCAACATGGCTCGGGCCGCCCAGGCCGACGTCGACTCGGACAAGAGCCCCGAGACCACCGAGAAGATCCGTATCCAGGTGTGGGCAGCCCCCCGGTTTCCGGCAACGGTCGTCAAACGATGGGCTTCGTGACCCGTTCCACAAGGAGACCCGGTCACCCGAGGGCAGGTCGCCGCGGAACGACCATCACTCTCGTCCCGCTCGATGACACACGCGACGAGAGCGTCACTGGGCGGTCCAGCCGCCGTCGGCGCTCAGGAGGGCGCCGGTGATGAAGGAGGCCGCATCGGATGCCAGGAAGGCGACGGACTCCGCGACCTCCTCCGGACGGCCGATACGTCCGAGGGGGTGGGCCGGGCCGAAGGAGGCGAGCATCTCGCGGCCGTTGGTGACGACGCCTTCCATGATGTCGGTGTCGATGACGCCGGGGAGGACGGCGTTGGAGCGGATGCCCAGCGGGCCGCCCTCGATCGCCAGGACCCTGGTGATCTGGGCCAGAGCGCCCTTGGAGGCGGCGTAGGCGGTCTGCGTGGCGAAGGCGACGACGGACGAGACGGAGGCGACGGAGACGATGGCGCCGCCGCGGCCGGCAGCCTCCATGGCACGGAAGGCCTCCCGTGCCTGGAGGAAGTTGCCGCGGGCGTTGACGCGCAGGATGGCGTCGAAGTCGTCGGCGGTGGTCTCGGTGATGGGTTTGTTGAGGGTGCGGCCGGCGTTGTTGACCAGGATGTCGAGGGAGCCGAAGCGGTCGGTGGCCAGCGTCGCGGTGGCGCGGGCGTGGTCCTCGTCCGCGACGTCGCCGACGAGGGCGGCGATGTTGTCGGGGTCCTTGGCGGCCAGGTCTTCGACTGCCGCCGAGCGGTCGGTGACGACCAGGCGGGCGCCTCGGGCGTGCAGCAGGGTGGCGGTGGCGTGGCCGATGCCGCGGGCGGCGCCGGTGACGACGGCGACGCGGCCGGTGAGGTCCCAGGGAGTGGGCAGGGGCGCGGTCATCAAAGGGTTCCTCCGGTGGAGTTCAGCGCTGGTGGGTGGGGCGGACGACGATCTCGTTGACGTCGACGTCCGTGGGCTGGGCGAGGGCGTAGGAGACCGCGCCGGCGATGGCGTCGGAGCTGATGGTGTGGGCGCGGTAGGCGCGCATCGCTTCGGCGGCCCCGGGGTCGGTGATGGTGTCGGCCAGTTCGGAGGCGACGACTCCGGGCGAGACGGTGGTGACCCGGATCGCCGGGTCGGACTCCAGGCGCAGTCCCTCGGTGATGGCCCAGGCCGCGTGCTTCGTGGCGCAGTACACGGCTGCCGTGGGCACGACCTCGTGGGCGCCGACGCTGGCGATGGTCACGAAGTGGCCCGCGCGCTGCGCGGTGAAGAGCGGCAGCGCGGCGGCGATGCCGTGCAGCAGGCCACGGATGTTGACGTCGATCATCCGGTCCCACTCATCGGTGAGCAGGGAGTCCAGGCGGGAGAGCGGCATGACGCCGGCATTGGCGACGAGGGCGTCGACGCGGCCGTGGCGTTCGCGGGCGGCGGCGACGAACGCGGCGACGTCGGCGCGGTCCGTCACGTCCAGGCGAATCGGGTGCACGCTCCCGGGCGAGTCCGCGGCGCGGTCGGCGAGCGTGCGCAGCCGGTCGGTGCGCCGCGCGCCGGCCATCACGTGGTGGCCCTCCGCTGCGAGCCGTTCGGCGACGGCCGCGCCGATGCCGCTGCTGGCGCCGGTGACGAGGACGACCTTGGGGTCGGGCTGCCCGGCGGCTTGGCGAAGTGGTGTGGTCATGGTCTTGAGGCTGGCCGATCCGCCGTCGCCGCGGGAGAGGCGGGGTTCTCCTGGGTGCAGCGCACCCAGGAAGATTGCCGGCCATGGTTCTACGATGGGGCGCATGGCAGCACGCACCGAGCTCGGCGCCTACCTCAGCGCCCGCCGCGCCCAGGTCACCCCGGCCGATGTGAACCTCCCGGCCACCGGGTACCGGCGAGTGCCCGGGCTGCGGCGCGAGGAGGTGGCCCACCTCGCGGGTGTCAGCGCCGACTACTACATCCGCCTGGAGCAGGGTCGGGAGCGTACCCCCTCGGCCCAGGTCCTGGACGCGCTGGCCGCCGCGCTACGGCTGGGCGAGGACGGTCGGCAGCACCTGTACCGCCTCGCCGGTGTCGGCCCGCGCGCCGTGGCAGCCGCGGTGCCGGACCGCGTGGAGCCGAGCCTGCTGGCCCTGATGGACGCCTGGCCCCACAACCCGGCGATCGTCTACAACCGTGCGTACGACGTCCTTGCCTCCAACGCGATCGCCGACGCGCTCTTCCACGGCTGGACACACTCCCGCAATCTGATGCACGTGGTCTTCACCGACCCGGCCGCCCGCACCTTCTACCGAGACTGGCACGAGGTCGCCCGCAACTCGGTCGCCGGCTTCCGCCTCGGCCACAGCGCGGCACCGGACGATCCCCGCGTCCGCCAGGTGCTGACCGAACTCCTCGACTCGAGCCCGGAATTCGCCGACCTGTGGTCCCGCCACGACGCCCGCGGCAAGGCCCTGGAGCACAAGCGCTTCGCCCACCGCGACGCCGGTCCGCTCACCCTGACCATGCAGACCTTCGACATCCGCTCAGCGCCGGGTCAGGAGCTCGTCGTCTATCACGCCGACCCGGCCTCCCCCAGCAGCGACGTTCTCACTCTCCTCGGCTCCTTGGCCGCCAGCCCCTCACCCGTCCAGAGGCCAGCCCTCTGAGGGGCTTGGATACACGCCTACTCGCACGGGCCACCCGCCCCACGACGACCGACCGCGCCACCGCTCACCGCTCACCGCTCACCGCTCACCGGGCACCGGGCACCGGGCACCGGGCACCGGGCCCACCGACCCGACTCTCGCCGGATCCGCAACACCCGGGTAGTCGAACGCAGTTGGTCCAGTGCAGGCTGTGGATCGTCGACGGCACTCTCGTCCCGGTCCGCGACCGCAAGGTCTGTGCGTCGTCGCATAACTACCGGTCTTCTATGAATGTGCAGGTCATCGTGGACGCCGAGACGCGTCTGGTGGTGGCCGCGGCCCGGCCGGTTCCCGGCAACGCGGCGGGCGCGAAAGCCTGGCGGAACTCCGGCCTGGCCGCGCACTGCGAAAGCGCGACGGTCTCGGTGGCGGCGAGATGCTCGCCGGACCCCTGCCCCGGGATGTACGACCCCAGCGGACCCGGCCGTCTGCTGTTCGCGTTCTTCGCGGCGATGGCTGAGACCGAACGGGACAGCATCCAGGAGTCGCCCCTCGAAGGACTCGACGCGGCGGACCGCAAGGGCGAGCACGGCGGTCGGCCGCCCGTCATGACCGAGGACAGGCTGCACACCGTGCTGAGGCGCCGGGCGAACGGCGAGTCGGTCGAGCAGATCCAGCCCGGCCTGATCATCGCCACCGGCAAGCGCAAGGGGCAGGACCCCAGCGTCGCGAGCATCGACCGGGCGCTCGCTGAGCACGCGAAGCAGGAAGCGTACCCAGAAGTCGTCGCCCAGCCGCACGCGGACGTCGCCGACCTCCAGGACGCCGATGCCCTCCCCCGTCAGCGCTTCTTATGCGCTTTTCCGTCCAGTTGAGACTGGTGATCGGATGTGCTGGGTGAGGAAGAGGGCGGCGCGGTCGAGTGCCTGGTCGGCTTCGCTGAGGGTGCCGCCGGCGAAGGCCTGGAAGACGTGGGGGGCGTCGGCGGTGATGTCGAGGATGATGTCGACTCCGGCGTCGCGGGCGCGGGCGGCGAGGCGGGTGGAATCGTCGAGGAGGATCTCGTTGGTGCCCACCTGGATGAGGAGCGGGGGGAATCCGGTCAGGTCGGCGGAGATGGCCGGACTGAGTAGGGGCTGCTCGGGGTCCTGGCCTGCGAGGTACATGGCTCCGGTGTGCATCACGGCCGCGCGGGTGAAGATCGGATCGATGCCGTCCTTGGTCGTCATGCTCTCCCCGGTCCGGGTGGCGTCCAGGCCCGGGGAGAAGGCCACGATCGCGCCGGGCAGCGGAAGCCCCGCGTCGCGGGCGGCCAGGGCGGTGGTGACCGCGTAGCCGCCGCCGGCGGAGTCCCCGGCGAACGCGATGGCGGACGGGTCCAGGCCGCTGTCGAGGAGGGCGCGGTAAGCGCTCAGGTTGTCTTCCAGACCAGCCGGGAACGGGTGCTCGGGGGCCAGCCGGTAGTCCACCGAGTACGAGTCGAACCCGGTCTTCGAGACGAGCTGCGCGGTCAGCGACAGCGCGGTCTCGGGGGAGCCGAAGACGAAGCCGCCGCCGTGGAGGTACAGGATCGTGCCCGGGCGTGCGCCGTTGTCCGGTGTGACGTGCAGGGCGGGTCGGCCACCGAGCGCGGTATGAGTGATGCGGACGTCGTCCGGCACGATCATCGTGTCCATGAGTGCCCTGAACCCGGCGCGCAGTTCCTCGACGGAGCGCGGGCCCTCGGGCCGGGCCTGACGGAGCATCGCGTCGACCTTGGCGAGCTGTGCCTTGCTCATCTGCTTCCTCCTGTGGAATGGATTCCTCTACACTATATGCCGTGGCATATAAATCAGATGGCATCGCCGACCTCCAGGGGTTCTTCGCGGATCTCGTCCGCTGCGAGACGCGCCTGTACAACGCCCTGAACGACCGCCTGCGCGAGCGGCACGGGATCGTGACGTCACAGTTCGAGTTCCTGCGGTTCCTGCGCGAGCATCCGGGCTCCCGGGTGGCCGACCTCGCCGCGGAATTCGCCATCGGCGCCGGCGCAACCAGTAAGAGCGCCGACCGCCTGGAGAAGCAGGGGTGGATCGTCCGCCAGACCAACCCGGCGGACCGCAGGTCCTCACTCCTGGCGCTGACCGACGACGGCTCACAGCTCCTCGATGCCGCCGAGACCACTTTCGCCGCGGGCCTGAGCGAGCTGGTCGAAGGAGCCCTCGACCAGTCCACGACGGCAGCCGCCGCCCAGGCCCTCCGCCGGCTGCGCTCCGCACTCGAACGCGACCAGGTCGGCACCCCCACCGGCTGAAGACGCCCGGCCGGCCGACAGAGCCGAACTGCTCACCTATGACCCCGGCGGGCCGGACCGCCTGCTGTTCGCGTTCTTCGCGGCGATGGCGGAGACCGAGGATCCGGGAGTCGACCGTCGAACGGCTCGACGCGGCGGCCGGCAAGGGCACGTGCGGCGGTCGGCCGTCATCACCGAGGACATGCTGCACACCGTGCCGAGGCGCCGGGCGAACGGCGAGTCGGTCGAGCAGATCCAGCCCGACCTGATCATTCCCACCGGCAAGCGCAGGGGCCAGGCTCCCAGCGTCGCTGGCATCTACCGCGCGCTCGGCGAGCACGAGAAGCTACAGGCGCACCCCGAGGCCGTCGAGGCGGCGCACGCCGACTTCGCGGTTCAGCGGGACGCCGACGACCGAATCTGATCCACCGCTGGACCAACGAGGGCGTCCCGTGAAGTTGATCCGCCTCTGTTCAGACGGGAACAAGGCTTCAGCGGCAGTCAGAGACGCGCCGAGCACCGTTGCGGATGGCCGGCACGGTCAAGCCTGTTCCGGCCATCCGCCACACGGGGCCAGACGCCGGCACGGCGGCCTCGCGGGCGTAATCGGTGAGGTCTTTCGGTGGGCGGCCCGGGGGCCTCCTGGACGTGGATCCTTGTCTCACCGTCGACCGACGGCCTCTCGACAACGAGTGTGCCGGTGTCGGCCTCGGGCACGCCCCGGGAGCTTCGTGACTACTTCAACCGTTGGCGGATACGTTGCCGTGCCCGGAGCGCCGAGACCGTGAGCACGGTCGCGAGGCGCTCACCCCCGCGGCCGGAGGCTCAGGAACCAGCCACGTCCGTGGGCGCGGTCCAGCCGGTAGCCCGGATCCACCCGGCCAGGTCCAGGGTGGCCGGCTCGATCGAACGCACCACCGCGAGGTCCGCAGGGGATTCCGCCGCCTTCGCGAACTCGCGGAACATCACCTGGTCGAGGTCGGTGGGAAGCACGCTCAACGGGAGGACCTCGTACCGTGCCGGGAGCCCGGCGCGCGCGCCGAACGCCGCGGCGATCCGGGGGCCCGTCAGCTCGTCGCCGACGAGCTCGACGGCTCCGCCGGGCGCCTCCGCGACGCCGAGCAGGAGCGCGGCGGCGACCCGACCGATGTCCCTGACCGAGATCATCTTCAGCGGGACGTCCTCCGGCAGCGGCAGCCTCAGCACGATCTCCCCGTGCTCCAGGCTCGGCGCCATCACGCTGGCGAAGTTCTCCATGAAGGCGGTCGCGCGAACCATCGAGGCCCTGAGGCCGGACTTCCTCAGGTGCTCCTCGATCGAGTGCTTCGAGTCGTGGTGCGGCACACCCGACTTCCGGTCCGCTCCGAAGACCGAGTTGAACACGACGTGCGGGACGCCCGCCTCGGCCGCCGCGTCGACGAGCGCGGTACCGATGCGGATCTCCGCCTCGACCTCTTCGAGGCTGTTCGCCTCCGGGGTCATGAAGTAGAACCCCTCGACCGTCGCCAGCGCCGCGGCCAGCGACGCCGGGTCGTCGGCCCGGACGGCCGCCAGCTCGACGCCGCGGGCGGCCAGCGCCTGAGCCCGGTCGGACCGCGGGTTGCGGACCAGAGCCCGCACCCGCGCCTTGTGGTCCAGCAGCGCGTCGACCACCGCCCCGCCCTGTTGCCCCGTCGCGCCGAAGACCGCGATCGTGCCGGTCGTCTGTGTGCTCATGGCTGACACCCTTCACTAGTTCATGGCATGAACGAAACTAGTTCACGCCATGAACTTCGTCAAGGTGCGGATGTAGTGGGACCTCACGGTGTGATGGGTCAGTTCGAGGCGGGCGGAGAGAGGTCCGAGGTGTCCACGATGGCGGTGGCCACGCGCTCGAAGTCGCGCTGGTCGTCGGCGTCGAGGTTCCCCGCGATCTCCGGCAGGCGCTTGGCCACCGCGGCGAAAACGGCGTCGCCGAGCACCTTCCCCGTGGGCGTCGCACGGAGCATGACGACCCGCCGGTCCTGCACCGAGCTCTCCCGGCCGACCAACTCGCGCCGCGCGGTGCGATCGACGAGCTGGCTCAACGCATTCTTGGTCATGCCCAACGACGCGGCGAGGTCAGCCATCTGCCGCGGCTCGTTCCTGACCGCGCAGAGCAGCGTGGCCTGCGAAGGGGTCAGGTCGAACTCGGTGCAGATCTGCGCGTACTTGCGTTGGATCACTACCGAGAGCCAGAAGATCTTGTCGCCATAGTCCACGCCGACCTCCCCGGTTCGAAGACGAACGATCAGCCTACTCGTCACGGGCCGGCAGTCCGCACTGGCCGGCATTCTGGGCTCGGCCATCGGTATTCGTCCCACAAGGTGGGTGATGACGGTACCGCTGACCGCCTCCTGGCTGGTCCTGGCGTCGAGCCCCGCAGGCAAGGTGCGCGAACCGCCGCTCACCGTCCCGTCAGACCATCCTGGCCGGACAGGCGATACAGCTGCGCTGCCAGAGGCAGCCCAAGGACAAACGGCTGTCCGAGGCCCGAGCGGGCATCGCCCCCGCGCCCCGCGCGGGCACAGGGGCCGACTGTCGCTGAACATGGCCAACTATCACTGAGCGTCACAGTTGCCGCGTGACCAGCACACCCCAAAATGGAACACACGAGCGATTCAATCCCGCGCGACGCACGCTGCTCGGCTTCCTCGAACGGGTGCGGCTGCGCTACCTGGACCGCACCCGCTGCTGGATCGCCGACGAGGAACGCCGCGAAGCCGAACACCGCCGCGGCATGAGGAGAGACCGGCCCCGCCCGACTGGCTCCTGGAACGCGGCCCGGGCACAGCCCACCCGTCTGCATCCACACCGGCGACTGCTGGAACGCAGGCGAGCGCAGCAAGGGCATCGGGCAGACCCAAGTACGACTGGGACGCGAAGGCCGGTGGCCGGCGGCCGACGTCAGGTCTCGTCGGAGGCAGCGCCCTTGAGGAACTGTTCGACTTCGTTGGCGACGCTCGGTTTGGCGGTCGAGGCGCGAGAGGTAGGGCGTGTGGATCCCTCGTGCACTCCGAGGCCCCCGACCCAGTGGTATCCGAAGACGGCGTCCTCGTCGATCTCGGGGGCGATCTGGATGTCGATCTGCTTGAGCATCGCTGGAGTTGCCGCAGCGTAGACCACCGCTGTCACGCGGCGCTGTGGGTAGAGGTTGTACTTCTTGATCCGGCTGGACCCGTAGACGTCGACGAACGCCTCGTGCCCGTCACGCCCTGCCCGCACCTCGAAGTGCTCCGGGTGCTCGTGGAGGTCGATGCTGTAGTACTCGCAGCCGCGGTTCTCGAAGGTGACCTGGAAGCTGATGTAGGTCAGGCCCTTGGCGTCGTCGTCGCGGCCGCGTGAGGGCGTGGCCTTCTTCAGGTGGTGCACGCGTACCCGCAGGCCGGCAAGCTCGTCGGACTGATACTCCTGCCAATCGCCGATGACGTTCGGTACGTCCATGTCCCCACCCCTCTGTCTCCCGGCCGGTAAACGTACTGCGCGGCGGTGAACGGGTCGCGACCGGGGCCTGCCGGCCATGAGCCGTCGCGCGAAGGGGCTGTCCACGAAAGTTTCTACAGCACCGACCGATGCCGGCGGATTACGCGCGCGGCGAAGCGCGTGTGGGGTAGCCGGAGAGTTGCCTGTGTTTGATGATCAGCGGATGCGCCCGCTGAAGCATGGCTAGTTGGAGCGCAAGCACATCGTTGACTGGCGGACGGTGCGCAAGGCCCTGGACTCGGTCTGGCCGGAGCCCGCCAAGCCCGCTGCGACCGTCGCCCCTGGATCCGTATAGGCGGTGACTTTTCCGCGAACGGCGCCCTCAGAGGGTGTGGGACATGCGAGGGGGAATACCTCAGGCCGGCAGTTTCGTGTCGATGACGAAGCTGATTTCGACAACCTGGCCGGGCAAGGTCAGTTCAGTGATGCCCACGACCGTGCTGGCCGGGCGGTGGTCGCCGAAGTACCCCAGGTTGCCCTCCGCCGTCGCGGCGGCGTTCTGCCGCAGGTTCACCACGTAGAGGGTCTGTGAGACGACCTGGTTCCGGGTGGCGCCGTAGTGGTCCAGGATTTTGTCCATGTTGGCGTAGGTCTGCTTGAGCTGGGCGGCGAAGTCGCCGGCGTGGAGGAACTCGCCTGCCTCGTCGAACGAGAGCTGTCCAGAGACGTGGATCAGCTCACCGGACTTGATCGCCTGTGAGTAGCCGAAGTCGCTCTCGGCCGGCACGTCGTAGGTGAAGACATCAATGGTGGCCATGGTTTTCGCCCTTCCGATCTACTCTCTTGCAGTTACTCGGGAACTGTAGGAGAGTGACGGCTGACCTGGAAGAACGCACTTTTCGGTGACTGAGGAACCTGATGGTGACCAAGCAACTACTCAAGGGCCTGCCCGAGGACGCTGACCTGCGGCGCGCAGACTCCCTGGCGCGGGAGATCTTCTCGGACGTCGCCAACAAGTGGGCGCTCCTGATCATCGAGGCGCTCGGCGAGCGCACCCTGCGCTTCAGCGAGCTGCGGAACGAGGTCGAGGGCGTCAGCCACAAGATGCTCACCCAGAATCTGCGCATGTTGGAGCGTAATGGCCTGGTCGACCGGAAGGTGTACCCCACCGTGCCGCCGCGCGTCGAGTACACCCTCACCGAGCCGGGCCGGGCACTGCGCACCGCGGTCGACGTCATATGCGGCTGGACCCACCAGCACCTCGGTCACATCGAGAGTGCGCGCGGCCGTTTCGACGCCTGAGGGGCATCCAGCGGCACCCTCGCGCGTTGCGCGATCCCTTGATCGGCCACACGTTGGTCGCCCCCAACGTGTCCGACGCTTCGCCTGATCGGACTACCGCGCCATCCTGTGGCGCAGGTTCAGAAACAGACATCTCACAGGTGGCGGACCCTCCCAAGGACTTGCTGCTATTTCTCGTGAACGTCCACGAGCCTCAAGAGATGGTCCTGCCTCCACGACGCGGCGTACCGATGCCGAGTTGTCGCGGGCCTGTGCCGCCGCGACCGGACCTCGATGACAGGTCCTGTCCGCCTCATGCTGCGTCTCTTCAAGGCAGTAGAGGGCCGCCGAGTTCCTCGCCCGGCCTCCCGCCAGCGGCGGATACGCGCCCCACGGCCTCTGACCCCCGCCGATGCCTTTGAGGCATGTCGTCGAACCCCGATGGGTCTTCGACGGCAGCACCGCGCGTCCCCAGAATGCGGGCACTACCCCTTCGCGTTGTCGAGGAGTTCACCGTGTCCCTCTTGTACACCCGGCGTTGTTGTGCTGCGTTGGCTTTTCTCGTACTGGCTCTGGTCCTCGTGCCATTCTCGCCGTCGGCAGCGAGACCCGCGTACGCCGCGACCGCCGTCCCCGGCGACCCACTCACCGGCTCCGGCGCCGTGGTCAGGTCGGTACTGACCGCCGCCGACCTGACCAGCGGCGCGGCCACTAGCACCGTCGCCGACGACGCCTTCGCGCTGCCCCCGGCGGCCGCCGCCCCGACGCACACCTTCGAGGGCACCCTGACGCTGAACGGTGTGGCCAACGCAGGCCGTTTCCGCACCATCAAGGACACCTACCACTACGCAGCGGCCGCCACGCTCAAGCACCTGCCGCCGGTGGGCATCGACCTCGTGCAGAACGGCAGCCACGTCATCCCTGCAGTCCGCGGCCTGCAAATCACCGGAAGCCCGTACTGGAATCTGATCGTCGGGGGCGGCCGCGCCTGGAACGAGAACGGCGACGGCGGCCGCACTCGCGTCTCGCTGCCCTTCGCGCTGGTCGAGCGCAACGCCAACTGCGTGCACAACGGCCTGCTGACCTTCCTCTTCGACGGCAGCACGATCTCCAAGGTCCGTTACCAGATCACGCACGAGACGTGCGAGTACTTCCAGTTCGACATGTGGGGCCAGAGCGGTGCGACCTACTCCCGGCACACGGTGACCGGTGGCACCGGCCTGAAGAAGGTGTACGCCGCCGAGGTCGCCAACCGTCTCCCGACCAAGCCGATCAGCGCGCTGAGCACCGACTACCCGAACGCCGGCATCGACACCAGTGCGTTCGGCAGCGGCGTCACCGCCTCGGCGATGAGCACGTACGGGGTGTCCTACGGCGGGGTGAACTACGTGGGCGCGTGCCAGACCCGGCAGGGCGCGTACCCGTACTGCAACCAGATGGTGCTGCCGTCGTACTCGCTGGCCAAGACGATGTTCGCCGGGATCGTGCTGATGCGGCTGACGCAGGTCTACGGCTCGTCCGTGCCCTCGCAGCTGATCCGCGACTGGGTCAGCGAGGCGGACACCTCCGCCTGGACCGGCGTCACGTTCCAGGACACCGCGAACATGGCCACCGGCAACTACTCCTCCAGCGCCTTCGAGTCCGACGAGTCCGGCAGCGGCATGACGGCGTTCTTCGATGCCGAGGCGTACGGGCCGAAGATGACCGCCGCGCTGGCCTTCCCGCACTCCGCGGCGCCCGGCACGCAGTGGGTCTACCACTCCTCCGACACCTTCGTGCTGGCCCGGGCGATGCAGAACTACCTGGTGTCCAAGGCCGGCGCCGGCAGCGACATCTACCGCTGGATCCGCGCCCAGGTATTGGTCCCGCTGCACCTGAGCCCTGACGTGCTGACCACCGTGCGCACCGGCAACAGCGCCACCGGACAGCCGCTCGGCGGGTACGGCCTGTTCTACACGCAGGACGACATCGCCAAGGTCAGCCGGTTCCTGAACGCCGACGGCGGAAGGATCGGCGGCATGCAGAAGCTCGACCCGACGATGCTCGCCGACGCGATGCAGCAGAACCCAGCGAACCGCGGCATCGGCACGCCGGCCGATGCGGCGGGCAAGACCTTCCGGTACCAGGACGGCCTGTGGGCACGGCAGTTCACCTCGGCGGACGACCCGGTGTTTACCAGCCCGGTGTACGTACCGTTCATGTCCGGCTTCGGCGGCATCACCGCGGCGATGCTGCCCAACGGCGCCACGTATTACTACTTCAGCGACAACAACGAGTTCGGCTGGTCGGCGGCGGCCGCGCAGGCGTACAAGCTGCCGGCCTCCGGCGGAGGCGGCTGAGACCGCCGAGCGCCTCGAGAGGGACGGCGTCGCCGTGGACCCCAAGTCCGGGAACATCATCCGCGGTTGACGTCCCCTCTGGCGACTGGTGGGAGGGGGCCAGGCAGATGCCAGGCCCTCTCCGACTCTCTTCTACTGCCAAGGACTGTCCGCCCGCCGTACCGAGGGGCGGGTCCCACAACTCACATGATGGTCCCGCTCCTGATCCGCGCCTTCTCGAACTCCGCCACCGGGTCGCCTCCGATGCTCCAGGCCAGGCCGTGACCGTACCGTTGATCGCCTCGAAGACCGGAGGGGCCTGGCGCGCCGCTCGGCCGGACTGGTACTGCAGAACCACCTCGGTGGTGAGCTCGGTGGCTGCGCAGGGCACGTCCGTGGGCGTGGTGACGCGGAGCGCGTCGACGAAGTCCAACACCTGGAGACGCGATCCCGTCTCCTGCGGCCCCAGACAGCGCAGCGTGCTCAGGTACGCCTCGCGGTTCCAGCGGTCGCGGGCTAGTACCACGTTCCGCAGGCCGAAGACCTCCGGCAGGCTGCTGCGCTCCAGACGTGACAGACCCAACAGGACGACCCAGGGATCCCGAGAGCTGCTGCGTCAGCCTCTCGGGCCTCCATCCGATGCGGGAAATCGCCGCATGGGGGTATTGGGGTCACCGTCCAATGCCTCACCGGTCTGAATACACTGCCGGCCAGCCATATCTCCATGTAGTCGTCGCTGCGGTTCACAGGCGGCCGGCTGCTTGTGGCCCGTACCGCTCGACACAGAAACGCGACAACCCGGCCGCGAATGCCTCGATGCTGTGCAGCGCGTAATGGCTGGCGTCCCACGCCGCGTGCAGGTGGATCTGCAACGGTTCGTCCGTGCTGTCGAGGATCAGCAGCGGGTGCAGGTCGAAGCGGGGATCGTCGGAGACCACAGCGACACCGTGGCCCGAAGCCGCCATGGCCTGCGCAACGTGCGGGGTGTCGCATTCGAGGACGATGTCGTACGAGGCGTCCGCGTCCTGCACGGCGTGGTCCAGGATGCGGCGGGTGCCGTGCGCCGGGGTGAGGACGATGAGGGGCTCCGCGGCGAGGTCCCTGATGGTGACGTGGTCCCGGTCCGCCCAAGCGTGGTCGACACGGACGTAGGCCCACAGCGGCAGGCGGGCCACCGGGAGCCCGGCGAAACGGCGCCTCGGAGGTGATGAGGAGATGGCTACGTCTGCGCCGCGCGCAAGGGCCTGGTACGCGCGTGCCGGGCTCTCCGCTTGCACGGTGACCAATGGATCCTCCGGACCCCAGGTGGCCAGGAACGGAGCGATCACATCCGTGATGGTGGTGGGCGGCGCCGCCACGGTGATCCGCATGGCGCGACCGGCGGCCAGCGCACCGACCGCGGCCTCGGCGGCGTCCGCTCGAGCGACCAGGTCCCGGGCCAGGGGGAGAAAGCGCCGGCCGGCCGCCGTCAGGACCAGCTGCTTGCCGCCGCGGTCGAAGAGCGTCATCCCCAAGGTCTTTTCCAGGCCGCGCAGTTGGCGTGACAGCGACGGCTGGGCGACGCGGACCGCCTCGGCCGCCTTGGTGACGGAACCGGTCTCCACGATGGTCAGGAAGTAGCGGAGCACTCGGAGTTCCATGGCGGCGGCCCCTCGGGAGACGTAGGAGGCACGACACCTTCATGCCTCGAAGGCATGATAACCAGCCCTTCCAAGTATTTGAGGCTATGGCTGGCCAGCCGCATTCTTGTCCCACCGGAATTTCTGGTGATCGGCGCCCGAATCTCCGTCGACGTCTCCTCGAACAGTTCCTTCGATTGGCTGGTGTTCCCGCATGGCCCGCCCCCTGCCCCTGATCCTCGCCCAGGCGCCCGGCCGCCCGGCCGACGACCTCTCGGGCTTTGCCGCCGACGTGGAGCGGCGCGTGAGACTGCGCGCACCCGGCGCCCTCGTCGTCTACCCCGAACTGCACCTCGGCGAGAGCGCCCCCGGTGTACCGGCCGCCCCGGCGGAGGGGGCCGAGCCGCTCGACGGCAAACGCGATGCGGCCTTCTCAGAGCTCGCGGGGGATCTGGGTATCTGGCTGGTGCCCGGCAGCGTCTACGAGCGCAGCACGGGCGACCGCGTCCACAACACGACACCGGTCTATTCACCCCAAGGTGAGCGCCTCGCCGCGTACCGCAAGGTCTTCCCGTGGCGCCCGTACGAGACGACCACGCCCGGCGACCGGTTCGAGATCGTCGACCTCGCCGGCCTCGGCCGCATCGGACTGTCCATCTGCTACGACACCTGGTTCCCAGAGGTCTCCCGCCACCTGGCCTGGATGGGTGCCGAGTTGATCGTCAACGTGGTCCGCACGACGACGAGCGACCGCGCACAAGAAGTCGTCCTCAACCGCGCCAACGCCATCACCAATCAGGTCTTCGTCGCCAGCGTCAACTCCGCCGCCCCCTCCGGGACCGGCCGTAGCCTCGTCATCGATCCCCAGGGCACGGTGCGCGCCGAAACCGTCGACGCCGGCGACTCCACTCTCACCGACGTGATCGACCTCGACGAGGTCAGCAACGTACGCCGCTACGGCACCGCCGGTCTCAACCGGATCTGGGAGCAGTTCCACCCCGGTGACCCGGCCCTTGAACTTCCGCTGTACGGGGGTCGCATCGACCCTGCCACCTGGAACCCCGCCCATTCCACCGAGGAGCCACGACGATGAGCACCGAGACCACAGAGAGCACCATGAGACTGAGGGGTGACCTGAGCCTCCTCTCCGTCGTCCTGTTCGGTCTGGCGTACATCTCTCCCGGCATCGTCGTCACGATCTTCGGCGTGGTCGCCGCCACCAGCGGCGGCGCGGCCCCGACCGCGTTCGCTGTCGCCACCCTCGCGATGCTGCTCACCGGGCTGAGTTACGCGAAGATGGCGCGCGCCGTGCCCGGCGCGGGGTCGGTCTACACCTACGCTCGCAAGATGCTCGACAGCCGCATCGGATTCCTGTCCGGCTGGGCGATGCTGCTCGACTACTTCTTCATCCCGATGGTCGGCTGGCTGATCACGGCGATCTACTTCCACGCCCAGTTCCCCGAGGTACCCAAGTGGGTCTGGCTGATCGTCTCGGTGGGCGTCACCACGGCCATCAATGTCTTCGGCATGAAGCTCGCGGACCGCGTCAACAAGGTCCTGATGTTCGTCGCCCTGGGGTCGCTGGTTCTCTTCGCCACCCTGTGTGTCGTCTTCCTCGGCAAGCACGGCTCCTCCGCGCCCGCCACGGACGCCCTGTGGAACTCCGGCACCTCGATCAGCGCGATCACGGCCGCCGCCGCCGTCGCCGCGTACTCCTTCCTCGGCTTCGACGCCGTCTCCACGCTGGGCGAGGAGGCCAGGGACGGAGCGAGGACGATCGGCCGCGGCATCGTCGGCTGCGTCATCGCCGCCGGCGCGATCTTCATCGCGCTCTCCTTCGTGATGCAACTGGTCCACCCGGGTGCGAAGTTCGCCGATGTCGACGCGGCCGCCTACCATCTGAAGGTGCAGGTCGGCGGCAAGGCATACGCCGAGATCATCAACTTCGTCACCATCGCCGGATCCATCGCGTCCTGTATCGCCCTGCAAGCCTCCGCCGCCCGCCTCATGTACGTCATGGGACGCGACGGCGCACTGCCCAAGGCCGTCTTCGGCAATCTCTCTCACAAAACCGGCACGCCCGTCCTGAACCTGCTGCTGACAGCGGCCGCCGGTGTACTCGCCATGAAGCTCGACCTGACCACAGCCACCTCGTTCATCAACTTCGGCGCCTTCCTCGGCTTCACCCTCGTGAACGTCTGCGTGATCGCCCACATGGTCCGAGAGCGCGGAGCCGGCCGCACCCCCCACCGCTTCTCATACCTGGTAATGCCGGCCATCGGCGCCGCCGTCTCCCTCTACCTACTCACGAAGCTCGGGCACGTCGCACTCCAAATCGGCGGCGTCTGGCTGGCGATCGGCATCGCCTACCTGGCCGTCCTGACCAAGGGCTTCCGCCGGCCCGCACCGGAGATGACTTTCGGCGACGACACCCCGGCCACGGACACAGTCACCTCGTAGCTCCCCTCCCGATGTGAGGAGACGAGGGTGCCCCCGACGACGTGGCTGGTGTCCCATTTCCGCTTTCACCTGCACTTCACGCCCACCGGTTCGTCCTGGCTCAACCCGGTCGAGCGGTGGTTCGCCGAGCTGACCAACAAGCAGATACGGCGCGGAGTCCACAAAAGTGTCCAGGCGCTGGAGGACATCCGCCCTGGATCGCCGCGTGGAACACCGAGCCCAAGCCCTACGTCCGGACCAAGACCGCGGACGAGATCCTCGAACGACTCGCCAGCTGTCTGAACAGACTTCCCGACTCAGAAAACTAGGACGTGTCCGTTGATTCGATCGTGTGGTCATCGGTCTGGCCAGTCCGATGACCACACGTCGTGCGGGTCCGCGGACCTGTGGTGCGCAGATGGTCGCGCAGCGCGGTCAGCACGGGGTGTTGGTCTCCGCTGCGGAACAGCAGCACGTGCGTGTAGACCGGGGTCGGGTCGTGCAAGGGGATGCGCCGTAGGTCGTGGTTCCGGGGCCACTCGTACCGGTCCCCGCTGCCGACGAGGGTGGCCAGCGAGGCCGAGTCGGCCAGCACGTCCATCAGGCCCTCGTCACCGAAGTTGGGGCCGAGCGCGTCGATCCTCAGGCCGAATGCCTCGGACAGCGCCTGGTGGAACGCCGCCCACTCCGTCCCCCGCCTGATTCCGGGGATCCAGATGCGGTGGTCGACCAGGTCGGCAGGACTGACCCAGGACACGCCGGCCAACGGGTGGGCGGGGCCAACCAGGACCTCCAGGGGTGCGTCCAGGAGTCGTTCGGCGCTGATCCCAGCCGGGGCCTCGTCTGCTGGCAGGGCACGGAAGGACGCGTCGACGGTCCCTTCGAGCACCGCCTGGGCGGCCTGGGCGGCGTTCTCCATACTCAGCGTGACCACGTCCAGGTCCATTTCGGGGTGGGAGCGGTAGAACCGGCAGACAGCCTGGGCAGGAGCGATGCGCCGATGGAGAACATCTACGCGCAAGGACCGGCTGCCGGGGCGCACAGCCTGTTCGGCCTGCTCAATGGCCGCCAGGACGCCGCCCGGGTGATCAAGAAGATCGACTGAGCCCGGACGGGCTGCTGGACCGGGTACGCAGCGCCTCTGCGGTCCGGTCCTGATGCCGCGTCATGTCCGGCTGTCCGACGGCAGTGGGACCGCATTCGACCTCTGCCGCCTTCCAATACCGGTCGGGCCGTCATCGTGAGGCCCGGCCACGAGGTTCGACAAGCTCGCGATCGTCTACCGCTCGGCCGCAGTCCTCGCCGCAGTGCTGGTCTGGGCTCGCAATTGGACGGATACGACCTAATGGTGCTGAACACCCAGAGCGTCGACGCGGCCGCCGGGGTCCCCGCGTCCACCACCGGCCGGGACCCGACGAAGAGGGTGCCGGGCCGCGAGCGGGGACTGGCCGTGGACGTGTTGCGCCTGGGCACAGCCGTCATCCCGGGGCATACGGTCCCCCTGTAACTCCGGTGTCATGTAGCCCTCCTCCGGCAGGGAGGCAGCACCACCGGGCCGCCGTGTGGGACCGGCTCCGGGGCCCGGCCGGTCGCACACGGCGGCCCGCAGCGAACAGGCCGGCGGGCCGAGCCGGCTCAGGCGTGCGGGAAGCGCGGTCGGTCTCCCCGCGCGGCTGTCGTCACACCGCCCACTTGGAGCAGTTGGAGGCGCTGGCCCACGCGTGGCTGCTGATGCTGTTGTTCGCTGAGGCGCCGGTGTTGTAGTTGTCGTCGGACAGGTTGGACGCCCAGCCCTCGGACCGACTGAGGCAGATGTGCCCACCGCTGTAGCCGGTGCCGTTGTAGAACTTGACCTCGTAGCTGTTGCCGTTGTTCAGGATCGACGAGGCCTTGTTGGTGTCGCCGCCCTGGAAGCTCAGCGCGGAGTCACCCCAGTTGGAGTCGTCGCCGGACGCGTGGCCGAGGTGGCCGACGCAGTTGGTGCTGTCGTAGGCGTACATGTAACCGGAGTACGCGCCGGCCATGGCGTCGGAGCAGTCCGCCGCCTGGGCGGAGGTCGCGGGGACGAGGGCACCCAGGGATGCCACGGCGACGGTCGTGAGGGCAGCGAAAGCCTTACGCATGAGGTGGTACTCCTTCATGTGTCGGTGTGTGTCGGTGTGTGTCGGTGTTCCTTCATCCGCGACCGCTGTGCCGCGGACACCTGTGCATCACTCGCCGGTGAGATCCCGGGCTCGGGAGAGGGCGGCCAGCCCCATGCGCTGGTAGGCGGCATTCTCTTTGGCGTATTTCTTCAGCAGGGGGGACCGGTGCTCACGCTCGAGTCGGCGCGCGGTCTTTCCGAGATTCGTCCTCACGGCACACGTCGCCTCGGCCACCGCCAGCTCGACCTCGTAGGACTGGGCCTGCCGTGAGCTCATTCCTTCGGTGTTCGCGGCGCGTTTCTCGCGGATCTCGTCCGGCGAGGAGAACGGTCGGCCGGCCTCCTTCATGCAGTGCGACCACGCGCCGACCGTCTTCTTCATCCGCGCGTCGGCGAGAATACGCGGGACGTAGAGCGGAGTGAGGCTCGTGACGGTCTTCTTCGCCTTGAACCAGGCCTCGAGGTCTCCGTAGAGGCGGGTACGGGCTGCTGCCCAGCAGCCCGTCCGAGGGGTCTCGATGGAGCCTCCGGCCGGCAGGTCCACGCTCAGGACGTCGTCGTAGTCGCCGTTGAGGGCCGTGTTGTAGCGGATGCGGTCCTTCCTCGGGAGCTCGTTCGGGTACCGGACGTTCGGGTGCTCACGGCGCTCCTTCTCGGCCGCCTCGTCGAAGGGGCGGCCGTAGCCGTACTTCCTCGCCCACGTGATGTCGTCGATCACGTAACGCCCCGCTTTACGGGCGTCGGCACTCGCCACCGGACCCACCCAGTACGAGAATCCCTTGTTCTCCATGCATTCCTTGACGAGTGCGTACTCGGCGTACTCGATTTCCATCTCCTCGGGGACGGTCAGGTCCCGCAGCTCACTGTCCGAAATCGACACCATGTCCCCCTGTGATGGTTCTGCCGAGTTGGCCGCGCCCTCCTCTCCCGTGCCACAGCCCGCCGTGATGCAGGCAGCCGCCAGGACGGCGACGGATAAGGAGAATGTCCGCCTCATGTGATGCGCTCCCTACGGCTGACGCGGCTTCCGAGCCGCCTTCGACGAGCGTTTCATCCGGTCCTGCCCTTGGACCTTAGGGTCATCACGAGACTCGGAATGTGTCATCCGTGCAGGGAACTTGGTCAGTTGTGCATCGCATCGCGGGAGCGCCGCAGCAGCGAGATCCGGCCACCCGCGTGGCCGTTGAAGTCGTTGCACGGCCCGGAGGGCCTTCGACACACTGAGGTCAGGAACCCGACGCGGCGAGGGGGCACGTGTGCGGCAACGGGCTGGGGGCTGCCAGGCCGGCTCTGTGACCGGAACAGGCGGAGGGCTGTCGCATGAGCCCGGTCCTTGACACGGCGTACGTCCCGCCGCGGGACCGGGAGGAAGTGGTCCGGAACGCGGTGTGGGAATCCGTGGTGGCAGTCGACATCGACCACCGTCCTGCGGCTGCGGACATCGCCGTCCGCATAGGACTCGGCGCCGTGGGGCCCCTGCGGATCTGCTCGGCGCGGGCGACCGCGGTCACGATCCGTCGGACGGAGCAGTTGGCCCGGGAGGATGAGGAGCCAGCCGTCTTCCTCGGGCTTCAGGTGTCGGGCACCAGTCTGGTGGCGCAGAACGGCCGCGAGTGCGTGCTGCGGCCGGGCGAACTGGCCGTCTACGAATCGATCGCTCCCTACACACTCCTCTTCGACGAGGGGGTCGACCACCACTTCTTACGTTTCCCACGTGCCGCGCTCGCGCTCCCCGACCGGTTGTTACGGGACAGCACCACGGTCGCCCTGGGAGCCGACAATCCCGTCGCGCGCCTTGCCTTCACCTATTTCTCCCAACTGGCCCTAAGCGACGATCTGCATCAGGGTGCGCACGCCGGCGCTGTCGTGGAACCCAGCATCGAACTGCTCCGTGCCGTCCTGACCACGCAGCGGGGCAGCTCCAGCCTGGCCAGAGCGCCGATGGAGGCCAGCCTCAGCCTGCGGATCACTCATTTCGTCCAGGAGCATCTGGCGGACCCCGACCTGTCGGCGGCATGGATCGCCGCCGCACACGACATCTCCGTACGCCATCTCTACACAGTGCTGTCCCGGTCGGGAATCAGTCTCGGAGACTGGATCCGCACGCGCCGACTCGCCGAATGCAGGCGGGAGTTGGCCGGCCCGGACGGGCGGCTGCGGACCATCGCGGCGATAGGACGACGTTGGGGCTTCGTGGACGCGTCCCACTTCAGCAAGGTGTTCAAACGGACGTACGGAATCTCGCCCCGTGCCTGGCGCGAGCAGAACCAGACCCGCTCTCGCACGTGAGGGTGCCCCTGCGGGCAGCGCCTGTGCGCCGTGCTGCCCGGGCCCCCATGCTCCGGCCCCGCTACAGCGGCGTGACCCACTGGCGGTACGGGTCCCACTCTTCGCCCATGCAGCGTGCACGGATCGCTTCGCGCCGGCCACAGGGGAGCAGGGAGCAGGCGGGTCGGGACGGACCGGAATGACCATTGCACTCACACGAGCGGCGCACTCGGCGAACACTGACCGCGCCCCGGGATGCGGCCGCCGTCAAGGTGCATGGTCACCTCTGTGCTGCGTGGCCTGGTCGCCGCGCTCCTCGTTGTCCTGTCCCTCACCGCGTCCATGCCCGCCCACGGAGTGAATGATCTTGGTTCATGGCGCGGGGAAATCTCACGGACGATCAGTGGACGACGCTGGAGCCGTTGTTGCCAAACGGGGTGAAGGCGGGTCGGCCGCCTGTCTGGTCTCGGCGGCGGCTCATCGACGGCATACGGTTCCGGGTCCGGACCGGTGTTGCGTGGCGACCCGTACCCGTCGAGTACGGGTTGTGGGGCCGGATCTACGACCTGTTCCGCCGGCGGCAACGGGATGGCACCTGGCACCGGGTCCTCACCCAGCTCCAGTCCCTGGCCGACGCGAAGGGTGCGATCACGTGGGAACTGGGCGTCGACTCCGCGGTATGCCGTGCCCATCAGCATGCGGCCGGGGCCCGGAAGCGGGGTGACCTGCAGAAGGAGTCACCGGGTGGCGTCTTCACCGAGCCTGGTGATCACGGGCTGGGGCGTTCGCGCGGTGGGTTCACCACCAAGCTGCACCTGGCCGTCGAACAGGGGCAGGGGCCCATGTCGATCGTGGTGACGGCCGGGCAGCGTGAAGACTCGCCGCAGTTCGAACGGGTGCTGGAGAAGATTCGCGTGCCCCGCATCGGGCCGGGCCGGCCACGCGTCCGCCCCGATCGCGTGCGGGCCGACAAGGCGTACGCGTCCCGCAAGAACCGCGCCTACCTGCGCCGACGCGGGATTCGATGCACCATCCCGGACAAGGCCGACCAGGCCCGCAACCGCAAGAGACTGGCCACGAGATACGACAAGCTCGCGGTCCGCTATGAGGCGACCGTCCTCGTCGCGGCCATCAAGGAGTGGCTGTGACCACACACGCGCACCGTCTTTTCGTTAACCCGTTGCCCAGGAGTCAATCGGCCAGCTAGGTTCACCCAGCCGCCTGCATTGGTGCAGGTCGGCGCTGTCGACGAGGAGGTGTGGAGCACATGCGCAGGAGTGCCCAGGAGTTGAGCTCGCGTACTGACCTTTGCCACCTCCTCTCGACGGAGAAACCTTGTCCCTTCTCATCACTCCACTGACCGACCCCGCTCACGGGCCGCACGGCCGGCGTCTTGCCTGGTTGGCGTCGGACGCGGATTCCATCCCCGCCGGAACGGCCTTTCTGCGCCTGTTCGATGGCGGACAAAAGCACCTGGCTGACCTCGACCTCCGCGTTCATCCCGCGGAGCGCCGCAAGGGAGTCGGCTCCCGGCTCCTCAACACCGCCGTGGCCACCGCCCGGGACAACGCCCGACGCTGCGTTGTCGCGCAGGCCGAAGCCGGATCGCCCGGCGACCACTTCCTGGCAGCGCGCGGTTTCCGGAAGGTCCTCACCTTGAGGTTCACCCGCTTGCCACTGGCTGACGTGGATACCGCCGTCCTCGCCGAGATCAGCGAGCGTCCGCATCCCGGCTACCGGCTGATTTCATGGCAGGGAACCGTCCCCGACGACCTCGCCCAGACGTTCGCCGCCTCACGCCGCGCCATGGACGACATGCCCATGGACGACACCGAGTACGGCACCGTGACCTGGGACGTGGACCGCGTGCGGGCCGCGGCGAAGGCCGTCGAACAGCGCGGCGACCACCTGCACACCGTCGTCGCCATCGACGCCTCCAACGGCTCGGTCGCCGGGTTCACCGAACTCGTCATCCCCGGCGTCTGCACAGGTGACGGCCAGCACTACGGCACCGGTGTGCTGCCCGAGCACCGTGGACACGGCCTCGGCCGATGGATGAAGGCCGAGTCGATCCGACAGGCCCATAGGGACTATCCGGACCTCGGTGGCCTCCTGACCGACACCGCCGACAGCAACACACACATGAGACAGATCAACGACGGTCTCGGCTACACACCCACGCACACGACACACCAACATCAGCTCGACCTTTAGCAGAGAGCGGACGGGCCGGGCCGGGGCACCACCCCGCCCGGCCTGTCCCCGCTTTCGATACACGGCCTAGTCTTCTGAGTCGGGAATTCTGTTCAGATAGTTGGCGAGGCGTTCGAGGATCTCGTCCGCGGTCTTGGTCCAGACGTAGGGCCTGGGGGCGG
>NZ_JBVJEA010000045.1:0-27681 GCF_055581985.1 Streptomyces sp. NPDC042336 | reverse complement strand
CGCATCCGACAGGATCAACTCGGCCTTCGGCCGCCCAGTACGCGCCACCAGGCAACCCTACACAACTGAACAGAATTCCTGACTCAGAAGACTAGAGCAGGTGCGCCTGCATCCTCGTCCTCCCGGCCGACGAGGTCTGTGACCCTCAGGTCAAGGATTGGCTGGCGAGCCTGTGACCGCTTGCGGGAAGGTGAACAGCTGGTCTGGGTCGCAGGCCGCCTTGACGCGCTGCATCCTCGGGTAATTGTCACCGTGGTAGGCCACCTGCCAGTCGGTGAGTTCGGGGTCCATGCCGTTGGTGTAGCCGCCGGTGCCGAGGTGTGGCTGCATGGTGTTGTGGATGTCGCGCAGCCAGTGGAGTCTGCGGTTGATGTGTGGGCGGTCGGTGAACTGATGCCAGTAGGAGTGGTACTGCACGACACCGGTGGCGGCCCGGTGGGGAAAGGCAGTCGCGTGTGTGGGCCGGTCGCCCACGGCGCCGCCGAGGGCGTCGATGAGCAGGCCGCTGGCCCCGCCCACGCCGGTGAAGTCGTGCAGGTGTTCCAGGGCTGCGGCCATGTCGGTGGCTGACGCGGGGCTGAGGGGTTCGCGCACGATGTGCGACTTGGCGGCGAAGGCGACTCTGGGTCCCAGGGTGCCGCCGCCCCAGCGGTCCGCTTCGCAGGCGGCCCGAGTGTAGTCACAGGGAACGATCACCCGGTTGGTCTCGGGTTCGCCCACCGCGGCGGCCAGCCGGTCCAGCACCGGCTCGAGGACGTCGGGTGTGCCGATGAAGGTTCCAGTCACCGTGGGCTGCGCGGGCAGGCCGGAGTCACTGAGCTGCTCGAAGGCGCACGTGACCGTGCGTGGGGTGGCCACAGCTGTGTTCCAGAGGCTCCAGCCCCGGATCACGGCGGCGGTAGCGGTGGTGGGCCAGCTGACCAGGAAGCGGGCGTAGTTGAGGTCGCGGGTGTCTTCGGTGGCGAAGGTGAATGCGGTGACGGCGCCGTAGTTGCCTCCTCCTCCGCCGCAAAGGGCCCAGAACAGGTCGTCGTCCGGGGGCGGTGAGTCGGCGCGTACGCGGCGGATGCAGCCGTCGGCGGTGACGATCTCGACTTGGTCCAGGTGGTCGCAGGCCAGCCCCCATGCTCTGGTGAACGCAGAGAGTCCGCCGCCGAGGGTGACTCCCGCGAGGCCGATGGTGGGGCAGCGTCCGAGCGGCAGGCCGGCTCCGGCCGCGGCCAGCGCCTGGTGGGCCTGTAGGCCTTTCACACCGGCCCCGAACCGGGCTTGTCCGCCGCCGACGGTGGTGGAGTTGAGGGAGCTGGTGTCGAGGACGAGCCCGGGGCCGGTGGAGTATCCGGCGTAGCTGTGGCCGCCGGAGCGCAGTGACAGCCGGATGCGGCTGCTTTGGGCGAAGTTGACGCATTCCACCACGTCATGGGTATTGGCCGGGTAGGCGATCGCCTGAGGGCGGATGTCGTCGAAGCGCTGATTGACCAGGAGACGGGCCTGTTCATAGGCTGCCTGTTCGGGCCGCAGGAGCACACCCTGCAGGCCGGCTTGCAGGGCCGGCCAGTCCGCCTCCGAGGTTGCGGAGGGTGTGCGCCGGGTCCGTGGGGCAGGTGCGTCCCGGGACATTCCGGAGGGCGCTTGCCGGGGTGTGGTGGCGGGCACGTGGGCGCTCCGCAGCGCGGACAGCGTGTGGATGTCGGTGAGTACGGGGTAGTCGAACGGCAGTGGCCGGGGGCCGACCTGGTCCGGTGGTGCGGTGAAGCCGCCGTCGGGGTCTTGCCGGGCCAGGAGGTAGGTCACCGCTCGGCTGGCGGCCGGCGGGTTCCCGTGCCGTGCGAGGACGGGGACGGCCTGAGCGGTGGAGAGTACGTCGCTGGGATCGTCGGGGAGCTGTCCCCAGCCGCCGTCAAGGTGCTGGGTTTCCGCGAGGCGCGTCATCGACCGGGAGGTGGCGGCCGCGATCCGGGAGGCGCGGCCGGTGTCCGGTGGGGGGATGGCGTGCAGGGCGTCCAGGGCGCGCAGGATGGCGCTGGACTCGCTGACCGTCCAGCTGCGCTCGAAGGTCCCGTCGGCGTTCTGGGCGTTCAGTACGAAATCGAGGGCGGCGGTGAGCAGGCGCTCGTGGTGTGCGGCCCAGGGGGCGAGCGCGAGGATCGCACCGGCCGTCATGTCGAGGTCCGGGGCGTCACCGCGTACCCAGGTGGGGAATCCACCGTCCGGGCCGGCGATACCCGCCAGGTATCCGCTCCCGCGCGCCAGGGTTGCGCTATAGCGGGCGGGGTCGGTGGCGTGCAGGAATTCCATGCACCGGGTGGTGGTGTCCACGTCGGTCTGCTGCATGCCGGTGGCGAAGGGCCAGCCGCCGTCGGGGGCCTGCCAGGCCGCCACCAGGTCGGCCATCCGGGGCACGTACGGCGCAAGTGTGTCCTCGCCGGTGAATGCGAGGCCCGCCACGGCGGTCAGCCATAGGTCCTGGCTGTCCAGGAACGGCATGCCGTCGTCGGCGTTGACGGCCAGGCGCAGCCGCAGGAGCCCGTCGTCGAGGACCGGGGAGCTGGGCTGGAAGGTGCGCAGCGCGTGCAGGCCGAGCAGGTGCGTGGTGGCGCTGGCCTCCCACAGCACCCTGTTACGTCCGCGGGACACCAGCGAGATCAGGCGGCTGCGCTCGGCGTCGGTGACCGCGTGCACACGGCCGCGGGCGTGCGCGTGGATGATGCGGGTGGACAGCAGGTGGACGTCGGTGAAGGTGGTGATGCCCTCCGGTCCCACCGGGGCGGGAGCGTCGCTGTTGTCGAGTGGTGAGCCGCACAGCAGGTGCAGCACCGTGCTCAGCATGACGGCCTTCAGCCGCCCACGCCCGGCTGTGCCATGGCTCACTGCCATGGGCAGGACGGCGGCCCGGTCCGGTGCACGAGCGGCCATCCCCGCCGGGTCCAGACAGGCGTCGATCAGCAGGGCGTCCACCGCGCTCGCGCCGGGCCGCTGCCGTGTGAGGAAGCGGGTCAGGCGGGCCTGCTCACCGGGTTCGGTCTCCTGTGCACGCAGCAAGGCCAGCAGCAGCGCGGACTCCAGTACGCGGCTGCCGCACCGGTCGTCCACGTACCCTGCCGGGTCCACGGCGGCGGCCAGATGCTGTGCGAGAGCGGGCACGCCCCACTCGTGCGCGCCGGCCGTGCTGGCGCGTCCTGCAGTGTTGCGGTGGGTCTCCCGCTGCCAGGCAAGGGAGCCGTTGCGCATGCGGCGGACTGGCACGGCCCGCTCACCGTGTGCGGCGCGGTCGAAGTCGTCCATGCGCGCTGCCAGCATGTCGCGGGCGCGCGCTGCGGCCTGGGAGCGGCTGCACCGGTGATGGCGGGCGAGTACCTCGACCAGGTTGTCCGCTCCCTCGTCCTCTTCGCGCTGTGCGGAGCACAGGTCGTTGGTCCAGGCGACGATGTCAGCGGCCGCGTCCCGCAGCTCCTCGAGCTCACCCGCTGCGGGCAGCGCCCGCTCCATGACGGCGAGAACGGGAAGCACCGTGATCGTGCGGCGGCGCAGCGCCAGGTAGTCGTCCAGACCGAGGTGTACGCCGCACGCGCGTAGCCGCAGTTCGGTGCAGGTGGCGTCGGCGAAGTCCTCGTACAGTACGAGGAAGCGCTGCCGCCATCCCGGCCGGGCCGCGACCCTGGTGCGCTCCCACAGATCGGCCAGCGCGCGCACCTCCGGCGCCGCCTGCACCGGACAGCGGGTTCCGTCTGCGGCGGCGAGGAGACCGAGAAGCTGGTCCAGCATGACCCTGGCCTGCTCCAGGCACGGACCGTGCCGGTCGAAGCAGTCGTCGAGCAGCGTGATGAACGCGCCCCCCTGTCCAAGGAGTTCGAGCTCCGCCGGGCTGGCATCAGGAGCCAGCCAGCCGGCCAAACGGCCGTGCCCCGTCCGCGCCAGCCGCCTCGTCTCCTCTTCCCCGGCGACGAGACCATGCCGCGCCGCCCAGGACCGCACCTCCCGTTCGGCGTGAACCCAGTCGGGACTGCACACGTGGAACGCCTTCTCGACCGGGTCGAGCAGCAAACGACTTCGGGGAGGAGCTCCCCCGCAGGCAGCCCGGGCTATCTCGGCGACACCGACGCCCCACGGTGGGGAAACCGAGAACGGCACCCTGTCTCGCATGTCACCTCCGACGTATCGCACCGCGGCACAGGCCGCACTCTCACCCAGGACACACCGACCAGGGCGACTGAAGCCCGGGCGCAACCGCAAACCACCCTTCCGTGCGAACCAATCCGAAAGGAACGTATGCGTGCCCGTGCGGTGCCGCCTGCTCGTAGAGTTGTTCGCGACTGTTGCCTGGCTTCTGGGCGGCGACTCACCATGGGCCTCGGTATTGCCCGAGGATCAGGAGCCGACGGCCGTCCTGCCCTGCCAATGGCGCCGGCGGTCCGGAGGTGTACTCGTCGCAGTCGGTGCTGCCCACGATTGTCAGCGGCGTTCATGCACCAGTCGACCACGTCCACCGCGTCATTACCGCCCGGAGTCGGGGACCCCGCCAAAGCCTGAGCACAGGCCAGTGAAAGTCTGCGTCGTCTCCCTGTGTTTGCAGGGCTCGGACGCCTCGGACCGCTTCGCCTTGTCCTTGGTGCGACTTGACGGTGAACTTCGTCCACGGCGACCAGGCCGTCTCGTAGAGGCTGCCGTCGAAGGCGTTGGTGTGACGGCGGTGGTGATGACGGCGTCGGTGCCGTTCAAGGCTGCTACGGGCGAATCGTCGTCGAGAATGTCATCGCGGGCGATCTCGACGCCCTTGGTTTCGAGCCGACTTGCCTTGCTGGTGGGCCGCACCAGGGCGCGGAGTCTTCTTGCCGCGTGCCAGGAGTTCGTCGACGACCTTGCCTCCGAGGGAGCCGGTCGCGCCGACGACGAGAACGGGCAGAGGCGTGGAATCGATGGCAGGCATGGGCGTTTTCCTTTCGGTCGGGTCGAGGTGGGGCTCGGGAGTGAGCAGGGACCGCAGGGTGATGTGCCGGTGGCGGTGCGCGGACGGCCGGTGGTGTGGCGGCAGTTCGATGCCCCGTTTCCCGGCGTGCTGCTACACCGCCGACCGTCCGCGGTCTGGCCTGCCCCGGCAGGTCAGCCGGATTCCTCTGGCGGCGCCGGGCGGCTGGCGATAGCGTCGGTGATCGCGTAGGCGGTCTCCACGAAGGCCGCCGCCTGCTGCTCCGTCAGGTTGCCCGCGGCGACCTCCTCCAGGCTCTGCCAGAGGGCGGCGATGGGTTCGCGCATGGCGCGGCCCTTGTCGGTGAGGTGGACGACCATCACACGCCGGTCGTGGGCGGCGGGCTCGCGTACCAGCAGGCCCGCCTCCTGCATGCGGCGCAGGGATTTGGAGACGGTGGAGTGGTCGAGGCCGACGGCTTCGAGGAGTTCGGACTGCGTCTGCCCCTCGCGGTCGAGGAGCTGCATCAGCAACAGTTCCTGGCCGGGGTGCAGGTCCATCTTGCGCAGCAGGACGCCGGCGTAGGCGCGGTGGGCGCGAGCGAGCTGGAAGATCGCGTAGCCCATCGGTCCTCCTGCCGCAGTCGTGGGGATGTCGTGCATGGTCTCCGCTCCTTCAGCCGGTGTGAGCGGGGTAGTCGGTGTATCCGACCGCTCCGCCACCGTAGAAGGTCGCCGGGTCGGGAGTGTTCAGCTTTGCGCCGACGCGCAGCCGTTCGACCAGGTCGGGGTTGGCCAAGGCCAGTGCCCCCACCGAGACCAGGTCGGCGGTGCCGTTCTCGACGTCCTTGGCGCGGGTGGGGATGTCGGCGCCGGCCCGGTTGAGGATCAGCGTTCCCGGCCACTGCGCGCGCAGCGTGTCGAGCAGCGCCTCGTCGCCGACGTGCATCAGGTGCAGGTAGCCCAGGCCGAGGGGGCGAAGCGCCTCGACGAGCGCCGGGTACAGATCGGCGGTGTCGGACTCGGCGATGTCGTTGTACGGGTTTCCGGGCGAGATCCGGATGCCGGTGCGCTCGGGACCGATCTCGTCAGCCACCGCGGCTGCGACCTCAACGGCGAAACGGATGCGGTTTTCGATGGAGCCGCCGTAGTTGTCGGTGCGCTGGTTGGTGTTGTCGGCCAGGAACTGGTGGATGAGGTAGCCGTTGGCGCCGTGGATCTCCACACCGTCCGCGCCCGCCGCGATCGCGGCCGCCGCCGCGCGCCGGAAGTCCTCGACCGTCTCGGCGACTTCCTGCGTGGACAGGGCACGCGGCTCGGGCATCTCCTGCGGGCCGGACGCGGTGAACATCACGCCCGCCGGGCGGATCGCGGCGGGGGCGACCGGCTGACGGTGGTGCGGGGTGTTGTCGGGGTGGGAGATCCGTCCGGTGTGCATCAGCTGGATGTAGATGCGGCTGCCTGCCGCGTGCACGGCGTCGGTGACCGTGCGCCAGCCGGCGATCTGCGCGTCGTCGTAGATGCCGGGGGTGAGGAGGTAGCCCTGGCCGTCGGCCGAGGGCTGGGTGCCCTCGGTGATGATCAGCGCATTCGAAGCCCGCTGGGCGTAGTACTCGGCGTTCAAGTCGGTCGGCACGCCTTCCGGCGTCGAGCGGTCGCGGGTCATGGGCGCCATGACCAGGCGGTGCGGCAAGGACATGTCACCGAGGGTGGTCGGCGTCCACAGGGATTCGAGCATGGGAAATCCTTCGGTAGTGCGGTGACCCGACGGCCACCGCAACAAGGGGGTGGGGGTATTCGAGGGGGCGCGGTGCTCAGCCGACGGTGAGGACGAGCTTGCCGCGCACGTGTCCGCTGTCGCTGACCCGCTGGGCCTCGGCGGCCTTGGCGAGGGGGTAGGCGGTGACGGTGGTGGTCAGCTTTCCGGCCGCGGCGTCCTGGGCCACGACGGCCAGGCGCTCGGCGGAGTGTTCTCCGCCCGCGGAGAAGGTGACGCCCAGCTGGCCCGCCGCGAAGTCGGCGATGGTGACGATGCGGTCGGTGCCGCCGCGCAGGGTGATGGAGTCGGGCAGGGCGCCCTTGCCGGCCAGGTCGAAGACGGCGTCGACACCGTTGGGGGCCAGGGCACGAACCCGCTCTACCAGGCCCTCGCCATAGGTGGTCGGGGTCGCTCCGAGGGAGGCGAGGTAGTCCTGGTTCGAGGCGCCGGCGGTGGCGATCACACGGGCACCGCGGGCGGTGGCTAGCTGGACGGCTACGGTGCCGACCGCTCCGGACGCGCCGTGCATGAGCACGGTCTCCCCGGCGGTGACGCCCAGCTGGTCGAGGACCCTCTCGGCTGTCTCACTGGCGACCGGCAGCGCGGCCGCGTCCTGCCAGGACAGGCCGGAGGGCTTGGGTGCCACGACGGTGGCCAGCGCGTACTCGGCGTACGAGCCGGTGTCCGACCAGCCGAGAACCTCGTCGCCGACCTGTACGTCGCTCACGCCCTCGCCGAGCGCGTCGACGACGCCTGCCAGCTCGCCGCCGGGGGTGGCGGGGAACGTCGTGGGGAACATGGCCTCGAGCGCCCCGGCGCGGGTCTTGCCGTCCAGCGCGTTCAACCCGGCCACCTTCACCCTGACGCGGACCTGGCCGGGGCCCGGCTGCGGGGTCTCGACGTCGGCCTCGTGCAGCACGTCCGGGCCGCCGAACTCGTCGAAAACGATCGCCTTCATGATGACTCCGTTCGTTCTGCTGACTCCGCCACGAAAAGCGTGGCTGGACACATAACAACCGTAACAGCAATCACGTGGCTAGCCAAGTATTTCCGGGAGCGGAGTGCGGAACGCCTGGTGCGGAGATCCGCGGGATGCGCCCGCCAGTCATGTCGCTGACTGCGCAGATCTCCGTGACTGCTACAGACAGGCGTCGTCGGCCCTGCTCACAGCAGGGCATCGCGCACGCCACCGACAGCAGCTGCGAGTCACCGTCGCATCGCCCGACTCCGCCGACTGCGGAGCCTTCTCGGCGCTCTGCGCCTCGGCAGAGGGCCGCGGATCCCGACCGGTCGCGGGCCGACGACCGGAAAACCCCTCAAGGAGTACCGCCATGGTCCGTGTCTACGACGCAGAGCTCGCGCCGACGGGGGGCAACTGCCCGAATCGGACGGCGCGTCCCGCGGCCCGGCGCCGGTGATCAGAGCCGGCGTCTGGCCTCACGGGTGGCACGTCACAGAGCTTTGTTCAAACCGTGGCCGACGACGCGCACCGACGCTTCCGACGAGTGGAAGGCCCGGGACACGGCGGCGGTCAAGTACCGGTCCGGAGGACGCCTGCCCTCACCGGGACCGGCATCGCCCTGCTGGCGCGCGCTCCCAGCAGGAACTCGCCTGCCCGGTGCCCGTCACCAGGCAGGCAGACCACGGCACCGCCGCCGTGGACGGCCGGGACGGCACACCGCCCGGCCCGGCCGTGCAGGCGCCGGCGGCTCAGGGCTCGACGAACTTGTCCGCCAAACCCCGTTCCAGGTAGTCGTCCGGCAGATCCTGGATGACCAGCTCTGCTTCGGTGCGCCTGGTGTGCAGCCGCCAATAGGCGTCGGCGATGGTCTGCGGCTGGGAGTCGTGGCCCCCTTGGCCGATGAAGGCGGCGATCGCCACGTGCGCGGCGTAGACGCCGGTGCCGGCGAGCGCCGCGTGCAGGTTGAGGATCCAGTTGCGCATCCCGCCGGTGGCGATCTGGACGTTCGCCACGTGCGGGGCGATCACCGGCCCCGACCCCGCCCCGCTGCTGACCAGGATCGTCCCCGTGCCGCGCTCCAGCATGCCGGGCAGGACGTGCTGCACCGCCGCCACGCCCCCGAGCAGATAGAGGTCCAACTGGGCCAGAACCGAGTCGACGGTTACCCTTCGTGGCCTCGACCAGCGGCGCGCGGCGCAGGTCGGCCGGGGACGGCGCGGGCGAGTACTCGAGTATGTCGATCGGTCCCAGCCGCTCCTCGGCGGCGGTGAGCGCCGCGTGCAGAGCGGGACGGTCGGTCACGTCGGCGGGGAACGCCTCGGCCCGAACGCCCATGTCGGACAGGTCGTCGGCCACCGCCTGCAGCGTCGTACGGCTGCGGGCGATCAACGCCACGTCGACCCCCTCGGCGGCGAACCGCCGGCCGATCGCGCGCCCCAGTTGCGGGCCTGCGCCCACGATCGCGAGCGTGCTCAATTCCCCACCTCGTTATCCTTGTATCGACATTCCGGACCGCGGATGTCAAATCTTCGATGCATGCCGGGACAACGGTAGGAAGCGTGTGGTCTCGGCGCCTCGGACCGGCGCGTCAGCCCGAACGGGAGATTCGCGACAACGATGAGCGGCACTTTCTCGGCAGAGGTGAGCGGCGCGAACGCCTTCAGCGACTTCGCACACGAGTGGCGGAGCCGGATGGGCGAGACCTTCGCGCTGGCACCCTTCCGCCGGACGACCGTGTCCGGCTTCTCGGCGCGGTCCCGCGGGTTCCGGGTGCGGGACATGATGTTCAACCGCTTCGAGACCGCGGCCGCCCTGCGGACGGCGGGCCGACGGGTCGGGGCCGACGATCACGTACGCCTGTGGATCGTCCACCGGGGAACCTGGCGGTTCGAGGAACCGGGAGGAGCCGAGCACACGGCATCGGCCGGCCGCCTGCTGGTACAGACGGGAAGGCTGTCCCACTTCTCCGCGGAGCCGCACACCGCCGTGCAGGTACTCGTCCTGCCCGCCGCAGAGGTGCGGCCCCGACGGGGCGGGCCGGCTTCCGGTCCGGCCGAGACCCCCGAGGTGCGGCTGCTGACGGCGCACGCCGCCATGGTGGGAAGGATGCTGGACCGTCTCGGACCGGCCGGGGTCGACGCCGCCCGCGGCACCCTGGCCGAGTTGGCCCGGGCCGCCGCCGGGGGCGGCCTGGACGACGTGGAGCCCCTGTTGTCGCCGGCCCTGGCCCAAGCCGCGCGGGACCTGGCCGACCGCCGGCTCACCGACCCCGCCCTGTCCCCCTCGGCTCTCGCCCGGGAGCTGAACGTCTCCCCGCGTACCCTCCAACGGGCCTTCGCCAGGGAAGGCCGACCGCTGAGCACCTACATCCGGCGCCGCCGCCTCGAGGAGGCATGCCGCGCGCTCGTCGCACCGCACCGGCGCATGACCGTCACGGAGATAGCCACCCGCTGGCAATTCGCTGACAGCGGCCACTTCGCCCGCGTCTTCCGCAAGTACTACGGCCGGACCCCGACCGACTACGCCGCGACCGCTGCTCGTGAAACGGATGCCAGCTAGCTGTGCGGGGCCGGTGCCACCCCCCGCCCCCGGCGGGGATGCCGGGTCAGCCGAGGCACACCACCAGCAGACAGAGCTGCGGCGAGGACGGTTCCGCCGCGGGTGGTGTCCGGGGCGCGTCTTCGTCGCTGCCGGCGCCGGGCGCGGAGGTGGCCGGCGGATGCCGTGTCCCGGGGTCCGTGTCCTTCGGGGGCGTGTCGCCGGAGGCCGGAGCGGTGGTGTCGGGCTGGGGCCGTGCGGTCGTCGGGACCTCGGTGGTCCCGGAAGGCGTGGTGCCGTTGCTCTGCGGCGGGGCCGTCGCCGTCGAACGGTGCCGGGACTCTACGGGCTGCTGCGGCTCGGCACTGTCCGTCGACGGGCGCGGCTGCTGCTGCGGCTGCGACACGCCGGAGACGGGCGCCGGCCCCTGTGCGCGCTTCGGGGCGGTCGGTGCGGTGGTCGTCGGGGGCCCTTGCCCGGGGGTCCGCTCCGGCGAGACGGACGGAGTCCGGTTGTCCGAGGCGGTGGCGGCCTCGGCCCGGTGGTCGGCGTGCCGGTCCACCGAGGCGATGGTCAGACCGCCGCCGACGATGGCGACTGCACTCGCGACGACCGCGCGGCGCTTGTTCTTCTTCCAGCGGGCCAGCTGGCGGCGACGGGCCGCCCGCCCCATCTGCCGCGTGGGCGGCCCGTCCGTGTCATCGATGTCCGTGGCACCGGTGTCGGCACGAGGAAGGGGCGGGGATGCGGGGGCGAGGGCGGGTTCGATGGCGGGCGGGGGCCAGGCGGCGCGCGGCCCCGCGCCCGCGGCGTCACCGATGCCGCCTATCTCACTTGTGTCCTCCGTGCCCCCGGTATCCCCGCCGACGTGCGGGTCGATGTCCGGGGCGTAGGCGCCGCACCCGGGGCACACCAGGGCGCCGTTGAGGTGCCGACGACATGAGGAGCAGTAATCCATCTGCGGTCTACCGGTCTTCCTGTTCTACTGCACCGTCGGCTCATCCGGGGCCACGGCCTGGCTGCAATACGCGGGATTCATACGGGGATCAAGCAGCCAGTCACGCTAACGGGACTTTCGCAAGGCTGTGCGCAGTCCGTGTGACGCTCCTGCGACGATTCCATGGGCATGAAGGAAGAGGGCCACGACGCCGGTGGCCCTGGCTCCTGGGTCGCGGGTGTCTGCCTCCCGGCGCCGTGCCGACCGGATGGAGCCGCCGCTGTCCCAGACCTCGGCGAACGGACCCACGGGGTCGGTGTCCAGGACTGAGGCCGAAGTCGCCCACACTCGGTCGTAGTCCGACCACCAGCGGCCGCCCGTCGGGCGGCACTTCGGCCCCACGGCCGGCGGGGAGGACCTGCCAGGCGGCTTGTGGGGTGATTGGCGGGTGTTGGGGTGACGCGACCTGTGCCGTACGCCTGTGCGCCCCTGTACGCCCACTCCCCGGCCTGTCCCGGCCCGGCGCACGGTCAACGCTATGGCGGATACGCGAATGCAGGCATGCACGGGGCGCGGGGACGGCTCCGACTGCCCCAACGGGGAAACCGTGGAGACCGGCGTACTGGTGGACGGGGTGCGGTGCGAGGAATGCCGACACCACTATGAGCTGGACCAGACGGAGCCGGCCCGGCGCCTGCCCGTGGACGAGGGGCCTACGCGACCGAACGGGGACCCGTGGGAAGCCGGGCCCGGTACAGCAGCGTAGGGATTGAAGGCCAACAAGGCGGCTCGACCACCGGATGGTACGGCCGGCCCGAGGGATACGGCTCGACGCAAGTCAGGAGCGTACAGACCGGCCGGCCGCCCGCCCGACGGTCGCAAAGTCCTTCCTCGACGGCAGCGGTGCCGGCTTCCATGCGGTCACCTCCTGGACGAAGCCGCCCTTGTCGGCACCGATGTCGCTCCAGACCTTGTCCGTCACGGGCAGCCGAGCCCAGTTGACGGGCTCCCCTGCTCGTCGCTCATGGCGGCATGATGTCCGTCGCGGTTGGGCGGGGGCCGGCAAAGGCCGACTTCGGAAGAAGAGTTGAGGTGGGCGAGTGCGTGCGAGTGGCGTCATCGCGGGGGCGGTCATCGTGGACGTCGACCAGGTTCTTCTGATCCGCCGCCAGGTGGCTGTCGGCGGGTTGCGGTGGTCGTTGCCGTCGGGCAAGGCGGAGCCGGGCGAGTCGACGCTTCAGGCGGCGGCCCGCGAGGCCCTGGAGGAGACGGGGTCGTTGTGGCGCCGACGGTGCTGCTGGGTGAGCGCAGACATCCGGCGACGGGATGGCGAGTGTCGTACGTGGCATGCCGACTGCTGGGTGGTGTGGCTAGGGCGGCGTCGCCACGGGAGGTCGCCGAGGTGGCCTGGGTCGGGCTGTCGGGCGTGCGGGAGCTCGTCCCGGGAGGCCTGTACGGGCCGGTGCAGGGGTTCCTGGCCCGGGCGCTCGGTCGTTGACCATCCGGCATCACACGACACGGAGCCCGCCCGAGCCCTTCGCATGCCTCCCGGACGGGGCGCCATCAACGCCTCACCTGAGGGCTGTTGCAAGGGACCTGCCCAGCGGCCGAGGGCAGATTCAACCGGTCGTCGCAACACCTTGATTTCGGAGGTGTTCAAGATCGCTACGGAGGACTGGAGCCGGAAGACCGGCGATGTGCCCGAGGAGCTTCGGCGGCAGTGGCGTGCTGATCGGGCGCTGAGGCCGGCGATGCGCTCGCCTGGCCGGCCTGATCCGTCGCGGGTGGTGCAGCGGCAGTTCTGGCGGCTGATCGCCACGGGCATCACGACGGCTGAGGCATCGCTGGCGGTCGGGGTTTCGGTGCCGGTCGGCTCTCGGTGGTTCCGTCACGCTGGCGGCATGCCGCCGATCTCTCTGGCCGAGCCCACCGGCCGCTACCTGTCCTTCGAGGAGCGCGAGGAGATCGCGATTCTGCGTGCCCAGGACAAGGGCGTGCGAGAGATCGCCCGCGCGATCGGACGTGATCCGGGGACGATCTCGCGCGAGTTGCGCCGCAACGCCGCCACCCGCAGCGGGAAGCAGGAGTATCGGGCCACGGTCGCTCAGTGGAAGGCGCAGCAGGCCGCGAAGCGCCCGAAGGCGGCCAAGCTCGCGGGCAACGACAGGTTGCGTGAGTACGTGCAGGAACGGCTCGCCGGGAGTGTCCGTCGTCCCGACGGCTCGATTGTCACCGGTCCGAAGACGCCCGCGTGGAAGGGGCTGAACAAGCCGCACCGGCAGGACAGAAGATGGGCGACGGCATGGAGCCCGGAACAGATCTCCCGGCGGCTTCGCGTCGATTTCCCCGATGATGAGTCCATGCGCATCAGCCACGAAGCGATCTACCAGGCGCTGTTCATCGAGGGCCGCGGTGCGCTCAAACGGGAGCTGGTCGCGTGTCTGCGGACCGGCCGGGCGTTGCGTACTCCCCGCGCACGATCGCAGAACAGGCCGCAAGGGCATGTCACCGAGGACGTCGTCCTCAGCCAACGCCCCGCCGAGGCCGCGGACCGCGCTGTCCCCGGACACTGGGAAGGCGATCTGATCATCGGGACCGGCCGCTCCGCGATCGGCACGCTCGTCGAGCGCAGCAGCCGCTCCACACTCCTGGTGCACCTGCCCCGCCTCGAAGGCTGGGGCGAGAATCCGCCGGTGAAGAACGGCACCTCACTCGGGGGCTACGGCGCGATCGCGATGAACGCGGCGCTCACCACATCGATGGCACAGCTGCCCGAGCAGCTGCGCAAGACCCTGACCTGGGACCGGGGCAAGGAACTCTCCGGCCATGCCCAGTTCGCCCTCGATACCGGGACGAAGGTGTTCTTCGCCGATCCGCACTCGCCCTGGCAACGACCGACGAACGAGAACACCAACGGGCTGCTGCGTCAGTACTTCCCGAAAGGCACAGACCTCTCCCGGTGGTCGTCCGCGGACCTCGAAGCCGTCGCCCTGGCCATCAACAACCGGCCCCGCAAAATCCTCGGCTGGAAGACCCCGGCGGAGGTGTTCGAGGAACAGCTACGCTCGCTACAACAGCCCGGTGTTGCAACCACCAGTTGAACTCGCCCAGCAACCCTGACAGCAAGTCAGCACATCACCACACCAGGTGATCGAGGAAGAGGAGAACAGGCCAGGTCAGACAGGCCGTGAGGGTTCAGCCTCGTTTGGTGTCTGTGGAGGGCAGGGGCGGCTGCCCCTGTACTCGAAGACAGAGTCGCAGCCGCGTGCTGGCCACTCGCGTCATACACCGGACGTCATACACCGGACGTCGTTCAGCGGCTGGTCGCACGACTCCGCGTCGGGCTTACGAGCCTGCTGCCTCGTATCCCGGCGCTACGCCGGCTCACGATCCGATTGTCGGAGCGTCCCCGCAGCACGCGCTGCATCTGCCCGTGACGCGGTTGGTCGGCTCCGATCGCGCATCCGAAGGCTGATCAGTGCGGTGCCGGTGAAGACGGCGGCCTCGTAGATCATGGCGTGCCGAAACGCGGCGCCCGGGCCGGCGGCGGGTGCGAAGTAGACGAGCCCCGCCGCAGCCACTCCGATCGATCCGCCCAGTTGCTGAGCCGTGGGCAACAACCCGGACAAAGAACCGGCCGCGGAGCCATCCACCCGCGCCAGCACCAGAGCGAACACCGAGGCGGTGAACGCGCCGAATGCGGCGCCGCCGAGAGCCAGGACCGGCAACGCCGCCCAGCGTCCGGTCGCCGTGCCGATGAGCGGTGCGAGAGCCAGGGCCGCCGCCGCCAAGACCAGTGCCGAGACCGTGAGCACGGCCGACCCGTGCCGGCGGGCCAGCGCGGGTGCGCCACGGCTGCCCAGCACGGCCGCAGCAGCGAAGGGGGCCGACGTCAGCGCGGCGGTGAGGGCGGGATACCCAATGGCCGACTGCAGATGCAGGAACAGCAGATACGTGAAGGACGGCACCCCGGAGTTGAACACGAACACCAGCAGCACCCCCGCACGCGCCCTCCGGTCACGGAACAGCGACGGATGCACCAGGGGATCCGGCCGGTGCGGGAGAGTCAGGGCGAAGCAGCCGAGAACGGCCACGGATACGGCCAGCGTGGCCCATGTCCACCAGGGCCAGCCGGCTTCCCCGCCCAGCGCGAGCGGCAGCACCAGCGCACCGAAGCCCACGGTGGTCAGCAACACGCCCACCCCGTCCACGCGCTGTCCGGCCGCGCCACGCGTGCGAGGCAGTACGGTGGCGCCCGCGAGCGAGACGAGCGTCACCGGCACCGTCACCAGGAACACCGAGCGCCAGCCGAGACCGAAGAGGTCGGCACCGACGAGAAGTCCGCCGATCAGCGGCCCGGCCAGCGACGCCAGGCCCATCGTGGCACCGAACAGTCCGAGGGCCCGTGGGCGCCGGGCAGCGGGGACGGCGACCTGGATGATCGACAGAACCTGCGGGGCGACCAAGCCGCTGCCCGCGCCCTGGATCAGCCGGGCCGCAATGAGGAATACGGCATCGGGAGCACACGCGGCGGCTACTGAACCGGCTGTGAAGACGACGGTGCCGAGCACGAACAGACGGTGGTAGCCGTACCGTTCGCCGAGGCGCGCGGCCGTGATGAGCAAGCAGGCGTAGGCCAGGGTGTAGCCGGCGAGGATCAGCTGTACGGCACCTGAGTCGGCACCCAGGTCGGTCCGGATCGCCGGTGCGGCGATCTGCGCGACGGTGACGTTGAGCAACTGCACGAATGTCGCGCTCAGTACGACCAGCAGTACGAGCCGCCCGCCGTCGGCTTCGGGCCGTCTCCCGCTCAGGGACGGGGAGCCCTTCAAGGTCCGATGCCGGCTCACGAGGCGAGGGCCTCGGCGAGGTCGCCCGGCCGGGCGGCGAACGGGCTGTGACTGCCGGGCAGGGTATGCACGGTGAACGGGTTGGCGGGGAAGGCCAGGTCGGCCTCCGCGATCATCAGGTCCTGCGCGGCCGGTGCCAGCGCCCGGTCGTCGGCGCAGCGCAGGAAGGTTCGTGGAATCCGACCCCACCGTTCCGTGGTCAGGGTGACCGGAGTCGTCGGGATCGCCAGGGGCAGATCAGGGCTCAGCGCGGACCGCCACCGGTCAAAGCGGTCCAGGGGGGTGTCGTGGTAGTGGGTTTCCCGCAGTTCGTCGAGGTAGGCGGGGTCCGGTGAGAGCGGATTGATCCGTACGGCGCCCAGGGCCCCGGGGTCGCCCAGGTTCAGGCTCTGGCCCAGCGCGGTGGCATTCTCGGGTGAGCCGAGGTAATCGAAGAACCGCGGCCGCCCGCCCGGGACGAACGCGGACAGGTAGACGATCCGGTCCACCAGTTCGGGCGCCCGCTCCGCGGCCAGGGACGCGGGACCGCCGCCCGCGCTGTGCGCGACGAGCACGACCGTGCGATAGGGACGCACCTGGAGCAGGACGCTCAGGACTGCCTCGGCGCAGTCGTCCATCGTCAGGGTGGCGAGCTGTGACTTCTCGGTCAGCAGGCCCGGCTGGCCGGGCAGCAGGTAACCGGTGGGCAGGGGTGCGTCGAAGCCGTGCCCCGGCATGTCGACGGCCACGCTCGCCGCGCCCAGTCCGGACAGCGCGCGCTGCGTCGCCGCCCATTGTCCGGAGCTGTGCCAGGCGCCGTGCACGAAAACGAAGACCGTGTCGGTCAGAGATGCGTTCTTCATGGCTCCATTCCAGACAGGAACCACAGCGCCATCCATTCATAGATCTGGTAAGTGGCATGGCCATATCTTTGAGGTATTGCCAGTAGTCGATCAGATGGAGGGCAGGACATGGAAGCGCGGCACCTGCGGTACGCGGTTGCTCTCGCCGAGCACCAACACTTCGGCCGGGCGGCCGGCGAGCTGGGCATCGCGCAGCCGCCGCTGTCCAAGCAGATCGCCGACCTGGAGCGCGAGGTGGGGGCCCGGCTGTTCGACCGCACACGTCAGGGGGTGTTCCCGACCGCCGCCGGCGAGGCGTTCCTCGCGCGGGCGCGCCGGGCGCTCGACGAGATCGCGGCGGCCACGGTCGACGCGGGCCGGGCCGCGCGCGGCGAGACAGGACGTCTGCGACTCGGCTTCATCGCCTCGGCACTGCTCGACCCGCTCCCGGGCGTCCTGAGCCGGTTCGGCCGTGAACGGCCCGACGTGAGACTGGAACTGCACGAGATGGCGACCAGCCGCAGCAGCCCAGCTCTTGTCGCCGGGGAGCTGGACGTGGCCCTCACCCTCGGCCCACCACGGGGTGCCGGGGTCGAGCATCTCGTGTCCGTCCCGATCGGAAGCGACCACGTGATCGCTGTGGTAAGTACGCTGCACCCTTATGCGGGTCAACAGTCCGTAAGTGCCGGTCAGTTGCGGCGACAGCCGCTGATCGTGTCGGCCGGCGAGGACGAGCCCGCCGTAGTCGCCGAACTGCGCACCCTTCTGGGCCCGGACTCATCGGCTCTCGGCGACGCGACCGTGGCGAGGGACGTGCACACGATCATCGGCCTCGCCGCCTCCGGCGTGGGCGTCGGCCTGGGGCCATCCCGCATGAGGGCAGTCCCGCGTCCGGGAGTGCGGTTCTGCGAAGTGACCCCGCGCACGCCCCTGCCCGATCTCGTCCTGTCCTTCGCGGCCCGCGATCACTCCCCGGTGCTGCGCGCCTTCCTCGACACGGTCCGGAAGAACTGTCCTGATGTCGGTGCCGCGCTCAACGACCGGCTCCGGTCCCACACTTGATTCGGTCCAGTCATCCCTTCGCATGCGCGTGACCGGCCATCCGGCACGGTTCGGCCTCGGCCTGAGACACACGGCGTACACCTGGTTCTTGTGGGGGCGGGCAGGTCGGTGATGGCATACAGTGCCTGGCCGAGCGTCCCGTTGGGGTTCCGCTCGCGGGCACGTTGGAGGAATCCGTGCTGCTCCGGTCCCGTCGTGCCGCAGTACCAGCTGCTGCGGGACATGGTGAAGGGGAGCCGTGCAAGAGCGTGTTCCCCGGGATGTGGACGTCGGTGAACGAGGAGCGCTCACGTGCACCGACAGCAAGACGGCACGCCAGCGGAGCGATGACGGGTGAAGCATGCGCGAGGCGTACACCGCGACGGAAGTCAAGAACCGGCCGGAAGACGACGTCCGTCCTCGCCGACGTCTTCGACAAGATGCCCGACCCCCACCACGACACGAGCGGCCGCATCGTGGAGGGCTGAGGCACAGCACTTCGCTGGGTACCGGCCGTCCCTCGAGCCGAGGACCGACAGGCTGCGGCCCAGCCCTCCAGTGCCGGGCTTCGTGTGGCGGCCGACTCTCACAGCCGGCCTCCGAAGCGCCCCCTCACTCGCTCCAGCGATCTGAAAACGATCGGGCACCGAGGGTGTCGGGGTGCTCGGGTCCCAACACGCGTGCCATGTCCGGAACGAGGCCGGCCAGCAGGCGCGCGGCCTCCGCACGCTCCCCCGCCTCTCCGAGGAAGACGGCGTGGCCCATGCGGGCACCGAGGGTGTCGCGGTGCCCGGGTCCCAACACGCGTGCCATGTCCGGAACGAGGCCGGCCAGCAGGCGCGCGGCCTCCGCACGCTCCCCCGCCCCTCCGAGGAAGGCGGCGTGGTCGCCGCGAGCGGTCAGAATCTTGGCATCGGTGGCTCCGTTGCGGACCAGGTCAGGGATGAGGTCGCCCAGCAGGCGCGCTGCGTCCGCAGGCTCCCCCGCTTCACCAACGGCCAGGGCGTGGCGTCGGCGAACCTCCAGGGTGTAGTAGTGGCCGGCTCCCCGGACGCGTGCCATGTCCGGAATGAGGTCGGCCAGCAGGCACGCGGCCTCCGCAGGCTCCCCCGACTTTCCGAGGCAGGTGGCATGGTATAGACGGACATACAGGGTTCCGTGGTGGTCAGGTCCCCACGCCCGGGCCCGATCACGAATGAGGTCGGCGAGCACGCGTGCCGCCTCCTCGAACTCGCCCGACCTTGCGAGCTTGATCGCGTACCAGTGGCGGCGGCGCAGGGCGCGAGGCTTCGGCTCGGAGTCTCCGGCGGGGCCGGCCGGGCGGTCCGTATCCGGTGGCCGCTGGCGCGGGTGGGTCTGGGCGTGCCGTGGGGGTGTGGTGAGCGGGAGCGCGGAATCGTGGGAGGGCGGGGTGGTGTATGGCGTGGTGGCGGGTATGGCGCGTGTCTGGATCAGGGCGGTCACGGCCTGGGGCCACGGCGGGGTAGGCAGGACGTCATCGGGTGGATCCCAGTGAGCGGTGATCTGTCCGAGGAGTTGGACGGTGGTGGGTCTGTCTGCGGGGTTCTTCGCCAGGCACGCGGCGACCAGGGCGTGTAGCGGGTCGGTCAGCCCGTCCAGCCGTGGCTCGCCATTGACAACGCGGTGCAGGATGGCCAGCGGCGGGCCCAGCCCGAAGGGCGCGTGGCCGGTGGCGGCGAATGCGATCACGGCTCCGAGGGCGAAGACATCGCTGGCCGGACCGATCTGGCCGCCTTCGGCTTGCTCCGGGGACATGAAGCCCGGCGTGCCGATCGCCGTGCCGGTGCCGGTCAGCACGGTGGCGTCCATCGCGCGGGCGATCCCGAAGTCGATCACGCGCGGGCCGTCCGCGGCGAGCAACACGTTCGACGGCTTGAGGTCACGGTGGAGCAGGTCCTTGGCGTGGATAGCCTGCAACGCCTCGGCCAGCCCGGCTGCCACGGGCCACACCGAGTCTTCCGGCAACGGCCCGCTCCTGGTCACCGCATCGGTCAGGGTCGGCCCGGGAATATAGACGGTCGCGATCCACGGTGGCTCGTCTTCCGGACCGGCTGCCACCACCGGCGCGGTGAACGCACCACTGACTGCTTGCGCGGCGGCCACCTCCCGCCGGAAACGACGCCGGAACTCCGCCTGCCGCGCCAGGTCCGGATGCACCACCTTCACCGCCACCGCACGCCCACCCGGCGAACGCCCCAAAAACACCTCCCCCATCCCGCCCGCGCCCAGCCGCCCACGCAACACGAAACTCCCCACCTGCACCGGATCCCCAGCCGCCAGCGGCTCCACGGCACTCCTCTCCAGCGGCACAACGCGCACCAACAACCAGTCGAAACCTACCCAACCACCGAACTCTGACCGCGCAGTTCGAAACAGACACATACGGAGTCCGACACTCCGGCACTCATGGAGTCAAGGAGAACAGCAAGGGCCGGCCCCTGTCAGCTTTCGAAGGCTGGTCGACATAGTCGGATTCCCTGCGCTGTGTATTTCTCCGAACGCTTGCGGGCTTCGACCGGCGGCCGACTGTTCTCACGAGTCGACCGCCGCCCGCCCCAACTCTTTAAGATCAGCGGGTGAAGCTGGAGGTCGAACGTGTCTGAGGATCTGGCAGGGCAGCTGCGGCAATTGCGCGATCTGACCGGGCGGAGCCTGCGGGAGCTGGCCCGTGATGTGCAGGGCAGCAGTTCCTCGCTGTCGCGCTACTTTTCCGGCCAGGCCGTTCCTCCTTGGCCGACGGTGGTGGCACTGTGCAAGGTGGCCGGTCGCGATCCCAGGACGATGCGTGAGGTGTGGGAGCGGGCCAAGAACGGGCCCGCCGCGAGCAGTGGAGAGGCTGCGCCGGTGCGCAACCAACTGCCCCACGACATCCCGGCCTTCACCGGGCGCCGTCAGGAGCTGGCCGCCCTCCTCGACGCGGCACGGAACACGCCGATGGTGGCGATCGACGGCATGGGCGGGGTCGGCAAGACCGCGCTGGCCGTACACGGAGCGCATCTGCTGACCGCCGACTTTCCCGATGGCCAGCTCTACTTGGATCTCCACGGGTTCACTCCGGGCCGGGAGCCGGTCGAGCCCGCGGAGGCACTGCGGGTGCTGCTGGCCGCGCTCGAAGTCCCGCCCGGCAGGATTCCCGACGGGGTCGTCGAGCGGGCCGCGCTGTGGCGGTCGGAGCTGGCGGCCCGTCGCGCGATCGTACTGCTGGACAACGCCGCCGACGCCGATCATGTGCGCCATCTGCTCCCCGGTGCCGGCCGGAGTTTCGCCGTCCTCACCAGCCGTCGACGGATGGTGGAACTGGACGGCATCCGACCGATCTCGCTGGACGTCCTGCCGGACCAGGACGCCGCTGAACTGTTCGTCGCATCGGCGGGCGGGCCTCGTCCTGGTGATGTCGCCGAGGTGCTGCGCCGATGCGGGAACCTGCCACTGGCCATCCGGGTGGCCGCCGCGCGTCTGCGGCACCGGCCCGCGTGGACACTCGACACCCTGGTGGAACGGCTGCGCGAGGGCGAGCTGTCGGTGTCGGACGTGTTCGCGATGTCGCTGCGCCAGCTCGACCCTGCCCAGCGGCGCATGTTCCGATTGCTGGGGCAGGCTTCGGGCACCGACATCTGTGTGTACGGCGCCGCCGCGCTTGTCGGCATCCCGGTGAGCAACGCCCGGGAGCTGCTGGAGGAACTGGTCGACGCGCATCTGGTCCAGGAGTCGACGGCGGGCCGCTATCGGATGCACGACCTGCTGCGGCAGGCGGCTCGCGCGGACGGCACCGAGCCCGACGGTGTGACCGCGGTGGCCAGACTGGCCGACTACTACCTGAGCGGCGTGCTGGCGGCGAACCGGGCTCTGCGGCATGAACTGGCACCCCTGCCCGTCACGATCACCCACCCGACCGGTCTCCTCCCCGCGATGGACGGTCTGATGGGCGGGCTCGCATGGCTTGATCGCGAATGGGACAACATCGAGGCGGTGTTGGCTCTGGCTGTGGAGCTGCGGTTGGACACCTCCGTGATCGGGCTCACCCTGACAGCGAACATCTACTTCATACGACGTGGTGGTCTCGGCCGCTGGGAGCACATGATCGATACTGCCCTCTCCGCCGCAGTGCGCCGGGAGGATCGCCGATCGCTGATCTGGTTGCGGTACTACCGCGGGCTCGCCCGACACCTCGGTGGCCGACCGGGGGCTCTGCCTGAGTTCGAAGCGGTGCGGGCGTTGATGGCCGAGGCGGGTGATGTGCACCTCGAATTCGAGGTGCTGCAACGACTCGCGGAGCAACGCATGCGGACGGGCGACTTCGAGGGATGCATCGAGCTGTTGCGCCAGGGCGAGGTGATCTTGCCGGACGGTTCGGACTTCGACGTCTACCGAGTGCTGACCCAGGCGCGCATGGGAAAGGCACTGGTCCGACTGGAACGCTACGAACAGGCGCGGGAGGCCGCGCAGTCGGTGATCCAGACGGCCCGCGCGCGCAACGACCCTCAGTTGGTACGTCTCTGCCTGGACGTGCTCGCCGCCGCCGCGCTCGGGCTCGGTGACGCGCGGACCGCGCTGACATTGTCCCGGCAGGCGGTGGCGCACAGCCGGGCGACGGGTCACCAGATCTTCGAGGCCGTCAGTCTGACCGACGCCGCTGTGGCCACCCGGCACCTCGGCCTTGTCGAAGATGCACTGGTCCTGCACGAAGAGGCGCGGAACCTCATCGAGGCAACCGGGGAGCAGCAGTACGCCATCGGCGTGCTGATCGCGTACGGCGAGACGTGTCGGCTGTCCGGCGACGCCGTCGCGGCCGCGCGGCTCCTGGGCCGAGCCCTCGAACTCGCCAACGGGCTGGACATGCCCGCTCTCGCCGACGAAGCCCGCCGCAACCTCCACCTGCTCGGGGAGTGCAAGCTCGGCGCCTGACCCCGCTCCTGGCACGGGGAACCGGGACTGCCGAAGGGTGTCCCGTCCCGTCCCAGGACAGCCAGGCAATGCCGGTCCGATGAAGTAACGGTCCAGGTCAGCCGGGCGTCGGGGGATGCCCCGCCGTCCCAGGAGGCGAGGCACGGCTTGTCCCGCGGCAGACCGGCGGCAAGGCTCCTCGCCATGCCCACCACATCTGCCCTGCCGGCCGAGCTGGACGCGCTGCCCGCCCGGTGGGAAGTGCACGGCACGCTCGGCGCACCCGTCACAGCGGTCGCCGCGCTGCTGCTCGCCGTCGCCGAAGGGCGGGTGGGAGACGACAACCTTCTGGTGCTGGCCAGAGCCTCGACGGCACGGCAGGGAGCGATGACCGTTGTGGCCGCCTCCCACGCCGGCGCCTTTCGCGCCGAATCCGCCGGGCCGGTGGAGCCGGTGCAGATCCACGTGGACCGGGCCAGGGCCCGGCTGGCGGTGCAGAGTTGGTACGCCGGGGTTCACACCGTCACCGCATGCCCCACAGGCACTCGGGTGACCCATCGTGTCCACCGACTCGTCCCCGACCACCCGGGATTCACCGCCGGCATCGCCGATCTCGGCCTGCACGAGCGCATGACACGCGATCTTCGGCAAGTGCTGGGCGTCATCGCCGATCGGCTCGGCTGTTGACACACCTACCCATTTCGTCAAAGGAGTTCATACCCATGTCCCACGCTCTCGCCGAGCGGCACAGCGGCTTCTCCAGGACCGGGCTGGAACGAGTGCACGACGTTCTGGCACGGCATGTCGATTTCAGGAAGATGTCCGGAATCGTCGCGCTGGTCAGCATCGGCCTCCTACTCACCCACGTCGGCGCGTCCGTCCCCCCGGTGCAGCTCATGCACGATTTCTGGACCACGCTCTGCCAGGCCCTCGATTTCTGATGAAGCGTTCTCATATCCACGGGGACGAGTTCGCCGGGCCTTGCCCGTCCGTAGCTCCTGACGCGGTGCGCGGTCGAGGCAGGGATGAAGGCAGGACACCAAGACCCCTGGGCCGCGCAGTCCAAGGCGCCCCACCACACCAGGAGACTTTCACCATCACCCGACCGCCGCTGTCGCCGGCACACCTCTCGCGACCAGGTGGGACGCCATGGAGAGTTCAGGGAGCACAGCGTTGAGCGGGACACGGGATGAGCATGCTGAGCCGGTCGTCCGGCTCGGCGGTGTCAGCAGAGTCTTTGGCGGGGCAAAAAACCGAGTGACGGCTCTCGACGACGTGAGCATCGGTCTGGAAAAGGGGACCTTCACCGCCGTCATGGGTCCCTCCGGTTCGGGCAAGTCCACGTTCCTGCACTGTGCGGCGGGCCTTGACCGGCCGACGTCGGGTGTGGTGCACCTGGACGGTGTCGATCTCGCCTCGCTACGGGAGAAGGCACTGACGGCGTTCCGCCGCGAGCGCATCGGCTTCGTGTTTCAGGCGTTCAACCTGCTGCCGGCACTGAGCGTGGTGGACAACGTGACGCTGCCGCTGCGTCTGGCCGGCACCCGCCCCGAGAAGGCCGTCGTCGACGAGGTCCTGGAGCAGGTCGGCCTGTCCGGCAAGCGGTACAGCCGGCCCGGTGAGCTCTCCGGTGGCCAGCAGCAGCGGGTCGCCATCGCCCGGGCGCTCGTCACCCGGCCCGCAGTGATCTTCGGTGACGAGCCGACCGGTGCCCTGGACACGCGGACCGCCGCGGAAGTCCTCTCGCTGCTGCGGCAGTCGGTGGACGTGGCGGGACAGACCGTCGTCATGGTCACACACGACCCGGTGGCCGCCGCGTACGCGGACCGGGTCGTCTTCCTCGCCGACGGGAGACTGATCGGCGCGCTCGAGCGGCCGACCGTCGAGCAGGTCACCGAGCAGATGCGGCAACTGGGCACCTGGGGCGAGGCATTCGCGCTCCGGCAGACACGTCACGGGGTCCGCTGATGATCAGGCTCGCTCTGAGCACCCTGCGCTTCCACAAGGGCGGTTTCGTCGCCTCGTTCGTGGCCCTGTTCCTCGGTGCCGTCATTGTCATAGGCTCCGGGGGCCTGTTGGAGACCGGCATCCACAACGCGGCGCCGCCGCACCGCCTGGCCGCGGCTCCCATCGTCGTCACCGGCGATCAGCGTTACGCGAACACCCAGGCCGAGCTCGTCTTCCCCGAACGCCTGCACATGGACGCTGCTCTGGCGGACAGGATCGCGAAGGTTCCGGGGGTGGAGTCGGCCGTCCAGGATCTGTCGTTCCCGGCGGCCCTCACCACGGGCGGCCAGGTCACCGGCCACGGCTGGTCCTCCGCCGTGCTCTCCCCGTACAAGCTCACCGAAGGCACCGCGCCCGCCGCGGACGGTCAGATCGTGCTCGGCAGGAAGCTCGCGGACCGTACGGGGCTGAAGACCGGCGATCGGGTACGGCTCCTGGTCCATGGCGCCGAGCGGACCTACCAGGTGTCGGGCCTGGCCACCGGCCCTGACGACGGCGGTGACGTGTTCCTGGCGGATACCCAGGCCGCGCGGGCCTCGGACCGTGTCGGCAAGACCGACAACATCGGTGTCTTCCCCGCCTCCGGTACGAGCACGCAGGAGGTGGCCTCCGCCATCCGCACGGTCGTCGACGGCTCCCCCGTCACGGTGCTGACCGGGGACGATCGCGGCCGCGCCGAGGACCCCGCCGTGGTGGCCGACGGCAGCGATCTGATCCCGCTGGCCGCCGCCTTCGGCGGTCTGTCGGCGATGGTCACCGTGTTCGTGGTGGCCGGCACGCTCGGCCTCTCCATCCAGCAGCGTCGGCGCGAGATGGCGCTGCTGCGCACCATCGGCGCCACACCGGGGCAGCTGCGCCGCCTCGTCCTCGGGGAAACCCTCTGCCTCGCGGTCGTCGCCACAAGCATCGCGACCATCCCCGGACCCCGGTTCGGGCGCTGGCTCCTCAGCGCGTTCGCCGACGCGGGAGCCGTGCCGCACTCGATCGCCTACCGGGCCGGTTCCGTACCGGTGATTGTCGGCGTGGGCACCGCACTGCTCACCGCCGTCGGCTCGGCGTACATCGCGGCGCAGGCGGCGGCGCGCACCCGGCCGACCGAGGCACTGGCCGAAGCGACGCTGCAGCGCCGCTGGTTCAGCACTTTCCGGCTGATCGCCGGGCTGCTGTGCCTGGCCGGGGGCGCGGCCCTCGCCTGGGGCACCGCGGGCTCGGCCGGCCCGGACGCGGCCGGTGTCGCCACCCCGGCGGCGATGGTGTGGGCCGTCGCGTTCGGCCTCCTGGGCCCCGTCGTCGTACGAGGCCTGCTGGCCATGGTGGGCCGTCCCGTCGGGAAGGTGTCCGGGCTCGCCGGTGAACTCGCCGCACACAACGCGCGGGCCCGCACGGCCCGCCTCGCCTCCGCTGTGATGCCGGTGATGCTGGCCAGCGGCCTGGCGGTCGGCCTGCTCTACATGCAGACGACCCAGTCCGACGGCGCCAAGCGGGCGTTCGACGAAAACCTGCGCGCCGACGTCGTGGTGACATCGGCCTCCGGCGGACTCCCCCTCTCTCTCGTCGACACGATCCGCGAACAGCCGGGAGTGGCCGCGGCATCCGCGCAGATCCCCACTACTGGGTACATCGAGCCGGACGAGCCGATGCGGCCGAGCGAGGGCGAGGACACCGGCCCCCAGCCGACTGAGCTGTCCATGCAGGGCGTTACGGCGCAGGGTCTTGACCAGACGACGGCGTACCACGCGGCGAGCGGCCGCCTCACCGCGCTGAACGGCGACTCCGTGGCACTGCCCACCACCTACGCGAAAGGCCACCGGCTGGGCGACATGATCCCGATCCGGCTGGGCGACGGCACCCGGTTGGAACTGAAGCTGGTCGCCACGGTCGACGGGCGTCGCGGCTACGAGACCGCACTCGTCCCGGCGGCACTCCTCATCGGGCACACCGACGGCGGGCTCGTTCCCCAGATCCTGGTGAGCGCGACGGACGGCACGGACCGGGCCGAACTCGTCTCCTCCCTCACGAAGCCGGCGGAACAGTGGCCCGGGGTCCGGGTATCCGGCACGGAGGTACTGGAGGCCGCCCAGGCCGAGGCGGACGACACTCAGGCATGGATGGCGTACCTCGTCCTCGGCGTCGTCGTCGGCTACGCGACGCTCGCCCTGATCAACACGCAGATCCTGGCCACGACCGAACGGCGCAGGGAATTCATGCTGCAACGGCTCATCGGCGCCACCCGGCGCCAGATCCTGCAGATGGTGACGGTCGAGGCGGCCCTGGTAGCGCTGGCAGGCATCGTCCTCGGCCTCCTGGTCGCCACCGCGACCCTGGTACCGCTGAGTCTGAGCGTTCTCGGCACTGCCCTTCCCGGCGGGTCCCCGTGGATCCTGATCGTGGCGGTCGCCGGAGCTGGGGCCCTGACCCTGGTCACGACACTGCTCGCCGCGGGCGCTGTGCTACGCGCAAGGCCCGGGGACATGGCAGGCCTGCGGGAGTGACCGAAAGACGCAGAAGACTGCCTCATCGAGGCCCGGCCGCTGCCGCGCCGGGGGCGCCCTCGAGAAAGCTGCCCCATCGGCTTCGAGGTCCCGACGCCACGGTGCCGTTTTCAGGCCGTCGCTACGCCCTCTTCCCGTCGTCTGGAGGACGGAGAGGCACCAGTCGGAGGGATTGGAACCGCCCCGCGGCTAGGCAGAACCTGTGGGTCACCCCGTTCGTGCGGCAGGAAGGACGACCGCGATGCTGCACGACCCGAGCCCGGCAGTTCAGGCAGTTTCGTTTGGATCACCGGGCGGACCAGAGGAAGATGCCCGCGATGTGGGGCCGGCCAAGTAGACGGTGGCGGTCTTTCTCGTAGCGGGTGGCGATGCCGCGCCACTGGTCGGGTAGCCGGGTCATGTTGCCACGACCCGGCCCCCTCAGAACCGGGCATGCCTGTTTCCAAGCACCACGGCTCAAGCAAG
>NZ_JBVJEA010000044.1:0-36507 GCF_055581985.1 Streptomyces sp. NPDC042336 | reverse complement strand
AGCGCGGGAACGGATTACGGACACTAATCCGGGGTCAGCACATGTCTCCTTCCTTCGTGGCTTTCCCACTTAACGTGTGCGACTTCGTGTCGCACTTTGAGGCGGTTGATACACCCGCTCGACGGTGTTGCGCCGCTTGTAGACGTCCGAGTCGAAGCCGGGCGGGCGTCCGCCTCGATGGTCCCGCCGCAGACGATGACCGATCTGGTCGGAGGGCTGCGGGACGACCGCGCAGATCTGCCGTCGGCGCAGGTGACTACGTATCTTGCGAGATGAATAGGCGCGGTCGGCCAGGACCATTGGCGCCAGGAACCCTTGCCGGTTCAGCACGTGAGGGTCGCCTCGGCGGGGCAGGCGCTGAAGGCTACGCTCGCGGACCGTGCGGACGCCGTGGACGGCTTGGGGCACAGCGTGTGGAGTCCACTACAGGTGGCTCAAGACGCCCGTACGACCCGCACATTCATTCCATGGTGCGTGTTCGTGCTGAGGTGAGGGTGGGATCCGGTGTCCGTGTGCGCGAGAGTGATTACGTGGTGTGGTGAACCGTTCACGGTTGAGGGCCGTTGAGTCGGGGAGCGAGTACATGGGTCGTGCTTCTGACGGAGGTCGTGTGGAACTAAGTGCCGCTACTGCGGAGGATGAACGTGCAGGGTTGATCGCAGCCTTGTACGCGCCGCAGGCGAATGGAGCTCCCCCCCTGGTCCTCCATGGCCATCTGCCCCCGGCCCGCAGGACAGGTGCGCCCGAGTGGGAGCTCAAGACCAGGCGACGGATGATCAGACTCCTTAATTCGCATTATGTGGCGAGTCCTGCGGAGGTGTCGGTGCTGCGGGAAGCCGGGATTCCCCTGAAAGCGAGGGAGGGCGGCGGCTTCCACATCGACCCCACCGTCCCGAGGCAGAGCGCACATAGACGGGCCGAGGCCAGTGCCAGAAGCGCCGAGCAGATCGGCCGTCTGTACGGTCTGGTGCCCGGCTCCATCGCCCAGGTCCCCTGGGGTGTCCTGCCCATGGTCCTCAGGAAGGGTGCGCCCGAGGAGGAGAAGCGCGTCAGGCGGCGGATGCACCGTCTCCTCGAGTCACAGTACGCGGTGAGTCCTGCGGAGGAGTTTGAGCTGCGAAGAGCCGGGATCCCCCTCAAGACAAGGGAGGGGGGCGGGTTTCACATCGACCCCGCTGTTCAGCGAGAAAGTGACATGCTCGAGGCCGAGGCCAGTGCCAGAAGCGCCGAGCAGATCCGCCGCCTGTACGGTCTGGTGCCCGGCGCCACCGCCCAGGTTGCCTGGGGCGTCCTGCCCACGCTACGCAGGGAGGGCGCGTCCCACGAGGAGAACAGTGTGAGGCAACGGTTGCACCATCTATGCGGGCCGAGGTACAGCACGACTCCCGCGGAGGTGTCGGCACTGCAAGAAGCCGGGCTTGCCCTGAAGGTGAGGGAGGGTGGCGGGTTCAGCATCGATCCCTCTGTTGCGCGGCAAGGTGATCTGAGCGCCAGCCGGGGCCCGAGGAGGTCCACGGCGCGGCCCGCGCAACCGGCAGCCGCGCCGGCCGGCGGTAATGGGGTACGGCACGCCGCGGACTATCAGGCCTCTGGGCTGTCGTATCCGTGGCGGTACGGGCAGCCGTCCGCAGGGACGGGGCCCATCCTGTCCGGGACTCGCCACACGTCCTCCACCCCGGGGCGGGTCCGTACCGTCTCCACCAGGCCGTGGGCGGTGACGACCTGGCCATGACGGTCGGCCTTCCCGGTGCACATCACTCCAGACAACCACTGCGAGCATCTGGCAACTGGAGATGACCGTGTGCTACCTCCCGCCGGAGCTCAGGATGAAGCCGGCGATCCGCTCGGACGTGTCCAGCGGTCGGAAGGGAACTGTCGCGTCCGAGGGAACGGACGGATCGAAGGTTCCTTCGACCGCGAGGCGGGGCCTTTCCCCCGGAACTGCGGGCACACGGGCAGTCACCTTTTCTCACCTAGAATTCGAAGCGAGACGCGCAGCTCTCATGCGACGGAGTCGCCGAGGGCTCCGCCGGTGACCGTGCGGATCGCATGGGCAAGGCGGGATAGCCATCACGTTAGTGACCACCGTGGTGTCGGCGCCAACGAGCTCGTGCACGGTAAGCGGTGAGACGTCGTGCCTCTGATCGTCGATCATGGCCATGTGGCGGGAACGCATCTCGTGCAGCGATCATCAGCGACCGGAGGATCACGGGCCTATCGGCCAGCGTGATCGCTAGACTGGTCGCCGAGCTTGGCCCGTTGTGGCACGAACGGCACCAGGCCGAGCTTGCGTCCCGTCCGCGGAAGCGCGCTGTGGGCGCCGGAGCGAAGCACCGATTGGTGTTCGTCGACCGGCTTCTGGCCACGCTCGTGCACCTTCGGCATGCCACCACGCACGACGCGCTCGCCTGCTGGTTCGGTGTCGACCGCTCCACCGTCACCCGCGCCATCGGGGAGGTTCGACCCTTGCTCGCCGAGCGAGGGTGCACCGTCAGCCAGGGTGTGCGGCTGCGGACCCTGGCCGAGGTCATCGACCACCTCGGTGCCGACGGGAAGACCGGGATCATCGACGGCACCGAGATTCGGGCCCGCGCCCACCGGCCGGCTGCGGCGGACGCCGTGCCTTCGTCTTGGGTAAGAAGCAGAACACGATGAAGGCTACCGTGATCACGGACTGGCGTAGCCGCATGTTATGGACCGATGCCCTGCGGTCTGGGCGTATGCACGATGCCACGGCCGCACGCAACGAAGGCATCGCCGTCTGCTTCCGGCACTTCCCCGACATCGAGGTCCTCCTGGACGACGGCTACCTGGGCCTGAGCCGTGACCACCGCGGGCAACCTATCACGCCACCCAAAACCCCGGCCCGGAGCACTGCCCGGCAGGGTCGAACAGTGGGAACGCGACCGCCACGGGCACTCCTCCGACCGCATCACCGTCGAACACGCCCTCGCCGATCACAAACGCTGGAAGCAACTGACCCGCTGGACCCACCGCCGCGACCGCCTGCCCGACACTTACCGCGCCATCGCCGGCCTCGACTCCGACCGCACCGCCAACGCCTGAAAACCGGCCACGGCAAGGCCAAACACGCCTCACCCGCTATCACGCACCAGCTCGTTAGCGCGCGGTGGTGACGACGGCCCTGCATGACGTCCGGCTCAGAACAGCTCTTCTTGCTGCGGTAGTGCCGCCAGGTGGTGTCTGCGGACGGACCTACCGCCTCCGCGATCTGATGACCGCTGCCACCTCTCTGGAGATCACCAGCTGCAGCCGTGCATGCCGTCGCTAGCTCTTCCCCCTTGCATTGCGGCGTCTTCGTGCACTCCATCTCCCCTCCCCGTGTATCCTCAAGCGACAATATGCCACTAAGTGACAGGAGGGGGGCGGTTCCCCGCGTGGTCAGCCCGGACTGGGACAGCTTCGCTCACGCCCCCGGATTCGTCTGCACCGCGCCGCTCCAAGTAGTTGTGTTACTGACCCGCCCAACCGTCATGGCATCGCTTAGATCATCCCGCTGCTGGACACCATCCCGCACATCCGCGACCAGTCCCGCCGACGCCCCAAGGCGTCGGTTCGCCGACCTCGGTTTCGACTAAAGTACCGATGCCTGCACCACTCTCGCGACGGCATGCCGAAGATCGCCCGCCGAGGCTCGTGCGCGGCTCCGGACTGAGCAATAAATCCACTGGGTCGTGAAGCGTACTTCTTCCTGGCTCCGTCAGCGCAAACGCCCGCGCACCCGCGGGGGATAAGCACAGCCCGTTGTCGCGGTCTGCCCGAACTCGCTTGCAATATCCCCTGCTTTACATGCCTTCGAACCTCATTCTGGAACGATCACTGAAAGAACACCTATATGACCGTTGTGGTAGAGGAAAATCGCAGGCCGCGTATCCAGGTAGCTGACAGTGATCCCAGCAGGGGACGCTCGATCCTGATAAATGACCCCTCGGTGGATCCATGAATACAACCGATGCGAAGGCACGTGGAGCTGCCCCCCCATTCGACGCTGAGCGCGTGGCGTCACCCCTACGCTTCACTCTCCTGGGCCCAGTCCGGGCTTGGCGCGGTGCCGACGAACTGGACCTAGGCTCGCCACAGCAGTGTGTCGTGCTTGCAGCCTTGCTGCTCCAGCGAGGACGACCCGTTACAACAGGCGCACTGGTCGACGCCGTATGGGGGGACGAACCGCCGGCCACAGCTGTCCCAGTTCTGCGCACCTATGTGTCACGACTGCGCAAGGTACTTGAGTCCGAGCAGGGGGTTGAAAAGCCCCCGCAGGTGATTGTCTCAGTCGCGGACGGGTACCGTGCTCACGTTTCAGACGCCTTCCTGGACCTGGGAGTCTTCGAACAGCAGGTCACCACAGCAAAGAACCTGCGTGCCGCAGGTGACGTGCCGGCAGCCGCAGAGGCCCTGCACGCCGCGCTCGACCTATGGGAAGGTGCGGCGCTGGCCGGACTGCCAGGTCCGTTCGCCGAGGCTGAGCGCTCTCGCTTGGCCGAGATACGGCTGGCTGCACTAGATACCCGGCTCGACATCGACCTCCAACTCGGGCGGCATAGCGAGGTGGTTCCTGAACTGACGTCGCTGATCGATGAGTACCCGTTTCGGGAAGAGTTGTGCCGACTGCTGATGCTGGCGTTGTACCGCTCGGGGCGGCGGGCTGAAGCGCTCGCTCGATACCGCCGGATGCGTGGCATCTTGGTGACTGAACTGGGTATCGAGCCAGGGGCGCCCCTCCGGGAGCTGCACGAACGCATGCTGATGGCTGATACCTCCATAGATCACCGCGCACCGGACAACGGAACGCCCAGGGCGGAACCGGCCTCCGAACAGTGGGTGCGTCCCGCCCAGCTACCCGCTGACCTGCTTGCCTTCACCGGGCGGCAAGCCGAACTCCGGCAAAGCCAGAACCTACTGCCGAGCGATGGGAGGCTGCCCTTCACGGTGGTGATCAGCGCTATCGGCGGTATGGCCGGAATCGGTAAGACCACCCTCGCCGTACACTGGGCTCACACCCTCGCTGACCGCTATCCCGACGGACAACTTTTCATCAATCTGCGCGGATACGACGCAGCCGGTTCGGCGGTCTCCCCGCAAGATGCCGTTCGTGTCTTCCTCGAAGCACTTGGTGTACCTGAGCAGAGGCTCCCCGCCTCGCCGGACGCCCAGACGGCGTTGTACCGCAGTCTCCTCGCTCGCAGGAGGGTGCTGATCGTCCTCGACAACGCCCGCGATACCAATCAGGTCCGTCCACTGCTGCCGGCTTCCCCTGGCTGTCTTGTCATCGTCACCAGCCGTAGCCGGCTCACCGGTCTGATAGCGACCGAGGGCGCCCATCCGCTGATCCTGTCCAGTTTGACGGCTGCCGAGGGTTGCGAACTGTTGGCACGCCGCATAGGCGACGAGCGGTTGTCGAAAGAGCCAGGAGCGGCGGAGGAAATCGTCCGTCTCTGCGGTGGGCTGCCGCTGGCTCTGGCCGTGGTGGCCGCCCGCCTGGCGACCAACCCCGGCTTCTCACTGAGCGCCGTGGTAGACGAGCTGCATGAGAGCCGGGGCAGTCTCGACGCCTTCGCGAGCGCTGACATCGTCACAGACGTGAGGGCGGTCTTCTCCTGGTCCTACGAGGTATTGACCGACGGCGCTGCGAGGCTGTTCAACCTATTGAGCTTGCACGCTGGCCCAGACATTTCCGCGTCGGCTGTAGCTGCTCTGGTCGGCCTTCCTGTCCGACAGACTCGCAGCCTCCTCACAGAGCTCACTGGTGCCCACCTGCTGACAGAACGTCTCCCGGGACGTTACGCCCTGCATGACTTGCTGCGGGTCTACGCCGACGAGCAACTTCACGCCCATACGTCAGCCGACGAGCGTGAGCGAGCCGTTGAGCGACTCTTGACCTGGTACGAACACAGCGCGGCAGCCGCGTACTGCCAACTCACTCCGCATCGCCGCAAGGTCCCTCTCCAAACATTGCCTCCTGATTGCCATCCGCTCACGTTCAGTACGCGTCACCAGGCCCTGGAATGGTGCGACACTGAACAGGCCAGCCTCGTTGGCGCCGTGCACCAAGCCGCCACGTTGGACAGGCCAGGCATTGCATGGCGGCTGAATTCCGCCTTGTGGAGCTTCTTCTATCTCCGCGGCCGTGTGTACGACTGGCTCGACACGTCGCGGACCGCTCTCGCGGCTGCCCGTTCCGTACACGACCGCACCGGGGAAGTATGGTGCCTCAGCAATGTAGCCACCGCGCTGACGATGATGCGTCAGTTCAATGAGGCTATCGAATATTTTCGGCAGACAATGGTGCTCTCTCGGGAACTCGGAGACGTTGACGGCAGAGCCTTGGCGGTGGCCAACCTAGGTAACGTTTACTTGCAACTCGGGCAGCTCGACAAGGCTGTTGATTACACCCGCCGAACCTTGGCGCTGAGCCAAATTCGCGGTGATGCCTGGCAGGAGGGCATCTGTCTGGTCAACCTGGGGGACGCCTATCAGCGGCTTAGCCGGTTCGATGAGGCCGTCGATCACTTGGAGCAGGGGCTGACCGTACTACGCGCCACAGGCAACCGCTGGGTCGAAGGCGTCACTCTCGACATCCTCGGGACCCTCCAGTACCGGCTCCAGCACCACGAGGCGGCAGTCGACCGCTTTCACCAGGCACTCGAAGCGCACAGGGACGTCGGAAATCGATGGGTCGAAGGGGACACCCTCGGTCACCTTGGACTTGCCCTTCAGGACGTCGGTCGAACAGACGAGGCACGAGCCTGTTGGCAGCAAGCTCTCGAGATCTTCGAGGAGCTCAATCATCCGGACGTTCAAAAGGCTCGGGAAAACCTCCGAGGACTGGAAGAAGGCTGCTAGGTGAGCAGCAAGGCTGGGACTCGCACTCACCCTCCAGTTGGAGATCGACCGAGCCCTAGCCGTGCGGTGAACTGACGGGGAGGGCACTGCCAGGTATGCAGGTGCCATTGCCTGTCGGTTGTCACCGATCGGGAACGGATGAACTGGGTTGCTTCCGCGGCCTGCTGGGACCGCTGTCGCGCAGGGCCAGGTAACAGATGGCGGAGCAGGCCGGCGACGCCCGTTCACCCCTCACGGAAACTTTCCGGAATCCGCAGGTACGGACCCGCCGTGAACCGTCCAGCCTCCTGACGCGTTACAGCCCACAACCGGCCCCGCAGCGATGGTCCCCCAGGAGCGCGTTGCGGACCTTGCACCACCGGGAGCCCTCACTGCCCTGTGTACGCATCCTCCTCGAACGCAGCCTCGCCCTGCGAAGGCCGCCCAGCAGCGCCCCTGGCTGGGCCCGCCAAGGGCGGCAGATTAGCTCATGTGCTTCCGCAAGGAGTAACGATGTATATGCAATCCATAAGTAATCTGGCGAATGAACGCCGCGAGCGCGGCCAGACGGAACTGCCGGTCGGGAAAGAAACCCACAGGGAATCGCGCAAGAAGGTCGCCGGATAGTCCGGCGGATCACACCTCGACCTGTAAGTTCGAGCGACCGAAAGGCCATTCAGGACAAACCTGGCGAGACCAAGACCGCCAAGCATGTGCGGGTTGGACGCCCTGCTCCAGCCACTCGGTGCGGTTCCACCCGACGACCGTCGGATGCCCGAAGAAGCGTCCGGTCTTCCACGCTGGTGGCGTGACAGGCCGTGCGCAAGCGCAGGAACTCGCCGCCTCACGTCGGTCGCGGCGGACCGTCCTGATGCCCTGCAGTGGTGCGCGCGCCCTGCCACGGCGGTAGACCACGCAGGAAAGGAATCTTGTGAACGCCGCATCCGCCCCCGAGGCGAAGGGTGCCGACTCCCCCTGTGCCCGCGAGTCGCTGCTCCAAGCGCTGTGCGGGTACGTTCGCCCGCACTGGTGGGCCGTCACACTCGGTCTGTTGTTGGCGCTGATAGGAGCGGCCGGCGGGTTGCTCCAGCCTCTGGCCACGAAGGAACTGGTCGACCGGCTCTCGTCCGGCGGCACGATCACCACCATCCTGCTGGCCATGACCGTCCTGGTGCTGTTGAGCACGATGGCCGAGGCATTCGGCGCCTATGCCCTGGAGCGGACGGCGGAGTCCGTGGTCCTGGCTGCTCGCCGCGGCCTCATCGGCCGGCTGCTGCGGCTGCGGCTCGCGGAGGTGGAGCGGATGCAGCCGGGCGATCTGATGTCGCGGGTGTCAGCCGACACGACGCTGCTGCGGGCGGTCAGTACCCAGGCGGTGGTCAACGCTGCGACGGGGGCGGTCACACTGGTCGCCGCGATTGTGGTGATGGCCTTCCTCGATGCTGTCCTGCTCGGCGTGACCCTCGTTGTGGTCGCACTTGTCGGTGCCGGCGTCACCTTGGTGTTGCCGAAGATCAGGCAGGCCACCGAGCGTTCGCAGGCCGCGGTGGGGGAGATGTCCACGAGGCTGGAGCGGAATTTCGGCGCTTTCCGCACCGTAAAGGCGTCCGGCGCCGAGGAGCGGGAGAGCGCCCGTGCCGAGGCGGCGGCCCGGCGGGCGTGGCGCCACGGGGTGCGCAGCGCGAAGTGGGAGTCCGTGGTGGGTACGGCAGACAACCTCGCCGTCCAGCTGGCCTTTCTCGCGGTGCTCGCTGTCGGCGGAGCGCGGGTGGCTTCCGGGGAGCTTCCCCTGTCCACACTCATCGCCTTCCTGCTGTACCTCTTCTACCTGATGGAACCGGTGTACAGGCTGATCGAGGCCGTATCCAGATACCAGGAGGGCGCGGCCGCGGTAGCCCGGATCACAGAGGTGGATGTCCTAACGGCCGAGTCGTCGGTCGCGCATGGGCCGGTGCGGCCCGAGGACTGGGCCGTCGTGCAGTACCCGGCATCGGTCCGCTTCGAGAATATGTCCTTCCGCTACGCGCCCGGCCTGCCGTATGTCCACCAGCAGGTCGACTTAGAGATTCCACGTACCGGAATGACCGCCTTCGTCGGCCCCTCGGGAGCGGGCAAGTCGACGCTCTTCACGCTCATCGAACGGTTCTACGAGGCGACCAGCGGCCGGGTCCTGATCGACGGCAAGGACGTGCGTGAGTGGCCTCTGCCCGAGTTGCGGTCCGTCATCGGGTACGTCGAGCAGGACGCGCCGGTCCTTGCCGGAACGCTGCGGGAGAATCTGGTCTTCGCCGCGCCCCGTGCGACGGACGACGACATCCGTGCTGTCCTCACCCGGACCAGGCTCAACACCCTCGTCGAGCGTCTGCCGCACGGCCTGGACACCGTGGTCGGGCATCGCGGCTCGAAGCTGTCCGGTGGCGAGCGCCAGCGCGTCGCGATCGCCCGCGCACTGCTGCGCCAGCCCCGGTTACTGCTCCTGGACGAGCCGACCTCACAGCTCGACGCCGTCAACGAGCTGGCTCTGCGCAACGTCATCGCCGAGACGGCACGCGAGACCACCGTGCTGGTGGTGGCCCACCGCCTGTCGACGGTGACGGACGCCGACCGCATCGTCGTCATGGATGGTGGCACGGTCCGCTCGGTCGGTACCCACGAGGAGCTGGTGGCCAAGGACGAGCTGTACGCACAGCTCGCCGCGACCCAGCTCCTTACCCCGGCGGGCCACTGTTCCGAGTGGGCCGGGCCGGACTGTAGAGGGACGACACGGTCGTCCCCTTGAGGGGCTGCCCCCGGCGTGCGGTGAGGGCAGCCCAGATGCGTGATGGTTGGTGCCGGACGTCCGCACAGTACGGGTGGAAGGCACAATCTCCGAGGCCGCATCCCCTCCTGAAATCGTATTGCAGAGTCCGCAGGACACACACCACCGTTCCCTCGGCCTCCGAAGCACCTGTGCTCACGCCCCTCACGGCTTCGCTCGACCGGCCCGGTACATCTATCCGTCGAAGGCTCTGACAGGGCACGGATTCCCACAGGGCACTGACCGCGGCGAAGACGACCCGTCCAGTCAGCGCCTAGCTCATGACAGCCGTTGCCAACCGGAGTCCTGCATGGTCTTCGCCGGCCGCCTCGGAGCCATCGGGCGCCATGCCTGAGAGCCTGTCGGGCGCCGGTTGATTACGCCGCGATGAGGTCCTCGACGGTCTTGGCTGGGGCGGTCTTGCGGTGGGGTTCATGGCTCCACCGCGATGACTGCCCGGAGAGTCGGACGAGCATCCGGATCATCGCGAACTCGATCATGGCCTCGGAGGTGGCGGTGAGCCGTTCGCAGTCGCGGACCAGCCGGCGGTTTCGGACCAGCCAGCCGAGACTTCGCTTTAGACCATGTCCTACGTGGTGAGGCGTCGTTGAGTTCGGCATGGGGCGGGGTACGTGGAGTTGGATTGTTCCGGACGGACTGTGGGAGATCGCGAAGCCGCTGATCCCTCCGTCGAAGGTGCGGCCGCAGGGCGGCGGAACGCAGGACATACCTGATGAGACGCTGTTCGCCGCGATCATCTATGTCCTGGTGTCCGGCTGTGCTTGGCGGGCACTGCCGCCCTGCTTCGGCATCTCGAAGTCGACCGCGCACCGTCGGTTCCTGATCTGGTCCGGGGCCGGCGTCTGGGGCCGGCTGCATGAGGCCGTGCTGCACCGCCTGGACGACGCGGGACTGGTCGATGTCACCCGCGTCGTTCTCGACACCGCCCACGTGCGGGCCAAAAAAGGGGCGAACACACAGGTCCGAGCCCCGTGGACCGAGGCAAGCCGGGTTCCAAGATGCACGTCCTGTCGGACGCGAACGGCCTGCCCCTCCTCGTCGGCGTCTCGGCCGGCAATGTCCACGACAGTGAAGGACTGAAGCCGATGGTGGAGGGTCACCAAACGAGACACGACCCCCACCGAGGCCGGTACTTCAAGCCCCAGCGCCTGCATGCGGACAAAGCCTACGACCGCGCCGACCTGCGCAGATGGCTCCGGTGGAAGCGAATCGGCGTGCGCATCGCCCGCAAAGGCGTCGAGTCCAGCGAACGATTAGGGCGGCGCCGCTGGGTCATCGAGCGCACCATGTCGTGGCTCTCCGGTTACCGCCGACTCAGCCCTCGCTACGAGCGCGATCCCCGCAACTACCTGGCCTTTCTCGGACTTGCCGCCGCCCTGTGCTGCTACAAGCGACTCGTCCGCCTCACCACGTAGGACACGGTCTTACCACCCCACGGCGGGGCAGGACCTTGAAGCCCCTGCTATCGTCGGTCCGCTTCACGATGCCCAACGCGTCGCGGGCCCATGCAAGTAACGTGAAATCGACGGAGATGACGTATGCACCGTCGGCCCACACCAAGCTGACCATGGGAGAGGCAGCGGCGAGCCAGGTCAGGACGGCGCGGTCCTGCGCGAACCTTGCCGATGTCGAATCCACGTGCCGCGCCGCCCTCGCTGGTTTGATCGACCGGGCGTCGAACACGGCGGTTGATGGCTCTCACACGGCCTGTGAGTCAGGCCCAACATAACCTGGGCCTGACTCAGGCGCGTATCTGAGGAATGAACGAACTTCTCCCTGGGGAACCGCGGCTGAGCGGCGCAGCTTGGCCACCCGGCGCCCTGGCCGGACGGCCCAGAGGAGTGGTCGGCGATGTGCCAGGCGTTGCCACACACTCGGTCTCGTCTTCCACGACGCGGCGTGACCCGGATGGGCGTTCCTCACAGCGGCCATGCGGTCAGTTGCGGTGAGGCAGCAGCACGGCCTCGATGAGGTGTGGGCCGGGTTCGGACAGGGCGCGCTTGAATTGCAGGGCCAGTTCTTCGGCTGTCCTGGCGCGGGTGGCGGGCACGCCCATGCCGTTGGCGAGGGAGACGAAGTCCAGGTCCGGGCGGGACAGGTCGAAGAGCTGGGCGGACGCGTCAGCGGTGGCACCGACGCGTTCCAGTTCCGCGCGCAGGATCGCGTAGGAACTGTTGTTGAGGATCACGGTCGTGATGTCGAGGTGTTCCCGGGCGTGGCTCCACAGTGCGGACAAGGTGTACATGGCGCTGCCGTCGGCCTGGAGGCAGATGACGGGGCGGTCAGGGCAGGCGATCGCGGCCCCGGTGGCTGAGGGTAGTCCCTGACCGATCGACAGGCCGGTCAATCCCAGCAGGTCGTGGGGCGGCGAACCGGCGGTGGCCGCGTGAAGTGTGGTCATGCCCGCTGTGATGGACTCATCGCAGACAACGGCATCCTGGGGAAGCAGAGCGCCAATGACAGCCGCCCAGTTGCCAACAGTCAGCTCACCACGCGGCAGGGGCGGCAGGGACAGCGGAGCGAGGACCGGTTCGGTGGCCGGCGCGACATGGTCGGCGAGCATGTCGAGGGCGAGTACGGTATCGGCGCCTCCGTCCTTGGCGAGGACGTGCACGCGGGTGTCGGGCGGTGTCGGCAAGCTGGTTCTGTCCGGGTAGGCGAACGAGGTCACCGGGGCACGTGCGCCGCAGAGAATGAGGTGCCGCACGTCCTGAAGTTGGACGGTGATGTCTTCACCTCGATACGCGAGGGGCTCGACGAGTGGCACCCCGGCACCTCGGCGCTGGCGGGCGGCCCAGTTCCGCGAGAGCAGTCGCGCACCTGTCGCGCTCTCGATCCGGCTCGCCGCGCGCAGTCCTTGCTCGCTCAACGCCTCGCCGTCCAGCAGCAGCACACAGGGTTCTCCCAAGCGCAGTACGCTCGCGATGGACCGCACGTCCTGTTCTGCGGGCGCGGGAGGCGCGGGTATTTTCACCGGCCGACCCGGCCGGCCTCCGGCTGACCAGGACAGGTTCGCCGGGACGATGAGGGTTGAGATGGACCCGGACGTGCCGGTCCTGGAGGGGCTCGGCCCGGCCTCCTCAGCATCCCCCTGGGTCAGTGCCGCCGCGACCGCGTCAGCAGCGTCCGAGCCGAGCGTCTCGGTGGCCGTTGGACGCCGCACCCAGCTGGAGACCGTGCCCGCGAGTGCGTCGATATCCGATTCCAGCAAGGAATCCAGTGGCTTGTGGCTGACCGCGTGATCACCCACGACGTTCACGACCGGGGTGTTCGCGCGGCGAGCGTTGTGCAGGTTCGCGAGTCCGTTCGCCAAACCGGGCCCGAGATGCAGGAGCGTGGCGGCCGGGCGCCCCGCCATCCGTCCGTATCCGTCGGCCGCGCCCGTGGCGACGCCCTCGAAGAGACACAGCACCCCGCGCATCTGCGGCAGCTCGTCCAGTGCGGCCACAAAATGCATCTCGGACGTGCCCGGGTTCGCGAAGCAGACCCGCACATCACTGTCCACCAATGTGCGCACCAACGCCTGCGCCCCGCTCATCTCCTGCATTGTCTCCCTCTCCGCGTCCATCAGTCGCCTGTGTCACCTGCGCCCCGGACGGCGTACCGTCACTGTACGGTATTCTGTCCGAACGTTCGCCAGGGTGAACGGCCGGGCTTGCTCGACGATTCTCAGGAGTTATCCGCTATGGCATCACCGGTCGAAGCGATTTCGACTGCGGTCCGCAGCGAGCGGCTGCGCAGGGGACTGTCGCTGAGTGAACTCGCCCGCCTCGCAGGTCTGAGCAAGGCCACCGTGTCGCAAGTGGAGGCAGGCACGGGCAATCCGGGAGTGGAGACCGTGTGGGCGCTCAGTGTCGCGCTCGGCGTCCCGTTCAGTCAGCTCGTCACGCCGCAGCGCTCCGCCATCCGCATCCTGCGAGCCAACGAGGGAAGCCCCACCCATGCGGAGGAATCGGATTACACGGCCACACTCCTCGCATCCTGCGCGCCGCAAGCGCGATGTGACATCTACCGGATCTGTGCCGAGCCAGGCAGAGCCCGTAGGTCGGCCCCGCACCTGCCCGGAACCACCGAGCACGTCATCATTACCGCCGGACGCGCCTCGGCGGGACCTCTCGATCAGGCGGTCGAACTCGACATCGGCGACTACGTGAGCTACCGCGGGGACATCCCACACGTGTTCCAAGCCCTGGCACAGGAGACCAGCGCCATATTCGTCCTGGAACAGAACTGAACGGAGCCGACCACGCCTGTGACCCTTGCGGGTCAATTGGCGACCAGGCGCTCCACCTGCTGTTGGGCACGGGTCCGCGAACGCGCGGCGACGCTGGCGCTGATCCTTCCCGCGCGTGTCGGCCCGGTGTGCGCGGCACTGTTCACGCTCCGGAATGCCGTCCGGGCTCAGTGGCCCCACCACAGGCAGTGGCAGCGCGGTGAGCCGGGCGAACCCGACCGATGTGAGGGCGCCGGGGCCGACCGGGCGAAGACGTCCCGCATGGTCCGCTCTCCTGGCGCCCGGAAACGGCCGGGCGACTCGCCGGTTCCTCGTCCGCCACCAAGGCGAACGGCCGTTCCTCGCCGAGATATTCGCCAGCCCTTCCGTCGCCGATCCCGTAGTCGCGGGCGGTGTTCGGGCTGCCGAGTGGGCCGAGGGAGGCGTCGGCGGCCAACGGGACAGTCGGCTCTTTTCCGGCCGGGAGCGGGACAACGGCAGGCACCTCCTACCCCTTGTCGCACACATGACGGGTTGGCTTCGCGGAACGATCATGTGGTGTGTGCCAGCGCGACAACGCCGAGGCCGCAGAGCTGATCCCCCTTGCGGGCGGCGAGGACCGTCGAAGCCGGGAGTGAACATCAGCACGGGCACCCGCGGCGTCTGGCTGCTTTCGCCGGTCGGCATGCCCACCACGGACTGCGGCGACGACGTGGTCGACGTCGGCCGTCAGGGACATGGTGCCCTTGGTGATGACCGGCTTCGGCAGGGAGGCGCAGGAGCGGCAGGCGGTCCATCAGGACCGCCGCAGATGTGATCATGTTATGAACGCAGCGTCCTGGGCGGCTTCGCGTGGAGGACTGCCTTGTGTCTGCTCGCGGGGGTTTTGACGTGTTCTGTGTGTTGGCTGCGTGGGGTGCTGTGGATGGGGGTTAGCTGTGGGGTTGGGTTTGGGTGTGGCGTTCGGTGGCGTGGAGGGAGCCGAGGAGGCTAAGGGCTCGGGCGCTGGGGCTGGCCGGTTCGGCGTGGTAGATGATGAGTTGCTGGCCGGGGGCGTCGCGGACGTCGAAAGCCTGGTAGGTGAGATTGAGGGGGCCGGTTTCAGGGTGGTTCAGGTTTTTGGCGTCCCGGCTTTTGCCGCGGACATGGTGGGCGTTCCACAGACGGCCGAATTCTGTGCTGTGCTGGGTGAGCTCGGTGACGAAGCGGTGTAGTTGGGGGCTGTCGGGGTCGAGGCCGGCGCTTTCGTGGAGGTTGGCGACGGCGGCCTGGGCGGCGCGTTCCCAGTCTGTGTAGAAGTGGCGCCCTGCCGGGTCGAGGAAGATCATGCGGGCCAGGTTGTCGGCCGGGTCGAACGGGGTGAAGAGTGCGTCGGCCAGGGGGTTGGTGGCGAGGATGTCCAGGGTGCGGCCCAGGACGAATGCCGGGGTGTGGGGGTAGCCGTCCATCAGCTGGCGCAGTGCCGGGCTCACCGCGGCTGCCGTGTGGAGCGTGCGGTGCGTTCCGGGTGAGCTGCCGGCGAGGCGGAACAGGTGGGTGCGTGCGTCGCCGTCCAGGCGCAGGGCGCGGGCGAGGGCGTCCAGGACCTGGGGTGAGGGGTTGCGTTCGCGGCCCTGTTCCAGGCGGGTGTAGTAATCGGCGTTGACCCCGGCGAGGACCGCGACTTCCTCGCGGCGCAGTCCGGTGACCCTGCGTGTGCCGTAGCTGACCATGTCGACGTCCTGCGGTGTGAGGCCGGCCCGGCGGGCGCGCAGGAAGGCTCCCAGGTGGTTCTCGTCCATGCCTACAGGCTAAGCGGCCGTGCGGTGTGCTGCCTGGGTGTGGCGCACCCAGGCAGCAGCCGTCCTGGTGCGCGCTCGCCGCCGCGCACAGACTCGGTGGTGCAGTCGGCCGACTGCACAGACATCCATCCACCGGGAGTACATCGTCATGACGCAGACCACCAAGGTCGTTCTGGTGACCGGCGCGAGCAGCGGAATCGGTGAGGCGACGGCCCTGCGCCTGGCCGCCGACGGCCACCGGGTGTTCCTGGGCGCGCGCCGCACCGACCGCCTGGAGAAGCTGGCCGGGCGGATAACCGCCGAGGGCGGCAGCGCCGGCTTCCGGCGGCTCGACGTCACCGACGCCGCCGACGTTAAGGCCTTCGTGTCGGCCGCCGCCGAGCGCTGGGGCCGCGTGGACGTGATCGTCAACAACGCCGGCGTGATGCCGCTCTCGCCCCTGTCGGAACTGAAGGTGGACGAGTGGGACCGGATGATCGACGTCAACGTCCGCGGGGTGCTGCACGGCATCGCGGCGGCCCTTCCGCTCATGCGGGAACAGGGCGGCGGCCACGTCGTCAACGTCGCCTCGGTCGGCGCGTTCGAGGTCGTACCAACCGCTGCGGTCTACTGCGCCACCAAGTTCGCCGTCCGCGCCCTGTCCGAAGGACTGCGCCAGGAATCGCCCGGAGACATCCGCGTCACCGTGGTCTCCCCCGGGGTCACCGAGTCCGAACTCGCCGACTCCATCTCCGACCCGCGGGCCCGCGAGGACATGAAGACCTACCGCTCGGTGGCCGTCCCGGCCTCCGCGATCGCCGACGCCATCGCCTTCGCCGTCTCCCAGCCCGCCGAAGTGGACGTCAACGAAATCGTCGTACGCCCAACCGCCAGCGCCCAGTAACCAACCCAACAACCACCCAGCAGACCGCAAGAGCGTGTCTCCTTGATCGCCTACAGGCTGGGGCGTTTGCGGGTGGTTCATGGTGGTGCCGTCAGGGTTCCGCCCGAAGGCGGCCTCTAGAACGGCGGGGAGGTCCTCCTCAGGGACCGTGGTACGCACCTCCGCCAGAACCTGGGGAAAGACGTCATCGTCGATGACGCCCATGTGCTCCTGCCGTAGTTGATAGAGGATCTCGACGAGCTCCGGTCTCAGCCGCATCCAGGCACGGGAGCTATGGATCTCTTCATCGACCTGGTGCATGAACCAGCGCATGACCTCGTACGGGACGTCAGTGTGTTCTGCGCTCGGGTTGAAGCACACTGTCGGCTCCCGTGCCGGATCCTCGTCGGGGATCGTTGCGGTCACGAGATTCCGTTGCCCGGCCACGAGATCCAGTTCCAGATACCAGGCGTCATCGGGCACGGAGTAGATGGCGGTGATCGCATAGTCGCCGTCGGGGGGTCGAAAGACCATTGCCGCATGCTGCCACGCTGGGCTGAGGACGTGCCTCTCCCAATTGTGCGGCCCGACGTCCTTACGCCCGGGCCCAGATGAGGATGGCAGCGAAGTGGAGCGCTGCCTGGTAGGCGATGGCGAGCTTGTCCGTTCGCATGGCCAGACCACGCCACTGCTTGATCCGATTGATGCACCGCTCGACCGCGTTGCGCTGCTTATACGCCTCGGCATCGAAGCCGGGCGGCCGGCCACCGGCGCGACCTCGCCGCAGACGGTGACCGACCTGGTCGGCGGGCTGCGGGATCACGGCACGGATGCCTCGCCGCCGGAGATGCTCACGGATCGCGCGGGACGAATACGCGCGGTCCGCCAGGACGGCGTCCGGCCGGGTTCGCGGTCTTCCTGGCCCGCTTCGCGGAACACGGATGCCCGCCATGACCACCTTGAAGGCCGGCGCGTCGCCCGCCAGTCCCGCCGTGGCGCGGAGGGCCAACGGCCGTGCGTGTCCATCGCTGACGAGATGGACTTTCGTACTCAGGCCGCCGCGGGAACGTCCGAGCGCATGGTCATCGGGCTCAGCCCGAAGCGGTGCCCCTTTTTCCTGGCTCCGGCGGCGTGCTGGTGGGCCCGGCATACGGTGGAGTCCACCGACACAGTCCAGCCGATGTCGTCAACACCGTCGGTCGCTGCCAGGAGCGCGGCGAGGATGCGTTCCCAGGTACCGTCAGCAGCCCACCTGAGCAGCCGTTTGTGAGCGGTCTGGAATGAGCCCAGCTCGTCCGGCAGGTCCCGCCAAGGCGGGCCGGTGCGGTACTTCCACGCGATGGCCCCGAGGATTCGACGATGGTTGGCCCACCGTCGGCCGCGGACTGGATCGGCAGGCATCAACGGCTTGATCCGGTCCCACATCGCATCGGTGATCACTAGCCGGACGGACATATCCGATCAACCAACAAACGGATCAAGGAGACACGCTTTAGCCGAGCAGCAGCTCACCGCAATCGTCGCGGGCGCCCCGGGCCTGCACCAGGCGCCGCCCACGGTCGGATGACCTGTACCTCGACTTCGTGGCGGACCTGGAGGACATCCAAAACGGCCGCAAGACCGGCCTGCTGTACGGGTTCGCCGACCTCGACTCCCTCACCTCGGGGATGCGACCGGGCAACGTGACCGTGGTGGCCGCGCAGTCCGGCGTGGGCAAGTCCACCCTCGGCCTCGGCGTTGCCGTTGCCGCCGCTCAGGCCGGCGGAAGGGGCATGTTCTCCTCACTGGAGATGAGCAGCATCGAGCTCATGCAGAAGATCGCCGCCGCCGAGGGCAACCTCGCCTGCACCACATGACACACCAGGACATGCTCACCGCCGAGGGCTGGGAGAAGGTCAGGCGCCCGGGCGAGGAGCTGTTCAAGACACTGCCGCTGCGGGTCTACCGGCCCGACGGCGTCTCCCTGAGCGACATCGCCTAGGCCGCACGCGCCTGCGCCCGCGCAGACGGCCTGGACCTCCTCGTCGTGGACTACCTGCAACTCGTCGAGGTCCAGCAGTCCCGCACCACCACCCGCGAGCAGGCCGTCGCCTCCGTCTCCCGCGGCCTGAAAAACCTCTCCGTCCAGCTCGGCTGCCACGTCATCGCCCTGTCCCAGCTCAACGACGACGGCCTTATGCGCGAGAGTCGAGCCATCAAGAACGACGCCTCCCTCGTCATCAAGGTCGAACGCCCCGACGCCGACGACAAGGACTCCCCCCCCCCCGGGACGGCGAAGTGGACCTCGTCATCGAGAAGAACAGGTTCGGGCCCACCTGCACCCTGACCGTCGCCGCGCGGTTCCACTACTCCCGCTTCGAGGACATGGGCTGACCCCAACCGCTCCCACGGCCTCACAGGAGGCCTGAGCGCCTCTCTCGCGGCCGAACACCCGCTCCGGCATTCCCCCTGCCGGACCCTGTGATCGGCCGCGAGAAACCCCTACAGCGACCTTGGAAGGAAGTCTTTGCGATGGGTCTGGTCTCCGACGGCCTCGACCGTGCCGTGCACAAGGCGTTTACCCGCCCGATCCCGAAGTCCGCCGGCGCGCAGATGCGCTACCTGGTCAAGCAGCTCAAGGGCACACGGCAGGTGGCCGCTCTGCCCGGCGTCTCCCAGCGCACCGTCGAGCGGTACGTCAAAGACCAGATCCGCCGACCCCGCCCCGACCTCGCCGAGGCCGACGCCGTCCGCGCCCGCTGGCAGCCCCGCATCCGCGAACAGGGCCCGCCGACAGGCCGCGACCGGCACCGGCATCATCATCGACACCCGCGCCCGGTTCGGGTTCACCGCCGCGCCCGGCAGCACCGACGATGCCCGGATCCGCCACCTCATCCTGGCCTGCCGCCTGCCGCCTGCCGCCTGCCGCCTGCCGCCTGCCTTCGCCGCCCGTCTCTTCGATGCCCAGCAAGCGGGCGGCAGCGAGCAGCAGTTGCGCGAGATACCGCTGAGGGCCTCGGCGAGGCCTACTTCCGTGACGGCGGCCGCCGCGCTCACGGCCTGGAGGTGGAGTTCACCGATGTCGGGCAGCTCGACTTCGACCTGTAGCCATATCTAACCCTGCCTCCAGCAGTTGGCGAAAGAGCCGCCGGACCCGGCCGTCGGGCCGTGATGCAAAGGTGTGACTGGAACTAGTTGGTCCGATTCAGGGTTGCTGCGGAAGATCATTATGGTTGGTCCATCGCTCGCTTCACAGCAGCGATGGGCTGCGAACCGGGCACCCCCGTCCTGGTTCGCAGCCCTTCACGCATATGCCCCGTACGGAGCGCCATTTACGGCTCACCGTGGCCGCGCTGATGTACGCGACGGGGGAGACGCAGACCGACCTCGGGCGTGCCCGGTTCGGGTTCACCGCCGGCCCCGGCAGCACCAACGATGCCCGGATCCGCCATCTCATCCTGGCCTGCCGCCTGCCTTCGCCGCCCGTCTCTTCGATGCCCAGCGAGCGGGCGGCAGCGAGCAGCAGTTGCGCGAGATACCGCCGAGGGCCTCGGCGAGGCCTACTTCCGTGACGGCGGCCGCCGCGCTCACGGCCTGGAGGTGGAGTTCACCGACGTCGGGCAGCTCGACTTCGACCTGTAGACCGGGGACGTACCGGCGGACTGGTTCGGTCCCCGGTGGGACCTGGCGAGGGTACAACAGGTCCCACCGGGCCGCGATGCTTTTGGAAGAGGGCTTCCGGTTCCCGCGGCGCCTCCCCGAGGGTGAAGGACGGCCTTGACGATTGACGTCATGCGGTCGGGGCTGCAGCGGGCCTTGCGAAAGGTCCGCCAGGACTTCAGTCGGGCCACTCCGCGTTCGACCGGTGCCCGTGCCGTGGCCAGGGCTTGATTGAGAGTTTTCTCGGTGGGCGTGAGTTCCTTCAGGGGCCTGTGCTTGATGCCTGTGGTCAGCCAGGGGCCGCGGTCCTGGTAGGCAAGATCGGCCAGGATGGGGACGCCCTGGCGCTCGCAGATCCGGGCGATCCGGTGGGTGCGTGCTGCGGTCAGGTCGTGTGCTCGTCCCGGCAGGGCCGGCGAGATCCACAGCGGCCGGCCGTCCGGATCGGTGGCCACCTGCACGTTTACGCCGTGTCGGCGGTGCTTGTGTGAGTAGTCCTGGCGCGAGTCACCGACCCGGTCGCACTCGGCGGGGGTGCCGTCCAGCAGGACGAAGTCGGGGTCGGCCTCGCGCAGGACTTTCAGCAGGCCCGGTGCGCGTTCGGCGAGCAGGTGGATGACCGCGCTGGTATAGGCGTGGGCGGTGGACTCGCTGATTCCGAACCCGGCGGCAATCTTCGCCAGGGCGATGTGCTCGCGCAGGTACACCAGTGCCACCATCGCGCGCTGGGACGGGCGGAGCTTGCAGCGGCGGTCCCCCTCGCGGGTGACGATGAGCATGGTGGCCCACTCCACGAGCGCATGTGGCAGGTCGAGTGCGGCACGATAGATGACCAATGAGGCCCCCGAGCAGCGTGATTGAGACGTCAGACATCTCGATCAACAGCCCGGGGGCCTCGCTCGTTGCGTTCGGTCGGGGTCACCTGATCGGGGCCCACCTCGAAGAAGCTCAGCGACCAGGGGTACGGGCAGGCGGGTCCTCGTCACAGGCCGGACCATCGTCGTACGCCGGACCGTCATCACAGCAGCATGCCGGAACACCGAGCGGGCGAGGCTCGAATAGGTGACGCTGCCAGGGATCTTGGTCGAGCACCGCTTACGAGCTGGTGCGTGATTGCGGTTGAGGCGTGTTTGCCTGATCAGGGTCATGGTCACGCGTTGGCGGTGCGATCGGAGACGAGGCTTGCGATGGCCCGGTAGGAGTCGGGCAAGGCCTCTCGCCGGTGCGTCCAGCGGGTCAGCTGCTTCCAGCGTTTGTGGTCGGCGAGCGCGTGCTCGACGGTGATGCGCTTCGATGAGTGTCGGCGCCTGGCCTCGCCTCTGGCGGCGTGTACGTGCGGCAAAGCGATCTTGTTCGGTTTTCTGGGCGGTGTGATCGCCTGGCCTGGGTGATCACACCGGAGACCGAGGTAGCCGTCGTCCAGAAGCACTTCCACGTCCGGGAAGTGCTGAAAACAGGTTCCGATACCTTCGTTGCGTGTGGCGGTCGCATTGCATCCGCCCTGGCCGCAGGGCGTCGGTCCAGAGAGTGCGGCCCCAGTGGTCGGCGACGACAGTGGCCTTCATCGTGTTCTGCTTCTTCTTGCCCGAGACGAACGCCCGGCGTCCGCCGCGGCCGGCTGCGGGCCAGCGGACCTGGATCTCGGTGGCATCCAGCCGCAGCTCGATGCCCTCAGCCTGGGCGTAGGCGAACACATCCGCCAAGGTCCGAAGCCGCAGGCCAGGACAGTCAGGGACCGCGCATCCGCGTTCGGCCAGGAGCCCACGCATCTCTCCGATCGCGCGGGTAATGGTGGAACGGTCGACACCAGACAACAGGGCCAGGACGGAGTGCGGAAGATCGTGCCACAGGTGGATCAGCGTGACGACCAGCCGGTCGACGAACACCAGCCGATGTCGGGCACCGGCCCCCGCCTCATGTTTCCTGGCCCGCCGCCTGCCTCGTGCCGACGACCCCTCGACCATGGCCTGCCACGGGTCAGCTAACTCCTCGGCCAAGCAAGTCAGATGTTGCAGGGAGACACCGGTAAACAGCTGATGCGCGAGGACGTTCCGGTCGACCATGATCACTACGGACTGGATCAACCCACCCTCGCGCGATCCCTCTTCGACCGCAATCACGCACCAGCTCGTAAGTGCATGCCGGTCCCGGGCTCGGGCGACACTCAGCGCGAGCGGCGCGTACTACTTGCTGTGGAGGGGGACAATTTGGCTGCATTAGCTGATGCGGATGCCTGTACTGACGCCGCTGAAGGAGACCTCACGCCTCCCGCCCCCAGCGGGTGAAGGGAAGCCGCTGAGGCAAGGACGGCGGAGCCGAGACCGCTATAGCCCTGGGCCGCGTTTGCCGGCCGTGAGGGATCGGAGCGGTGCTCTCTGGCCATAGCGACGGCTTTGTCCTGACCCGTGACGCCTTGCCAGGCTGCGATGTGCGTTTGCTCGTAACGCGGCGCAGCCATCTGCGCCGCTTCCTGTTCCGTAGTGTTTGTCGAGGCAGCCTTGGTTGGAGACACCGGCACTTGCGGGGCGGCGTCGCCCGGCTGGGGGATTATTTTCTCGGGGGAGTCGATGAGGACGGCGTGGGCACCGAGACGGGTGGCGGCATCAAGGTCGTCTCGGGTGTTGACGCCGAACATGACGATGGGGAGGTCGGGCTTGGCCTTCGTGAAGCAGTCCACGGAGCCCTTGGTCCATAGCCGGGCCACCACCGGCGAGACGCCCGGGCCGAGGGTGAACTGCTCCCTCAGGGTCATCTTGCGTGTGAGTTCGAAACCAACCCACGGCTCGGTAGGGGCGCTCTTGCAGGCGCCGTCTTCGAGGGCGTATTCGGCCAGACGCTGGCGGGTGGCGTCACGGGACTCGGCCACCTGGGCCTTGGGCTCTCTGGCCAGCAGGCGGGTGGTTTCCGCGTCGGTGGAGTACAGGCGGACCCGGTCCCACGCGCCGTGCCGGTCCAGGAGCTTGCTGACAGCCCCGACGACATGCTCGGCGGGGGTCTGCTTCAGGTCGAGGTAGATTTGCTTGTCTTCGGGGATGGCATGCAGCGCCTCCTCAAGGGTCGGGATGCCCACGGCCTTGCCTGGCTGACGGTGGCGGTAGGCGCCGTCCTCGGAGGTGAAGTGGTAGCCGGCGTTCAGCCCGGACAACTCCCCGAGGGTTTTGTCGGCAGTCGTCCCGGACCCGTCGGTCAGGTCCTTGAGATCTTTCGGGCGGTACAGGACCGGCACGCCGTCTCGGGTGACCTGGACACTCAGCCACACGCCGTCCGCCCCGGCCTTCAGTGACTGCTTGATGGCCAGCAACGTGTTCTCCGGATGATCCGCAGTCCCGCCCCGGTGTGCGATGAGACGTGGCTGCTGACTGCCCGCGTTCGACCGTACCTGGTGTACCACGTGCTGTGCCCACCAGTGCGGGTACGGCGAAAGCCGCGAAGCCCCTTCCCGCGTTCCCGCCGTCGCCACCGTTCCCGTCCCGGCCAGGGAAGAGTGCGAGCGTGAGGGAGGCCATGAACCGAAAGAACTCTGCAGAGACTTGGCGCCGCTGATCATCTGACGAAGGGCGGCGTCAGTGGGCGGCTTGCCCATCGGTTCCTTCGGCGGTTCCTGAGCAGGCATGTTTCTCCGTAATGCGAGTAGTTCACGCTGGTGGCAGGGGGCTGGGAGCGTGGGCTTCGAGGGGTGTCGATGCGGGTCTCGTGCGGTCGTGGCACCCCGACCGCCCGGGATGCGCGACGGTACTCTGGCTGTTCAGCCGACCGGATCACCCACGCTGCCGGTGCCACGTCTCCGAACGTGGCAAATACCATCGGGTAACCACGCTGTCTCCCGATGAAAGTCACATCCGAGGCCGCGCGCTTGTCTGCGTAGGGATGCCAGCTGCCTGCGACTTCGGGCTCACCTGAGGGCACGCCGTCCATTCCCTCGGCGGTCTTCATCGTCTCCTCGATGAGCGTCTTCACGATCTTCGACTCGGGCATCGTCTTGATGACTGCGCCCTTCATGAAGAACCTCGACCTCGAAGGAGCGGGGTTCTTCCGTGCCCCCACGAAGCCGATCGCGGGGGCACCGTTCTGGTGTTGAAGCAGACAACAGAACAGGAGATTAGTATGCACGCTCTGCCTCAAACCACACTGGCGTGCGGGTGGCGTCTCCGCCTGGAACGCCACCTCACTCAACAGGCCCTGGCTGACCTCTCCGGAGTCCCGTACAACACGCCGACCAGGATCGAGCAGGGCAGGCTGGCGGCCACACCGCACGCCGTTGTCATCCTCGTCCGAGCCATGCGCGTTGAGTTCTCCACCAACGTCGGACAGCCGTACAAGGACGAGTTGCGCGCTGACGAACTGGATGCGCTAGGGAGGCGCTGGAGGTCTGCGACTTGGGCGCCGACCCCGACCTCTCGGCGCGTCCACTCCGGACTCTTGAGAGAACTCCGAGAGGCTGTGCGCGGCCGTCCGCGCCGGAGAGATCAAGGAAGCGGCCAGCGATGTCGCTGGCCTGACCGAGAGACGACCACAGCGGCCCACACGCACGGCAGTAGTGACGGGATGGCTGATCCTCGCTTCCCTCTACCGAACGTCGTACGACGTGGCCACCAAGCTGGGTACGCGGACCCGCCACAACTTTCGCTCGTGCGGATGGAGTGGACTGCCCAGCGTGCGAGCGACGCGGTATCCGGAGGCGCCTACCACTACCTTCCGGGCCTTGAGGTGCCTGCGGGAGGGGAAGTACCGGACCGGACAGCGCCCTCGTCGATCTGGGGCTGCGGACGAACGGCCAGGCAGACGCTTCACGGGAGCGAGATGTCGTAACTGGCCAGCTTCACCTCGGCGGATCTGTGATGGCCGGCCGGGCTCACAACGAAGAACAGGCCATGGGGCACCTTGCGGAGGCCGAGCGCATCGCGGACCGTACCGGCGAGTCGCCGAAGGTTCTGTGGATGGCCCTTGGCGGCACTAACGTCTCTGTTCATCGGGTGTCGGTTCTGGCTGAGTGCGTTGTGGCAAAGGGAGGTTGCAGAGCCCTCGTGCATAGAACTTGAGGGACAAGGTAACCGGCGACGGGGAACGATTACACCCTCTTCGGGAAGGAATCTTAGAGGTCGACGACTGCCCGGGCCATCGGCACTCGTGAACACCCTCATCCTGCTGGGCTCCATTTTCGTGATGGCCCTGCTGGGTCTGACAGCACGCCTCACCGATACGGATGGCCCGCCGACGCTCGTGGATGACCTGGATTCCTGACTCGGTACGGCCCGCGTGCAGAGCCTGCTCGATCAGCTCGTCCAGGTCTTGATCTGAGCGGCTACCTCCCGCACCGGTAGACCGTCCCGGGCGGCGCGGGCCAGCGGGAGAACGGTGTCCAGGCCAGGGCTCACCGGCATCCCGCACGCCGACAGGTAGGCCGCGGTCACCGTGGCCGCGAACAGCAGATTCCGCATCTCTAGGCTCGGGTTTCTCGCCAGCTCGCACAGCAGCGCCGCAGCCTTGTGATGAGGTTCGGGGTAGACCTCGTGGTCAAGGATCTCCGCCTGGTGACGTGCTTCCGCCGCTACCGGGACGCCGTAGTCGACGACCTGGGGGTCTCCCGGAATCTGCTGCGCCACTGCCAGGATCCACGCGAGGTCAATCCGAAGGTTCACGCGGCATCCCTCGGTGCCGTCTCCGCGGGGGCGTCCGGGAGACCGGGGTACCGGTCCTCGCCGACTTCCGCATCGAACACGTCCGTGTAGGCGGCCAGGAACGATGCGGCGCCGGCCATGAAAGTCGCGCGGGACTGATTCACGTCCGCCTCGATCAGGTCAGCCACGTAGCCCTGCAAGCTCAGGCCCCGGCGCTTGGCCCGGTCCTCGGCGGCTGCTTTGACCTCTTCATCCAGGCGGATGTTCGTCTGCTTTCCCATACGAGCACTGTAGCTATGTGCTGGTACCAGTGTATAGCAAATGGGGACGTCGGCCCGGACCGGAGCGGTGGTGAGAGCATTCCGGGGGCAAGCGGGACGGGCGCGCCGGAGGGGCAACATGATCGACCTTGACGAGCGCGTGAACCGCGTGTTCAATCCGGACCTGTGTCCCCTCGTCTGTGAGGCGTACCGTTGCTACGTCTTCCCTCGGCCCGCGGCGCGATCGTCCTCACCTGGACAGCTGTCTGCGCCGACCTTATCGCCAAGGCCCAGATCCTCCATGAAGAGGGCGAGAGCCACGCGAAGGACCTGGTTGCCGACGTGGAGCGAGCGCAGGGCAGTGCGGAATCCGAAGCGATTCCGATCATGCTCGCCCTGGAGAAGACTGTGCTCGACACGGCGGAGAAGCTTGAGCTGATCGACTTCACCCAGCGCAAGCAGCTGGAGCGGATCCGCGACGACCGCCACTTGTGTGCACATCCGTCCATCCGTCCCCTCGGCGAGCTCTACGAGCCGACGATGGAGTACGCCCGCGCCCACCTCGTGGCCCCGCTGGAGGGCGTTCTCATCCATCCTCCGAGCCAAGGCCGCAAGATCGTCGGCAGCTTCCTCAAGCAGTCGTAGCCCCTGGTTTCGTCTACGACACTGAATACCTGACTCACACCTTTTTCGACCGTGTCCGTCCCAGCGCCAGGTTTAAGGTCGTCGAGGCCGCGACCAAGTTCGCTGTCCTCGCGATCGAAGACATCGCGATCAAAATCAAACCGGAGAAGTTCGCCGACCGGATGGCCAAGTGCCTGCGCAGCTTCGCCGAACGCGATCCCGCCCTCGTCAAGAAGGCCATCGCCAAGCAGTTGGCCCGCCTTTAGACGGCCGCACCCTCCGTCCAACTTCAGGCACTCGGTCGCCTCGGCGACCTCCCCGTCTGCACTGCTGGGCTCTGCCGGGCAGTGCTCCCGGTCGCGGTGTTCTCGGCGGTGTGAGTCCGCCGCGGCCGGCCGGTGGTCGGCGGACCTGGATCTCCGTGGCATCCAGCCGCAGCTCGATGCCTTCGGCCCGGGCGTAGGCGAACACATCGGCCATAGTCCGTAACCGCAGGCCGGGACGGTCGGGGACCGCGCACCCCCGCTCGGCCAGGAGCGTACGTATCTCCGCGATCGCACGGGTGGTGGTGGAGCGGTCGACACCGAACAGCAGCCCCAGTACCGAGTGCGGCAGGTCGTGCCGCAGATGGATCAGCGTGGCCACCAGCCGGTCGCCGAAGACCAACTGGTAGCGGGCGCCGGCTCCTGCGGCCCGCTTCCTGGCCCCACCTCGTGCAGCATGGCGACGACCCTCGGCTCCGGCTTGCCACGGCACCGCCAACTCCTCGACCAAACGCGCGAGATGACGCCGAGATATCCCCGTGAACAGCCGATACGCCGGCACCACCCGATTGACCATGATCGCCACTATGCGGATCATGCCACCGGCCAGGCACGACGCCTCAGCCGCTATCACGCACCAACTCGTTAGGAAACCGGACAGCGCGACCGCGTTCGCCAGCGGGACCGGCGCGGCAGTGCGGCCCAGTTGGGCCAACGCGGTGGGCATGAGGGAAGATGCAGGTGCAGACACGGACTCGCCAGGTGTTCATGGGACTTCGACACTCACATGATCACCAAGACCGTGCCTGCGCTGCGTACGGCTGCTCCGAACCGAGATGTCCCCCTCAAGACCGGACCAGCACGACGTTCCGGACGATCGCTATCATGCAACGGTCCCTGGCCACCAGGGCAACCGTCCCCACGCTCCAGCCGCCGGCGGCGTAGTGGGAGGCAGCGAGCCCCGGCAGGACCACACCGCCTCGGCGGTGATCGGAGTCGCATCAGGTAGGTGTTCTGGTCTCGGAGGGGTTTGGCGGCCCGTACCGTAGCGGGATCGCACCTTTGCCGGGAGTTCCGATGCCTGTGGGTCCTGAGGCAGAGTCCTCGCGCGGGTGGCGAGCAGCGTGCTGCGGAATGTCGCGGACAGAGCAACTGCTGACCCGGCATGGCCAAACATGCAGTGCTGGCTTGAACGGCTGGATTGAAGCCGGGTTACGTCGAGCGGGACGGCACCAAGGCCGCGAGTTCCGGCGCCTGCGCGCGGAAGCCGGGGTGACACGCTGCGGAGGGGAGAGCCGTGACGCCCTGCGCTGCGAAGGGGGAGATGTCCACTCGGATGGCTGATGGAACCTGGTCGACGCTTTGGTGGACGCCGTCGCAGGGCAATCCCGCGTAGTGGTCCGAGGGTGGCCACGGCGACCTCGCCGGCTGGGCACCAGGGTCGATGACCCGTTCGCAATTGCGGCATGGTTGTTCTCGCGCAGGTCCGTGCGGAAGGCCGTGTCTCGCTCGCGGAAAATTTGAACCAGTTCAGGCTGGGTGGCGGCCTCTGCCCACAGCAACAGAAGCGCTTGGCGGGAAGCGCTGATTCGTCCGAGTTCGCCGAGGCGGCCATCGATCAATCGCAGCAGGCGGTCCAGCCCGGCCGACAGATCCTCCAGATTCGGCACGAACCACGTTTGCGTCGCCCGCGCCCGCCGCTCGATCAGCTCCTGCTTGACCCCGAAGTGGTGGGTGAGATCCCGAGGCTGTAACCCCCGCGCTCTCCGATGCGGTCCAGGGTCAACGCGCACCCGCCCCGCTCGATGACGAGTTCGGCGACGGCCGTTAGGTGGGCCGTTTCCGCTTGTTCACGGCGCTCCTGCTGTGCGGCGATGGTTGTATGCGCAACTGACGAGAGCAAACTTGCGTGTCGACCAACAAGTATCTAGGCTCAGTGTCAGTTCCGATACCGACCCCTGGAGGTTCTCCAATGATTGAAATCGACAACCGTGAGCTCGATGCACTGATGGCTGAGGACCCTGGTGGTTCGGTCGTCATGCTCAACTTGCTGCGGTTCAAGACGGATGGCGGCCGCGAGTGCTACCAGCGCTATGCCGAAGCGCTGGGGAAGTCGATCAACGCGCGTTACGGCGTGACCGTGGAATACCTGGGTGACGGCGGGCGGGCGCTGGTCGCTGAAGACGGGCAGGCCTGGGACATGGTCGTGCTGGTCCGGTACCCCAACCGGACCGCGTTCTCTGACATGATCCACGACCCGGAGTACCAGGCGTTTGCCCACTTGCGCAGTGAGGCACTGGTGGAGGCGGTACTGCAGCCGACAACACCGGTCCAGCTCTGATTCCGACGGCTTCGCCCACGGGAACCCTGTAGGGGAATCTTGCTGTTACACCGGCAAGGCTGCCGCGTAATGGACGTGCTGCTCTCCCGGCCTGACTTGGTGCGCAGTTGGTCTGTCGGAGGGAGCATACGGGCCCTGCAGCAGTTTGAACCAGTTCGGGCGCAATCCGCTGCCGGTGCGGCGGCGGATCCGGCAGCTGCGCGAGAGGGTTCGTCCTGCGGTGTGGGTTATCGACGTTGTGTCGTTTCCCACGTGCGGCACCGCGTTGGTGGGGGCGGCCCGTCGATACTGCGGGCGCTCGGCAAGCGGGCGAACTGACAGGTCGCGGTCAGTGTCCATGCCGCCACCGGGTCCCGCCCGCTGGAATGGCAGTTGTATCTGAGCGTGAGTGGACAGAGGAGCCGGAACGCTGCCGCAGGGCCGAAGCCCCCGACGCGGTGATGCGCCAGGAGAAGTAACGTCTGGAGAAGGCCCGGCCGCCGAGGTGACCTGGCGGTGGGGCAGCAAAGGAGCGATGCCCTCACAGTTCACGGTGCTGACGGTGCGGCCTGCAGGCAAGCAGTCGTTAACCTCAGCCCAAGAGGCAGGCGGCGGCTGCAACCGGTGGACGGTGTCCTGCGCGCCCTGGTCGAATGGCCGGACGGCCAGGACGCTCCGGCCGACTACTGGATATCAGACCTGCCCGCCACCGCTCCGGTCATCGACCTGGTGCGAGGAGCCAAGATGCGCTGACGCATCGAGCACGACGAGAGGTTGTCCCGTATGGGGTGTGAGTTATCCAGTGAGGGCCAGGTTGTGCAGCCGGGCGGTGCCGAGCATGGCCTGGTGAATGCCGTCGCCCTTGAGTCGGCAGTTCTGCAGGATCTTCCAGTTCTTCAATCGCGACAGGGCGTGTTCCACGCGTGCTCGTGCCCGGCGGTGGACGGCGTTCTCGGCCTCCTGCAGTGGGCTGTGGTGGCTTTGGCCTCGTCGTTTGCGGTGCGGGATGAGGAGGCCGGTGCCTTGGTAGCCGCCGTCGGTGCGTGTCGGGGCGCCGGGGCAGGCCCGACACGATGCCAGACTCGGTGAAGGCCCGGCAGTCGTTGCGGCTGCCGGGCAGTGGGAGGCCGATGGCCGCGAACAGGCGGCTTTTGGCGTCGATGACGACCTGCAGGTTGGTCGAGTGCCGGTAGTTCTTGCTGGACGCGGCGACGCTGCGGTCGCGGGTGGGCACCAGGGTGGCGTCGACGATGTAGACGGTGTCCTTGCGGGGCCGGCGCGCGGGCGAGATGGCCAGCAGCGGTGTGAGATGGTCCAGGATACGGTCGGCCGCGGACTTCGAGACTCCGACAGCGGCACCACCTGCCGCAACGCGAGGTTCGTACGCCAGTACGCTGCCACCAGCAACACCCGGTCCTCGAGCGGGAGCCGCCACGGCCGGCCCCGCTGAACGCCACTACGGCGCCGTACCAGCGCCACCAGCCTCGCGAGCTGCACATCGGTCAGACCCGCAAACGGCTCGATCCACTTCGGATCATCTGCTGAGATCACCCCACCCATGCCCAACCAACGCACCAAGCACCACCGGTTACGGGACAACCTCTGCCCCGAGCGCAAACACGGGCTGGGACTGGACCACTTCGAAGCCGTCGGCCGGGTGAGGCCGGGTGCGCTTTGTGTGGGGTCCGTGTCAGACGCCCCGCTTGCGAGGGGTCGGCAACCGCGGCAGCCGGGTAGTGGTCAGCGCGGCAGGCTGGCGAGGATCAGGTCGAGGGTGAAGTCGAAGCGGTCGTGTCCCATACCCGAGGCCAGCTCTGCGGCGTGCTTGCGGGTCTTGGGGAAGGTGTCGGCGGGCAGCGTGGTGAATCGGCGGACTAGTTCGTCCTGGCTGAGCACCCACTCGTCGTCCTCGTGTTTCCTGCGCTGCGTGGCCAGGGAGCGTTCTAGCGCGTAGCCCGCCACGTAGAGCGAGAGCGCGTCCATGGCCCAGGCTGCGGTCTGCGGCTGGACGCCTCCAGCGAGCAGGATGGCCAGCAGGCCCTCGCCGACGCGCAGGGTCTCCAGGTGTGTCGGCACTGTCGCCAGGGCCGCCCGCGAGATGCCCGGGTACTCAAGGTACAGGTCCCGCATCTGGGTCAGAACGTTGCGCAACTGCTGCCGCCAGGCGGTGGGGTCGGGCTCGGGCAGCACAATGCGCGAGCACAGGCGGCCGACGATCAGGTCGTCGAGGTCGTCCCGGTTGACGATATGCGCGTACAGAGCGGACGGGACCGTGCCCAGGACGGCGGTTACCCGGCGCACTGTGAGCGCGTCGTAGCCCTCGGTCGCGCACACCTGGAGAGCCGCCTCGGAGATCCGGTCCAGCGTCAGCGGCTCGCGGCGCGGCCCGGTCCTGGCAGTAGACGCGTCGGGCTGAGCGTGACGCGCAGCGCGGCGCATTTTGGGGTCGGTGGTCATGGTGCCTACTATCCCTCGATCTGAACTAAGTTCTTAGTGTAGAACTTTGTTCACTGTTTCTGAACAAAGTTCACTCGACTGTGCGGCACGTTGCCGCCCATCATCCCCCGAAGGAAGAACCATCATGACCGTCAGGACCGCTCTGATCACCGGCGTTGGCCGCCAGACCGGACTGGGTTTCGCCACCGCCCGGGAACTCGCTGAGCAGGGCTTTCACGTTGTCCTCACCGCCCGCCGCCTGGCAGCCGTTGAGCCGCTGGCCGCCCAGTTGCGCGGGGAAGGCCACAAGGCCACCGCCTTGCGCCTGGACCTGTCGGACCAAGCCGGCATGCGCGAGGTGGCCGACCGACTCGCCCAGGACTTCGGCCGCCTGGACGCCTTGATCAACAACGCAAGCACCATGCCCGACTTCCGGATCCTGTCCGCCCTTGACGCCGACATGGATGACGTGCGCGCCGCGATGGAGGTCTCCGTACTAGGCCCTTGGGCCCTGACCCAGGCACTGCTACCGCTGCTGACCACAGCGCCCGCCGCGCGGATCGTGAACGTCTCCAGCCTGTCCGCCCAGCAGATCGCTACCGGTCTGGAACTCGGAGCCCCTCTGCGCTCCCCGGCCTACTCCATGGCCAAATACATGCTCAACGCTCTCACCACCGTCCTGGCCCGGGCACTGGCGGACACCTCCATCCTGGTCAACGCCGTGGACCCGGGCAACACCGCCACCCACCCCGAGCGTGGCGACGACGAGAACGACCGCCCGGCCGCCGAGAGCGCCCGTGACATCGTCCGCGCCGCCACCCTGGGCGACGGCAACCCCACTGGCCAACTGTTCACCGACGGTCGCACCGCCGTCTGACACCCGCTCCAGGCGTCCCCGCGCGACGCCCGCGAGCCCCGAAACGAGAACGTGCATGTCTGTCACCCACACCGCCACGCTCCCTGGCCTTCACCCCGCGCCCCCTGGCCGCCACTGGTGGATCCTGGCCGTGATCTGCCTGGCGCAGCTCATGGACGGCCTGGACGTCACCATCCTCAACGTCGCCCTACCGCACGCTCAGGCTGGCCTCGGCTTCTCCGACGGTGACCGGCAGTGGATCGTCACCGCCTACTCGCTGGCCCTCGCCAGCCCGCTGCTGTTGTCTGGGCGCGTCTGCGATCTCGTCGGCCGGCGCACTGTGCTCCTGATCGGCCTGGTCGCTTTCGCCTGCGCCTCCGCGCTGGGCGGCGCCGCACCGAACTTCGGTGTCCTGGTCGCCGCCCGCGCCCTGCAGGGCGCAGGGGGCGCGGTGACCGCCCCCGCCACGCTGGTCCTGCTGTCGACCACGTTCACCCAGACCAAGTAACGGGCCAAGGCGTTCGCCGTGTTCGGCGCAATCTCCGGCTCTGGCGCAGCGGTCGGCATGCTGCTGGGCGGGGTCCTGACCCAGTACCTCGACTGGCGCTTCACTCTCTACGTCAACGTGGCTATCGCCGCCGCCGCGATCATCGGCGCCCTGCTGTTCATCCCGCGCCAGGCCAAGCCGGAGCGGCGCCCCCGCCTGGATATCCCCGGCACCGTCTTCGTCTCCGCTGGCCTGTTCTGCATCGTCTACGGCTTCGCCGCCGTGGAGTCGCACCCATGGAGCTCCCCGGTCATCTGGGGCTTCCTAACCGCCGGCGCTGTCATGCTCGCGGCCTTTGCCTGGCAGCAGAAGCGCACCACAGATCCGCTGCTGCCCCTGCGCATCATCGTGGACCGGAACCGCGGTGGCTCCGACCTCGCCATCTTCATCGGCGGGATCGGCCTGCTCGGAGCCTTCTTGTTCCTCAACTACTACATCCAGGGCACCTTGCATTACACGCCCCTGATGACTGGGCTGGCATTCCTGCCGATGGTCGCCACTCTGGTCGTAGCGGGCGGGATTTCCACCACCCAGCTTTACCCGCGACTTGGCGCCAAGGTCCCGGTCGCCGTCGGCATGCTCATCGCCGCGGCCGCCATGGCCTGGCTCGCCCGCATTGGCCACCACAGCACCTATGCCGAAGCCGTTCTCGGCCCGCTACTGGTGTTCGGGCTCGGCATCGGCGCCGCCCGCCATCGCTCCAGCGATGAGCGCCGGCACCGCAGGGGTGCACTCCGAGGATGCGGGCATCGCTTCTGCCACCGCCAACGCCGCCCAGCAGATCGGCGGCTCGATCGGCACCGCCCTGCTCAACTCGTTGGCCGCCTCGGCACTCGCCCACTACCTGGTCGGCAAGGACCATGCCAGCCAAGCCGTCCGCGCCGACGCCACGCTCCACAGCTATAGCACCGCGTTCTGGAGCATTTGCGCGGTCTTCGCGGCCGGAGCCATCGTCTACGGCCTGATCCTGAACGCCGAAAAGCCTGACTCGGCCGACCTCGCTCCACCCACTGAGCCTCTTCCAACCTGACGGGTGGTTGGGTCGAAGCCTCGGTGTCGGGCATGAGAAAGGCTCCTGGTAGACGGGTTCACGACCAAGATCACCAGTCCGCCAGGAGCTCTCGTGCTTGTCTACCTGTCTGCCGTCGATCTGTCCAGCCGCACCCTGCAGCGTCTTGCCGGTCTCCTAGCGGGTCACCGGCGTCGTATCGGTTCCCGCTGGCGCCGCCTCACCTGTGGGCGGCAGGCCCTGCTCGTCCTGGCGCACCTGCGCTGCGGTGACACCTACGCCCGCCTCGCGGCGGGTTTCCGGAGCGGTATCGCGACGGTATGCCGCTACATACGCGAGGCCGTCGATCTCCTGGCCGCGCTCGCTCCGACGCTGGAGCAGGCCATGGAGACGGTCCGCCGGAAGGCATACGTGATCCTCGACGGCACGCTCCTGCTGATTGACCGCATCGCCGCCGACCGCCCGTACTACTCGGGAAAGAAGAAGCATCACGGCTTGAACGTGCAGGTTCTCGCAGACCCGGCCGGACGCCTGATCTGGGCATCGGACGCACTTCCGGGAGCCACACACGACCTGACCGCGGCCCGGACCCACGACATCCCGGCCGCTTTGGCGGCCGACGGCATCAAGTGCTGGGCGGACAAGGCGTATCAGGGTGCCGGTCCCGCCATCCGGGTCCCGCTCCGCGGCAGGAACCTGCGCGGCTGGCGCCGGCGTCACAACCGGGACCACGCCAAGATCCGCAGCCTCGGCGAACGCGCCATGGCAGCCTTGAAGGGCTGGCGGGTCCTGCGGAAGCTCCGCTGCAGCACCACCCGGATCACGGCCATCGTCCGAGCCGTCGTCGCCCTCGAACTCGCCAACTGATCAAGATGGAAAAGGCTCAGTCCCTCCACTGGGGTGAACCCGGTGGTCTGTTCGTGCGTTGTGGAGGGAGAGGTGGTGTCCGTGCCTCATCTGGGAGGTTCTTGTGGCGTATACGGATAGTGAACTGGCTGCTGCGATCGAGGCAACGGTCTTCGAGCAGCATCCCGACGGGAGGCCTATCCTGCCACGGTCGAATCAGTCGATTGACGACCTGGGGAATCGTCTGCTGCACTCGGTATCTAGGGACGGGCTGGTTCACACGGGGTTGGGACCTGAGGCGCAGGCGGCTTTGAGTCAAAAGGGCTTTACTCTTGTGCCTGACGCTGCCAGATCGAAGATGGGGTTGCATCCATCCACACATAATGCTCGAAGTGCTGCTGCAGATGCTCGACGCGCTGCTCGCACCAGGCCCGGCTATCAGTTGGGGAACCCGCACCCGTCCGGCGCCGGCTATGGCTTTGCTGACGTGATTCGAGCCAGTGGGCTCACGGCGCAGCCGGACGGGCTGGGCGGTGGGCCCGGCTGGGGCGGGGCCGGGAACTCGTACACGTCCGGTACTGGCGCCGGCTATGGCTTTGCTGACGTGATTCGAGCCAGTGGGCTCACGGCGCAGCCGGACGGGCTGGACGGTGGGCCCGGCTGGGGCGGGGCCGGGAACTCGCGCACGTCCGGCGGGGGCGGTCCTCTGGTGCAGAATCCGGTTTCGGCGGGCTCGTTCCTCCCCTCCGGTCCCGGGGGTGTGCAAGCCGGGTCGTCGTCGCAGGCGAGGGGGTCCTCGCAGGGGGGCTCGTCCGGGGAATCGTCACGTTGGCAGGGGGCGGCCGAACGGCCGTCAAGGAAGCAAAGGAAGCGGTAGCAGACGGGTCGCACGGCAGGGCGGCTTCAGGTTTCCCGATCGCGTAGGCCGTCCGGCGGTGCAGGGGCTAGTTCGCGCCGCAGCAGGGCGGGCACGCCTATCACACACCCCCTTGACCACGGCCTGATCGCCAGCCGAAAGGGGCTGTATCGAGTCCGTTTGTACTCAGGCCCGTACCCTCTGCTCCGGCCAAAGAAAGATGGGTCTGATGCAGGTTCGGGTGACAGGTGCGATCACGCGGCCTGGAGGGCCGGTGTGGTCATAACGGTCTCGAATTCGATGGGGGTCAGCCGACCGAGATTAGGCTTGTATGCGGCGCCGGTGGTAGGTCCGCTCGATCCAGGTCACAATCGAGATCCGTGGTTCTTCACGGGTGGCCCAGGTCCGGCGGTCGAGGACGTTTTTCTGGAGCAGGCTGAAGAGGGCTCCATGGCCGCATTGTCGCCGGCAGCGCCGACCCTCCCTATCGAGCCGGCCATCCGGTGGCGGTCCAGCGCCTGGACGAACATCCGCGAGCGGAACTGCGATCCGCGATCACTGAGCCTCTTTCATCCTGTGCTGGAGGGTGAAATGGGCTGGTCAACGGGAGTGGTGACGAGGCAGGGCCCCTCGTCGTTGGCGTGGTGATTCCACTCAACACACCGGCGACCGAAGGGGCCCTGTTGGTTCCGTATCCTGCCACGCTCGACGTCCCG
>NZ_JBVJEA010000043.1:0-36647 GCF_055581985.1 Streptomyces sp. NPDC042336 | reverse complement strand
GACGAGCCCGATGCTCCACCCGCCGCATCAGCATCATCGTCCAAGCCATCCACACCCTGCTGACCTGCAGCTATTCAGGATGAAAAAGGCTCACTAAGAGGTCGTTTTCGCAAGGCCGCGAAGTTAAGCGGTGACTGCGCATGTCAAGCGTGTTGGCGGGACTGGTGGTTGTCCCGGTGGGAGCAACGGAGCCTCTGGTAGGAGGGGTGATCCGCCAAGATCAGTCCGACTTCCCGAGGCCCCGTTGCGCTGCCAGTCTGCCACCAGCACTCCCGCAAGGACTCCGACCGCCGCCGATCGTGTCTTCGCCCCAGGTCACCTGGGCGAACTGACCAAGTACCTGCCCGTCGAGCTCGTCGACGCCGTGCTGGCAAAGACCGGATCGGTCGAGCGTCGGTTACGGACCCTACCGTCGCGCGTGGGCGTCTACTTCCTCGTCACGCTCGGCCTGTTCCCGCACCTGGGCTATGCCAAGGTCTGGAGCAAGCTCATAGCCGGGCTGGCCGGACCGTCCGTCCCGACTCCATCGGAGAAGGCCCTGCGTGACCTGCGCCGACGCCTCGGAGCTACGCCGTTGAAGGCGCTCTTCGAGGTGGTGGCCGGCCCACTGGCCCAGCCCAGGACACCCGGCGTGCGCTACCGGCGCTGGCGCACGGTCGCCTTCGACGGCTGCAACTCGATCAAAACCCCCGATGCCGAACGCAACCGCGGCTGGCTGGGCAAACCCCGCAACCGCCACGGCTTCACCAGCTACCCGGTCCTGCGCCTGATGACACTGGTCGAGACTGGCACCCGCGGACTGCTCGGCGCGTCCTTCGGCCCCAGCCATCGCGGCGAGAACCACTATGCCAGGCGCCTGCTCCATCTCCTCGGCCCGGACCAGCTCGTTCTGGCCGACCGCTACTTCGACGACGCCAAACTCCTGCCTCAGATCGCCGACACCGGAGCCCAGTTCCTGGTCCGGCTCGCCTCCCACCGACGCCTGCCCACCCACGACCGGCTGCCGGACGGCTCCTACCTGGTCCACCTGCGGGGCGTCCCGGTCCGCGTCATCGAGGCCGACGTCACCGTCACCCTGGCCGACGGCAGCACACTCCACGAGGGTTACCGGCTCATGACCACCTTGCTCGACCATGATCTCGACCCAGCCAAGGCCCTGATCCGCCTCTACCACGAACGCTGGGAAATCGAATCAGCCTACTACGCGCTTCGGCACACCCTCATGCAAGGACGCGTCCTTCGCTCCTGCGACCCGTGCGGTCTCGAGCAGGAAATGTGGGCCCTGCTGCTCCTCTACCAACTGCTGCGGACCGCCATGGTGGATGCTGTCGAGACCAAGCGCGGCACCGACCCGGACCGGGCCAGCTTTACCGTCGCCCTCGAAGCCGCCCGCGACCAGCTCGTCCGTGCTCACACCGGCGCCGGCGACACGCTGGTCGGCGCGATCGGCCGAGCCGTGCTGACCCGCCTGCTGCCCGCCCGGCGAGCGCGTATCAGCGCCCGCCGGGTCAAGTGCCCGTTGTCGCGGTATGCCTACGCCTCTCCCGGCGAGGCCAGGCCCATGACCAGCACCAAAGTGCAGTCGATCGACGTCAGCATCCACCTCGACCACCCGACCACACCCGCCTTCGTCTCCCGCCGACACCCACTGCCCAGGCCCCGTCCCGAGCCGACACCCAAGGAGAGTCTGATCAACCGCGCCTACGCCGTCCTACGCTCCCACCCAGGCCGCCACTGGGGCCGCAAAGAACTCGCCCACGCCGTCGGCGCGGAGAACGTGAACAGCTTCTGCGTGCTTCTGGCAAGGTGGGCCCGCGAAGGACTGCTCGCCAAACGCGAACGCGGTGTTTACATGCTTCTTGACGATCCGGCCGGTCCTCTGCCACCGCCACCAGTACCGCCCCTGCCGGACCTCGCACCCGGCCTGTCCCGCTTCGATGCGGCCCTGGCCGTCATGCGATCCGCGCCCGACCGCTCCTGGACGGCCCGCGAGATCGCACCGGCCCTCGGCATCTCGAACATCCCCAGCTTCCGCGTCCAGATGGCCACGTGGGCCAGAACAGGACGAATCGCCAAGGTCAAGCACGGCACCTACACCCTGCTACCGGAGCCGCCACGCCAGCGGAAACCAAGCCATTGACACACTTCGATCCCGCTTAACTTCGCGGCCTTGGTCGTTTTCTCCCGTTGTTTCATCCCGTAATGCGGACTTCATTACGTGGTGTCGGGTCGTGCCAGGAGATGGTGGTCTCGCCGGTGAGGCGGCGGGCCATCAGGTCGGTCATGGCGAGGTGGACCATGGCCTCGGAGCGGGCGGGAAGGGTCTCGTAGTCGCGGGCGAGGCGCCGGTGGAGCATGAGCCAGCCGTACGTCCGCCCACCGCCCACCGCTTCGGCATCGGGGTGAAGCCCCTGGTCCCGGGTTTGCGGGCGATGATTTCCATGTCGATGCCCAAGGCGGCGGCATGCTCGACGAGGTGCTGGCGGTAACCGCCGTCGACCCGCACCTTGCGGATGCCGGGATGGCCGGCGGCAACCTGGTCGAGCAGCTGGGCGCCGGCCACGGAGTCCTGGACACTGGCCGCGGTCACCAGCACCGCGAGAAGCAGGCCGAGCGTATCGGTGACGATGCTCCGCTTGCGGCCGACGATCTTCTTGCCCGCGTCCGTGCCCTGGCTGGCGGCCGGCACGTTGGCGGAGGTCTTCACGCTCTGTGCGTCCAGCACGCAGGCGGACGGCTCGGCATCCCGGCCTTCGGCTTCACGCACCAGGCGGCGCGGCAGGCCGTTGAGCCGGTCGAAGACGCCTTCCTTCTGCCAGGCGGCGAAGTAGCCGTAGACCGTCTCCCGCGGTGCGAAGTCGTGCGGCAGGTACCGCCAGGGGACACCGGTGCGATCGACGTACAGGATGGCGTCCATGATGCGGCGCAGGTCGTGCTCGGGCGGACGGCCGATGTCCAGCCCCTTGCCTCTGCGCTGGGCCCGCCAGGCGGTGAGCGTGGGACCGATCAGTTCCCAGCGTGCATCGGACAGGTCGCTGGGATACGGGCGCTGTCGCGTCATGTTTCGGTAGTACCGTCGTGCACGACGCATCCCCAGGGCGCAAACAGCGTCAACCGGGGGCGCTTTGGGATCAGACAGGAGCGACTCGACTCAAACGGGCAGAGCCATGGAGTCTCCTGCCGCAGAGGTCGCATTGACCACTGGCACCACAGCAGTGACAGACCCACTCGCCCTTCGAAGCGCCACCAAACAGTCTCGCCGGGACAAAACGCTCTTTCAGAGGGCGTTTATCCAGTTCAAGGCTGTTATACGGCTTACATGAGTGACAGGTTTTACAGTGGTTCGCCCCGTAGGTGATGAATGCCCTCGGTCGATGCGCGAGACCCGCAGCCCGTCTCATCCGCTTCTGCGCCTGGAAGCCCGTCTGACGTAGAGAAGTGGCAGAAGCTCCCACTCTCTGCGGAACGAACCCTTCCGGCCAGGTCGTGATCATGCTGCGCCGCGAGCGAGCGCAAGCCGTACCCCAGCGACCTGTCCGACGCCCGATGGGCCCTGATCGAGCCGACCCTGACGGCCTGGCGGAACGCACGACTCGAACGCCGCCCGACGGGCAAGCCGGCTCAAGTCAATCTGCGCGATGTGTTCGACGCGATCCTCTACCTGAACCGCACCGGCATTCCCTGGAAATACCTCCCTCACGATTTCCCCGGTCACGGCACCGTCTACTTTTACTACGCCGCCTGGCGCGACGAAGGAATCTTCGCCCAGCTCAACTACGACCTCACCGCGCTCGCCCGAGTAAAAGAGGGCCGCAAGCCCGAGCCAACCGGCTCCGTCATCGATACCCAGAGCGTCAAGACCTCCACCAACGTAACCCTGACCAGCCAGGGAACCGATGCTGCGAAGAAGATCGTCGGGAGGAAGCGAGGCATCCTGACCCACACGATCGGCCTTCTGCTCGCAGTGACCGTCGCCGCCGCCAGCCTCTCCGAGAACGCGATGGGAATACGCCTGCTCGACAAAGCGAAGGAGACCTACCCTACTCTCGCGAAAAGCTGGGTCGATACCGGATTCAAGAACGCCGTCATCGAGCACGGCGCCACCCTCGGAATCGACGTCGAGGTCGTCAACCGCAACCCCGAGAAATGCGGCTTCCACGTCGTGAAAAGGCGCTGGGTGGTAGAGCGCAGCATCGGCTGGATCATGATGCACCGCCGCCTCGCCCGCGACTACGAGACCCTCACAACCAGCTCCGAAGCCATGATCCACATCGCCTCGATCGACAACCTGGCCAAGCGCATAACGGACGAGACCACACCTACCTGGCGAGGGACTTACTAGGAGATAAAGGGCAATCTGCCTAGATCAAACGCCCTCTCACACTGGAACACCATGGTGTCAGATACTGAGCACGCCCGCTCAGCGTGGACAGCTGCGTCCCTGGGATCTCCGCCACGTTCAAGGCGTGCACACATCGAGCCGTAGTGTCCCCTGCGGAGCCTCTTCGCAGGGCGGCACTTGCAGCACACGCCGGTCCGGGCAGGTCGTCCCGGGGGGTGTGGCGTACCCCTTCTTGGCGTCGTCTGCGCGCGAGCGGTCGGATGGCTACCCGGGGCTACGCGGGTCCGGCGCGGGGACAACGCCGAGGGCGGGCATCAGTGCTGGGGCACCATCGACTCGTCCTGCCCGTCCGTCCATTTCACCCCGAGCCGCTGCTCGGTGAGACGCCACCCGTCGGCGCCGCGCTGGAAGCTCCAGGCGTACGGGCCGCCCATGGCGAAGTGGTCGTCGGGCCGTTCTGGGTGCTGGACGGCGAGGAACCACATGTAGCCGTGCCCCCGTGCATGGTCGCCCGTCACCTCGAAGTACATGTTGAGGATGTGGTGCTGCATCGCGGGGTATCCGGACTCGGCCTCCCGTACGCGCTCCAGGATGGTCTCCCGGCCGCGCAGGGTGCCCCACGGCCCGAACTCGAAAACCGCTTCGTCGGACCAGCAGCTGATCCATGCGTCCCAGTCCTTGAGGTCGAGGGCCCGCCACGCCCGGAGCATCAGGGTGCGCAGTGCCTGCTGGTCCTCCAGTTCGCCGATACGGGCGAGGAGCCGGTCGTGGGCTTCGGCAGAGATGCTGTCGGTCATGTTGGTTGGTCCCTTCTCGGTTGCGGGCGGGCGGCCACGGGCCGAGCAAAGAACTCGCCGCCACGGCGGGGTCGCGGTTCCGCGGCGCCTTGGTTCGGGCTGTGGTGCCGTCAGGTTGCCGTGCCGCCGACGCCCCTCTCCAGGCCGGCTCGTGCCTGGGTGTGCCGCACCCCCTCGGTGCCGATGGCCGGCCCGCCCCTGCGATTGTGCCGCGCCGCTCCGACGGCCCTTGCCCAGCGGGTACGGCGCGAGTTCTCCGTCCGACGGGCCGTGGACTGGACGCTCCGTCCTCGACCAGATGTAAAGGCCCTCGGCTTCGCCGGTTCGACTGCGGTGAACAGTCCGGCTGCTTGCCGTGACGACAGCCCGAAGTGGTCAGGATCGAGGCGCTGCTTTGAGGCCGAGGCTCGCCGGAAGCGCGGCGACGGTGTCGTCGACGAGGAGGATGAGGCTCTCTGCGCTCGCGTCGTCGTCTGCGCGCAGGATCCAGGCTCGTTGGGCGCTTCGGGAGGCGACAAGGAAGAGGCCGAGCAGAAGCCTGGGCCGGGGATCGTCCGTGACAGAAATATTCAAGATGGGGGCGACGGCATTCAGTGCCGCCTCAACGGCCTCGTCGCAGAACCGGAGGTTGTGAGCGGCGAAGGACTGGTGAGCGGCGTCGAGCCCGAGCGCCAGGCGTACGAGATGAGTCCAGTTCGCATCGCGATCCGCGCATTCTCGAATGGCGGCGACCAATGTGTCGTGCAGTACGGAGAGGACTGCCGTGTCCGTGGCACGGGACCGCGGCTGCGACTGCAACCGGCGCAGGAACTCACGCCACATGTCCTGCAGAGGTGTCATCGCTACGTCTTCCTTGCTGGTGAAGTACCGGAAGAACGTGCGCTTCGAGACGCCCACCCGAAGACACAAGTCGTCGAGGGTCACCGCATCCGCGCCGTGGAGGGTGAAGGATTCCAGCGCCTCGACCACGAGGGCCTGGCGGGTTTGCGCCTTCTTGCGCTGCCGGAGCGTCTGTGGTGCCCCCGTGTCACCGTCGGCCAGTCTGACGCCATCCATTCGCGCAGCCTACCGCGAGCCCTTCTATATGCCTCCTGGTAGCATATGCCACTCAGGGGCATTTTGAAGGGAGCTTTCCATGCGGGCACTGATGGTCGACCACGCTCTCGACACGGGACTGCGGGTGGCTGAGACCGAAACACCTCGGCCCGGCCCTTCCCAGGTACTGGTGAAGGTGAGGGCGTTCTCGCTGAACTACGGGGATGTCGTATCCGCGCGCGAACTGCCCGACGGTGCCGTTCCGGGGTGGGAAGCGGCCGGGTACGTGGTCGAAGCGGCCCGTGACGGCTCCGGGCCTCCCGTGGGAACCCCTGTCGTCACACTCGACGAGGCGAACGGCTGGGCCGAGTACAGGGCGGCGGACACCGCGATGATCGGCGTGGTCTCCCAAGGCGCGGATCTCGGCGCGATGAGCACCCTCCCGGTCGCCGCCAACAGCGCCCTGCGCGCACTGCGGCGCATCGGCCCCATCCTCGGCCGAACTGTCATGGTCACGGGAGCCACCGGGGGCGTGGGACGCTACGCGGTGCAACTCGCACGCATGGGCGGGGCCACAGTGATCGCGGTCACCAGCTCGCCCGGTCCGTACGCCGACGAACTCCGCTCCCTCGGTGCCGCTGAGGTGGTCTCCCGCCCCGGCGAATACTCCGGGCCCGTGTATGGGGTCGTCGAGTGCGTCGGTGGCCCGCTCCTCGTGGAGGCGTTCGACCTCCTGCAGCGGGATGGTGTGCTCGTTGCCCTCGGGCACGTCGCTCCGGAACCGGAGTCGTTCCCGCCGGGTGCGCTCATCGCAGGCCCGACGCGTCACAACCGCAGCATCGTCACCTTCCACCAGCTCGACGGCGCTCCCTTGTCACCCGACCTCAGCTGGCTGGGCGAGCAGGTCACCCGGGGAGTACTGACCCCGTCGGTGGCGTGGCGGGGATCCTGGCACCGCGTCGACGAGGCGGTCGGCCGACTCCTTACCCGCACCCTGCACGGCAAGGCGGTCGTCGAGGTCTGCGACCCGGAGACCGAGGGAAGCGTACGGCCGCCCTCGGCGGCGTGAGCGGGCTCAAGTCCCTCGATGCCGTTCGAGGAACTTGGCGACGCAGGACGGCCGACGAACGCCTCGTCGATCTCCGTGGGGAAAGGGACAGAACCCCTGCCCTGCAAATGGCGGCGTACACCGCTGTCGTTCTCATCCGCCCCCTACTGGGGTAGCACTGCGGGCTTGGCTCCCGGGTGTGATGCCCCGCTCGCCACCGCCTCCCTACCTTCCTCTCGTCATCACGGACGAGAACAGAGGGAGACAGCTGGATGCGCCGCTTCATGACGTTGCTGACGACCGCCGTACTGACCACGCTGCTGGTCGGCAGCACAGCGGGCTGGGCCTTGGCGAGCGACGGGAGCGTGCCGGGCGGTCCGCTCCCCGGAACCGCCGCCTGGCTGGCGGACGACTCGCTCGGCAAGAAGCTGCCGGATCCCGCCACGGCCACCCCGTCCGACGTGGCGGCCTTCTTCGCCTCCCTGACCGGTGTCGAGCGGCAGCGGCTCATCGAGGATCACCCCACGGTGGTGGGCAACCTCGAGGGCGCCCCCGTGCACGTCCGTTACCAGGCCAACGCCTCCGCCGGCGAGCAGGTCCTGGCGTACGACCCGCGCGGTCGCGGCCTGATCGCGCGGGTCGTGGGCGACCTGGAGAACGCCTCTCGCGTGTCGGTGATCGTTCCCGGTTCGGACATCGACATCTCCACGTTCGACCGCACGGCACAGTGGGCCGCCGACCTCCAGGAGGAGGCGGGCGAGGACACGGCCGTCATCGCCTGGGCCGGCTACACCACCCCCTCCGGCATCGGCCTGGACCTGGCGACCGGTCGGCTCGCCGAGGCGGGCGCCGAGCGCCTGAACCGGTTCACCGAGGGCCTGCACGCAGCCGGCCTCCCCGGCCCCTCCCTCTTCTGCCACAGCTACGGCTCGGTGGTCTGCGGCCTCGCCGCCCCCGACACCGACGCGCGAGACATCGTCGTCATGGGCTCGCCCGGCATGCGCGCTGACGACGTCACCGCACTGGACACCGAGGCTCACGTCTGGGCAGCGAGGTCACCGAACGATTGGATCGGCCGCGTTCCCCATGTCGAGTTCCTCGGCCTGGGCCACGGCGCGGACCCCGCCTCGTCCGACTTCGGTGCGACCGTCCTGCCCGCTGATGACGTGCCGGCGCACGACGCCTACTTCACCCCCGGCACCTCCACGCTGAGCGCGTTCGCGGCGATCGCCGGCGGGGAGCGGTGATGAAGGCCTTCACGGAGTTCACCGCCAAGGTCGAAGAGCGGACCCCCGCTCACCGGGACCGTGCCGTCGACGGCCTGCGCGCGCTGGCGCTCCTGGCCGTCCCGACCGGCCACTGGCTGGTCGGCGGCTTCACCCTCGACACCAGTGGCGGTCTGCACAACGCCAGCCCACTGGCCACGTTCGGTGCGCTCGCCCCGGCCAGCTGGATCCTCCAGATGCTGGGCATCTTCTTCCTGGTCGGTGGCTATTCCTCATACCTCTCCTACCAGCGCCGCAAGGGCTCGGGCCGTGAGTGGACGGTCGGCCGCCTCAAGCGCCTGGGCCGCCCGGTCCTCGGCGTCACCGCCGTATGGGCACTGCTGCTGCCCACCCTGCACTACGGCTTCGGCGTCCCGTCCGCGACTCTGCGCACCGCGTCGACGCTGGTCGTCCAACCCCTGTGGTTCGTCGGCGTCTACGCGGTGATCACCGCTCTCACCCCATACTGTGTCCGCGCCTCCGAGCGGCTGGGTTTCCGGGCCGCGCTTCCGCTGCTCGGTTCAGTCGCGGTGGTCGACTTCCTGCGATATGGGCCGTACACGGACGCGATGCCGTCCTGGCTGAGTCTGCTCAACCTGCTGCCGGGCTGGATGTTCGCCTACCAACTGGGCGTTTCCTGGGCGGACAAGCGGATCGGCCGACGCGAGGCGTGGCTGCTGCTGGCGGGCGGCGCGGCCCTGTTCGCCACCCTGCTGCTCGCCTTCCACTACCCGGCGTCGATGGTGGGCGTGCCCGGCGCGTCCCGTACCAACTCCCACCCGCCGTCCCTCCTGGTCCTGGCACTCGCCGCCACACAGTCCGGCGCGGCTATCCTGCTGCGCGACAGACTGGCGCGTCTTCTGAAACGTCCCGCCCTGTGGGCGCCGGTAGCGGTCATCAACCTGGCGGCGATGACGATACTGTGCTGGCACCAGACGGCGATGCTCGCCGTCGCGGTCCCGGCCTCGTACTTCGGCGAGATCCCCGGCCTGACGACCGCACCGGACACGACCGGGTGGGTTCCGGCGCGGCTTGCCTGGATGCCGCTCTTCGCGGGACTGCTCATGGTGATCGCGAGGTTCGCCCGGCCGCTGGAGACCCCGTGGGAGCGCACCGGAACGGCTCGCCGTGCGGCGGCGGCCGCACTGGCGACGGGCTTCGGCTACTTCGCGCTCGTGGCGTGAGTGACGCGTACGCGCCGCCGCCCCACCGCGGTCCGGGGCCGCCACCCGGACACTCACCGACACCACCCACCGAACATCGGAGCACCACTATGTCCCTGCCCGGCGAATCCGCTCTGCCGCGTCCCCAGACGGCCACCACGCGGTCATCCCCACCGGACACGGGCAGCGAGTTCACGTCGTTGCTGCGCGACGTCAAGGGGCAGCAGCTACTCGATCGGCGCCCCGGCTGGTATGCGGGCACCATAGCGACCAACGCGCTCAGCCTTTCCGCCGTCGTGGCCGGCATGGTGCTCATCGGTCATTCGTGGTGGGTCCTCGTTCTCGCCCCCGTCCTCGCCGTCCTGTGTGCCCGCACGGCGTTCATCGGCCATGACGCGGGGCATGCCCAGATCAGCGGCGACCGCGTTACGAACCGCCACATTGGGCTCATCCACGGCAACCTGCTGCTCGGCATGAGCTACGCGTGGTGGAACGACAAGCACAACCGCCACCACGCCAACCCCAATCACATCGACAAGGACCCCGACGTCGCCGCCGACGTCCTCGTCTTCACCAGCGGGCAGGCCGCCGCCCGCACAGGCTTCCGCGCCTGGCTCACCCGGCACCAGGCCTGGTTGTTCTTCCCCCTCACCCTCCTGGAAGGCATCGCCCTGAAGGTCTACGGCTTCCAGGACCTGCGCCGCCAGAGCGGCCGCGAACGCCTGGTGGAGGGCACCCTCCTCGTCACCCACGTCGCCGGGTACGTCACGCTGCTCCTGACGACCATGTCACTCGCGCACGCACTCGTCTTCGCCGCGCTCCATCAGGCCCTGTTCGGGCTGCACCTGGGCATGGCCTTCGCGCCCAACCACAAGGGGATGGACATGCCCGACCCGGACGGCGACAAGTGGGGACACCTGCGACGCCAGGTGCTCACGTCCCGCAACATCGAGGGCAGTGTCCTCACCGACTGGTTCCTCGGTGGCCTCAACTACCAGATCGAGCACCACCTGTTCCCCAGCATGCCCCGCCCCCACCTGAGGCACGCCCAGTCCATGGTGAAGGCCCACTGCCGCGACCTCGGCATCCCCTACGCGGAGACCGGTCTCGTCGACTCCTACCGCCAGGCCCTGCGCCACATGCACGACGTGGGCGAACCGCTTCGCGCCGACATCTGAGTACCGATGCAACCAGTCAGGGGCGGCTACGTTTGCGTCGCAGTCGCGACAATCGGGTTCCCCTGATGGTTACGCGTCTCCTGACGCCCTCGCGGCATACACGAGAAGGTGGGGCTCATGACCTCAGTGAAAGAACGCCCACGTGCGCTGCTCGCGGGGGCTTCGCGGCGGTGGGTGCGCGCGCTGCCGTGGGCCGTGGCGTTCGTGCTGTGTGTCGCGCTGCTGCCCACCACCATCGTGGTCCTCACCGCTGACTACGGTCTGAACGGTGCCCTAGCAAGTGCGCTGGCTGTCGCGCAGGCGGCGCCGCTGTTACTTGCTGTCATTCAGCCGCTGCGTGCCTGGTTTGTCATCTTCGCGGCGGATGTTGCGGGGGCACTGGTTCTGCTCGTTGTGGACTTCGAGGAGCGGCTGCTGTGGCCCTTCCCACCTATGGAAATCGTGGGGTACGTCGGTCTGTGCCTGGCGCTGGGGTTGCGGGGTTCGCGCCGGACGCTGCTGCTGGTGTGGCTCGCGACGGCGGGGGCGAACGTCGGGCTGGGCTTCGTCGCGCCGCACGGCACGAACGCGATGAGTCTTCTGCTCACCATCCTCGGGGGCGTCGCGCTGCTGCTGGGCGGTGTGCTGCGCGAGCGGTACGAGGTGCAGCGCAGGCTGGCCGAGCAGGAGACGATCAGCGAGGCCGAGCGGGGCCGGCGGACGCTGCTGGAGGAACGCGCCCGCATCGCGCGCGAGCTGCACGACGTGGTGGCGCACCACATGTCCGTCATCACGGTGCAGGCGGACACCGCCGAGTACCGCCTCGCGGCGCTGCCGCCGGACGTACGGGAGGAGTTCACGTCCATCGCGGCGACCGCGCGCGAGTCGCTCGGCGAGATGCGGCGCCTCCTCGGCGTGCTGCGCAACGAGGAGGCGCACGGCGAACTGGTGCCGCAGCCGGGCCTCGCGCAGATCGGGCAGCTGGTGGACGCCACGGCGCGGACGGGCGGGCGGGTGGAGTTCACCCCCTGCGACGCCGAGGTGCCCGAGACGGTGGGGCTTTCGGCGTACCGGATCGTCCAGGAGGCCCTCGCGAACGTCGTACGGCACGCGCCGGGGGCCGCGACCCACGTGTCGCTGTCGGTGGCGCGGCCCGCCGACGGGCAGGGCGGGGAGCGGCTCACCGTCCTGGTGGTCAACGATCCGCCGCCCCAGCCGCCCGCCGGGCCGCTCGAAGTGGGCGGCACCGGGCACGGCCTGGTCGGCATGCGCGAGCGGGTGCGGCTCGTCGGCGGCACCCTCGACGTGGGCCCGCTGCCGGACGGCGGCTTCCGGGTCGCCGCACAACTCCCCCTGACAGAAGAGGACTTCACGTGACGACCCGCGTCATCATCGTCGACGACCAGGCCATGGTGCGGGCGGGCTTCGCCGCGCTGCTGGCCGCCCAGAGCGACATCGACGTGGTGGGCGAGGCCCCCGACGGCGCGCAGGGCGTCGAGCTGAGCCGCCGCACGCATCCCGACGTCGTGCTCATGGACGTGCGGATGCCCGAGATGGACGGGCTGGAGGCCGCGCGCCGCCTGCTGTCGCCCCCGCCGGGCGTGACCCACCGGCCGCGGGTGCTGATGCTCACCACGTTCGACGTCGACGACTACGTGTACGAAGCGCTGCGGGCGGGCGCCAGCGGCTTCCTGCTGAAGGACGCGCCGCCCGCCGACCTCATCGCGGCGGTCCGCGTGGTGGCCTCGGGCGACGCGCTGCTCGCCCCCTCCGTCACGCGCCGCCTCATCGCGGACTTCGCCCAGCAGCGCCCGGCGGCCCGGGGCAAGCCCGCGCTGCGGCTCAAGGGCCTGACGGAACGCGAGACCGAGGTCCTCACCCTGGTCGCCCGCGGGCAGTCGAACACGGAGATCGCCCGGACCCTGGTGCTGGCCGAGCAGACGGTCAAGACCCACGTCAGCCGCGTCCTCACCAAGCTCGACCTGCGCGACCGGGCCCAGGCGGTGGTCTTCGCGTACGAGTCGGGGCTGGTGGCTCCGGGAGAGTAGGCCCGCCCCCTCTCCGCGGTGGAGCCCCGGACCCCCTACCGCGGTAGCGGTCCCACATTGGCTCCCGGGTATGACGCCCGGCGCCGAGCCGTCCCCGCACTCTTCCCTCCGTCACAGGGACACACCTGATGCACGGATGAGGGAGACGGCACCATGAGGCTAGGCAAGGGCAAGCGGCGGCAGACGGACGACCGGGCGGGAGTGGACCCCCGCCCCGAGGCCCCGGCCGCCACGCCCGGTCTCGCCGTCGAACTGCGCGGGGTCCGGCGGCAGTACGGCCGCGGAGCGGGCACCGTGCACGCGCTCGCGGGCATCGACCTCGGCCTCCCGCGCGGCACCTTCACCGCCGTCATGGGACCGTCCGGGTCCGGCAAGTCGACGTTCCTGCAGTGCGCCGCGGGGCTCGACCGGCCGTCGGCGGGATCGGTGCGCCTCGGCGGCACGGAGATCACCGGCATGAAGGAGAACGAGCTGACCGAGCTGCGCCGCAGCCGCCTCGGCTTCGTCTTCCAGGCGTTCAACCTGCTGCCGTCGCTGACCGTGGAGCAGAACGTCCTGCTGCCCATGCGCCTGGCCGGGCAGCGTCAGGACCGCGGCCGGGCGGCGGCGGTGCTCGCGCAGGTCGGGCTCGCCGACAAGGCGCGGCGCCGGCCCGGTGAGCTGTCCGGTGGCCAGCAGCAGCGCGTGGCCGTCGCCCGCGCCCTGGTCACCACGCCCGACGTGATCTTCGCCGACGAGCCCACCGGCGCCCTCGACACCGGCACCGCCGCCGAGGTCCTCGGACTGCTGAGGCACGCGGTGGACACCCTCGGCGCCACCGTCGTCATGGTCACCCACGACCCGGCCGCGGCCGCCTGGGCCGACCGTGTGCTGTTCCTCGCCGACGGGGCCTTCGCCGACCACCTGGAACGGGGCTCGGCGGAGGAGATCGCGGCCCGGATGACCGCGCTCACCGGCCGTACCCGGGCGATGGCAGGTGCTGCGGCATGAGACGCCCCAATGGACTCGCCCGTGAGGCCGTGCGCTTCAAGCCCGCATCCTTCGCGGGGACCTTCCTCGCGCTGATGATGTCGGCGCTGATCGTCGCGGCCTGCGGAATCCTGCTGGAGACCAGTCTGCGCGCCTCGGTGCCGACGGAGCGGTACGCGAACGCTCCGGTACTCGTGGCGGAGGACCAGTACGAGTACGTCGTCACGGGCAGCGGCGAGGACCAGGAGAGGGAGGCCACGCCGCTGCCGGACATCGCCCGGCTCGACGCAAGGCTGTGGGCCAAGGCAGCGAAGGCGCCGGGTGCGGCCACCGCCGTCCCGGACTTCACCTTCCCGGTGCGCGTGGCGCATGAAGGGGAACTGAGCCCTCCTGGTGATCCGCTCACCGCGCACGGGTGGGGGTCCCACACATTCACGGGTACGGCGCTGACCGCGGGCTCCGCGCCCCGCGGAGGCGAGGTCGTGCTCGACGCGGGTGCGGCCCGCGCCGCGAAGGTCGCGGTGGGCGGCACTGTCGTACTCCAGACCGCCGTGGGTCAGCAGGACTTCCGCGTCGCCGGCCTCGCTCAGGCCGGAACCGCGGACACCGCCCGCAGCGCCGGACCCCTGGCCTGGTTCGCCGACTCCCAGGCGCCCGTGCTGGCCGGACACCCCGGCAAGGCCGACGCCATCGCTGTGCTGGCGCAGGACGGCACCGATGCCGACGAACTCGCCGACACGGTGAAGAAGGCTCTCGCCGGTTCCGGCGCCCTGGTACACATCGGCGACGACCGTGGCGCCGTCGAGGATCCCGGCCTGGGCTACGCCAAGGACACACTGTTCGGCATCGGCGGTTCCTTCGGCGGCATCGCGGCCATCGTCGCGGTCTTCACGGCGGCTGGGACCGTGGCCCTGTCCGTGTCACAGCGGGTCCGTGAGTTCGCGCTGCTGCGTGCCGTCGGCGCGACCCCGCAGCAGGTCCGCCGCGCGGTCGCCGCCGAGGCGCTGCTCATAGCACCGCTCGCCGGAATCCTCGGCTGCCTGCCCGGTATCGGGCTCGCGCACTGGTGGTTCGGGCAGTTGCAGGACCGCAGCGCCATCCCGCAGGCCGTGGACCTGCACGTGTCAGTGCTGCCTCTCCTCGCCGCCGTCGGCATCGGACTACTCACCGCGCTCGGTGCCGGATGGGTGGCCGGTCGGCGGCCCGCCAGGATCAAGCCGGGGCAGGCGCTCGCCGAGGCCTCGGTGGAGCGGCTGCGGCCCGGCCTGATCCGTACGATGCTGGGTATCGGCGCCCTCGTCGGCGGTGGAGTCCTCACCGGCGTCTCCGCCAGCTCCTCGGGGGACGACGCGGCCGGGGCCGCTCTCGGCGTCGTCATGCTCTTCATGCTCGCCGTCGCGCTGCTCGGCCCGCTGGTGGCGCGACTGTGCGCGGGCCTCTTCGGTCTACCGCTGCGAGGCGCGGGCCCGGCCGCCCAGCTCGCGGCCGCCAACTCCCGTACCAACGCCCGCCGCCTCGCCTCCGCGATCACCCCGATCGTGCTCGCCATGGCCTTCGCCTCGACCCTCGTCTTCATGCACACGAGCGAGAACCGGGCCGCCGACAAGCAGCTGCGCGCGGGTATCACCGCGGACCACGTCGTCACCGACTCGGCCGGACTCCCCGTGGACGCGGCGGCGCGGGCCGCCCGAGCGCCGGGTGTGGAGGCGGCCGTCAGCCTGCTGAACACCCAGGTGCTGGTGCCGGTCGGCTCCGGCGAGTTCAAGTCGCTCCAGGGCGCGGTGACCCAGGGCGTCAGCGGCTCGGGTGCCCAACTCGCGAAGGTGCAGGACCTGGACGTACGCGAAGGCCGCCTCGACGGGCTCGGCGAGGGCCGCGTCGCCATCGACAAGACCCTGGCGAAGTCGGCGGACGTCGGCGTCGGCGACCGGCTGCCGCTCTATCTTCCGGATGGCACGAAGGCCGCCCCGCAGGTCGTCGCGGTCTACGGCCGGGGCCTCGGCCTGGCCACGGTGACCATGGACCGGGCATCGCTCGCCAGCCACGTCACCTCGGGCTTCGACAGCACGCTGCTGGTACGCGGCGGATCCGAGAAGTCACTCACCGCACTGGGCAAGGTCACCGACGCCTCCGGCTACGCGACCGAGAAGAACCTGGACGCGAGGCTGGGCGCCTGGATGAACAACACCATGGCCGCGGTCCTCGGCGGCTTCGCCGCCATCGCCGCCGTCAACACACTGGTGATGACGGTCCTGGACCGCCGCCGCGAACTTGGCGCCCTGCGTCTGGTCGGTTCCACCCGGCGCCAGGTCCTGACGATGCTGGGCTGGGAGAGCCTCCTGGTCTCCGCGGCGGGCGTGATCATCGGATCCGCGATCGCCGCGGCCACGCTGATCCCGATGATGCGCGGTGTTACCGGCGAGGCGCCCTATGCGCCCCCGCTGCTGTACGGCTCCTTCGCGACCGCCGGCATAGGTCTGGCTCTGCTCGCGGTGACGGTGCCGGCGCAGGCGGCGCTGCGGCGCAGTTCGTAGCGCCCGTACACGGCGGTGGCCGGCATCACGTCGGCCACCGCTGGGTGAGGGGCAGAGATCGCCGACTCTATGGTTCGGAGCCATTGTGGCCGGACGGATGAACGGTTATGGTTTATCTGAGATGACTGTCTCAATTAAGAATGGAGTGTCATCGTGTTCATTGCTGCGGCGACGGACGGCGTGGCCATCGCTTCGAGCTGGGACCGCGTCGCGGCGGCGGAGATCCGCCGTCTGGAAGACGTGCCGGCCGCCCATGTCGGCGACGCGCTGCAGCGGATGACCGTCATGGACGGCGGCATCCGGCTGCTCACCGAACGCGCCGTGCTCCTGGGCACAGCCCTGACGGTGAACGTGCGGTCGGGCGACAACCTCGCCATCCACCGGGCGCTCGACGAAGCACGGCCGGGCGACGTCCTGGTCGTCAACGGACACGGGGACACGACCCGAGCGCTGATCGGCGACCTCATCGGCGAGATTATGGTGAACGCCGGGGTCACCGGCGCGGTGGTCGACGGCGCGATCCGCGACGCCCGGGCGCTGTCCGCCATGGGACTGGCCGTCTTCGCGCGGGCGGTCACCCCCGCCGGCCCCTTCAAGGACGGGCCGGGCGCCATCGGAGACCCGGTGGCCGTCGGCGGCGTCGTCGTGGCGGCGGGCGACGTGCTCGTCGGGGACGCCGACGGCGTCGCCGTCGTACCACGATCACGGGTGAGGGAAGTCGTGGACGCGGTCGACGGGATCGGCGAGAGGGAAGAAGCGCTCCGCGAGCGCATCCTCGCCGCGCGTCCTGGCCATGTGGCGGTGGCCCGATGACCGCCTCCCGGGTGAAGGAACTGCGCCGAGCTTCGCGGCGCCCGGCCCTCGCCCCGGCCCCGGCGGGCGCCGTATCCCTGGCCATGGGGGAGCCGGACTTCCCGACACCGCCATCGGTGACCGAGGCGGCCGTGGCCGCTCTGCGTGCGGGACACAGCCACTACGCCGACCAGAGAGGGCTCCGGGAACTGCGCTCCGCGCTTGCGTCCAGGCTGCCGGCACACCCCGGCCGGAACTGGACCGCGGACGACGTCGTCGTGACGCACGGCGCCACCGCCGCCCTGGCGGCCGTCGTGTTCGCGACGATCGGCCCCGGCGACCGGGTGGTCGTCCCGGAGCCCGCCTATTCGCTCTACGCAGACCTGGTCGTCCTCGCCGGTGGCATCGTGGACTTCGTCCCGCTCGCCCCGGACCTGCACTGGGACCTCGACGCGCTGGCCGAGGCGCTCCCCGGCGCCGCGATGATGATCTTCTCGAATCCCTGCAACCCGACCGGCATCGTGCACAGCAAGCAGGAGCTCGAGACTCTCGGTAAGCTGCTCGACGGCTCCGACGTCCTCGTCGTCAGCGACGAGGCGTACCACCGGCTTGTCTACCCCGGCCATGAACTGACCTCCGCGCTGGAGATCGAGTCCCTGCGGGACCGGACGGTGTACGTGCAGACATTCTCCAAGACGTACGCGATGACCGGCTGGCGCGTGGGCTACCTGACCGGGCCGCGTGAGGTGGTGGACGCCGCCGCTCAGGTGCACCGGACCCACAACGGTTCGTTGAACACCGCGGTCCAGCACGCGGCCCTCGCCGCCCTCGAACTGCCGGACGCCACAGTCGACGCCATGGTGGACACGTACCGGCAGCGTCGCGAACTGGTGGTCGCGCACTTGTCCGGCGTTCCGGGACTGCACCTGATCCCGCCGGAGGGCGCGTTCTACGGGTTCCTCCGCTACGACACCGGCCTGAGTTCCGAGGCGGTCGTCCGCGAGCTGGCCGAGCGGGAGGTGATGGTCCGGGCCGGCGCCGAGTACGGGCCGTCGGGTGAGGGGCACGTCCGGATCTCGTTCGCGGCCTCCGAGGACGATCTGTGGATCGGGCTGGAACGCATCGTCCGCTACTTCGGCGGCATGCGATCCTGAGCAGGCAGGTGGAGGGCGTACCGCGCCCGCCCAAACAGTCGGACGCCCCCGCGCTCGGAGGCGGTATCCTGTGCCCCGCACAGCGACGAGGCGGAGGAGGCCCGTGACCGACCGGCAGACAGCCCCACGCGGGGGGCGCAGGCTGCGCAGCGACTCCCTCCGCAACCGCAGGCGTCTGCTCCAGGCCGTCGGTGAGCTTGCCCGGGAGGCGCCCGACCAGCTCACCATGCAGGCCGTCGCGGCCCGCGCGGAGATCGGCCCGGCCACCGCCTACCGCTACTACTCCTCGATGGACGACGTGCTGGCGGCTTACGTGCTCAGCGTTGTCGAGGAACTCCGCGACTTCAGCGTCACCTCGGCCGCGCAAGGGCGGCCGCTGTTCGACGCCGTCGTGGACAAGTGGGTGGACCTCCTCGCCGAACACGGCGCCGCGTTGGTGCAGCTTCGGTCCCGACGGGGTTACCTGGAACGGCTCCACGACGGGAACGAGATCATCGTCGCGCAGCGGGAGGCCTGGAGCAGGCCCGTACGGGGACTGCTCCAGGACATTGGACTTCCGGACGAGATGTTCGAGTACGCCCTGTTCCTGAACAATATGATCTTCGACCCGCGGGAGATACACGACTTGCTGCGGGAGACGAGTCTGTCCCGCCGTGAGGTCATCACCCGACTGACCGAGGCGTACGGCGGCGCGTTGAGCGGGTGGTCCCGGGCCGGCTGATCGGCCCGCCCCCGCCGGTCCCGGTTGAGACGCTGCTTTCGAACCTCCGCCGCGATGTATGCAGACCGTTGTTGAGGGGCTCGGCGCTGAATGGCGTGCCAAGGGTTAGGGGCGTTCGAGCGCGGCGCGTTGCATGCCTGGCGGCTGGCAGCCGGATGGTCACCGATTCGACCTTCGAAGGCCGCCTTGTCCGCTGTGTCGGTCGTTGTGGCGAGGTGGAGGTGTGCCAGTCCCAGTTGCGTTCCCGGGACGCTGTTGTTCCGATGGGCGCCTGGACTGTTGGTTGTGCTGTCCTGGGCCCGAAGCGTGACGGGCCACGTTAGCGTTGGCCTGCTCTGCGGGGGGTTGTTCCGCTGCGGGATAGGCGGGTGGCAGGTTGGGAGCTTGCCACGGTGTATCGGAGTGTGGGTCTTGCTGGCGGTCCTGTACGTACCTCGGGGCCGTATTGTCGTGGGCGGCCCGGGTCTCGTTTCCCAGTGATCGCAACCATGCTGCATCACGCGCATGATCAAGGGCTTTGGCGGCCTCGATCCTGGTCTCATAGTGGCCTGCGGAGAACGCGGCTTCAACATTCTGCCGGAATCCGGGGTCGTCATTCAGACCGGCTCGCGCCATTTCCGTCTCGTAGAGGGCGTCTTGCGCAGGCAATCCGCGATCCATGTGCGAAATTATGTCCTTTTGGCTTGATATGATATCATCGCGCATCTCAGGGAACTGGGTGACGAGCGTCCCGAGGCGAAGATCCGCATTGGCTGCATCATAGCGCTGACCAGCCTCGAAGACGGCGTCGTCTATACCTACCTGTGGAATCAAGGCCACGATTTCAGCGTGTCGTTCGCGGGCAACCGTTTGATACCTGTTCAACAGGTCTGCCGCATCTCCCTGCTCCAGTTCGCCATCCTCAACCAGCTGTCGTGTCTGCTCTGCAAAACTCTCAAGGAATTCTTGAATCCGAGGGTCGATATCGTTGGTTTCAGGCATAAGTTCTCCTGGGCTCGAGTTGTAGGTAAGTTTCCGTCAGGTAGGTTTAACGTCTCACGCTTGAGAATGGTTCACCGGTGGTGGGCCAGGCGCGCGGCCGTCAGGGGTTTGACGGGTCCCTGTCGGATGGTCTCAGCGTGGGTCGACGAGCCGCTCACGGTCGCCTCATCCATCCAGCGTTTTGGCTGGAGGGCCGCGTATCTCCTTCCCGGCCTCGTAGCCGCAGGTCATATTGCCCACGGCGGCATGGCCTCTCACGAACTGAGGGCCGACCGCGACGGTCCCTGAACGGGGGTTTGCTCTCTTGGACGCGGGCCTGCTCACGGCGCCGTGCCAGGCGTGAAACGTGGCGCCGGCGCGGCGCCAGAGGCGGAAGAACCCGTAGACGGTCCAGGCGGGGGGAAGTTCCGCGGGCAGGGCCCGCCGCTGGCAGCCGGTGCGGTCGATGGAGCCCACCCCCTACCGCAGTAGCACATCCCTATCGGCTCCCGGGTGTGACGCCCGGCCCCTGCCGATCCCGCACCCTGTACCCCATCGCCCTGCACCACTCCGATGACACCTTCTGTTCACCTACCCCTTAACTGATAGAGTCATCTCAAATAAGATAGGCGTCCAGCTAGCGCATCGACAGGGAGGTCAGCGGTGGCAGCACACCGGGAAGAGCACGAACCCACCGAATCGGCCGGCATGACCGTACGAGCGGGTGATCTCGACGTCGGAGTCATCGACGACGGCGACGGCGTGCCGCTCGTGCTCGTGCACGGCGGCGAGAGCGACCGCACCCAGTTCACGACGCTCCGGGCGCGACTCGGCACAGGGATACGCGCGATCTCCTACGACCAGCGCGACTCGGGAACCACCGTAAACCCCCAGACTCCCTACACGCTGGACATCCTCGCCGATGACCTCGTCGACCTGCTGGACGCGCTGGAACTGCACCGTGCGCATCTTCTGGGTACCTCCTTCGGCGGCGCCGTCGCGCAGCACACTGCGCTCCGGCACCCCGAACGCGTCGCATCCCTCGTCCTGGTCGCCACCACGCCGAGCTTCGCGCTCGGCAGTGAAGCCATCGACGAACTCCTGAACATGTCCCACGAGGATCGCAAGAACGCGGCCCCGGACTTCTTCTTCACACCCGAAGGCCAGGCTGAGCAGCACACCCGGACCGCCCCGACCCTCACCGCCAGAACGCCGGAGCAGAGCGCCCGCCGCCACGACGTAGCCCGGCAGCACGAGGTCCGTGACCGCCTCCGGGAAATCGCCGCCCCCACCCTGATCGTGCACGGAACCGCGGACAGGCTGGCGCCCTGGACCGGCGCCGTCCTGATGGAGCAGCAGATCCCGAACGCGGAACTGCGTGCGATCGAGGGCGGCCGCCACGGGATCGCGGTGGAGTTCGCCCCCACGGTCGCCCGCTGGGTCCGCGAGTTCCTGGGGGTGGACGCGACATGATCCGAACAGCCCCCAATCCCGGTCGGCACGACCCCGCGTACCTACCCCAAGGACGTACGGGCACGTCACGCAGGCCGGACAGTCCCGCACGTCCGCGACCGACGCGGCTCGGCAGCCATGGTTGACGCCGCCCGCGAGGTCGCCGACCGGATGGCCGAGGCAGCCCGGGCATGGCTGGACTCCCTGGACGCGGACCAGCGCAAGGTGGCGGTGGGACCGCGGCCCGGCGCCGACGACCCGGCCGAGGCCGAACGCACCCGCTGGTTCTACACACCCACCGACCACGGCGGGCTGACCTTCCACCAACAGGGCCCCGCACAGCACCGAATGGTGATGCGGCTGGTCGCGACCGGTCTGTCCGAAGCCGGATACGCCACGGTCGCCACCGTGCTCGGCTTGGAAAACATACTCGACCGCGTCGAAGGTTTCTCGGTGAACTGGGGCAGAGAACGCACCCGCGACCCCGGCATGTACTACCTGCGCGTCTTCGGCGAGCCCGGCGGGGCCCGGCCGTGGGGATGGCGGTTCGGCGGCCACCACGTCTCGCTCAACAACCTCGTGATCGACGGGCGGGTCACCGCCACCACTCCCTGCTTCCTGGGCGCGGACCCGGCCGTGTCACCGTTGCTGGGCGGCGCGAAGCTGCGCCCGCTGGGCACGGCCGAGGACCTGGCCCGCGAACTGGTCCGTTCCTTGCGCCCCGAAGCTGCCGCCCGCGCGCTCCTCCTGCCCCGTGCCCCGAACGACATTGTGGCGGGCAACAGCTCCCGCGTCGCCGACCGTGTGGTGAGGCGCAGCGAACTCTGGCGCCCCGGCCCGTACACCCCGGACCGTGCCGAGCACCCGTCCACCGGTCTCGACGGCGCGCACCAGCGGGCGTTGGCCCTCACCCCGGGGCCCAAGGGCGTGCCGGGCGCTGAACTCGACACCGCCCAGCTCGAGTTGCTGCGCGCTCTACTCGGCACCTACCTCGACCGCGTCCCGGACGGAGTGTCCCCGCTGTCCCGCTACGAGGATCCGGCGGCGCTGGACGCCGTGCACCTCGCCTGGGCCGGCTCCACCACCGCCGGCGAACCGCACTACTACCGCATCCAGGGCCCCCGCCTCCTCATCGAGTGGACCAATATCCACCGTGGTGTCAATCACGCCCACGCCGTGTGGCGGGACCCGGAGACCGACTTCGGCGGCGATGTCCTGGCCGCTCACCATGCCGCTCACCACGCGTAGCCACCACGCGCCACACGAATGGAAAGCCACAGACATGGCCGGTCCACGACCGTCACCGAACGACGCGTCCCCTCACACCACGCGCCCCACGCTGAGCGGTTCCTTCGGCATGTGCGCATCGACACACTGGCTGGCTTCCGCCACCGCTCAGTCCGTGCTGGAGCGGGGCGGCAACGCATTCGACGCGGCCACGGCGGGCGCCTTCGTGCTGCACGTGGCCGAACCCCACCTCAACGGGCCGGGCGGTGATCTCGTCGCCGTGCTCGCGACCGCGGCCGACCCCTCGCCCCTCGTACTGGCCGGGCAGGGCCATGTCCCGCGGGGAGCCACGCCCGAGCACTTCCAGGCCGAAGGACTCGACCACGTCCCGGGGGCGGGGGCCCTCGCCGCCGCCGTCCCGGGGGCCGTCGACTCCTGGCTCTGGCTGCTCGCCGAGTTCGGTACCTGGGAGCTCGCCGATGTCCTGGCCTATGCGATCCACTACGCGGAACACGGAGTCCCGGTCGTACCCCAACTGGCGCGCGTTCTCGCCACGGTCGAAGAACTCTTCCGCACTCACTGGCCCACCTCGTACGCGCAGTGGATGCCCGGGGGGAGGGTCCCGCGACCACATGAGACGCTCCTCAATCCCGTTTACGCCCGCACCCTGCGCCGGCTGAGTACCGGGGGCGCCGGTGAGACGAGAACCGCACGGATCACCGCCGCACGGCGTACCTGGCGCGTGCACGTGGCAGCCGTCGCGGCCGAGTTCGCGGCCACACCCCATCGGCACTCCTCGGGCACGGACCACGCGGGAGTGATCACCGCAGCCGACTTCACCGACTTCCATCCGTCCATCGAGCCTGCCGTCACCGCCACCTTCCGGGGGACCACGGTGGCGAAGGCGGGACTGTGGTCCCAGGGTCCCGTGCTGCTACAAGCGCTCACCATGCTGGACCACTTGGACGACGAACAGATCGACCCGTCGACCGCCGCGGGAATCCACACCCTCACCGAGGCCCTGAAGCTGGCCATGGCCGACCGGGAGGCGTACTACGGGCACCTGGATCCCGCGCAGGCGGAGGCCGTCGTGCGCAGCCTGCTGTCCCCCCGCTACAGCAAGGAGCGAGCCGACCTGATCCGCCCGGCCGCGTCCACCGCGTTCAGGCCTGGTGACATCGGCGTCACACCGTACATACCGCCGCTCGTCACCCGGCAGCACGCCGTCCGCGCCGACGGCGTGGGTGAACCCACCGTGCAACAGACGGGGGAGACCCGGGGCGACACCTGCCACATCGACGTCGTCGACCGCTGGGGAAACATCATCTCCGCCACACCGTCGGGCGGATGGCTCCAATCCTCTCCCGCCGTACCAGAGCTGGGCTTCGCACTGGGCACACGGCTCCAGATGACCTGGCTGGACGAGACCGCCCCGTCGCGCCTGGCACCGGGCCGGCGACCTCGTACGACACTGACTCCCACCCTGCTGCTGCGCGACGGCGCTCCCGTGGCCGCGCTGGGCACCCCAGGGGGCGACCAGCAGGACCAGTGGCAACTGATCTACCTGGTGCGCACACTCGCGCTCGGGCTGGACCCCCAGGAAGCGATCGACGCGCCCGCGTTCCACACCACCGCCGTACCCAGCTCGTTCTGGCCACGGACCTGGACACCGGCCGGACTGGTCATCGAGGAACGAGCGGGCGAGGCAGTCATCGACGAACTGCGCGCACGCGGCCACGACGTGACCGTTTCCGGACCCTGGAGCCAGGGCCGTTTGTCGGTAGTCACCCGCGACCCGGACAGCGGCATCCTCAGGGCGGCGGCGAACCCGCGCGGTGCCCAGGGCTACGCGGCGGGGCGATGAACGGCCCCAAGGCACGCACCCGCACCGGACGCCGAACAGTGCGGCGGCGTGTCACGCCGCTCGGGCTGATGCTCGCCCTCACCTTCACGACCGGCGTCGTCGACGCCGTCGGGTACCTGCGCCTGGACCAGGTGTTCGCGGGCAACATGACGGGCAACGTGGTCATCCTCGGGATGGCCGCCGCGGGCCGGACACACCTGCCGGTGCTCGCTCCCGCCCTGGCACTGCTGTTCTTTCTCGCCGGCGCGGCCGCGGCCGGGCGGGTGCTGCGCACCGCTGCCCCGGGCTGGAGCCGCCGGTGCACGGGCCTGCTGGGCAGTGTCGCTCTCGTCCTGGCTGCCACGGCGCTCGGACTCGCTGTCATCGGGGCGGCCACCCCTGGTGCCCGCGCCCTGATGGCGTCGGCTCTCGCCCTGGCCATGGGTGTGCAGGCGGCGACGGCCCGCCACCTGGCGGTGCGGGACGTCACCACCGTGGTGGTCACCTCCACGCTGACCGGGCTCGCGGCGGACTCCCGGCTGGGAGCGGCCCGCCGTCAAGAGGCCCCGCGGCGAGCCGCGGCCGTCGCTCTCATCATCGCCGGAGCGCTCACCGGCGCCGCGCTGTGCCGGGTGCACGAAGGTCTCGCGGTGGCGGCGGCAGCGCTTGTCGCGCTCGCCGTGAGCGGTCTCGGCCACGCGTCCGCCCACTCCGCCGACCACGCGGTGGCAGACCGTCCGGCCACATCATCCCCGAAGTGCGGTTGCCCGACGGATCCGTCGACGGCCGGGGCGGGCGGAAGCGCCACGCGGGCGGCCGGGCCCCTACTCGCCCGGCACCAACGGAAAGGACGCTCATGACCACAACCCTGGACTCCCCGGTCCACATGGGGAAGGCCGCCGTCGCAGCCCTCGGCATGCTGGCGATTTCCACCGGCGCCCTGGAGTCGGTAGTGGCGCCGACGCTCCCGCTCCTGCAACGCGAGCTGGACATGAGTCCGTCCGAAGGGGCGCTCCTCAACATCGTGCTCGCCATTACCGGCACGCTCATCACACCGCTCGCGGGCAAACTCGGCGACCGCTACGGCGGAAAGCGAATCCTGATCCGGCTGATGGCCGTGGTGTCGGTCGGCGGCCTGGTGTCCGCCCTGGCGCCCAACCTGCCGGTGCTGCTGATCGGCCAGATTCTTCAGGGTGCGATGGTGGGCGCGCTGCCGCTGTCTTTCATCGTGGTGCGCAAACACCTCCCCTCAGGAGCATCGAAGGCCGCTATCGGGCTGGTCAGCGGAATGTTCGTGGGCGGCTCGATGGTGGGCCTGCTGTCGGCCGGGCCCGTGGCGGAAGCGTTTTCCCGGCACTGGATGTTCGCGGTGCCGACTTTCGCGGTCATCGGCTTCACCCTGTTGGTGAACAGGCTGATGCCGTCCGACCCGCCGGGCCGGCAGGACGACGCCGGGATCGACTGGCCCGGCCTGCTTCTCCTGAGCGGGATCCTGGTCACCCTGCTGCTCGTGTTCGCGATGGCGCCCGAGGCGGGCTCGCAGCCACTCGTGTTCGTCGCCCTCGTCGCGGTGCTGGCCGCCCTAGTGGCCGGGTGGGCAGCCGTCGAACGCCGCGTGGCCGCGCCGATGATCGATTTGCGCATGCTGGCACGGCCGGTGATCTGGAAGTCGTGTGTGGTGACGTTCGTGATATGCCTAGGCACCGCGATGGGGGTGTATCTCGTTCCGCAACTGCTCGACGTGTCCGGCGACGGATACGGTTTTGATCTCGGCGCCACCGAGATCGGCTTCGTCCTCCTGCCCGGCGCCGTCGCCGCGACGCTGGCCGGACCGCTCGGCGGAATCGGGGAGCGGCGCTTCGGTTCGCGTGCCGTGGTTGCCACCGCGGCCGTCCTCATGGCCGTCGCCCTGCTCGCGCTGTCGGCCGCACACTCCGAGGTCTGGCATATCGCCGCCGGCAAGGCACTGATCGCACTCGCCAACGGCCTGTGTGTCACGGCCATGGTGACCAGCATCGCCTCCTCCGTCGATGAAGGCGACACCGGCATCGCCACCAGTCTGGTCCTGGTGACGCGCGTGCTGGGCTCCGCCGTAGGCGGGATGCTCGGCGGCACGCTCCTCACCTCGGGAACCTCCCCCGGGTCCGAGATCCCGGCCGAATCGGCCTTCACCACCGGCTTCCTCACCGCCGGCGTCGTCGCGGTGCTGTCCCTGCTTGTCGTCCGAACCATGAGCAAAGGAGTCAAGGAATGACTTTCAGCGACCAGCTGACAGGCACTCGTACCACGCTGAGGCCCACGGCCCTGATATCCGGGGCCAGCATCGCCGGTCCGGTCCTCGCGTTCTGGCTGAACCGCTACGGATACGCAGTGACGGTGGTGGAGAAGGCGGGCGCGCTGCGCAGCGGTGGCTACCCCATCGACGTGCGCGGCACCGCGCTGGACGTCGTCCAGAGGATGGGGATCCTGCCGCGGCTGCGGGAGGCCCACATCGACCTGCGCCGCCTCACCTTCCTCGAAGGGGACGGCAGCGAGGTCGCCTCGCTCCACCCGCACAGTGTCACCGGCGGTGTCGCGGGACGGGACCTGGAGGTGCGGCGCGGGGACCTCACCGACGCTCTCTACACGGCTGTCCGCGACGACGTGGAGTTCGTGTTCAACGATTCCATCGACACCCTCGACCAGTCCGGCCACGGCGTGGACGTCACCTTCCGCGGAGGCGGCAGGCGTACCTTCGACCTGGTCTTCGGCGCGGACGGCATGCACTCGCGTACCCGGGAGATGCTGTTCGGACCCGAAGAACAGTTCCACCACTACCTCGGCTACTGCTTCGCCGTGTTCACCATGCCCAACACCCTCGGCCTCTCCCGCGAGACCGTGATGTGGAACTCTCCGGGCAGGGCCGCGGCCCTGTACGCCGTGGGCGACGACGAGGTGCACGCCTTCCTGAACTTCGCCCAGCCGCAACCGCCGTTCGCCGCGTTCCCGGATCCGCAAGCCCAACGTGACCTGGTCGCCACGGTCTTCGCCGACGCCGGATGGGAGGTCCCCGGCATGCTGGCCGCCCTGCGTGACGCGGACGACGTCTTCTTCGACGCAGTCAGCCAGATCCGCATGCCCCGCTGGTCCAACGGCAGGGGCGCGCTGGTGGGCGACGCCGCATGGGCGCCGTCGTTCCTCACCGGACAAGGCACCAGCCTCGCCCTCGTCGGCGCTTATATGCTCGCCGGTTCTCTGGCCAACGGGGGCCACGCTGCGAGTTTCGCTGCCTACGAACACTCCACCCGTGACTTCGTGACCATGAACCAGGATCTGGTCGGCAAGGGCGGTGCCACCCTCTTCCCGACCACACCCCAGACCCTGGCGGAACGCAATGACAGGCTGCGCAACCTCGGTGCCATCCCCTCAGGGGAGGGACGACCGGCACATTCGGCCCTTGCGCTGCCCGAGTTCACGTCCATGAGGTGACCCTAAGCTCCGCTCGGTTTCACAAGCGCCGTTGCCCGAGCGGAAGCGCCCCGGTCACCCCACAAGGGTGACCGGGGCCGTCAGTCCCCCGTGTTGGCCGGGAATCCCTTGCCCGGGCCGCACGGGCTGCTGTCCGAACACGTGACGGCTTCGGCAGCGCTCCGGCCTGGCGCAGCGAGGCCAGTGCATCGGTGACGGGCCTTGCTTGGCCATGCCTGCTGAGATGAGGCCGGGGGAGGAGCACGGCCAGGCGGCAGGACCACATGCGCGTTCAGCTCGAGGATGTGGTCGAGTGGGACGCCGCAGTGCTGCTGCAGAACGAGTGCTGAGGGCAGGTACCGGCCGCTGATCACCAATCGGGCGGCGCGCTGTTTCCCGTAGCGGCGGCCGCGCTGCGCCTGTCAGCCCTTTTGGTGACCAGCAGGTGTATAACGTAGCCCGAGCCTCAGCACGTCCCACCCCTTCGGCTTGAACTGCCCATAACTGCGGTGGACGCGAGCCACGCATACAGGTTACGTGGAACCAAAGTCTGTGCCGGCTAAGTCGTTGTCGGGCCGCGGGCAGACAGAGATACGGATAAGTCCGTTCGGCAGCTGTTCCACGGCTGCGGCGTGCAGTGCTCCATCCCTCCCCGCCAGCGCATCTGGCGTCATGCCGGAAGGCGGCACAATAAGGGACCCGCCCTTGCTCATCAGGGTGGCGATGAGCAAGGCGTGGCTGAGCTCCCCCGGCTCTAGACCGTCCCAGGCATCCAGAGCACCAGGAAGATCACCGATCGGGCTCGTGAGAGTAGTGGTGGCGGCACAGATCCAGTCGGCAACACGGTGGATCCGCCGATACTGCTCGACTTTGAGATCGTCGGGGTGCCCCTCTTCCTCCACCCCTGAAGCCATGGCTTCGAGAACACGAATGGCGCGAGCAAGGTGTTGAGGGGAAGCCACATCAGCCGAAGGCAGCTCATCGCCATCCGGCCACGACTCCAGCGATTCCTCATCCATAAGATTGCTCCTGTCCGTCGCGGTACCACGGGATGATCAACGTGTCGCGGCGTCGCACGGTTCATCAGGCTCGCCCCCCCCGCACGCCAGCCGATCATCAGCGGGCGTTCAAGCTGCCGCTGTCCCTACCTAGTAATACGCGGGCCCACAGACCACCTGAGTCGAAGGCCAAAGATCAAGAAGAAGCACAACAGCTTCTGAAGCCACGGTGGGCACTTCGGTGATGACCCTGAATGCGAGGACGGTGGACCAGACGGCTGCGTTCACCGGCCTTGAAGCACACCAGCGCGGCCATGGAGATGCCGCCTCGGGAAGCGCCGTTGAACCGAACCACGGGCGTGCTGCCTGTGGGTGCCCAGGTGCATGCGCGGTGCGACGTCATCGAGACGGCAGCTTCGTCCTCGAAGATTAGCCATGCCCCGAGCGCCGCAGCGGTGGCTTTGCCCGGGGCACTTCACCCAGCTGGCCACCGCCGCCTCGTCCCGTTCGACTGCCCGCCGGCCAGGCTGCTGACACGACCAGCCACGCCGCCGCAGCAACTCCCACACTCCGCGGATCGACAACGACACCGCCAGATGGTCTGCGATCAGCATGTGTACGGCGAGAGCGTCCACTCGAGTTAGCGCAGGTAAAGCACGGTGGGCGGACTCCGTCGGCGGTCAGTTTGCCCTTGCCGCCAGTGCTCCGAGCAAGGATGCGTTCACTCCGTCGCTGCCGGAACCATTCCTTCTAGATGCCGTGCGTCAGAAGCACTAGGACACCACTGTGTTCGAGCGACTCGTCAGCGTTCGTGCTGCGAACTTCGGCGGTGCCGTGTTGTGGGCCTAGCGAACAGGCGGGGAGACCGGCGCGAAGGCGTAGGGGCCTGGAAACGGATCTTGCGACAGCGGGAGCGGGTGGTGATCAGTGGCTGCGGAAGGTTGATCGTGGTGATGAGTTCACTGGGCGCCAGTACAGTGTTGCGGTCGGGTGAACTGCCGGGCAGGCGGTGGAACTTTCCGAGGGAACGGCGAGTTCTCCAGCGGCACCCTGGACATACCTGATTCCGCACGACCGGGCAGCGTGACCTCAGACGTCTCTTCGTGGCGCGCTCCCGGGCGAGCACATGTGATCGGTCATCCTGGGCTAACACTGACGGTTCTGTTGCTGCAGCTCACCGAAGGCGAGGTGCCAGCGGCCGTACGTTGGCCACGTGAAGTCAAGGGCTCAATCACCCACTACATGACAGCCGAGCTGTCACTGATGCCAGGACAGGAGTGGCCGGTGACCCCGCTCCATTGATCAATACGTCCCAGGCATCTCGCAGAGACAGGAGTTGACCTCATGCACAACCAGGATGCGGCTTCTTCACACGCCGGTGACGAACAGTTGATTGGTGGACGGTACCGACTGTTGGCCGTGCTCGGGGAGGGCGGCATGGGCACCGTATGGCGCGCCCGCGACGAGGCGCTGCACCGTGAGGTGGCCGTCAAGGAGGTGCGTGCCTCAGCAGACCTGCCCGCAGAGCGCATCGCACAGATGTACACGCGGTTGGAGCGGGAGGCGTGGGCGGCGGCACGCATCAGCGCACGGGGTGTGGTGACCGTCTACGACGTGGTCACTTTCGACAACCGACCGTGGATTGTGATGGAACTCGTCCGCGGCAGTTCGCTGGCCGATGTGATCGGCGTCCAGGGCGCCCTGCCAATGAGGGAAGCTGCGCGGATCGGCGCCGAACTGCTGACGGCGCTGTGCGCGGCCCACCGAGCCGGGGTGTTGCACCGTGACGTGAAACCCGCCAACGTCCTGCTCACCGAGGAGGGCCGGGTCGTGCTCACCGACTTCGGAATCGCAACGGTGGAGGGCGACACGGCCCTGACACTGACGGGTGAGGTCGTAGGCTCGCCCGAGTACCTGGCGCCGGAGCGGGCGCTGGGCCGCACACCGGGCACCGCATCCGACCTGTGGTCACTGGGTGTGCTTCTTTATAGCGCTGTACAGGGCCGTTCGCCGTTTCGTCGGACAACGGCTCTCGCGACACTGCGGGCCATCGTCGATGACGAACTGCCGTCGCCGCACCGGGCGGGACCACTCACTTCGGCTATCCAGGGGCTGACGCGAAAGAATCCTGAAGAGAGGATGACGGCTGAGCAGGCCGCGATCGAACTGCGTCGGGTCATCGCGGAACCGGCGGCGCCCTCGGCCGACGAAACGGCAGGCGTCGCCACCACCGCCAGAGCCTCGGGAACAGCAGCGGAGGAACTGCCCACCGCCTTTTCTGCTCCGGAACAAGCCCCGCCCTCAGCGCCCGATGAAGACGCGAGTGTGACCGTCGTGACCGAGCCGGCAGTGGACGCCGCGCGCACCAAAGCAGCGCCTTCGCCACCGACACCTGTGACGAACCCGCCGTTGCCCGAGTCCCTGGCGTCTTCTGCTGCGGCCGCCACCACCTCTGCACCCGAAGCGGTGCCGTCGTTCGGCCCCCCTACGGCCATGGGCGGTTACGGGCCTGTCATTGAGCCGCATGGTCCAGGCTTCTCAGGTGTCGGCGCTGCGGTTACCCCTGCAGGGAGCAACCGTCGGACCACCCACCTGATTGGTTCTGCGGCCGCCGTACTGGTTCTAGTCGGTGGAGGCCTGACCTATGCGTTCGTGGGCGACAGCGACGGCCGGGGGGATGAAGCGAAAGGGAGCGGGGCAACCACGTCCCAGCCTGTGTCCGTGACAGTGTCGGGTGGCGCTACTGCGTACGAGGGCAGTTGCCCTCCTGGTGAGAGTAAGGCGCCTTGGTTCGAGGCGACCTTCACGGCTGCCCGGTCTCCTCTCCAGTTCTCCTACCGTTGGGCCTCGGAGAACGGGGCAGTGGTCGACCGCGAGTGGCGGACAGTGACGTTCCGAGAGGGTGACCCAGTCACCAAGAGGGAGACGGTGCGACTGTCAACTTACGCGCGCGAGGGGACGTTGCGCAGCGCCATGTCAGTGGAGATCCGGTCGCCCTTCAACGTCAAGTCCAACGCTGTTGCCTTCTCCCTGACGTGCCGCCCCGGCGCCGAGTAGCCTCACTCCCTTTTGTGAAAATTTCAACTAGCTCTGGTTTCCCGTAAGGAGTTTCCATGTTGTCGGTCATCGTGGGACGTATCGGTCCCTTCGCCGGCCAGAGCGTCGTCCTCGGCGACGCTCCACTGACATTCGGACGTAAAAGCGACAACGACGTCGTTATCGTCAGTGTCAGTGCGTCCAGACTGCATGCCGAAATCCTCGTGGAGGACGGCACCTACGTGCTCCACGACCGCGACAGCAGGAACGGAACGTACGTCAACGACAACCGCGTGACCCGGCACGAGCTGACGCCTGGTGACACCATACGCATCGGCGATGAGACATTCCTGTTCGAGACACAGGAGGCGGTGGAGACGGTCATGGACCTCTCCCAGTTCGCTCCGCCACGGGCCGAGGCAGTCGCCGACCCTGGCATACTGCGGGTCACGGTGACCGGCGGCGGCCCGGTGGGCCTCGCCTTCGCCCTGCTGCTGGAAAGGGCGCTCCCGCAGCGGGTTTCCGTCACCGTCTACGACGGCCGGTGGTTCCGCAGCGGTGACACTGTCGTGTGGAAGGGCGAAGCGCACGGCAATGTGCGTCGCCAGCAGGTCGTCACCGTGCAGAGCCGCCAGTACCTGGCGCTGCCGGAGGAGGTGCGAGCAGCACTCTTCGGCGATGGCCAATTCTCCGAAATGTGGCCCCTCGGTCCGGACTCCGTAGAAGGGCAGCCGCCCCGCAACATCCGGATCGCCCACATCGAGGACCGGCTCCTCGAACTGGCCAACAGCAAGCCAGCGATCCGCTTGGTGCCTGAGCGCTTCGACCCGGCGCAGCACGAACACCTCATCGCCCGTCACCATGTCCTGGCGATCTGTGAGGGCGGCCGGTCCCGTACCCGCGAGCACTTCGCCAACCGCTTCGGCGCGGCCGATGCCTCCATCTACTCACTCAACGGTGAACATCTGCAGGACGTGGTGCTGGGCCTGAGGGTCAAGTCTCGGCTCAGAGACCCGATGAGTGTCCTGCTGACGGTGGCGCAGAACCGCTTTCTGCTCAACTCTCTTCGCGGTGAAGGCTTTCTGAACATGAGACTCACCCGAGAGGAAGCGAGCAACGTCGTCGGCATCGATCCGGTACGGCAAGTCTTCGAGGAATGCATCGCGGCACGCCCCTGCGTGATGAGCCGCCAAGAGGACAGCGAGTTCGTCTGCCCGACGCACGGGACACTGTTCTTGCCCGCTCTGTTGCGCAACTCACCGCTGTGGAAGCGTATCCAGGAAGGGCTGCGCCTCTTCGGCGTCGCCGAGGACGACCTCAGCGCGATCACGTCGTTTCGGCTGGACATGGTGCAGCGACCTCGGTTCACCGCGCAGATCACTCGTCCAGGCGGCGACCGTCCCGGAACCTATGGATTCCTGCTGGGCGACGCGGCGAACTCCATCCACTTCTGGCCAGGCAGAGGCCTGAACAGCGGTCTCGCCTCAGCCGTCTCCCTGGCACGCACACTCAGCGGCGCGTGGCACGGCCGCGCACTGCGCGACGCGGACTTCATCCGGCACGAGGCGGCGATGTCCATGCTCCAGTACCGGCACAAAAGCCGAGCGTGGAACGCCATGGTCGCCACGGACGACCGGGGAGTGGCCCGAGCCATCAAGGACATCATCGATAGCAGTATGGAAGGCAACAAATCCGGGACCACAGGCCCGGAGACGCGCGTTGAGTGCATGGCATCAGCAGCCGGGGACCTGGAGACACTCCTCGACCGCATGCGGGCGATCCGTGATCGCCTTGCACCGCGCTTGCCCGGTCTGCCTGACGACCAGGAACTGCGGGACCACCTTTCCGTACTGGCCCCCGAAACACTGCGAACGCTTCAGGAGAGCGGTGCGTGGGACACACTGATCGTCGGCGGCGAAGAGGCGGATATCGATCTCTTCTACCAACAGGACGCTCCAGTCTTCGTCCCCGCTGCACCTCGCGCGTCGGATCCGCGTCTGCCGGCCTGAGCCCGCTGCAGGGCCTCGGCCATCAGAGCCCCCCATCAGCCGGCCGGGGGACAGGGTGTCGGTCACGGGCGATGTCCTTACCTACGGGTGCTTGCCCAGTCATTCTTGTGCCGAAGGACTTCCTCGTCGCGGGTGCGCTCGTAACATGGTTCGGCACTGCATCAGTTCCGGCGACAGGAGCCGGTCTGAGCGTCCTGACCGTCCGGCCTTCGACCAGGAGCTTCCGGGGGGCAAGGCACCGCCCACCGGCCGCGGCGGCCGCCTGCCTCCTGGGCTGTGACCAGGGACTGCATGCCCGCAGGCCACATCAGGCTGTGAGGGGGCGCGTGTCCTGACCGAGCGGTTTGCGTGGGCATGCCCAGTCGAGAGAACCCGTGAGCGTCTGAAGTGCGGTAGAAGGGGTGATCGAAGGCTCCGCGGATTTGAGCCAGCTTGATCAGCGAGGTGTCGGCTGCCTAGCCAGCCGTGTCACATAGTGACTACATTCAGGGGACGTGAGGTCACTGCTGGGGGGTGCGGCATCGCCACGAGGAATACGAAACCGGAACGTCCGTTTGGCGCTGCGGGCAGGCTGGCCGACGCTCGAATGGCCGTCTCGCGACACGCGGCCGCCTTGTTCGGGTCGCAAGGGGTAGCCAACACCACCGGCGACGACATCGCCGCCGTCGCAGGCATCTCGACCCGCACGGTGTGGCGCTACTTCCGCTCAAAAGAGAGCTGCGTCGAGCCGGTCCTGGCCGCGTCGGCGTACCGGTTCATGACGTCGTTGCGTAGGTGGCCGCTCTCCGCGTCGTTCGAGGATTTCCTGATCGAGGACCTGTCCGAGTCTTCACCGACCCCGCAGGACCTGGCCGACGACATCGCGTCTATACGGCTTATCTCCCTCGTACGTGACGAACCGGCCCTGCGCGCCTCTTGGCTAATGGTGTGCGGCCAGGCCGAGCAGGCCTTCACCCCGGTCATCGCGCGACGGTTGGACCTTCCCGCCGATGACTTCCAAGTCCGTTTGAGTTCGGTGTCTGCGATCGCCGCCGTCCGCGTCGTCTATGAGGAGATCAGTGTCAGTGCGGTCACCGGCGTGCGGACGTATACCCCCGAAGACGTGATCAGAGAGCTGGGGCGAGCCATCCGGATCAGTAGCAACGAACCGATTTGTGACCCCAGGCCGCTACGCCCGCCTTTCTGATGCCGATGAGCCCTTCCTCTAAAGGGTGTTGCAGGAGGTCTGATCTCGCAGACTGAAGCGGTCTTGGGGCCTGTGCGGTCATGCGGTGAGGGCGAGTTTGTGCATGCGGACGACGGCCTGGACGGCGTGGTGGAGGCTGTCGCCGCGTTGGCGGCAGTCGTGCGACGTGGGCGCGGGTCTTGCGATGCTGCGCGTTGTTGTCCTCCTCGCCCTTCAGCAGGGGTCGTCCGGGGCGTTTGCGGTGCGGGACGATCAGGCCGGTGTTGTTGTAGGCGCCGTCGCCGAGCGTCTGCCGTGTTGTCGGGCACCGGACGGGCGGTCGCCACCGCCAGACGTGTCTCAGCGTCCACGATGACCTGCGCATTCGCCGAGAACCGGCAGTTACGCGAGGACGCGCCGACCCTGCGGTCGCGGACCGGGACGAGGGCGCCGTCCACGATCCACAGCCACTCGACGGCGTCCTGCGAGGCGCGGACCGGCTCGAGCACGAGCAGAAGGGCGAGCCGCTGGAGCACCCGGCACACCGTCGCGGGCGAGACGGGTGCCGGTAACCCCTCGCCGACCCCACAGACATCCGGGGCCTCCACTTCGGGTCAAAAATACGACCCGGTGCGCGATACTACGCAGCAACGAAAGGGGAAATCTCCCGGTCGATAACAACGGCTAACACAACGACCTGACGGTCTGCGGGCGTCCGTCGAAGCGCTCAGACCGCAGACCAGACTGCGCATGGGAAAGCACCACATGTTCCGGCGGCAGCACTTCGCACACGTGGTGCGAGCCGTCATGGCGGCATCAAGCGCGGCCTCCATGGCGAGGGTCATGAGGCGAACCGGCTAGGGCACGGTGAATGCGGTAGAGGTTAGGCGGGTCGGGTGCGGGCCGGGCCCGTGCACGGTAGGCGGTGAAGCGGCGGGGCTCGGCGTTCACATCGGTCGTGCCGTGGTCAGGTCCGCGGTCTGCTGGTAGGTCAGCAGGCCGACTACGGCCTGAACGGTGTCGATCATGTGCTCGCAGCGGCCGAGGTGGCGCGTCAGAGTCCGCCCTTTTCAAGTGGGCGATGCCGTGTTCGACCCGGATCCTCCTCGATGAGTGCGCCTCGCGCTGGCGCTCTACATCTCCTCGTACCAGTCCGGAGCATTCTTCTTGAACAGCGGTGTGATGGTGTGATCACCCGTCCGCCGGTCAGGGCGCCCAGGCCCTGATAACCGGCGCCGGCAAGGATCTCCACCGCGGGCCCATCGGCCAGGAGCTTGACCAGCCCGAGCTGGCGGGCGTGGGTGATGTCTGCTGAGGATGGCGGCGAGGTGGAGTGCGGCCTGATAGGAGATAGCGAGTTCGTCGGTTCGTGTGGCCAGGCCGCGCCACTGGTCGGGTAGCCGGGTCATGTTGCCACGACCCGGCCCCCTCAGAACCGGGCATGCCTGTTTCCAAGCACCACGGCTCAAGCAAGCCCAAAGGCTT
>NZ_JBVJEA010000042.1:0-39483 GCF_055581985.1 Streptomyces sp. NPDC042336 | reverse complement strand
CGCATCCGACAGGATCAACTCGGCCTTCGGCCGCCCAGTACGCGCCACCAGGCAACCCTACACAACTGAACAGAATTCCTGACTCAGAAGACTAGCCCGTCACGGGTCCGCCCCGACCGTGGCTGTGGTACTCGACGGAGGCTTGCCGGCGGGCGCCGAAACTGACGGTCACGTCCCTGGGCGGAGCTGGTCGGTGAGCGCACGGGTGAGGTCATGGACGGTGGAGGTGTCCGGAGGACGTGGAAGCTCCACGTATATCCCGGCGGCGACGAGCGGCACCAGGATGCAGGTCGGCAGAGCCAGCAGGGAGATGCGGCCGAGAGCGGTGCCGCCCTCGGCCGCGGGCAGTACGCTGCTCCCGCGCTGCCGGCTCGTGTCCGTGCCTCGCGCATCCACGTGTCGCTCTTTCGCTCTGTCGCACACGTCTAGTCCGGGGTGCGTTCCCCGGAGAGGTCGTAGAGGTTGCCACCGGGCTTGATCACGCTCAGGGCCCAGATGATGAAGCCCGACATGGTGATCACCACGACGGACCACAGTGGGTAGTACGGGATGGAGAGGAAGTTGGCGAGGATCACGAGTGCGGCGATGACCACACCGGACACGCGCGCCCACGTCGCGACCTTGAGCAGCCCGGCGCTGACGATCACGGCGAGTACGCCCAGGACGAGGTGGATCCAGCCCCAGCTGGTGAGGTCGAACTGGAAGACGTAGTCGGGCGTGGTGACGAAGACGTCGTCCTTGGCGATGGCCATGATGCCCCGGAGGATGTCGAGGAGGCCGACGAGCAGGAGCATGACGGCGGCGAAGACGGTCAGGCCGGTCGCCCACGCCTGCCTCGGCGAGGGCGTCGTCCGGGTGTGTGTGGCGGTCATCGTGCGCCTCGATTCGTGACGTGCGGATGGTCAGCGGGCGGAAGGACTGGAGGCGGTGGGGGCGTGGCCCGCGTGTTGCGCCGGCCCGTGGCCGCTCAGGACCAGCTCCTTCGCCCTGCGGAACTCCTCGTCCGTGATGGCACCCTGTTCGCGGATTTCGGAGAGCCGGGCCAGTTCGTCGACGCTGGTGCGCTCTCCACCGCTCGCGGTCTTCCTGATGTAGGCGTTGAACTCCTCCTGACGGGCACGGGCCTGCGCCGTCTCCCGTTGACCCATGTTCTTCCCCCGTGCGATGACGTAGACGAATACGCCGAGGAAGGGCAGGAGGATGCAGAACACCAGCCAGCCGGTCTTGGCCCCGCCGCTCATCCGGTCGTCGCGGAAGATGTCCCCGATGATCCGGAAGAGCAGGACGAACCACATGATCCACAGGAAGACCAGAAGCATGGTCCAGAACACGTTCAGCAGTGGGTAGTCGTACGCCAGGTAGGTCTGCGCGTTCATGTCCGTCCTCCGTCCCGGGCGTACCCGGCCGTCGTTGCGTACTGACCTCAGGGTGGTCATGGGGATCAGCGCCCGGCATCACCCGGCACGGGTGAGTTGGCCGCCGGGCCGGCCGCTGCTTCTGCCCGGCGCCACTGCGGTCGTTCATGAGGCTGTGCGTGGACGGAGGTGCCGGTGCGGCGGCTGCCTCAGGACGACCAGGGTGGCCGAGGTGATCCCGAGGACGAGCGCCGCGGTGGTGACCGTGGGGTGGTTCCAGAACAACTGGGGGCAACGTTCCCCGCCGCGACGACGGTGCCAGTGGCCCACGTCCGGCGCTGCGCCGGCAGACGTCCCGTGGCCCCGGTGTCCACACCGCTTCGGTGCAGGGCCGGACCGGTGGTCGCCGTGACTCGCGCGGCTGCGTGACGACGACGATGCAGGCGTCGACCACCAGTACCGCCACCATGACGAGGCAGCGGTGCACAGGCTCTCGGCGGCCAGGGCGGCGTGGAGGGTGAGGATGCCGGACACCAGCCAGACCATGCCGACGATAGGCGACAGCGCGGCGATGGTCTGCAGCGGGTTGAGCAGCCACGACACCCCGGCCAGCAGTAGCCCGGGCAGCCTTTCGTGTGCCTCCCGGGCGGGGGACCAGCGTGGCGATGGCCCATCCCATGAGCCAGGTCCAGGGTCGGTCGAGCCGGGTGAGGACGTGCGCGGGGTCGTCCGTGGCTCCGGGAACCGCCCTGCCGGACTTGCCTCTCCGGCCGCTGGGTTCCGCCGCATCACGGGCACGGTCGTGGCGCTTCCTCGTGGACTGGCCGGTCGCCGCTGGACCGTCCGACGCGGACGGCCGGTGAGCCGGAGAACGAGTACGTGTTCAGTCCAGGGTCAGGGCCGGCAGCGGGGGCCGCCGTCACCCGTCTGGGGTGATCCCGTACTGCTGGCGCGGCAGTGAGGTGGGATCAGGGAACATCTGCTCACCGGGCCCGGACAAGACTAAGAGACGTGAGATGAGCGATACGACCTCAGGAGGCAGCGGGGGCCGCACCTCGTCAGGACCGCCCCCGCGTGGCGGGCTCCGTTCTCGCAGAGGCGCAGCGGTGGTAGCTGTGGCGCGTGCTGTGTTCGTCGCCGTCGGGCTTGTCACGGCCTACTATCTGCTGCCCATGGACGAGCGGCTCACGGCCGGTACGTCGGTGCTTCTGGTGTGCGGCCTGTTCGCGGTCCTTTTGGTGTTCTGCTGGGAAGTGCGGGCCATCACGCGTTCCCCTCATCCGCGTCTGAGAGCCGTCGAGGGCCTGGCCGCGACGGTGGTGCTCTTCCTGGTCCTCTTCGCCGGCTCCTACTACCTGCTGGACCGCTCCGCGCCCGGCTCGTTCAGCGAGCCGCTGAACAGGACGGACTCGCTGTACTTCACTCTGACCACCTTCGCCACCGTCGGCTTCGGCGACATCACGGCACGCTCCCAGACGGGGCGGGTGCTCACGATGGTGCAGATGACGGGAGGGCTGCTGCTCGTCGGTGTCGCCGCCCGGGTGCTCGCGAGCGCGGTGCAGGCGGGGCTGAACCGCCGGCGCCGCGAGCCGACGGCTGCGCCGCGCTCCGGGGCCGGATCCGCGGAACAACCGGAGGCCGGACCATGACGATACTCAGCGCGTTCACCGCGTCCCTGTCGCCGGCCGAGCGAGCCGCGTACGGCAGGAAGGCCCGTAAACGGGCCTCGCGTTCGTGCCACGGCTGGTACGAGACGGGGCAACGGCGGAACGACCCGGTCGACCTGCTGGAGCGCCAGTCCAGCGAGCGCGTCCCGGCACTCGTGCCGATCCGCTACGGCCGCATGCTGGAGTCGCCGTTCCGCTTCTACCGCGGCGCGGCAGCGATCATGGCGGCGGACCTGGCACCCCTGCCCGACAGCGGACTCCAGGTGCAGCTGTGCGGGGACGCGCACCCGTTGAACTTCCGGCTCCTGGCCTCACCGGAGCGCCGCCTCGTTTTCGACATCAACGACTTCGACGAGACGCTGCCCGGCCCCTTCGAATGGGACGTCAAACGTCTTGCGGCCGGCTTCGTGATCGCGGCCCGGGCGAACGGCTTCTCGCCCAAGGAGCAGAACCGCACCGTACGGGCCTGTGTGCGGGCCTACCGTGAGCGCATGCGGGAGTTCGCCGGCATGCCGGCCCTGGACATCTGGTACGCCCAGGACGACGCCGACCACGTACGGCAACTGCTGGCGACGGAGGCCGCGGGGGACGCGGAACACCGGCTCAGGAACGCGGCCGTGAAAGCCCGCACACGCACACACATGAGAGCGTTCGCCAAGCTCACCCGGGTCACGGCCGAAGGCCGGCGCATCACCCCCGACCCGCCGCTGATCACCCCGCTCGGCGATCTGCTCACCGACCCGGCCGAGGCCGGCCGGGAGGAGGAACTGCGGTCCGTCGTGAACGGCTACGCACGGTCCCTGCCGCCCGAGCGCCGGCACCTGCTGCGCCACTACCGGCTCGTGGACATGGCTCGTAAGGTGGTCGGCGTCGGCAGCGTCGGCACCCGCTGCTGGGTACTGCTCCTGCTCGGCAGGGACGACGACGATCCTCTGCTGCTCCAGGCCAAGGAAGCCTCGGAATCGGTGCTGGCGGCCCACACAGGCGGCGAACGCCACGACAACCAGGGCCGCCGGGTCGTGACCGGCCAACGCCTGATCCAGACCACCAGCGACATCTTCCTCGGCTGGACGCGCGTCACCGGCCTCGACGGAAAGGGCCGGGACTTCTACGTGCGCCAACTGTGGGACTGGAAGGGCATCGCGCGCCCGGAGACCATGGGACCCGGCCTGCTCTCCCTCTTCGCCCGGCTGTGCGGGGCCTGCCTTGCGCGGGCCCACGCCCGCTCCGGTGACCCCGTCGCGCTCGCCGCGTATCTGGGTGGCAGCGACCGTTTCGACCGCGCGCTCACCGAGTTCGCCCAGTCCTACGCCGACCAGAACGAACGCGACCACGAAGCCCTGCGGGCGGCCTGCCGCTCCGGCAGGGTCACGGCCGCCCGGTTGTGAGGATGGCCCGGGAACGGCGAGCGGACCCGGCACACACCGCCGGTCGGCGTCATTGTGGAAGCTGCCGCATCTCCATGACGCGCAGGCCCAGTGACTGGCAGCGGGTGAGCAACCCGTACAGATGGGCCTCGTCGATCACTGTGCCGAACAGGACGGTCTGGCCGGACATGACGACGTGCTCCAGTTCCGGGAACGCGTTGGCCAGCGTCTCCGACAGGTGTCCCTCGATTCGGATCTCGTAGCGCACGAGCGGTCCTTCCGCCGGACGGGCTCGGGACACCGTCCGGGGCTTCGGGGCGGACGGTGTTCTCTGTGATGATCCTGCGCTCGTCGGCCTCCGGCGTCCTCACCCGGTACAGGTGACTCCGGCCGCGGTGCCAGTGCCTTTCAGTGCGTCACGGCGATCTTGACGACGACGATCACCAGACCGAGGAGTACGTTGACCGTCGCGGTGGTGGCCACCAGCCGGCGCGAGGCGCCCGCGCGGCGTGCCGCGGCGACGGACCAGCCCACCTGTCCGGCGACGGCGACGGACAGCGCCAGCCACAGCATGCCCTGGACGTCCAGCCCCAGCAGTGGGCTGAAGGCGATCGCCGCGGCCGGAGGCACGGCGGCCTTCACGATCGGCCACTCCTCGCGGCACACACGCAGGATCACCCGCCGGTCCGGAGTGCGCCGCGCGAGACGCGCTCCGAACAGCTCGGCGTGGACGTGGGCGATCCAGAACACCAGGCTGGTGAGCAACAGCAGCAGAACCAGTTCGGCACGGGGGAACGAGCCCAGGGTGCCGGCGCCGATCACGACGGAGGCCGCGAGCATGGAGCCGTAGACACCGCCGGTGTAGTCAGCGTGGGCCCGGTGTGCGGCTCGCCGCTCTCGCCCGTCCGTGGTCCGCCCTGCCCCGGTGTCGCCCGCGGTCACCTGTGTCTCCTCCGCGCTCGGCCCGTCGGCCCGGTTGTCCGGGTCCCGGCAACGGGGACAGGTTCGGGTTCGGACGGGCGGCCTGCCCGGGCGGTCGGCAGACGCGCGGTGACCAGGAAACTCGCGAGCGCGATGCCGCCCGTGGCCAGGATCGCCGCCTTCAGCCCGTCCAACTGGGCGGAGGCGTAGGAGTCCGCAACGGCGTCAACCTCGGACGGCGGCAGCCCGGCCTCCTCGGCCGCGGAACGCACCTGCTCGGTCGGGACGAAGGTGATGCCGGCCTCCAGACGGACCCCGACCTCGTCCCGGGCGGCCGGGGACAGCCGCGGGTCGTCCGCGACCTGCGTGGTGAAGGCGCCTGCCAGCGCGCCGACCAGGATCGAGCCGATGAGCGCGGTGCCCAGCGACGAGCCCAGATTCTGGGCCGTGAACTGCAGCCCTCCGGCCTCGCTGCGCTCTTCCTCACCGACACCGGACTGCACGACGTTGCCGAGCTGCGAGGCGAGCAGACCGACGCCCACGCCCAGCACGGCCATAGCCCCGGCGAACTGCGCGTCGTCGATGACCGGGTCGATCGTGGCCAGCAGCCACACCACGGCCGCCGCCAGAATCACCAGAGCCAGCCGCACCACCCGGCGCGGTCCCATCCTGCGCCCCAGCGCGGACCCGCACAGGGAGGTCACCAGCATGGTGGCGGACACCGGCAGCAGGCGCAGCCCCGTCTGGAAGGCGTTGAAGCCCTGCACCACCTGGAGGTAGAGCGGGATGGCGAAGAACAGGCCGAGGAGGATGAGGTTCTGGCTGAGCAGCGTCGTCAGGCCGGCCCGCAGTACGGGCCTGCCCAGCAGGGACAGATGCACCAGAGGGTCGGCCCCCCGGGTCTCCCGCCGCCGTTCCCAGCCCCGGAACAGGGCCAGCACGGCGATTCCGGCTCCGACGACGAACAGGGTGGGGGAGAAGCCAAGGACGGTGAAGGGAGGATTGCGTGGTTCGACCCAGCCCCAGGTGCTGCTCTGCAGCACCCCGAGGACGCCCAGACCCAGCCCGGCGGCGGACAGTGCCGCGCCGACCCCGTCCAGCCGGGGGCGCTTCGCGGCCGGGGCGGGCGTCGCGATCACCCGCCGGCACAGCAGCACGGCCACGACGACGAGTACCTCACCGGCGAAGACCAGCCGCCAGGTGAGGTAGGTCGTCATCCAGCCGCCCAGCAGCGGGCCGACCGCGATCCCGGCGCCGGCGAGCCCTCCGATGACCGCGTAGGCGACGGCCCGGTCCCGTCCGCGGTACGCCTCCGCGACCAGCGCCGCCATGGCCGGCAGCACCATGGCGGCCCCGAGCCCTTCGACGACGGACCAGCCCAGCGTGAGGACCCACAGCGTGGGAGCCACGGCCGTCACGGCCGAGCCGACCCCGTACACGGCCAGTCCCGTGAGGAACATGCGGCGCCGGCCCAGGATGTCCCCGAGCCGGCCACCGATGAGCATGAACGCCGCCATGACCAGCGCGTACAGGGTGATGACGGCCTGGATGGCGGTGACCTCCGTGTCGAAGTCCTCGACCAACTGGCTGATCGACACGTTCATCACGGAGGTGTCCAGCACCATCAGGAACTGGGCCGTACCGAGGACTGCCAGGGCCCGCCAGTGCTTCACGTCGTCTCACCTCGCCGGGTCGGACCGGTGCGCTGCGGCACGTTCCTCCCATCCCATCCCGGTGGTGGCGCCGCGTGCCTCACCCCTCGCGGGGGAGGTCACAGGAGGCCGAGGTCGCGCGCCCGGTGTACCGCGTCGCCGCGCCGGTTCACCGCCAGCTTCCGGTAGACGCTCTTGAGATGGGTTTTCACCGTGTTGACCGACACGTACAGGTCGGCGGCGATCTCCTCCGCGGACATCATGCGGGCCAGCCGTCGCAGCACATCACGTTCGCGTCCGCTCAGCTCCACCGGCACCAAGAGCGCGGGACCGGCTGCGGGCCGCACCGGCTCACCGTGCGTTCGTGGTCGGCCGGACAGGAGCCAGCCCTCGGCGAGCTCGTGCAGCGGGGCTGTGGCCAGTAGCGGCTCGATCCAGTCTCCTGTCTGGAGGAAAGGGCGCCGCAGACGCTCGCGCCGGGCGTCGAGCAGAGCACGTGCGACGAGCCGGCGGGCGGTGACCGTGTCCCCCGACTCCTGCGCCACCCGGGCCCGCACCAGCGCCGCCCCCACGCTCGCCGCGGGGCCGGTGCGTCCCTCGGCACGCACGGCGCCGAGCAGTTCGGCCGCTGCACGGGGACGCCCCGCGGCGACCTGGATCCCCGCCGCTTCCACGGCGCACACCGGATATTCGACCGAGACGCCGTCGAGAAGCCGCACGGCTTCGTCCGGCCGTCCGTCGGCGAGGCAGACGGCGGAGCGGACGACTGCCGCCTGGCTCTCCGCCCAGGGGGAAGCTACGGCTGTTGCCACGGTCGGCTTCGCCGCCTCGGCGGCGGCGCGTGTCTCACCCTCGTCGAGGAGAAGGTGAGAGAGGGCCAGGGCGCGCCCCGCCATCGGCACCGGATCGTGCTCCCGCGCCGGGGGCCGGGCCGTCTCGTCGAGCAGGTCCCGGGCCCGGCCCAATTCCTGTCGGTCCACAGCGACCGCGGCCAGGACCAGCCGGCCGAGGCCCGCGCCGGGAGGCCGGGGCAGTCCTGTCTGCTCCGCCTCGGACACCGCGGCCTGAGCCCTGCGTTCCGCACGGCCGAGCCAGCCGTTGAGGTAGTCCAGCAGGGCCAGGTGCCCCATCGACTCCACTCGAGGCAGGACGGTGGCCGATCCGCCCGGGGCACCGGCCACACGGTTCAGCACGGCACGTGCGTCGTCGAAGCGTCCTTCCCACAGGCGGGCCGAACCCACGTGTGTCAGCAGCAGGGCGGTCAGTTCCGGATGCGCGTCCAGCAGATGGCCGGGCAGGTCCTGGCGCAGTTCCTCGGCCGTCGCAGCGGCCCGCTCGGCCCGCGAAGGGCATCCGGTGAGCCGGGCGGCGAGCGCCTCCAGCAGCGTGCAGCTCAGCCGGGCCGCCACCAGGCCGGAAGAGTCCTCGGTTCCGGAGAGCTGCTCCTGAGCCCGTTGCAGCCGGTCCAGACCCTGCCCGAGGTCGCGTCGGTCCAGTGCGCCGGCCGCCCGCACGAGGTCGCTCGCCGGGCCTCCCGCTTCGGGCCCCATGCCGGCGAAGAGCTGGGCCAGAGCGTCCGAGCGCAGGCCCGTGAAGAGCTGCCCGATCGCGAGGCCGTCGACGAGCGCGCCGGCGGCCAGGTCGAAGTCGCCGCCCGCGGCTCCATGGGCGAGTGTCTCCGGGAGGAAGCCGGAACGGCGTAGCCATCGCGCGGCTCGCAGGTGCGTCTCCGCTTCCGCACCGGGCATGCGTTCGCGCAGGTGGGCCCGGAGTATCTCCCGGAAGAGCGGGTGCAGCCGGTACCAGGAGTGCCCCAGCCGCTCGATGAACGCGTTCTCCCGGTGCAGCTCTGCGAGGAGGCGTTCGGCGTCGGTCCGCAGCGTGAGGGAGTCGGCCAGGCCCGGGCAGAACCGGTCCAGGACGCTGACCCGCAGCAGCAGGTCCTGCGTCTCCTCCGTCCTCCCCTTGAGGACCTCCGCCAGCAGGAAGTCCGCGACCGTGCTGTGGTCCGCCTCGAACTCCTTCAGATACCGCTCGGGGTCGGTGCTCTCCCGGGCCGCCAGGGCGGACAGCCGCAGCCCGGCGGCCCAGCCCCGGGTGCGGTCCACCAGAGCGGACGCGGCGGACTCGGGGAGGCGCAGCCCGTGCAGTCGCAGCAGCGCACCGGCTTCCTCCGGGGTGAAGGACAACTCGGCGCCGCGGATCTCGGTCAGTTCGTCGGCGGCCCGGTAGCGGTGCAGCGGGAGCAGCGGCTCGGTGCGGGTGACGAGGACAAGGCGCAGTCCCTGCCCGGAGTGGTGCAGGACGAACTCCAGCTGTTCCGCGACCTCAGGGGCAATGATCCGGTCGTACTCGTCGAGCACGAGGACCACGGGACGGTCGAGGGCGTTCAGTTCGGCGGCGAGCGAACCCAGCAGCCTCCATCCCACACCGCTCGAGTCCGCGGACGCCCCGGCGGTGCCGGCCGCGCTGGTCCCGCACGCACGCAGGGACTCGAAGACGTAAGCCCAGAAGACACCGGGCCGGTGATCGCCGGCCTCGACGGTCAGCCAGGCGACCGGCAGCCGCAGCTCCGCGGCCCAGTCGGCCGTCAGGAGTGTCTTGCCGGCGCCGGCCGACCCGTTGACCAGCGTCAGTGGGGTGCGCAGGGCCTGATTGAGATGCACGGTGAGCCGCTGTCGCCGCAGGAAGGTGGCAGGTCGACAGGGAAGGGCGAATCGTGTGCGCAGGTACGGATCGCCCAATGGGTCGGTGCCCGCATCGGCCGGTGTTCGGGCTCTGCCGCCGGTTGTGCTCACACTCCTCACCCCTGTGACCCCGTCCCTTCGGCGTACTCGGGCCTGAAGCGGTCGAGCATGCCCCCGCCCGGTTGGACGACGCCGTAGCTGCTCTGCTCCGCCGCCGTTCCCGTCGAGGCCCCGATGCGCCCGAAGGATGGCCCCGAGCGCGTGTGGTGGGCGGCTTCCTGAAGATTGCCGTCGTTCCAGGCCGAGTCGACCTCCCGCAGGACCGCTGAATCGGATGTTTCCCTGTCCTGCGGGTACGGTCCGCTACCGAAGCCGTCGCCCTTGATCGTCTTCGCACCCGTGCGGGGGCGCAGACTCTGGTCGACCAGGGAGTGCCCCGGTTGGAGGAGAACCCGGCTGAGGAGGACGGACGACACCGAGTAGGCGATCCAGCGGCACATCGTGACGCTCCTTCCGGCGGCGAAGGCGCCCCACGGTGGCCGGCCGCGGACTACTCCGCAGCTCCGGCGCACGCCGGGCGTCGTCCGGCGGTTGCTACCAGTATCGCCTCCGGCAGTCATCCGGGCATGCGGACAGGGGGTGCCCGCTATCCCATTCCTGTTGGACACGATTCCAGCGGTCGTGGGAGTGGTCGGCCGGCCGCGCGGGCGGCCGGACATGTTCTTCGCGGACCGTGGCTACCACCACGCCAAGTACCGCCGATTCCTTCGGGAGCGCGGAATCCGGCACGGCCGGTGATCGCCGAACGAGGCCGGCCCCAGGGCACCGGCCTGGGCAGCTTCCGCTGGGTGGTCGAACGGACGATCTCTGACGGCACGGCTTCCGACAGATTCCGAGAAGGATGGTGCCGTCCAGCGTTCACCGCCGCATCGGCGGGCCGCGTCCTCGGCGCGGGACAGGACGTTGGCGCGGTATGCGGCGACCGCGGCCGCCACGTATGGGCCCATCTGATCGACTGCCCGGACGATCTCAGTTTCCATGTCCGCTCCTTGGGACTCGCCAGGCCGCACGCCCGAAGGGAGATCACATGCACCCGGCTCGGTTCCGGGCCGTCGAGAGCTGCGGACTGCGCCGCCCTGACGCCCCCGCCTGCTGACCGACCTGGCGCATCTCTTTTCTCGGAGCGGCACGATCGGTCATCCGAGTCCGATGTCGGGTCCAGCCTCGACGCGGTACCGGATCACGGACTGTCCACACTTCTGGCAGTGGACTCCCGGACCATGAGGCGGGGCGCGAGGACCTCGGACCGGGTGTCTTCTCCGGCGATGCGGCGTACCAAGAAGCCGACGGCGCGGCGCCCCTGCTCGCCATGGGGGAGTGGACACTGGTGAGGGGGATGGGAAGTTCCGCTGCGAGAGGCGTGTCGTTGAACCCCGCGAGCGCGAGGTCCCGCCCGATGCGCAGCCCGAGGTCACGGGCCGCGCCGGCGGCGCCGATGGCCGCGAAGTCGTTCACGGCGAAGAGGGCGGTCGGCCGGTCCTCCGCGGAGGCGAGCAGGTCGAACAGCTCACACCTATGCGCACCCTCCTACTGCCACCGCTACCGCCCTGCCGCACGCCAGGCGCACGGCCCGCGCGACACCACCAGCCATATCGGATTCCGCTGTGTACGACCGACCGACTCCAGCCCGAATCCCTGAGCACCCTCAATGCGACCATGTACCGGTGCCGCGGTCTCAGCACCACATGCCGTTGAGTGGACGGGGAAGGCCCCGGCCGGGAAGCGGAGAACTGCCCGGGCCAGGGCCCGGCGCGGTGGTTGGACGGCCAGGGGGTCGACGGCCCGTTGTCCGAAACCAGTTGTCCCATGGTGTGGGGCCGGAGTGTGGGCCGACGGAGGGTCTGCTCCCGTCGTCTGCGAAAACGCCTGGTAAGACGCGCCGAAGGTGTGGAACCAGGCCAGATTACGTACGGGTGTTCAGTAGTGGATCAACGGCCGTTAGCATCCCCGCATGTCCGAGAATGCCGTGCAGCGCCTGCTGAAGAAAGACCACCGCACCGCCAGGGCCGCCGCCGGCGAGAGCATCTCCCTTTCCGACGACTGCGCGAAAGCGCTCCTTGGTGAGCTGGCGTCCGGCGAGGTGGTCATGGCCCTGTACCACGACGGCTGGGGCTACGCCGCACTCACCACCCGCGGCCTCGTCCTCGTCCGGAACCTGCTGGCGCCGAAGGCGGCCCGCGTCCCCACGCCCCTGCTGATCCTGCGCCGCGCGTATGGGATGTTCGGCTCCGTCGACGTCCTGGTCGACGGCAAGCCGCATAAGCTGCACGGCTCGAAACTGGACCCGAAGGGAGAGCTCCTCGGCACGGTCGGGCGGCTTCTGCCAACCGACTCGCCGTTGCGCCCCGCCTGCGGCAGGCGGTTGTCCGCATGGCTGCGCAGGCACCCCGTCTCCGTGGCCGCCGCAGCGGCCGTGGTCGCCTTCGCCGGACTGAACCCGGGCTCGGGCGGGGAGAAGGCCGTGGCGCAGGACCGGACGTACCGCACCGTGGATATGCCCGACTTCAACGGCACGTCCCTCGCCTCGGCGGTGGCGAAGGCCCGCCTCGACGGGTGGCGGAAGATCTCGGCCGCCGACGCCTCCTCCGCCCGCCGGCCGGTGAAGCCCACCGCGCCGGGCTGGCGGGTGTGCTTCCAGAGTCCGTCCGCCGACGTGCCGGCCTGGCCTTCCCTCACCACGCTGACGCTCTACGCGGTGCCGGAGCACGAGGCGTGCCCGGCATGGCTGCACGACTCCCGCCGGATCCCGATGCCCGGCCTGGTCGGTGAGCAGTTCGACGATGCCTCGCGCGCCCTCGGTGACCTGGGGCTCGACCAAGTCGATGCCTTCCACGCCCACACCGGCGAGCGCCTGGACGAAGGCGGGTGGCAGGACCTGGCCGACTGGCAGGTGTGCCGACAGCGCCCGGCGCCAGGCAGCGAGGTGTCGGATACGACGCGGCCCGACCTGTGGCTGCTCGGCCCCGGGGTCTCCTGCACCGAGCCCAGCCCGGACCCGAGCCCGACGCCCAAGCCCAAGCCCAAGCCCAAGCCCAGGCCCGAGCCGCGTCCTCAGCCGTCCGACGGCACCTCCGGCGGCGGCAGCGGGGGAGGCGGAACCGGTGACGGCCCGTCCAACCGCACGGGCTCCGGCAGCGGCGGTTCCTCCAGCGGTTCGGGCGGCACCGGCGGTTCGAGTGGCAGCAGCGGCACCGGCCGGGCGGGTGTCCAGTTCGGACAGTACTGCTCTTCTGTCGGCGCCACCGCGACGGCCGGCGACGGGCGACCGGCGAAGTGCTTCATGGGCAAGGACGGCCAGGCTCGGTGGGGCTACAACTCCGGGTGACGCCACACGCCTCTGCTCGTACCAGCGAGCCGCAGCCCGGCCGATCAACGAGGGCGCCAATCTCAGCCAGCCGTCCCCCAGATCGCCACCGCAGGCCGGGCGCTGCGGGCGCCCGCGCGTCGTGGAAGGCGAGCTGATCGTCGTCACGGATCGTGTTCGACGTCCTCGACACCGGCGACGGGCCTGCTCCTAGACGTGCCCTACCGAGCAGACCGACCCGCACGTCATCGTCGCGGATCGCATCACGCAGAAGCTCACCCTGGAGCGTGCCCTCCTAACCGTAGATTTCGCGTACGTGTTCCGTACGGCCTTCGACTCGGCGACCGCCTGGGGCACTGACATTCGCCCAGTTGTCACGGCGCCCGACTGTCGTGCTGCACCGGGCTGACATCTGACCCGCTTGGCAGATGCTCCGGCACGCGTATGCCGTGATGCGGAATCGGACATTGGCCACCATGATCGGTCTCGAGGGTGAGTGCGTGGGTGGGGGCCGAGTCCACGCCGTGTGTTCTGATCCTCCCCTGTCGGAGTCACCACCACAGGGCGGTCACGGTCAAGGTTGCGTCCAGGAGGGTCGTGATGTCGCAGGAGACAGCCGCTGTTCCAAGCCCAGCGGGGTGCACCGCTTCTGAGCCCGGAGCGCGTGCCGATTCACGGCCCAGTCAGTCCTCATTCCGGTTCTACCTCGGCGCCACGGCGGCCACGGCCGGCTGCCCCAGCTCCGGTTTCACTGCTCGATCCCACTGGGCCGCGCTCATGTCGGAGGCCTCGGCGCGTGACCTCTGCGAGCCGTCCAGTGGAGCCTGACCGAAAAGGGCTCCCCGCAGCCGCCACAGACCCGCTCTCCCTCGTCCGTAGCCGTGGTTACGCGGTTCTCCTCCTGATCGCGGCGGTTCTCGGCGTCCCGATCTCAGCGGTCGCCTTCGGGTTTCTCGCACTCGTCAACAAGCTCCAGTCGCTCACCTACACGGACCTGCCCGAGGCTTTGGGCTTCCATGGCACGCCCAACTGGTGGCCGGTGCCGTTGCTGGCCGTGGCCGGACTCCTGGTGGGGCCGATCGTCCGATACCTCCCCGGTCACGGCGGACACGAGCCGGCCCACGGGTTCGTGGCCTCGGGCCCGACCCCGCCGGTGAACCTGCCTGGCGTGGCACTCGCCGCGCTGGCCTCACTCGGCCTCGGGGCTGTCATCGGGCCGGAAGCCCCGCTCATCGCCCTGGGCAGCGGCCTTGCCGTGGCGGCGCTGCGACTGGCGCAGAAGCCGTTCCCGAAGCAGGCGACCGCCGTCGTGGGAGCCTCCGGGAGTTTCGCTGCGGTCAGCACCCTGCTCGGTTCACCTCTGCTCGGTGCATTCCTACTCATGGAAATGTCCGGTTTCGGTGGGGCTATGCTCGGCGTCGTCCTGGTGCCCGGGTTGCTCGCCTCCGGCATTGGTGCGCTCATCTTCACCGGCCTGGGCTCGTGGACCGGCCTGGGCACCTACTCGCTGGCCCTGCCGAACGTCCCCCATGCCGCCACGCCGGATGCCGCGGGCTTTGGCTGGGCAGTCCTGATCGGTGCAGCGGCGGCTCTGCTCGGCGTCGGGATCCGGTGGCTCGCCCTGCGCCTGCTGAAGCTGGTCGAACCGCGACGGATGATGGCCACCGTGCTCGCGGGTGTCGTCGTCGGTGTGATCGCCCTGCTCTACGCGGAGTGGACCGGCCACCCGGCATCGGGAGTCCTGTACTCGGGACAGAGCGGCCTCGGGCCCCTCCTCACTGCGAGCGCGCGGTATTCGGCGGGCGCCCTGGTGGTGCTCGTCGCCTGCAAGGCAGTGGCGTACTGCGTGTCCATGGCAGCTTTCCGGGGCGGCCCGGTGTTCCCCGCCATGTTCGTGGGCGCAGCCGGAGGCATCGCACTCTCCCATCTGCCCGGACTCGGTGTGACCGCCGGGCTTGCGATGGGTGTGGGTGCGATGTCGGCGGCGATGCTCAAATTGCCCATGACCTCCTTGTTGCTGGCCACCCTGCTGCTGGGCCGAGAGGGGCTGACCGTCATGCCGCTGGTGATCGTGGCGGTCGTGGTTTCCTATGTCCTCACCCTCAGGTTGATCCGGCCGCCGACCACCGCACCCGAGCACGTGACGGACGGGCCGACGAGCAGCTGAGCTGCCAGGGGGGTGGGTCCGCAACCCCTTCCGTCACGGGCTGGCGCCCTCCACCCCTGAATTGGCTGGCAAATGCCGCAATCGGGGCTCCAATGGAGGTCGGAAGCGGTCCCGAGGTCCGTCTCAACATGGCGCCCGGCTCACCGGACCCGCACGCCCACCACAGCGGGCAGGTTGCCAGGCGGCGTGGCCCGGGGCTCGGCTGCGGCCCTTTACCGCGGCCCTCTCGGTACTCGTGCCCTGGTTACCCCATCGCGGCGCAGCGCGACCGAATTCATTCGAACACCCGTCTGTCGCAGAGGATTTGACGGCAAAGATGCATCCGGAGCACAACCAATCCCCGCTGTCCGTGGTCACACCAGGCAGGAGCAAACAACTCCAACGACTACAAGGGGGAAATATGCGCATCATGCGCTCCGTCCTGTCCGCCACCGCCGTGGCGACCCTGGCCCTGGGCACCGCGACGGCGTTCGCCGCATCCGCGTCCGCCGCTCCCAACACCACGCCCGAGAAGGTCTGCGGCAGCGGCTACAAGACGGTCAACTCGGCTGCCGTTGGCTCGCGCGGCACCGTCTACCTCACCTACAACGCCGCCACCGGAAAGAACTGCGTCGCGACCATCCGCAGCACCCCCGGCACCGCAACGGACATGTCCGCGTGGCTCTACGTACCCGACACCGAGGCGTACGACGAGGACTACGGGAAGTACACCTCGTACGCCGGCCCCACCTACGTCTACGGCAAGGCCCACTGCGTGGACTGGGGCGGCAGCATCGGCAACGTCAGCGTCCAGATCACCGGCTCCAACTGCGCCGCCCGCGCCGAACACCGGGTCACCACCGTCCGGTGATCCACCGCGCGTGACGGCCGCCGCCAGGCGGTGACCACCAGCGGCCTGCCACGTCACCGGACGCGGCAGGCCGTTCCGCCGCCGTCACCGCACGAGGAGTTCCGCGGAGAAGGCGGCATCGTCGCGCGACGTCGAAGGCCGGCGTGGCACTGCGACGCGTCCGGCGGAATGACCGGCCCGGTGAGGGCCACACGCGGGGCGCGCGGCGTGTGGAGGTGTCGGGCCTCCACCGGCGGAGCCCGCGGTGAGAAGTGGATGACACCGATCACCGGTCGTGGGACGGCAGGTCGGGCAGGTGGTCAGGGAGGAGCGGCGGGGAGCCGGTCCGCCATGAGGGGTCTTCGCCGGCCACCAGGAGGGCGCGGACCGCTGTCTTGTTCTTCTCGAGGATCGTGTCGTATGGGCGCATGTCCAGCCGTCCGGGACGAGCAGGAGCAGCCGTTGGAGTGGGAGGGCACGCGTGGCCTCGGTCAGCTGTTCCCACATGGTTCCTGCGCCGGCGCCGAGGTTCGTGTGGGCGCCCGGAACGGCGTCCTGCGCGGCGCCGGGGTCTGGATGACCCAGGCCGTCATGGTTCCCAGGACGTAGCCGGGGGCGGGGACCACCTCGGCGAGTCCGGGCTCCGCGCCCGCGGCGGTGTGGCAACTACCGACGTCCAATGTCTCCCCTGTCCCTCGGTTCTCTCAACTCGACTGGCATACATGCATTCTGCGTGGACCTACATGGTGTCCGGTGGAGGGGGAGCGGGATGCTCAGGCAGCCGGGAGACGGCGTCGAGGACCGGCCCGAGGTCGCGCCGTGCCAGTCGGCGCAGGGTCCAGACGGTTCGCCACCGGGGGATGGTCGGCAGGAAGTGCGTGAAGCGGGGACGCCCCTCAGGGTCGAAGGACAACACTCCCTTGAGCGGGAAGTCCCAACGGACCCCCTTGGTTTGCGGTGCGGCGGCCGCAAGATCCCACGGAGCACGCGGCAGCGGCATCCGCACAGCAGCGGGAGTCGAACCGGCGGACATGTCTTCCGCGCACGCCTGAGTGACGGCGTCACGGAACGCGCCGTAGAGATCCTCGTCGTAGACGAGCAACAGAATGCGGTCAGGCGTGGTGGTGCGGAGCGCTTCGGTGAACTCCCAGACAGTTCCGGGGCCCGGGGCCGCCGTCAGGAAGACGGCACGGGCGCCCCTAATGAGGTTGCTGACCGTGTCCTTCCAGTTGTCGACGGGCAGGTAGCCGCGCTCCGCCCCGAGCGGCGGCAGGAGCTCGCCGGGCTGCCCGATCGCAATGACGCGGCCGAGGCCCCGGAACTGACGCGTCAGGAACTGTTCGAGCGACCCCGAGATCTCGAAGGGTGAGCGGGTGTACCAGCCCGGAGCCTCCTCCGGCGGCAGCGCCATCGCCGCGTCGACGGCGAAGGGGCGCAGGTGGAGCAGGTAGCGCTCGCCGCTGAGGCTCGCGAGATCGGCGATGATCCGATGACGGTGGCGTCGGCCCCGATGCAGCAGCGCACCGCCCGTCGCGAGCACCGGATACGGGAGGCACACGAGCGCGAACGCCGCGAGCGGGGGTCCCCAGGACAGAACTGTCTCCTCGGCCTCCAGATCGCTGTACAAGGGGCCGGCGACGAGCAAGGCCGACCCCGCCACAGCGCGCAGCGTCCAGCCCAGAACGGTGAGTATGCGCCCCAATCCCGGTCTTTGCCGTATCTGTCGGGCGGGCGACGGGTTGTAGTCGCCGCCCGGAGGTCCCTCCCGGATCGACAGGGCTGCCATGAAACCGCAGAAGGTGTTCAGAGCGATCAACAACCAGCTCACGCGGAACCGGTAGTCGAGGTGCATTCCGGTGGCGACGATCAGCACACCGGCCGCTGCGGTCGTCGTGAAGGTGGCCGCGTGCACGAAGACCTGTGTCGCATCCAGACGTCCGACGATCAGGCTGCCGATGAGCGCACCCAGCACCGCGGCCGCCAGAGCCCAGAGAACGAATCCGGAAGCCACGTCGAAAACGAAGAGGATGACGCGGACGAATGTGGTGTCCAGTTCCTCGCGCACCGTGGAGAAGGAGAGACCCCCGAAGTCCCCGCGTTCCAGAGTGAGGCTTGCCAGAACAGCCCACACGGCGGCGAACACCGAGACCGTCAGTCCCAGCAGGACCATTCTGTTGGGGATTTCCCTCTGCCGGTCGGACGCGCTCGATGTCCGGTTGTCGCGGAGGTGGATCCGGGTGGTGAGTGCCTGTGTCAGCGCCGCGGCGACGGAGAGCCAGAGGAGGGTGCTGGGCACAGGGGCCATCCGCCCATGCTGGCACGGTACGGCCACGCTCCTGGCGCGATCGTCCGAACCTGCGGGGCGTCGTCCATACGGCCACCCAGCGTGTCGTCCGTCATGTGCTGCTCTTGGAATGGACGGGTGCCCATCGTGACTGCGGTGCCCGCTGCCTCGCCGCCGGACGACTGTCCCGCCCGCAACGACTGGATCTGCAGGCGCGTATCTGACCAGGCGTCGACGTTCCCGCTGTGCCGGTCGACGACCGACCCGGCGACCGCCCGGGAGTGGCCGGCCTGGAGGTTCTGGTGCCGGTGGTGGGCGGGCATCCGTGGGAGGGCCGCACGTTCACGGCAGGGTGGGGTGCGCGCGACGTCCTGGACGTCGCGCTTGTCGACCCGCAGTTGGTGGCGGGGGTGGCGGTGGACGTCGTACGCGACGGGGCGGCCGGTGGCGCCACCCGGTGTGCCTCCACCGTGTACGCCAGGAGGTGTCTGTCTCCGGCTCGGTCGCTGTCCTGATGGGCCTGCGCCAGCTCGCCGGGGCCTGCTGGACGAGGCCGCCCAGCAGGCCATCGCCAAGTTCGCCGGCCTGCTACCGCCCCGGCTGCGCGCCCAGGCGCAGGCCTTCCCCGAATTCACCCAGTCCAGCGGCGCACGGGGCGCCGCCGCCGTGAACCTGCAGGACACCATCGCGGTGCCCCGGTTCGCCCCCTCCCACTCCCCGCCGAAGACATCGCGCCCTACGTCCTGGACCGCGTCGACCGCAGCCCGTGGCCGTACCAGGCCGAACTAATCGTCCAGGACGCCGCGCACCGCTTGGTCGGCCGCCTGCCGCCCAACGCCGTCGTCGGACCGATCACCGCACACAGCAGCCGCGTAGTGCTGTGCCGTGTAGTGCTTTCCGCGGACTGCCCCGCCACCTCGCCCCCGGCTTGGCCACCTCGAAGCCGACATCCACGTAGCCCAACCCGACCGCGATCTGGCGGTCTCCAGGGACATTCAGCGTGTCCAGCAGCACTACGCCGCCACTACTACCGCAACCATGGCCAGGATGCTGGCCGCCCGTTCCGCCGACGCCGGCTCAACCACCGAGAACACTCATTTCCTCTGACCTGGACTCACGAGCCCTCGGACACATCGCACTTCGAGGAGCGACACCGATCACGGGACATTGCACAGCTTCTGAGTATCCGGATGGACGCTAGGCACCGTCGAACCGCTCGAAGGACAAGCTCATCCCTTGATGAACTCGGTGATCTGCGGGGCGATTTTCCTCGGAGCCATGACGACGGCGCCATGGTTGAGTCCGGGCAGGGTGCGGTGGTCGGCCTGTGGCAGGATCTCGGTGACGGCGAGGGCGGCGCGCTGGAACGCGGCCGGACTCTTGCCGCCGGTCAGCACGCGGGTGGGTACGGCCACCCCTTTCCACTCCTCGGCGTTGAGCGGCTTGCCTTGCTGAGTATCGCCCATGACCGCGATGTCGTAGGGCAGAGTACTGGCCAGCTTGGTGAGATTTGCCCACAGCTTCGGCATGAGCTTCATGAACAGCACGGCGATGCTGGGCATCCCCTGCACTCTGGTCATGAAGTACCTGACCGCGTCGCTGTCCCGCCCTTCCGCAAGCAGCATGGTGATCTGCTGCGCGAGATCCGTGGGTGGTCCGTCGTCGCCTTCGGCGACCACGAACGGCGGCTCATACAGAGCCAGGCGGTCGACGTTCACTCCGGCGGCGGCCGCGCGCAGGGCGAGGACCGCTCCGGAGGACGAGCCGAACAACGACGCCGACCCGCCGACGTGTTCGACCAACGCGGCGATGTCTTCGATCTCGCGGTCGGGGGCGTAAGCATTTGCGTCACCGCTGGCACCCCGTCCACGCCGGTCGTAGTTGATTACGGTGAAGTGCTGGGCGAGAAGAGCCGCGAGTTTGGTCGTGTCCGAGCGGTCTGCCAGTGCCGAGGCAACCAGGACGACGGCCGGACCGCAGCCCGACTGTTCGAACGCGATCTCGGTGCCGTCTGCGGAGACGACACGGGATTCGACTATGGCCGACTGCTCTCGCGCTGTTGACATATTCATCTCTCCGGTTCACGTAGCGGCCGTACTGCTGTGGCGTGCCTTGCTGCCGCTAGGACTCCCGCAACGCGGAAAACTCATCGGTGCGCAGGCGCTCGACGCCGAAGTCCTCACATCTGTAGCGGTGGGCCTCGATCAACTCGTCGTTCTGCTCGGCCGGGGCCGCGCCGACCAGACGGATGACGGGGTGCGGTCTGGGAAGATGCCGACTACCTCGGTGCGACACCGGATCTCCTTGTTCAGCCGCTCCTGCGGATTGTTCGGCCAGATCTGCCGCCAAATCTCCCGCGGGAGGCGGTGAAGGTCGGCAGGTCGTGTCGGGCGGCGTCCAAGTGGGCTGCTGCTTTCGGGAACTTGGCCTCCAGGGTGCCGAGGACGTGTGCCATCTGAGCCTTCGCCGCGTCGGTGTCGGGCTGTGCGAAGACGATCCGCAGCAGCGTGGCCACCCAGGCGTGGGGCCGACTTCAGCACCTGGCTCAGCAAGTTCCTCGCGTAGCGGGTGCGACAGCGCTGCCAGGAGGCGCAGGGCAGCACCGCTCCGATCGCATCCACCAGGCCGGCGTGGGCGTCGGAAACGACCAGCTGGACGCCTGAAAAGCCGCGGGCGATCAGGGAACACAGGGAAGGCCGGCCAGCCGGCGCCGTCCTCGGCGGTGGCCACGTTCAGGCCGAGGATTTCGCGGTGTCCGTCGGCGTTGACGCCGACCGCGATCAGCGCATGCCCGTTGACGATGCGACCCCTCGTGGACCTTCTGCGTCAGCGCGTCGACCCAGACGAACGAGTACGGTCCGGCATCCAGAGGCCGGTTGCGGAAGGCGGTGACCTGCCCGTCGAGCGGGTAGAAGACGGCGGCTGTGATGACCGTGCCGCCTGGCCTCGTCGCCGAGAAGCAGCAGCGTTTGTCAGGTGGCTCGGGCATAGGTCAGCGCTATCGAGGCAGGAAAATGTTGATGCGATGCGAGAGCGGCTGTAGCTGCAGGCCGCGCTGTGCCGACTGCCGAGCCCGCCAACGCGGCTGCGCGTTCCGATGCTGGTCGCCCGCCTGCTCCAAGGCGGCTTCGTAGGCGTGCAGGGCGTCACCGCCAGAACGAACCTTCGTCGGCGGCGCTCTCGCCGTATGCCCCCCAACTGGGCTACCTCATGACTGCCCTTTCCGCAGAGGGGCACTCAGTCGACGCCTTGCTGTTCGGCTCGGGCGCGGGTGGTGGCGAAACGGTAGGAGTCGGTGCCGGCCAACGGCGCCCGACGCTGCGAGTCGGGCGCAGCATCGTCGACCCCGACAATGGCGAGACGCTAACCCGACGATTCCTCTAGCACCCTGCTTCGTCGGAGGCGAAGACATCACGCTGCGCGGTCTGTGCGACGCGGGCGAGCAGTGTCCGCAGTTGCTCGGTGTCCTCGGGGTCGAGGTCGGTGAGGAGGCGTGTCTCGGCGGCGCCGAGGCTGTGCCGTACTTCCGCGAGGCGGGCGCGTCCGGTGTCGGTGATGAGGACCTGGCGGGCGCGCCGGTCGCGTGGGTCCGGCTTGCGGGTCACGAGGTTGTGGGCTTCGAGGTCGTCGAGGAGGTAGGTCATTACGGTGCGGTCGAGGCTCACCTCCTTGGCCAGGGCGAGTTGGGAGGGCGGCTCGCTGCCGCCGGCCAGTGCCACCAGGACCAGGTAGCCGCGGGCTCCGCCGGGCAGGTCTGCGACGGAGTCGGTGGCGACGCGGCGGAATGCCGTGGAGACCATGCGGATCGCCCAGCCCAGATCGGTGTCCAGCGCCAGGGATTCCGCCTCGACGTGCGGCTTCTTGTTCTCGGACGTGGATGCGCTCACCCGCACATCGTACTGCATATGCTCAGCGGCAGATGTTCTTGCTAGCAGAACATCTGTGATGCATAGTGGATTGCGAAAGGGTGCCGACGTGATCCGCATCGGGCGCCGCGAGGACAACAGCAAGGAAGATCACCATGAGCGCCAGTACCGCTTTGCAGGGCCGCACCGCACTCGTGACCGGAGCGACCTCAGGCATCGGCAAGGCCATCGCGCGGGACCTTGCCTCCCAGGGCGCGGACGTCGTCCTGCACGGCCGCGATCAGGCCCGGGGCGAAACCCTCGTCAAGGAGATCGCAGCAGAGGGCGGCAGCGCCCGTTTCATCGCCGCAGACCTCACCGACGTCGATGACACGCTGCGCCTGGCCGCCGAGGCGGGAGCGGTGGACATCCTGGTCAACAGCGCGGGCCTGTACGAGTTCGCCCCGACGGCTGCGACCGACGCAGCCAGCTTCGACCGACAGATCGCCATCAACAGTCGTGCTCCGTTCCTGCTGGTCGGCGCGCTGGCACCGGGCATGGTCGAGCGCGGGCAGGGCTCGATCGTGACCGTCGGCTCCAGCGCGGCCCGCATGCCCGCCCCCGTCGGCGCCGCCTACGGCGCCTCAAAAGCCGGCGCCGAGACCCTCACTCGCTATTGGGCCACCGAGTTCGGCCCGTCCGGCGTGCGGGTCAACACCGTCTCACCCGGCCCCGTGCACACCGAGGGGACCAAGGCCATGCTCGGCGAGCACACCGCGATGCTGGACAAGACCAATGCCCGTGGCCGCGCCGGACACCCGAGCGAGATCGCCGAGATCGTCTCCTTCCTGGTGAGTCCGGCCAGCTCCTACATCAACGGCGCCGTCCTGTTCGCTGACGGCGGCGAGCTGAGCGCCCTGCCCTCCTGAAGGAGCCTCACCATGAACATCTTCATCATCGGCGCCACCGGCTTCGTCGGCGGCGCCGTCGCCCGGCATCTCCTGGCCGAACGTCACACGGTCACCGGCCTGGCCCGCACCACGAGTGCTGCCACCACCCTCGCCTCCCAGAGCATCACCGCCGTGGCAGGCGACCTGGACGAGCACCGCTCCGCCGTCATCGACGCGGCCCAGGCCGCCGACGCGGTCATCTACGCCGCCCAGGCCGGACCCGAACAGGAAACAGCAACCGTCCGGGACCTCACCCAAGCCCTGACCGGCACGGACAAGACACTCATCTTCCTGTCCGGCAACGGAGTGCTGGTACAGCGCACCGCGGGCGCCTGGAGCCCGGACGTCTTCGCCGAGGACGACCCCTTCACACCCGAACCCCTGGCCGGCCACCGCAAGGCCGCCGAGGACACCGTACGGGCCGCCGCCCAGGACGGGCTGCGCGCGATGGTCATCCGGCCCGGTCTGATCTGGGGGCCCGGCGATCACGGCCACATGTCCATGGTCTACCAGTCGGTCGCCACGACAGGGGCAGCCTGCTACATCGGCGAAGGGCTGAACACCTACAGCCACGTCCACATCGACGACGTGACCCGACTGTTCTCCCTCGCCCTGGAAAAGGGCCGTCCCGGCGGGCTGTACCACGCAGTGGCAGGAGCGATTCCCAATCGCTGGATTGCAGAACGCGTCGCCGCCGACCTCGGCGTCAAGACGCGCAGCCTCACACCCGAGGAGGCCACCGACGTGTGGGGCGAATTCGGCGCCCTCATCATGGCCGTCTCCGGGCGCATCCGCGCCATCCGCGCACGGCAGGACCTCGGCTGGCAGCCCCAGCACACCGACATGCTGACCATGATCGGTGAGGAACGCCTGCTCCGGCTGGCCACCCCCGCAGGGTGACCACGACTTCGCCACCGCCACCAGTTACCTGTGGTGGCGAAGCCCTGTAGCCCAAGCGTCTCCAGACGGCCTCCCCCTCAGTAGTGCGCGGCATCCTCAACACCCTGAACCTCAGCGGTCCCGTGGTCGTGGCCGGACACGACATCGGCTCCATGGTCGCCTTCGCCTTCGCCTGGGCCACCGCCAACGACGAGGACATCTCCCCCCTGATCCTGATTGACTCCCTCCTGCCCGGCCTCGGGTTGGAGGAGACGATGAACTTCGCCGACGGCGGCATGTAGCACTTCGGTTTCTTCATGACCCTGCACGTGCCCGAAATGCTCTTCGACTGCTATGAACTGCATTTCTTCACCGCCACGTTCACCGCCACGGCCAACCCCGGAACCTTCAGTGACCACGACCTCGCCGCCTACGCCCAGGCGTACACCGGCCGCGAACGGCTTCGCGGCGGCTTGAGCGCGTTCGGCGGGGGGACCCGGGCGCGGACGGCCGGTCGAGGGCCAGCGGATTTCGGCGGCGGAAGGTGCCAGGCCCTCCAGGACCGGCCCGCCACCCGGTCCGGCGCGGGGCGCGCGGCAACTCTTGAGCACGAGCCGGGCGGTATCGAGGAGAGCCACGGTGTGGGGGCGAGATGGGTGTGGCGTACGCCTCCACCGCCGCCCGCGGGAATTCGCTGGCCGAAACCGGGCCCGCGCGGGATGCTGCACGTGTGATCGAGCGAGAAGCCGCCGTTCGGGCTGTCGAAGAACGGCTGGAGCGCGACTATCAGCAATGGCGGGCCGTGAGCTCTGACGCGGTGAGGATGGCTGTGGTCCGTGTCGAGGAGCACGAGCTGGTGTGGATCGTCTCCTGGCAGTCGAAGGAGTTCGCAAGCACTCGGAACTCGAAGTACCTGCTGGTCGGCAACGGGCCGTACCTGGTCGACCGCGTCGACGGGGGACTGCACCAGATCGGCGTCGTCTCCGCGGTAACAGGGGAGTGGGAGAACGACTACCGGGCCCGAATACGTGGGCTGCCGGTCCACACTGCGGTAGACGACCTGCACGATGCGCTCTGCGGAGTCGCCGCTACGCACGGACGCATGCACGCTGTGCGGACACTGCGGCAGAGGCTGCCGATGCTCTCGCCTGCGGAGGCCATCGAGTACGTGAGCGCCCTGCTGAACGGTGATGCGCCCGCACGCCTCCTGGCCGTCGTGACCAAGGAACTCGTGGAGCCTCTCAACCCGGTACTTGCGGTGAAGACCATTTCGAGTGGAGCAGTGATCCGAGCCGGTCAGAGACCCGACGGATGACGGGATAGCCAGTCGGCATGCCGATCGCGCACTCGGTCCCGCTCTTCGGACGTGGTGAGGAAGACGTCGGCGCCACCGTGGTAGGGGTGATGGATGCGCTGCATCCGGGTGTCGGTGATGAGAACGCCCGCGACCTTGTCGTCGGCGATGTCTCGGAGCGACTCGTCGATGCAGCCTCGCCGCCAGGGCCGTCGGGCAACGAAGAGGTGGCAGTACGTGCGGAACTCAGGGTCAGGATCGTCCACCACCAGCAAGCTCTGCCAATAGCCCGTGACGGGTTGCGACGACGGAACCTCGGCTTCGCTCGTCCAGAGCGGATGGATCACGTACACGTCCGCACCAGCGAACAACTCATCAAGGACAGGGTTCGGGGCGCTCTCGGCCAGCCCCAGGGCTGTCGCATCGTTCACCAGACGCTGGACCGGCTGGCGGTCCAGGCCCAGCAGCCGGGCCAGTTGAGGAACCGTCAGGGGTTCGCCCCTGCGCAGCTCGTCCATCACCGCCGCACGCTGACCAGCTGTCTTCCCCGGGCCCGTCAGCTCCCGTTCCACGGCACGCACGACCGTGCGGTGCAGCGGCCACAGGCTGCGGATCACTTGGTACAGCAAGGGACCCAACGGGGGCTCATTCTTCGTCCACTTATCGACACTTGTGATGTCACCATGACGCCCTTGGTGTCTGCGGGGCCACAGGTCCAGAGCGACGGAGCCTGAGCACGTTCACTTTCATGTCGATTCCGAGAGCGTCACCTGCCCCTGCAGAAGGGTTTTCTGCATGGGTCACGGTGGAGCTGGCGCGCCACGGCGCGGCCTCGTGTGATGAGAGCGGCCGCTTCGAAGCAGCCTGGATGGCCTCGTGAAGATGTCGGCGTCGGTCTCTTTCTGCCGGTCGTGACCGGCTCAGCGCACTCAGACGCGCGGTCCGAGGAACAGGCCACCGCTCGCGTCGATGACCTGCCCGGTGATCCAGCGCGCCGCGTCGGAGGCGAGGAACGCGACCACGTCGGCGACGTCGTCGGGCTTGCCCAGCCGATTGAGCGCCGTCGTGCCGGCGATGAGTTCCGCGAGGCCCGGTGCTTCGAAGGACGCCCCGTTGGTCGCGGTCCGGGTAGCGCCGGGAGCAACCGCGTTCACCGTGATTCCCCGTACGCCCAGTTCGTTGGCCAACGTCAGGGTCATGGTCTCGACCGCGCCCTTGGTCATGGCGAAGGACGTCTGGGAGGGGTTGGCCATCCGGGTCGCCACGGAGGAGATCGTGATGATGCGGCCCCCGTCGGGGAGCAGGTTCAGCGCGCGTTGGACGATGAAGTACGGCGCTCGCACGTTGACCGCGAAGAGATGGTCGAACTCCTTGCGTGTCGTGGCCCCGATCGGTCCGGCGGGCGCGGCCGCCGCATTGTTGACGAGGATGTCGAGCGGCCGCCCGGCCAGTGCGGCCTCGACTCCCGCGAAGAGCGTGTCGACGTCGTCCTCCACGCCCAGTTCCGCCCGGACGGTGACCGCGGTTCCACCGGCACGCCCGATCTCGTCGGCCGTCGCTGCCGCACCGCCTTCGTCCGCGCCGAAATGCACGATGACCGCGGCTCCCTTCACCGCTAACCGGACCGCGATCGCTCGTCCTATGCCGCGCGACGCGCCGGTCACCAGAGCCGTCCTGCCGGTCAGGTCGTCTGCATCCTTCATGCCCACCCCAAGGTCCTGTGAGTGACTACCAACCTGGTAGTCACTATCAGTCAGGTAGGGTCTACCACATGGTGGGTCAGCACTCAACACTGCGAGCGCAACGGCGAGCGGAGACGCAGCGCATGATTCAGGCGCACGCGGTACGGCTGTTCGTCGAGCGCGGATACGACGCCACGACCGTGACCGACGTCGCCGAAGCCGCGGGCGTGTCGCCCATGACCGTGTACCGGCACTTCCCCACGAAGGAAGACCTGGTGCTCGTCGACCAGAACGGCCCGCTCGTCGCCGAGCGGATCGCCGCCACGTCCGCCGCGCAGCCTCTGGTCCGCCGTATCAGCAGTGCGCTCGTCGACGCGGCCGCGACGCTGACCGGCGGTGGCCGCCCGGACGACCCGGCGGCGGGCGACGCATTTCTGCTCGCCCGCCTCCAGCTCATGATGTCGACCCCGGCCCTGCGAGCCAGGCACCTGGACAGCCACTACGCCCTTCAGCAGGCGATCATCGACGCCCTGGGGGACGAGGTCACCGATCCCGATGCGGAGTTCCGCGCCCGAGCGGCGGCCGGTGCCTGTCTGGCTGCCATGCACACGGCACTGGTGCGCTGGGCCGAGGACGGCGGGCGGACCGAACTTCCGGGTCTGATCGTGCAGGCCCTCGTCGCCACCTTCGGCGCTGATGTCGTCGACACCGGCTCGGTCGGTTGAGGAGCCCGTGACGTCACGGCGAGGGAGGGCGGGGCGCGGTCAACTCCGTGCCGACTTCGACACGGCTGGAACCAGGACGATCGAGCCGTACGAGCCTCTCGCCGTGACCGTCAGAAGCCGCACGGCATCCCGCGGGGCGAGGGGTCCGGCCGAGACGCCCTGGGAACCCAAGGAAGCATCCCCCCACACATGCCCGCAGCTACGCGCGCTTGAGGAGTGGGCGCGGCGGGCTTTGCGTCAACCGGTCGTATCGCCCGCGCGGAAGATGCGGTCGAGGTGTTGGTCCAGGACGGCGGTGGCGGACGCAGCGCTGCGCTGTCCGACGAGGATGCTGGTGCCGAGCCCCGCGGACATCGCGAGCAGGCCGGCCGCCGTCAACCGCGAGTCCAGCCCCGGCTGCAGCAGACCGAACACCAGCGCACCACCGCCGGGCCACCGCAGCTCGGCGTGCCCGATCGCGCCGTGCTTGTCCGGGGCGGCGACCACTTCGGTGAAGCCCACACGTCGACCAGAAAGCGCAGCGCCGCCCTCGTGTCGTCGTAATGCAGGATCGGCAACACGGAGGATGGGGAGGTATCAGGCGACTCTTGTCCGTGGCGCAGTCGCGGTCACTCGTCCGGCGCCGCCATCAGGGTGTCGGCGAGTGATGCTTCGGCGGACGAGGGCAGGAGTCCTGGGTGTCCGTGTCGCTGCGATCGGTGCGTTGAGGGACGTGGGGGCTGTGGCCGCGGCCGGCTGTCTCGTGGTGATGGATGGCTGGGCGGGTTCATGCCTGGAACTCGGTGAGGTCGATGGCGTGAACGTGCAGTGGGTAGCCGTACTCCGGGTGGGTCGTCTCCCGCTCGGGCGTCATGCCGAGCTTGCGGATGACGTTCTCGGAGGCGTTGTCCCCTACCCGGCTGATGCTGATGACACGGTCCAGGCCGCGGTCCTGGAGTGCGAACTCCAGTGTGGCGTGCGCCGCTTCGGACGCGTATCCCTGGCCCCAGAACGGTGAGCCGAGCCGCCAGCTGATCGCCACTGCGGGCATCACCTCCGGCAGGAACTCGGGCACGGACAGTCCTGTGAAGCCGATCAGTTCGCCCGAGGCCAGAAGTTCGACGGCGAAGAGTCCGAAGCCCTCCTCGTCCCACTCCTCCTCCCACCGTTCGATGTCCTCGGCTGTGCGGTCCAGGTCACGCACCGAGCCGTCGTCAGTCCAGCGCATAACCCGCGGATCTGCGTTGATGTCCGCCATCGGCGGCAGGTCGTCGTCGTGCCAGCTACGGAGGAGAAGACGGGGCGTGCGGATCTCGGTCATGTACCCATCCTGCCGAAGGCAAGCACCGCATCGGTAATCCAGCGCTCGCCGGCCCTGCCGCTGCGGCAGCGCGGCCGAGAGGCCAGACCGATTCAGCGGCAGCCTGCCGCAGAACCGAGATCATTTACGGAAACGCGGCCAGACTCGATTTCAGGTATAGCCATCAGCCGGACCTTGGGCGGGCCGACCACGGCCGTCTGGTGAGGCTGTTGTCGGTTCGTGACCGGTGGTCGGGGGTTGTGGTCGCCTGTCTGGTCAGGGCTGGCCCGGTGGGCTGACCCGCATGGAACTCGTGTGTGTCCACTCGTCCGGTGGCCTGGGCCGGCGCGTTGTCCTGGTCCGGCTGCTGGCCTGGACGACGAACCGCCCGGGCACCGGGCGGCCGAGCGGCCGTCCACCGTGCCCGCGGCCCGCATGGTCACGGAAGCCCTGACCTACCGTGCCCTGGTCGAGTGCGCCGGCTGCGGCGTCCCCGCAACCGCCGCCGGTGAGGACCTGTGCCCGGCCTGCCTCGACTGGCCCCTGTGCTCCACCTGCCCAGGCTCCAGCCCACGCCGCGCGCACACCCTCAGGCGGGCCCGCTGTCCGTCGCGGTGAAGGGCGCACTCCTCGGCGGTGCTGCCGAAGCCGGTTCGATCGTGATCCCGACTCTTCCTCCCCGCACCTGCAACGGGGAGGATGCCGCGCCCTGGCACTCCAGCGGCCTCTCGCTCGTCCTCTTGGTCGAATGCCCGAGTGCACGCGTGCTCGTGCTCGGAAACAGGTCTGATCCAGTGCATCGCCTTGATCCAGGAACGACTGGCGAGGATGCTGACACCGACCGCGCCTGTGCGGACGCTGGGCCCGTGTACGAGACGATGCCGCGGTGTGGGCCCCGGTCCCCAGATACGACATGCCCACGACCGGCTGCGCGAGAGGGCCGCGTGGGCCGGGCCGGTCCGCCCGACGCAGACTGGGAAGGACACGATGAAGCCTCACCGCGAGTCGGTTCTGTCCCGTGCCGCTCGCGTCCTGGAGGCGTTCAGCCCGGAGGCACCGGCGTTGACCGTCTCCGAGATCGCGCGCCGCACGGGGCTTCACGTGGCCACGGCCTCCCGGCTCGTGGGCGAACTGACCGCGCACGGTTTCCTGAGCCGGGACGACCACCGCCGGGTGCGTATCGGCGTCCGGCTCTGGGAACTCGCTGTCCGGGCCTCGCCCGCGCTGCCGCTACGGGACGCCGCGATGCCGTTCATGGAGGGCGTGCACGACGTGGTGGGCCACCATGTGCAGCTGGGGATCCTCGACGGCGACGAGGTGCTGTTCCTGGAGCGGCTCTCGACGCCGGACGCGGTGATCAACTACACCCGTATCGCCGGGCGCCTGCCCCTGTACGCCTCCTCCAGCGGCCTGGTACTCCTTGCCCACGGCCCGGCGGACCTCACGGAACGGATGCTGGCCGCCCCGCTTACCGCCTATACCTCGGCGACCCCGGCCACTCCCAGCCGGCTGCGCGCGACCCTGGCCGAGGTCCGGCAGCAGAGGTACGCCTACTGCCCCGGCTACGTCCACCAGGAGGCCCTAGGCGTGGCCGCACCGGTCCACGGCGCAGACGGCCGGGTGGTGGCGGCCCTGTCGGTCATCGTCCCCAACGACGCGGGCGCCCAGGCGGTCGTTCCCGTCGTACGCACGGCCGCCCGGGGTGTGTCCCGTGCGCTCGGTGTGCCCAACGGGCGGGAGGGGGCCGGTGTATGACGCGGATGTGACATCGGTGCGAACTTCGTCTCTCATCCAGTGAGAATGCCGTCGCGCTGTGCCGGCGGCCACGCGCATCCTTCCTGCATTCCACAGACGGGAGGCGACAACGTGGTCGTACACAACCTGCTACCGGCGATCCCCCGACCGACCCACACTCTGTCCCTGCGAGTCCGGGCCAAGGAGGTCGTCGCCGACGGCGTCGTGGCTCTCACCCTCGACCATCCCGACGGTGTCCGGCTGCCGGACTGGACGCCCGGGGCGCACATCGATCTCGTGCTGCCGGACGGGACGACTCGGCAGTACTCCCTGTGCGGGGACCGCTGGGACCCGTACACCTACCGCGTCGCCGTCCTGCGTGAGACCGCCGGGCGCGGAGGGTCGGCCTACGTGCACGACAGGCTGGTGCGCGGCGACCGAGTGGGCGTGGGTGGGGCGCACAACCACTTCCCGCTGGTGCCGGCCGACCGCTACCTGTTCATCGCGGGCGGCATCGGGATCACTCCGCTGCTGCCGATGGTCGAGCAGGCCGAGATGATGGGCGTCGACTGGCAGTTGCTGTACGGCGGCCGCTCCCGCGCCTCGATGGCGTTCCGCGCGGAACTGACGCACACCTACGGCGAGCGCGTGCGCATCAGTCCTCAGGACGAGTGCGGGCTGCTGGATCTGGCCGCGTGGCTGAGCGAGCCGCTGCCCGGGACCAAGGTGTACTGCTGTGGGCCGGCCCCTCTCCTGGCCGCCGTCCAGGAGGCGTGCGCCGGGTGGCCCGACCACAGCCTGCGTACCGAGCGCTTCACGGCCTCGGACGGCCCCCCGCCCGTGCGCCGGACGCCCTTCGAGGTGGAACTGCGCCGCACCGGCCGTACGGTGACCGTCACTCCGGACGTCTCCGTGCTGCACGTGGTGCGCGGGGCCGGCGCGGAGGTGCTGTCCTCCTGCGAGCAGGGAACCTGCGGCACCTGTCTCGTCCCGGTGCTGGAGGGGACCCCCGACCACCGGGACGCGGTCCTGGCCGACCACGAACGTGCGGCAGGGGACTGCATGATGCCGTGCGTGTCGCGCTCGCACTCCGACCGCCTGGTACTGGACCTCTGAACGACCCGAGCCCTGGGCCCTCTCCTGTGCCCCCCGTTCCCTGAGCCACATCGTCCCGAGCCGCTTTTCGTGGAGCCGCCATGACCGAGACAGCAGCCGTTCCCACATCATCACCGACCAGTGACGTCGATCCGTTCGCCGCCGAGCACCTGGCGCACCCCGATTCCCTGCACCGGCGGTTGCGCGAAGCCGGTCCCGTCGTCCGTCTGTCCCGTTACGACGTGCACGCCCTGGCCCGTTACCAGGAGGTGCACGCCGCGCTCGTCGACTGGCAGACCTTCCAGTCCGGCGCCGGAGTCGGACTGGCCAACTTCCGCCACGAGAAGCCCTGGCGCCCGCCGAGTCTGCTGCTGGAGGCCGACCCGCCCCACCATGACGCGCCGCGCCGCGTGCTGCGCGAGATCCTCGCCCCGCTCGCCCTGCGCCGGCTGCGCGAGACGTGGCAGACGGCCGCCGAGGAACTCGTCGAGGCGGTCCTGGCCGAGCAGGGGAGTGAGTTCGACGCCTTCGAGGCGTTGGCGAAGGCGTTCCCGCTGAGGGTCTTCCCCGACGCCGTCGGTCTCGCTCCCCACGGGCGGGAGAATCTGCTGTCCTACGGCAACATGGCCTTCAACGCCTTCGGACCGCGCAACGCCCTCGTCCGGGATGACGCGCACCGGTTGGGGGAGCTGTCGGCGTGGGTGAACGCCCAGTGCGCCCGCGAGGCGCTGAGCGAGGACGGCTTCGGCGCCCGCATCTGGGCCGCCGCCGACCGCGGCGACGTCACCCACGCCCAGGCGCCCCTGGTGGTGCGCTCGCTGCTGACCGCCGGCGTCGACACCACCGTGCACGGCCTGGCCGCCGCCCTGTATGCCTTCGCCACCCACCCGCAGGAATGGCAGCGGCTGCGCGCACTCCCGGAGCTGGCGCGGGCGGCGTTCGACGAGGCGGTGCGCTGGCAGTCACCGGTGCAGACGTTCTTCCGCACCGCCACCACCGACGTCGACATCGCCGGGGCCCGCATCCCCGAAGGCGGCAAGATCCTCATGTTCCTCGGCTCCGCCAACCGCGACCCGGAGCGCTGGCTCGACCCCGACCGCTTCGACCTCACCCGCGACCCCTCGGGTCACGTCGGCTTCGGCATGGGCATCCACCAGTGCGTCGGCCAGCACGTCGCCCGGCTGGAAGCCGAAGCGGTGCTGACCGCCCTCGCCCGTCGCGTCGGACACCTGGAACTCGCCGGCGAGCCGAGGCGACACCTCAACAACACCCTGCGCTCATGGGCGTCCCTCCCGGTCCGAGTCCGGCCGGCGAGCTGACCCCGGTCGCCGGACCCCTCCTCACTCACATCCTCCATTGAAAGGACCTCCTCCCGTGTCCCAGCACGTACGCGGCGTCGTCGCACGCGCCGCAGGTGAACCGGTACGCGTCGAGACGATCGTCGTACCCGACCCCGGCCCGGGGGAGGCGGTCGTGAAGGTGCAGGCGTGCGGCGTCTGTCACACCGGCCTGCACTACCGCGAGGGCGGAATCAGCGACGACTTCCCCTTCCTCCTCGGCCACGAGACGGCAGGTGTCGTCGAGCAGGTAGGACCCGACGTGACCGACGTGGCCCCGGGCGACTTCGTGATCCTCAACTGGCGTGCTGTGTGATGCCGTTGCCGGACCCGGCCGCGTCACCCGCCGCCGCGAGGCTGCTCGGCTGCGGGGTGATGGCGGGCATCGGTGCCGCGATCAACACCGGCGGTGTCGGCAGGGGCGACACCGTGGCCGTCATCGGCTGCGGCGGCGTGGGCGACGCGGCCGTAGCCGGCGCCCGGCTGGCCGGCGCGGCGAGGGTCATCGCCGTCGACATCGACGACCGAAAGCTGACCACCCGCCAGGTCCCTGGGCGCCACGCACAAGGTCAACTCCCGCACGAGCGACCCGGTGGAGGCGATCCGTGACCTGAGCGGCGGCTTCGGCGCCGACGTCGTGATCGAGGCCGTGGGCCGTCCGGAGACCTACCGGCAGGCGTTCTACGCCCGCGACCTGGCCGGCACCGTCGTCCTGGTCGGCGTGCCCACCCTCGAGATGCGGCTAGAACTGCCCCTGCTGGACGTCTTCGGCCGCGGCGGGGCCCTCAAGTCCTCCTGGTAGGGCGACTGCCTGCCCTCCCGCGACTTCCCCGTGCTCATCGACCTCTACCTCCAGGGCCGCAAACGAAACCGCCGTGCCGGTCGGCAGATCGGCTGGCTTCATGGGCGCAGACACCCACTACATCCAACTGCACGCAAGTGAGGCCGGGAAGTCCGTCCACGAGGCAGCGGGTTTCGTAGCCGGCCGCTAACCAGGCGTGGGCCTGATCACGGCACCGTCCGCCAGGTGACTCGGATCGCTCGGTATGGTTCCGCCCCGGCTGCCTGCTGCGCGCACTGCCCCTACTCCTTCGCCCCGGTCAGGCACGCGCTGCCGCTTTCCTGGCATGGGAGACGGCGGGGACCCACCCGGACAAGTCCCGGCAGCGCCAGTACGCTTCGGCCGCCACCATTCCCGGCCGCAAGCTGATCGCAGGCTCCCCCCCCCGGGTGGCCGACCTTCGCATGCCCGTCCTGGTCCTGCTCGCCGAGTACAGTCGCGCCCACCACGCCGGGAAGGTCGCCGACCGAGCCTGCCGGAAGCTCCCGCAGGGCAAGGTGGTGGTACTGCCCCGAGCCACCCACCACTCCCTGCCCCCTCACCGCGCCGCAGCAACCGAACGAACGAACACCTGACGGCGTTCCCGGGCTGATACGGATACATTCGGACTGGTGTCATCCATCAGTCATCTGCTGGATGGTCTTGAGTGTCTGACCTGCTCCGTTCTCGGCCGCCAGACGTTTCGCCGCGCTTGCGGCGGCTCGGTTGTGTGCCTGCTGCTTCACCACGCGGTCAAGCGAGTCGGCAAGCCGTTCAGCGGTGAGGGCCCGGAAGGGTATCGGGTCGGTGGCGGCGCCGAGGGCGGCAAGCCGCGTCGCCCAGAACGGCTGGTCCGCGGTCACGGGGACGGGGACCGCGGGCACTCCGGCACGCAGCACGGCGGCGGAGGTGCCGGCCCCGGCATGGTGGACCACCGCGGCCAGGCGCGGGAACAGCAGTGCGTGCGGTACGTCCCCAATGGTGAGCACGTCGTCCCCGTCGGCGGCGAGTCCGGCGCTGCCGGCCTGGAGGACGCCACGCAGCCCGACGCGGCGCAATGCCCGCACAGCGATCTCGCTCAGCCGTTCCCCGTCGCCGGATGCCATACTCCCGAAGCCGACGAAGACGGGCGGGGGACCGGCACCCAGAAAGTCCTCAAGCGCAGCAGGAAGCCGCTGGGCCGCATCGTGGTGGGGCCACCAGTTACCTACGACCTCCAGGCCGGAGCGCCAGTCGGAGGGACGGGGCACCAGGACTGAGCTGAAGTCGTGCAGGATCGGCCAGTTCGCTTGATCCTGCCGTCGACGCACCTCGGCAGGGGAGGCCGCAGGGAGTGCAAGGCGCTGGCGCAGCTGTGCCACCGCCTGTTCATAGACGCGGTCCGCCATCCGGAGCGCGAAGCGTCCGGTGACCCGGTTGGCGAGGCGGCCCAGTGAGCGGGACCCTGTCACGACGGGCGGGAAGTCGCCGGTCGGTGCGGTGGGCTGGAGGTAGACCCCGATGCTCGGTGTGCCCATGGCCTCGGTGAGGTGCCAGCCGAGCGGGGCGGTGGTGGTCGACAGCAAGAGCAGATCCGTGCCCTTGTCCACCGCGTCGGCAAAGCCCTCACCCACTTCGGTGATGAACGCTGCAGCCGTGCGCATCAGTTCACGCCTGCCTGTGCCGCCCCCACGCCCACGCGTGTCGGCGGGCAGACTGCGGAACTCCAGCCCTGCGTCGCGTGCGAGGGGTGCGAAGGTGTCGGTGGCGGCGAGGGCAACGTCGTACCCGGCCCGGCGCAGCTCGGCGCCCAGGCCAGTGTAGGGCGCGACGTCGCCGCGCGATCCGGCCGCAGCTATCAGAATTCGCATCTGTCCTCCTCGAAATCGGTGTCGCCACCGGCGCGGCGGGCCGCGTTGGCGTGGACCGCCTTGCGCATATAGGCGGCCAGTCCCGGGCGTTGCTGCGAGGGCGGTACGACCAAAGCGAAAGCGCGCGGGTCGGCGACGAAGTCGTCCGCGATACGCCGGTGCATGTCGGGTGGACAGGAGGTGAACCAGCGTGCGATGTGCAGGCGATGTTCTTCGGCCAGGTCCATGGCCCGTTCACCGTCACTCGGCTCCCCCTCGTCGAAAACCGCGAGCAGCTCCGCGCGCCAGACGGCTGCTTCGCCCATGAGCTGGCGCCAGTCCTCCTTGGTATGGGCATCCGCGCGGGCCATCGCCTCGCGCTGTCCCTCCGATCGCGCCCATTTCATCTCTGCTTCGGTGGCGTAACTCAAGTCGAAGGCGACCTCACCGAAGACCTCGAAGCGTTCCCGAGGAGTCAGGGTCACCCCGGTCCTCTGGACTTCTATGGCCCGTTCCGCCACCTCGGCCAGCCGCTGCAGCCTGGCGATCTCCTCGTGCAGCTGCCGCTGCCGGGCCCGAAGCCGCTCCAGAGGGTTCACCTGCGGATCCTCGAAAATCGCGGCGATCTCGTCGAGGGAGAAGCCGAGCTCGCGGTAGAACAGGATCTGCTGAAGACGGACCAGGTCGGCCTCACTGTAGAGCCGGTATCCGGCGCGGCTGCGGTCACTGGGCGAAAGCAGTCCCGCCTTGTCGTAGTGATGCAGTGTCCGCACTGTCACCCCGGCGAAGGCCGAGACCTGCCCCACGGAGTAGCTCATCCACCTGCCCTTTCGTCGGCATACAGCCTCAAGCCTGACGTAGGGGGAGGGTCAACTCCCGCTCGGAGGTGGCATGGCGCATGCCGCCTCGGCAACGATGCACGCCTCCTTCGACTCTGTCTCACGTCATCGACGACATCTACGCACCGAAACGGAACCCGGTTTGGGCGGGGTCGCACTTGCCGGTGCGGCGCCGTGAGGACCTGTCGGAACGGTGGACCTCGACGGCCTGGTGCCCGTGGAGTGACGCGGACAGCACATTGAAAGGCTTCTGATCAAGTTTCTCAGGCCAACCGCAGGACAGATGCTCGGCGGCCGGTCCCGCCCTCGCCCCTCCGCCCGCGGCGGGCTCATGTGTCGCACTCTGTGCCGGGCAGCCGTCCGCTGCGCCGACACCTCCGGTTCGTCCGGCGTCAGGCCCCAGCGCAGTTTCGTGCCCCGTACTCGGCGACGTACCGGCAGTACACCCCGGAGGCTGGCGGCAGTCACCTGGGTCGGGTCGGTCCGGAGCGGGCCGTGACCGCCTCCGAGTACCCCTGTGCGCCCTGTTCGCTGACATACGCCTGACGCCGTTGCGCCGTCCAGCCGGACGAGGAAGACCGGGTCCTGGCAGTGCTGCTTGGTGAGTGTGAAAACGAGCAGTTCGGCCGGACGGTGATCGCCCGGTCATGGGACGGGATGACGGGCGGGGTTGAGTATCCAGGCTGCCGGGACGGGGGCCGTCCGCGGCTTCACTCCGAGGTCCCGGACCAGCCGGCGGTACTTGTCGTGGTCGTAACCGCGGTCACTCAGCACCACGTCCGGACGGCGGCGGGGCGGCCGCGTTTGCCGCCGGTGACATGCCTCTCGTGCCCGCTGGGCGCGGCGACGTGTCTGCCCCGACGCTACGCCGAGGGAGGCGCCGCGCGGGCAGTCATGGCGCGACAGATCGCTGATGGCGAACTTCGTAGGGCCGTGACGCTGGTTTGACGCTCCGGGCGTCCGGCGGCTCTCATCCGGAACCCGAAACTTCTCTGACCTGCTTTCCTGCCTGCGTGCAGGCGGCACCTTTTCGATGACGTCCCACGTGGAGTGCGTGGCGATTCTGGAGCCCGCTGCAAAGGGGCTCTGACCTGCAATTCTCCTAGGTTGCCTCAGGCGTGGCCGGGTGTGCTCGACGTGTTCCCCGAAGGGCACGGCGTGGAGCGTGTCCTGGTGCGGGGGGGTGCCCCTATGCTTTTGGTCAAGGGAAACGGGGGTGCGCTGGTTCGGTGAACCGGGGCAGCATGGCGGGGTGGCTGATCTGCTGTGGGATGACGTGAAGTGCTTCTTCGACCCGGACTTGATGGGGTCGCTGCCGGACGTGCGCATCCCGGATGCCTCGGTGGAGGACTGGCAGGCGGTCCTCGATCTGGTCGCGGAGAGAGGCTGGAAGTACCAGTACTCCGAGGGAGAGTCGGTGCTTCCAGTGCCCCGGGCGGAAGCCGTGCTGTCCCGTCAGGCGGATGCCGAGTGCCCTGACCTGTGGGTCTGGCCGACTGCCGATGTGTTGGCGATCTTCCGTTTCCATGCTGCCGATGAAGTCGACTTCGACGTCGACCTGCGGGAGTTGCAAGGCCAAGAGCGACTGGATGTTTTCTGCGGGTTCCTTCGGGAGATCGGGCGGCGGCTGGGCAAGCCGGTGCTGATGGACCCGGAGGGCGATTACGGCCATCCGATGCTTGGCTTCGATGTCGAGGCCGATCGAGTCGTTCTCCTCGCAGACCCGCAGGTCAGGTGACCACGGCCGACGGCTGCGGTTCGTAGAAGGTGCCGTCGCGGAGCATCGCGAACAGGACATCGGCCCGGCGTCTGGCGAGGCAGAGCAGGGCCTGGGTGTGGTGCTTTCCCTGAGCGATCTTCTTGTCGTAGTAGGCCCGGGAAGCCGGATCCCCCAGGGCAGCGAACGCGGAGAGGAAGAAGGCCCGTTTGAGCTGCTTGTTGCCTCGCCTGGAGGGCTGTTCACCGCGGATGGAGGAGCCCGAGCTCCGGGTGGCTGGGGCGAGACCCGCGTAGGCGGCGAGGTGGCCGGCGGTAGGGAATGTGCTGCCGTCACCGACCTCGATCAGGATCCGGGCGCCGGTCCTGATGCCGACTCCCGGCATCGACGTCAGGACCTTCGAAAGAGGGTGAGCCTCCAGCAGTTCCTCGATCCGCCTGGCCAAGAGTTTCCGCTGGTCAAGCACGGCCGTCAGCGAGCCAGCCAGGCTTGGGACGATCAACGCGGCCGCCTCGGTGCCGGGAACGGTGACGGTCTGCTCGTCCAGCGCGGCGAAGATCTCCTCGACCAGCCGCTCGGCCATCCTGGGCGCCTTCGGCTGCAGAAGGGTGACCAGCCGCTGGCGTCCGGCCTTGCGGATCTGGGCCGGTGACCCGAACCGTTCCAGCAGGGTGAGGACGGCCGGGTGCTGCAACCGCGGCCCCAGCACCCGTTCCAGCGACGGGTGGATCTGGGTCAGCAGGCCGTGAAGCCGGTTGGCGACCCGGGTGGCCTCGCCGGCCAGGTCGTCGTCGAAGCCGACGATCATCTCCAGCTCGGCGATCGTCTCGTCCTCGCCGTCGATCGCCCGCAGTGTGTGGGGCATCGCGCGGGCGGCGTCGGCGATGATGAACGCGTCCTTCGCGTCCGTCTTCGCCTCGCCGGGGTAGAGGTCGGCGATCCGACGCATGGTCAGGCCGGGCAGGTAGGCGACGGGACAGCCCATGTCGCGGGCGACCGCCAGTGGCAGGGCGCCGATCGAGGCCGGCTGGTCGACCACGACGAGCACTGTTCCGTGCTTGGCCTGGAGTTTCGCGAAGAGCTCGCGGAGTTTGGGTTCGGTGTTGGGCAGGCGCTTGTCGAACGCCTTCTTCCCGGCCGGTGTGACGGCGGTGGCATGGTGTTC
>NZ_JBVJEA010000041.1:0-41747 GCF_055581985.1 Streptomyces sp. NPDC042336 | reverse complement strand
TGAGAGCGACCCGGAGTACGTCCTGCTCGACGGAACCCTGGCGGAGTGCGACCGGGTCGGCGACAGCCGGGCCGACTACTCCGCCAAGCACCGCCCGCACGGAGTGAACCTGCAGCTGGTCACCGACCCGGCCGGCGCACTGCTGTGGATCTCGCCCGCACTGCCGGGCCGCACGCACGACCTGACCGCCGCCCGCACACACCGGATCATCCGGATCTGTGAACGCCAAGGAGTCCCGGTCCTGGCCGACTGCGCCTACATCGGCGCGGGACCGTGGGTGACCACGCCACGGCGTCGCCCGCCCAGAGGCGAGCTGTCCCCGACGCAGCGGACTGTCAACCGAGCGCTGTCCCAGGCCCGCGCAGCGGTCGAGCGCGGGCCGGCACGACTCAAACGGTGGCGGATCTTCCGCAAGGCGCGTTGCAGCCCGAATCGAATGACGTCAATCGCGGCAGACGTCCTCACTCTGGAGCGGCAACGCTGAAAGAGCTCAGTGACACAGGCGCCGCGCCGACTCGACTTCTGCCTGCGGGAACGCCTGCGGCTGGACCCCCGGCGGCTGCGGCGGCGACGTCGGCCATGTCGGCGGCCGGCTCGGATGCTGCGCCGACGGATGCGACCAGAAGCTGCATCATCCGCTCGCCGACAGGCCGGGGAGCGGCCGGGCCGGTCACTGCGCATCCCCTCCGCAGTCGTGGCGGCGCGCACGGTCTTGCCCTCGGAGTCGCGGATGTGGTCCGTCGACGGCACCTGGGAGCGGGGTGTTTACTCCGCTGACAGCACAGACCGACGCCGATGAGGACCTCGGTCCGGTCGGGGCACCACAGAGACTGCTGGCCCGCTGACGGGGCATGGCAACGGCCGTCGGCCGTCCCGGACAGAAGCGGGCTGTCAGGGCTAGTCACGGCCTTGCCCGGGATGCGTCCCGGACAGCCGGGCATGGCGGAATCCATCGTTGTCCTCTGTGTCATGACTGCGGCAAGGTGACCTTCGTGGGGAACCTGGGGGAGCCATCGCCATACGACGCACACGACGCTGCTGGCTTCGTCGAGTCGATGCGGCAGCTCAAGGAGCATTCGGGACGGACGTATCGCGAGCTGGAGGAACAGGCCGCCCGAAACGGTGACGTGCTGGCGCGCAGCACACTGGCCGACATCCTGCGCCGGACGAGTCTGCCCCGCCCCAACGTGCTGACCGTGTTCGTCCGCGCCTGCGGGGACGGGCAACGGGTCGGAGCCTGGCTGGACGCCAGAGACCGGATCGCCGCAGCTATCACTGCCGCACCGGCCGTGACACCGGGCTCCGGGCTCGACACCGCAGTCCAACCGCAGACCGAACACTCCACGGCCTCGCAGCCGCATCGGACCAAAGGCCGCATGCTCGCACTCACGGCCACACTCATGGTCCTGCCACTCGCCTTGGGTGCCTGGGGGCTGCTGGCCGGCAGCTCCGATGATCCGGCCGCCCCTTCCCGGACTCCCGCCGGCGGCTGGGTCACCATCCGCCCCGCCCGCTCGCTCGACCTGTGCCTGACTGAAGGACGCGACCGCCACGGCGCCTACGCCAGCGCCGTCGCCGTCCAGCTCACCTGCGCCCGCGCCACCGTGCCCCGCACCTACCTCGAACCGGCCGGCGGGGATCTGTACCGCATCCAGTGGCACCACCCCCAGGAAGGGAAAGGATGCCTGACGGTCATGAGCACGGGGCCTGCTCGAGCCCCGAAACGACTGCACCCGGGCCACCCTGTTCCACCTGGAGACTCCCGCCGCCGACAACGCCGGGGGGTTCCGGCTTCGCCCGGCCAACAGCAGCCGGTGCATCGGCATCGCCTTCCACGACACCGCTGAGGGAGCCGAGGCGGCCGAAGAACCATGCACCGGCGCGACCGACCAGCGGTTCGTCATCCGACAGGCTGAGTGAGTGGTACGCCACGCTCTTCCTCCGGGGTGTCTCCGACCCGTCGGACCCGTGCGGAGCCGGCCGGCAGGCTGGACCGGGGTACCGCCCTGTGCCTACCGCGGCAGGACCCGCCTCCCTCCGCACAGTGAACTGTGCTGCGAGGCGAGGCAGGTTCGGTTTCCGACGATTCGCAACCCCTCAGCGCTGGCGCGCAGCACGCTGGGAGGGTCCGGCGACCCTCGTGAAGGAGACGTCTGCGGCCGCAACCGCTTGCAGCCGCAGAAAGGACCACCGACGACCTGACCAGGGGGAGAACATGGGCTTCACCGCATAGCACCACGGACGCGGCCAACTGGATGCCACCCAGCCCGACCTCGGGTGCGGCAGGGCGTGGGAGGCCGTCCACCGCGCCCGCCCCGCCTGATGATGGCCGACCCGGAGTGCGCGCCCCCCGTACACGCGAAGGTCTCCCCCGTATACGTCCCGGCACCCCGCCCGCGCCGGTGATCCTGACCGGCCGACGGGCGGGGACGCGGGTACGCCGCGGCGCTCCTGCTCGATCAGTTGACGAGGCCGCAGCCGGTGACCTTGCCGCCGGTCCGGTTGCAGACACGGAACCTGATGTCGCGCACGTCGTTGAACACCAAGTCGTACTGGCCCGTGCTGTCGCGGAGCGACGTCCAGGGGATCTGGCTCCACGCGCCGGAGCGGTAACGGTAGCCGGTGTACTGGAAGACTCCTGGCCCATCGTTCCAGCTGTCACACGTCGCGTAGTACGAGTGCCGCGCCCAGCCGGCGGTGTCGTACTTCACTTTGCCGCCCGCGGAGCCGTCGGCGACATAGTCGTAGTCGCCCTCCATCTCGTTACAGCCCTCGTAACTGGAGCCGAGGATCATGGATGCCGTAACCGCCGATGCCGCATACGGCTGCAGGGCCAGTGTCATGCCAGCCGCTAAGGACGTGACGGCGAGCGCCGCCTTCTTTGCTCCCCACATGGGTTTCTCCCCTCGTAGTGCCGTCTCCCCACCGCGAAGACGGCCGGGCCCTTCGGTTGCCTTCGAACGGTGACCGGCCCGGGAAGCGAAGTACAGAGGAAGCCTGTCCGGGACATGTCCCGGACAGCGGACAGCCTGTCCGGACGGTGCCGGAATCCGCCGCGGCACCACGAATGAGCCCGAGCTGAGGGGGAGTGACGGCCGCGGGCGAAAGTCATCGCGCCCGGGGCCGGGCGCTCTTGCCGGACCCGGTGCAGGGCGGCGGCGTCCGGCTCGGGGAACGCGCGGCGGCTCAGCTCCCGCATCGCGGCGGACTGCCGCTCCACCGCCTCCGCGATCAACGGGTCCACACGAGACGGTCGGGCCGTCTCCTGGTGCTGCGAGCGACTGGCGGTAGCCCTGGGCACCCCGTCTTGGGTTCTCCACCGGCCCTTCGAGCCGGGCGGCAGACACCGGGGGTGAGCTCCGTTGAACGGGGAGCGGGCGAGTCGTCGACCGTCACTCCTCGCAACGGGCCATGGGGTTGGGCCTGCTGGTTATCGTGGGCTGCTTCGCCGCCGGCCTGTACTTCGCCAACGGCCGGACCAAGGTATTCGTCGCCGCCATCGCCGGCGTCGCCGCGGCGCTCTCCGCCTTCCTCAACCGCACCTACCTGCATATGTACGGGCAGACGCTGAGTCAGCTCAACCGCTACTTCGAGCAGCCGGTCCTAACCGGCTACTACCTGACGGCAGAGCGCCTGGCCCAAAACCTGGGCGAGGACCCCGAGAGTGAGATGCGCCGCCGCATCATCGACCGGGTTCTGGAAGCCAGCGCCCAGATGAACAAGGGCGCCTCCGGCGAAGAACCACCGCCACCCGACAAGCGGCGGGCAAAGAAGAGGCACGCCGCAGCGACCGAGTAGGGCCGCATCCAGCTCTGTACGATCGGCAGCGTTGGCGCCGCCAAGGATTCAACAACACCGTTGTGACCGGATTCCGCGGGCCTGCCGACCCCTGCGGCGCGCTCGTACCGGCACCGACGGCCTCAGCACGCCTCGGCGGCCGACGCACGCCTCCAGACGTCAAGAGTGGTACTAGCGAGGCGAGTTGGCTTTTCCGTGGTGGCGGTGGATCGTGAGTACGTTGTCCCGAGGCGAAGGGAAGCAGGGTCATGGCCGCGGAGTTTCGGAGTGACGTTCTGGGGGCCTCCCAGGTGCGGATATTCTCGGTCCACGGAGACGTGGCCGGTGCCGGATTCCTGGTTGCCGCGGACCTGGTGTGCACCTGCGCGCACGTCGTCGAGGAGGCCCTGGCTCTCCCGGCACCTGCGGACCAGGCCCCTGACGGGGCGGTGAATCTCGACTTCCCGCTCCTGTCCGCCCGTCCCTCCGCGCGGGCCAGCGTGGTCTCCTGGCGCCACGGGCGAGCCGATGTCGCGCTGCTGCGGCTTGACCAGCCCGTCGACGGCGCGAGGCCGGTGCGACTCGTCGACGGCGCCGAAGTCTGGGAGCACCCGTTCCGTGCGTTCGGGCACCCGAACGGTGCGGATCACGGAGTCTGGGTGCGGGGCACTCTGCGCGCCGGCATGGCGGCGGGGCTCCTGCAGATGGAGGCGCACCTGCCCGGGCCCCGCGTCACGGAGGGGTTCAGCGGGTCCCCGGTGTGGGACGACGTCCAGGGCGGGGTCGTCGGCATGACCGTGGCCGCGCACCGAGGGGAGAGTACCGCCTATTTACTGCCGTCGGCCGACCTGATCGACGAGCACACCATGCCGGCACATTGCCCATTCCAGGGACTGGAGCCCTTCACCGAGAAACAGTCGCAGTTCTTTCACGGTCGTGGCGCCGACACCACCCGGGTGCTGGAGGCTCTTGACCAAAGGCCGGTGGTACTGGTGGTCGGGCCCTCAGGATGCGGGAAATCCTCCCTGGTGGGGGCCGGAGTGCTGCCTCGGTTACGGGACCAGGGTGCCGGCGTGTCCGAGTTGCGTCCCGTCCCAGGCGCCCGGGCGACCTCCGTTCTCGCTCACGTGCTGACCGATATCCTGGAACCGGGGCTCAGCGAGATCGAACACCTCGTCAGGGCCGACGAACTGGCCTGGCTCCTCGCCGACGGCCCGGATGTCCTCGCGGCGCTGCGGGAACGGATCCTGGCCCGTGGCCCGAGCGCCGGGCACGTGCTCTTCGTGGATCAGTTCGAGGAGTACGCACGCGCCGTGCCCGCCGAGGCTCGCGAGCTGTTCAGCATGCTTTCAGACCTCGTCGGCCGGCGAGGCCCGGCAGCCCTGCGGGTTGTCGCCACGGCGCGTCCCGACTCTCTCGACGCAGTGGTGACGGTCGACACGTCCGACATCGTCAGTGATGCCGTGCAGTTCCTTGCGCCGCTGAGCGACGACGACTTGAAGCGCGCGGTGACTGCTCCCGTCGATGCCGTGCCGGGGCTGTGGTTCGAGCCGGGACTGCCCGAGAGGATCATCGCGGACGCGGGCGACGAACCCGGACGGATGCCGCTGGTCCAGTTCGCCCTGACCGAGTTGTGGCACCAGCGCAGCAATTCGATGCTCACCCATGTCGCCTACGACGCGTTCGGAGGCATTGCAGGGGGCCTGGCCAAGCATGCGGACGGTGTCTACAGCAAGCTGTCGCGCAAACAGCAAGAGCTTGCTCCCCGATTGTTCGCGCAGCTGGCCCGGCCGGGTGACGGCGACGCTTTCGCCCGGAGACCCGTCCGCACCACCGATCTAGCACCCGAACTCCTCGCACTTGTTCGCGAGCTGACGCAATCGGGAAGACTCCTCGTCCTCTCGCACGCCCCGGGGGAATCCGGACAGGAGGAGATCGTCGACCTGGCACACGAAGCACTGACTGAACTCTGGCCGCTCCTTCGGACCTGGCTCGTGGAGTCCCGGGACTTCCGCGCCTGGCAGGAGCAGCTGCGCGCTGACATGGGCCGCTGGCAGACGCGGAAGAGCGATCCCGCGCGCCTGCTCAGCGGCGCGGACCTGGACGAGGCAGACCTCAGACTCGAGGGACACAGCCAGGACGTCTCCGCGGAGGAGCGCACCTACATTCAGTTGAGCCACCGCCACTCCCGGCGCAGGATTCGCGTGCGCAGGGGCGCAGTGGGGGTGCTCGCGGTGCTCACGACGCTCTCCGTCGTCCTGGCGCTCTCCACCTGGCGGGGCTTGCAGCGTGCCGAACAGCAGCTCCGTCTCCAGGCGGCGGGCCTCCTCGCCCAAGCCTCCGAGGCGCGCCCGCCGGACGATCCCGCCACGGCCCTGCAACTCGCGCTGGCCGCCTACAACGCCCGGCCGACCGCCACGACCCGCCAGGTCCTGCTGAACCAGTACGTCCGCGGGCAGCACCTGCTGGCCAGTCACCCGTCGGTCTGGAAGGGGCGTGCGACGGGCATGACGTCCACTCCGGACGGTCGCGTACTGGTGGTCACATCGACGCGAAACAGCGACAACCCCAGGTTCACCGTAGTCACCGACGCCCTGAGCGGCACGCCCCGAGCACAGGAGCTGAGCGGCGTACCCAAAGGACTGGTCCACGACCAGGCTCTTAGCCCCGACGGCCGCTTCTTCGCCGCTACGAGCTCATCCGATGTCGTGCTCCTGTGGCGGCTGGACGGTTCCTTCCGCCCCGAGCCGCTGTCCGTAGTCCACACATCGGCCGGAACGGTGAACAGCACTCTCGATTTCAGCAGCGACAGCAAGCGACTACTGCTGACCGTGAGGCCCTCGGGCAGCTGCGCCCCGCTCCCCAAGTGCCCGCCCGCGTTCGCCGAGGCATGGGAGACCGAGTCGGGTGATCGTATCCGCGTATCGGAGGGGCTCGTCCCCGAGGAAGGGGCGCAGGAGGCGGCTTTCACCTCCGACCCGGATTCCGTCGCGGTCATCAGCTCCCCCGACCTGGGCCACAAGCGCCTCGAGATCAGAGACCTCCGCACCTCCCGGCTGCGATACAGCGCCACCGTCAAGGACAACCTGGACTCGAGCTTCAGACTGGCGGCCGGTGGTGAACTTCTCATCGGCCTGAACGGTGACAACGCGTACGCGCGGCCCCTCGGGACCGCCCCCGGCCGTCGCACCGAACTGCTCGACGTCCGCTGGGGCGCGGACAGCACCCAGCGCTTCCACGTGTCGTCGAACGAATCCTCGAGCGGCACCGACGAGGGACTCTACGACGAGAGAATCCTGACCGACCTCGGTACCGGGCAGACCCACATCGCCCGCATTCCCAGCGCCCGCGACACGGAACTCTCCGACGCGGGCCTCGCGGTGGTGCCCCGCGACGACGGCGGGACGGCGGTCCTGGTACCGCTCGGTACAGCGCTCATGGTCGTGCGTGCCGAGCGCTATGACCGCGAACAGTTCCCCGCCACGCACGGCGACGCGGCCACCAGCATGTCCCCGGACCGGCGCTTCATGGCCATCGCGGACCAGCGCAACCTGCAGGTCGTCGACACGTCCGGCGCCCGGCCGCAGTCCGTGCCACTCCCGTTCATCGACGACGCGCCGTCCTGGACGCTTTCCTGGACCGCAGATTCACGACGGGTCGTGGTATGGAGCAGGGGCGGCAACCTGCTCGCCGCGTACCCGGCAGCAAGCCTCAAGGACAAGGTGCCTCTCGACCGTGCGCTGCCCGGAGCGAAGGCGGCGGAGAAGGAAGAGTACGACCAGGGAGGTGAAGTGGAGGAAGTCGCCGCCCTGGGCGGCAGCCAGGTCGCCCTGCTGACGCTCGACGGACGCCTCGCCCGGGTCGACACAGCCAACGGGGCCCTCCTGACGAGGCCGGTCCCGGCCCACCCCGATCCCGACCGGTCCGGCATGGGCACCCTCGACGACATCTTCACCGAGGGCCGACTCGTCCCCCGGCCGCACCACCCCGGGCAGGTCGTGGCGGTGACCCGGCGCGGCGCCGCGTTCGGCGACATCCTGCTGTGGGACCTTCGCACGCCCAGGCACATCAAGACCCTGACGGGGCTGCCAGTCTCAGCGCCGTTCGTCAGCAGCGACGACCCGTCACCCGGCCCTCTCGCCTTCGACGAGCGCGGTACCCGTCTGGCCGTCCAGACCAGCGGCAAGAAGGTCCGGGTGTGGGACGTCGACCGGGGCAAGCCCCTGCCCGGCAGCGCGACCGGCTCCGCGGACGGGTACATGATCGGCGTCGGTGCCGGGGACCGGGTCCTCACCTACAAGGAAGGCCGGGTGACGATCCACGACCTGAACGACGCCGAGAACTCCACCACGTTGAACGTCCCCGAAGAAGCGGTGGCCTCCGTGAAGGGGAACCGTCTGGAGGTACTCATCGGAGGGGTGAAGGAATCCTTCACCTTGCGGCGCAGGACCTTCGACCTGCGTCCCGAGGCCCAGTTCCGCGCCCTGTGCAAAGTCGCGGCCCGCGACTACACCCCCGCCGAGCGTGAACTGCTGCCGGACGGAACCCCGGAACAGCCCCCCTGCACCTGACCTGGAGGCACGAGAAGATCCTGCGACCGAGTCCGGCAACATCACTGTCCGGTCGGGGTCCTTCCTGCAGAATGATCCACATGACCGATTCACAGGATTTCGCTCTCTCGGACGGAACCACGGTCCACTTCCTGATCCGGCCCGCGGAGCGTCCCACCTCCGACGCCGAGCAGGCACCGGACGGCATCGGCCCACTCGTTCCGGTCTCCAGGCGAGGGCGAGCGGCCGCCGCCGTCGCCGCCGACGCCTTGCGTACCACGCTGCAACCCCTTGGCTCGCTGGTCCAGGACGTGCACGACGCGATCACCACAGGGGCGACCCCGCCCACCGAAGTATCCGTCACCTTCGGCGTCCAGCTCGGGCACGACCTCAAACTCGGCATCGTCAGTGGCAGCGGACAGGCACACCTGACGGTCACCGCCACCTGGAAACCGGAACAGAACCAGGAACCCGGAACCTGAAGCACCAGCGGCAAGCCTCGATCATGCTGACACCGACAAGTCGGAGGCCCATGGCCGCCCTCTCCCCCCAGCGCTCGTGTAACTGAGCCTTTTCAGCGCTGCCGCTCCAGGGTGAGGATGGCGGCGGCGATTGACGAGAGCCGCTTCGGACTGCAGCGGGCATAACGGAAGATCCGTCCGAGGGGCGTACGTCTGACCGGCGTGGTCACCCAGGGGCCGGCTCCCATTCCCAGGAGTGCTCGCCGCGGGCGAGCGGCGCCGCGGAGCATCCGCGGGTACAGGCGCGGGCCGTAACCCGGCCGACACCACCGCACGCCCCGGGATGGCAGAGGCGCCGCCCAGCTACCAGCCGGCCTTCACCGCGTTGTAGGCCGTACGACAGTCGGCGTTGGTGGCGTCCGCGGCCAGCTTCTCCATGGAGTCGCGCCAGACCGTCTTGGCCACCCTCTCCATCTCCCTGGTCTCGGCCGGGACATTGGGGGCGTACTTCTTGATCGTCGCCAGTGCGGACCTCGCGAACTTGTTGCACACGGGTCCGGCGGCGTTCCGGTAGCGGCTGTCCAGGTCGGTCGCGACCGCCTGGCCATTCCGGGTCGCCCAGGTGTTCCAGGCCGCGCACGCCACCTCGGTGAACACTGCCTGGTCGGCCTCGCTCAGCCCCAACACCTGGGCGGTCATGGTGTTCTTGGCCTTGTCCGGGACCGTGAAGTCCACGACGGGGAACTTGTCGAGTGTTTCGAGCAGCGCTTCCTGACACGCGGGCGGCAGCGGAGCGGCCTGTGCCGTGGCGGGGACGGCCGGCGTGGAGACGCAGACCAGGACCGCGGTGAGGACGGCGCGGCGGGCGGTACGCGAGAGAGACATGGGGCGGTGCTCCTTGCACTGGTGAACGGGTCGTTCCGGGCACCGATCCAGCGCCCGACGGCTACTGAACGATCACCGCCTGCCCAGGTCACGGGCGAATCGGCGGGACAGGGGGCGCACACGGAGTCGACGGCCGTCGTGCGACGGACGGAGTCCCCCGAACGGCCCCGGCAGCCGGGCGGTCAGGCGGGGCCCACCCTTTCCGGCGTCGGGCCGGACTCAGCCGGGGGCAGGTGAGCGCCGGGGCCCTCGGTCGCTCCAGCGCCGCGGGACGCCGGAAGCGATGGCTTCCTGTGCCGCAGGAGCGCGTTTCGGGTACGTCGGCGGAAGACCAGGAATCCCGCCGCCGACGCGCCGGTGAGCCAGAGGCACTGGGTCAGGAGCGCCCGGCCGCCCGACGCGTCGGAGAAGGCGGCGGACATGCTGGCCTGAACCGCCCCGTACGTCGGGAGGAAACGCACGACGGCACTGTCGGACCCGGAGCTGGAGAGGGGGTTCTGCAGGGCTACGTCGAGGACGCTGATCATCAGGATGGCGAACATGCCCTCGACCTCGCGCCGGAGCACCGACCCGAAGACCACGCCGAGCGCGCCGTAGGTGAGGGCGGCGCCGAACAGCGCGGCGGTGAGCAGCAGGGGCTGTCGCGGCGTCCAGGCGAACCCGGCGGCGGCGGTGGCGTACACGGAGATCGCGACGCAGACCAGCGTGAGTGCGGACAACTTGGCGAGGACGAGGTGGTACCGGGGGTAGCCCGCCATCGCCAGCCGGCGGTCGAAGGCTCCCCCGGTGAACGTGGCCGCGAACATCATGAACCCTGCGATGAGGGTGACCGCGTTCAGCGCGCCGGTGATCTGAGTGAGGTGGTTGCCGGGCGGGGAGAGCACCTCGCCGGTCGCCCGGAGCCGGAAGGGGGCGGGCTGATCGGGAATGGTCACATAGGCGAGGGCGATCCACACCGGGATGTACACGATCACCAGTAGCATCGCGAACCGGTTGCGGGCGTGTCCGATCAGCGCGTAGCGCGATGCCGTGACGAACAGGGACAGGTGCCGCCTCACGCCGCGGCCTCCGCAGGCCGTTGCTGGACGTGCAGGCGCCCGCCCTCCAGGCGCCAGAGCTGGTCCAGCCGGTCGATGTCGTACGCGAGGTGCGAGACGACCAGCACCGAACGCCCGGCGTCGCGCAGCCTGGTCGCCAGTTCCCAGAAGCGCAGGTAGGTCTCCCAGTCGAAGCCCTGGTAGGGCTCGTCCAGCAGGAGTACGTCCGGGTCGTGCATGAGGGCCAGGGTCAGGTTGAGCTTCTGCCGCGAGCCGCCGCTGAGCCGGCCCGCGCGCTGGTCGAGGTACTCGGTGAAGGCCAGTGTCTCCATCACCTCCTCGGCCCGTTCGAGCCCGGTGAGGCCGAACGCGCTCCGGAAGAAGTCGAGATGCTGGCGGACGGTGAAGGAGTCGTCCAGCACCACGGTCTGCGGACAGTATCCGAACCTGCCGCTGTGGTGCACGGTCCCCCGGTCCGGACGGAGTTCACCGGAGAGGATCTTCAGCAGGGTCGTCTTGCCCGCTCCGTTCTCGCCGACGATCCCGGCCAGGGTGCCGGGCTTCAGCCGGAGGCCGACGCCTCGCAGGACGGCATGCTGCCGGTAGGAATGGTGCACATCGTGGACGTCCATCGCTTCGCTCCGTCGTACCTGGCCTGCGGTCCGCGGAACCGGTCCGCGCGTGCCCAACGAGTCGGCCGGGCGAGGGAAACGGCAGCCGGGAGAGCTGCCTCCTGCGGTGTCAACCTGGCGCCCGCGCGTCACGCGTGCGGCGGGAAGCCTGCCCGAAACCGCCTCGGTCGCAGTGGCGGCGGCTACCGTGACCGGGCTCCCGGAGGGTCGTACCCATCTGACGTGAAAGGCCGGTCAGCCATGCGGAGAACGTGCGTGATCGGAGCCGGCCCGTCCGGCCTGGCCGCGAGCAGGGTCCTCGCCTCGCGCGGCATCCCGTTCGACTGCTTCGAGGCGGGCTCGGGCATCGGCGGCCTCTGGCGCTATGGCAACGACAACGGCATGTCGGGGGTGTACGCGTCGCTGCACGCGAACATCTCCAAGGAGAGCATGTCCTTCTCCTCGCTGCCGATGCCGGATTCCTACCCGGTCTTCCCGCACCACACCCAGGTCCTCGCCTACCTGGAGAGCTACGCGGAGACCTTCGGGCTGCACGGTCACATCGGACTGCGCGCGGAGGTCACCTCCGTGCGCCCTGTGGAGGGCGGCGGCTGGGAGGTCACCCGCCGGAGCCGAGGAGGGGCGGAGGCGGTCACCGATCGGTACACCGAGGTGGTGGTGGCCAACGGGCACCACTGGGACCCGCGTCTTCCGGACCCCGCTGTGCCCGGGGCCGGGGTGTTCGAGGGCTCCGCCGTCCACGCGCACGCCTACCGCTCCCCCGAGCCGTACGCCGGGCAGCGGGTGCTCGTCGTCGGGATGGGCAACTCCGGGTGCGAGATCGCGGCGGAGATCTCCCGTTCGGCGGCGCGGACGTTCCTCTCCGCCCGCACCGTGGCGCACGTGTTCCCGAAGATGCTGCTCGGGCGGCCCGCGGACCACTGGGCGGTGAGCAGGGCGGCCGCTCTGCCCCGCTTCCTCAAGAACCCGGCGATGGCACTCCTGCTGCGGCTGGCCCGTGGGGCCCCCGCGCTCTACGGGCTCCCCGAACCGGTGCGGCGGCCTCTCGCCGCCCACCCCTCCACGTCGGACGAGCTCCTCGTCCAGCTGGCCCGGGGCGCGGTCACCGCGAAGCCCGGCATCCGCTCCTTCGGCAGGGACTCGGCGTCTTTCACGGACGGCAGCCGCGAGGCCGTGGACGCCGTGGTGTACGCCACCGGGTACTCGCTGTCCTTCCCCTTCCTGGACCCCGCCGTCTTCGCCGCGCCGGACGGCCGCACCGAGCTGTATCTGCGCACGGTGCCGCCCCGGCTTCCCGGGCTCTTCTTCATGGGGCTCGCACAACCGGCGGGAGCGGCCTTCCCGTTGCTCGAACCGCAGGCCGAATGGATCGCCGACCTGATCGAAGGGGAGGTCCTTCTGCCGACGCCCGCGGAGATGACCCGGTCGATCGCCCGTGCGCGGGAACGGCACGACAAGGTCTACGCGCCGACCTACCGGCACGGAATCGAGATCGACATCTGCGCCTACCGGCGGGCCCTTCGTCGGGAGCTGCGGGCGGGCAGGCGCCGAGCGCTCCGGGCCGCCGCTCGCCGCCCCGACGCGCCTCGTCCCGCTCCGGTGTCCGACGCGGTGTGACCAGCCCTCCCGTGCCGGTACGGGGGCGGACCGGCCACGTGCGAGCACGGGCGGCAAGGGCCCGCGCCCCGGCCCGCGCCCGCACACCCGCTCATCACCGCTGCACGCTCTCCTCCAGCTCTCGCACGGCCTGTTCCCACAGCTCCGGCAGCAGCTCGCCCAGCGGCAGGGCGCGGTCAGCGACGAAGGACACCTCCGCCCAGTCGCCGAAGAACGACAGCCCCACTCCGCAGAGGTGTCCCGGCACGAGGAGCGGCAGCAGGGCCGTCCCCGTCACCCGGGTCTCCCCCAGGCTCCCCTTTTCGGCGAGCGGCATGGACGTGGCCATGACGTTGGTGACGCGGGGGGACAGCATCCTGCGCAGGTACCACGCGGTGGGACGGTCCGGCATGTAGCGGACCAGGTCCTGAACGGCCTGTCGCCAGGTGTGGCCCCGCAGCTTCCGGGTCACTGCCATGATCTGGTCGAGCCGTCGCAGCGGCGCCTCCTCGTCCGGGGAGCCGTCCGAGCGGCCCGGAGTGGGGCCAACCGGCAGGTCGACCGGAAGGGCGAAGCAGCGGTTGCCCCAGGTCTGCTCCTCGTCGGCCCGCCGCGCGTCGACGGGCAGCACGGCCGTCACCCTGGGCAGTGGCACGCCGGAGCGGGCCGCCCACACCGACAACGCCCCGGCCAGCGCGGCGAGATGGGCGTCGTGGGCCGAGCCACCGCGTCCGGCGCCGATCAGCCGCAGGGTGTCCACGGGGACGCGCCCCCGCCACAGCCGCCGCTCGCCGGTAGGGGCGAAGGCCGTGTCCGGGCGGTGTCCGCGCACGGCGAAGGTGCGCGCCAGGAACCTCGTGGCCAGCGCGGCGGCCGCGCCGAACCGCCGGGGCACGCCGGCCACGCCGCTCCCGCCCGGCAGTGGACGCGCTGATGGCTCCCCGTCGCCCAGCATCGCGCGGAACGTCATGGCGGCGGCCGAGCCGTCCTGGCAGGCGTGGAGGAAGCGGTAGCAGAGGGCGTACGCGTCGGGTTCGTGGCCGTGGATCAGCCAGGCCCCCCAGTAGGCGCCGGGCGCGAACGGGGCGTTGAGCGCGCTGTGCAGGGCTCTGTCCCAGTCGGCGGGTCCGGCGGCCACCACCTCGTACACATGCCGCTCGACGGGGAAGTCCTCGGACGGCTGCCACCCGGGCCGCCTGCCTCCCGTCACCCGGCTGGTGAGCAGCGGCAGTTCACCGAGCCGGAACGCCACGTACGCGCGCAGATCGGCCAGGCTCGGGGGCGGACCGCTGAGATACGCGACGCCGCCCGCGTCCCAGCGGACGTCGGGGCGGCGGCGCTCCAGGTCGAGGAACGCGCGGTCGACCGCGTGGGTGGGATGACGGGGCGGGGGGACGGAACGCTTCGGCCGGCCGGACCCCGTAGAGGGGGCCGCCGGCGCGGTGGGCGGGGCGGACACGGTGGACTGCTCGGAATCGGGCATGCGGGTGCGGGCTCCCGTTCGGGCCGAGGCGGTCTCGATGACCACCGGTGGTGGGACAGAGGTACGGCAGCGCGCGATGGGCGGGGACTCCGGCGGCCGGGCGCCCCGTCCACCCGAGCCGGTCGCGCTGCCGGGACCGGCGGCTCACCAGGATGACCGGCGACCGGGACAGCGTCGGCCGGCTGCGGCGGCCCGTCCCGGCTCCGCGGGCGGGTACCGGACGGTTCAGCGACGGTCGCCGCCCACCCGCTCTCCGCACCTCGCGGCCTCGTTTTCCCGTGCCGCGGCGGGGTCCCGGTACCCGGCGAGCGCGGCCGTGTCCCGGGTCGCGGCCCGCGAGGGCGTCATCCTGGGGTACCGCGACGAGTTCCCCCGAAAGAGCGACCGGACCGAGCGGCGTGCGGCGACGGCACCGACGGTCGAGCGACATCCTCCGTTCGGGTGGCCAGGGCGGATCGATGGGTGTGTTCCGTCCGCCGTCTGCCATTGTGTGGAAGGCGCCGGAGATCACCGGGGTTCGAAGGCCTGGTGAGCGCCGTCCGGGACGGTCGTCGGGAGAGCCGGGGGCAGCGGCAGCACGGATCGGCGGGACGATCCGGACCGTGCGCGGCGCGATCGCCGACGACGACCCGCGCCGCGGGACGGTCGACGGCCGTGCCGCTCGTATCCGCTTCCGGTCCGCCGCACCGCCGGTGCTCCGCCTCCGCACGCCCCGCATGGCAGGGGACCGCCCTTCTCACCGCTCTGGGAGCCACGCTCGTGCACGTCGCACTCACCGGCGCCACCGGATTCCTCGGACTGCGCCTGTTACGTCGTCTGCTCGACACGCACGCGTGGGTGACGGTCCTGGCTCACGCCGGTTCGGGCGACGCGCTGCACCGCATCACCCGTTCCCTCGAACTGACGGGTGCGCCGAGCGCGTTCCTCGCACGACTGCCCAAGCGGCTGAGGGTGGTGGAGACCGATCTGGCGCTGCCCCGGCTGGGCTTGTCCGCACGGGCGTTCCGAGAGCTGGCCGACAGCCTTGGCGCGATCTGGCACAGCGCGGGAAGCATCCATCTGGAAGGGGACCTTCCCGAGCTGCGACGGACCAATGTCGAAGGCACCCGCCACGTCCTGGAACTGGCGGCCGCCGGGCGCGCGGAACCGGTGGTGCGCCATGTGAGCACCGCGTTCGTGGCCGGCGCGCGGCGCACCGGGGTGGCGTACGAGGACGAACTGGACGACGGCGCCGGTTTCGAGAACGCCTACGAACAGTCCAAGTACGAGGCGGAGCTGCTGGTTCACGCCTGGTCCCGCGAGCACGGGCGACCGGCCTTGGTGCTGCGGCCGAGCATCCTCGTCACGGACGTGCCCCCGCACCCGGAGCTGCCTTCGCACCCCCTGCAGGTCGTCGAGCGCATCCTGCGCGACGCGCGACGGGCCACCGCCGCCGCACCACCGACCGCCCCGGGCCCTGCCGCCGGGGCTACGGACGGTCCTTCCCGCGGCGCTCCCGGGTCGCCGGGCCCCGGGACCCGGCCCCGGGTACGGACGGTGGGGCACCCGCACGGGCGGCTGAACCTGCTACCGGTGGAGCACGCGGCCGACGTCATGGTCCGCCTGTCCGAACTGCCGTCCTCACGTGGGGTCGACACGTACCACGTCGTCCATGACCGCGATGTCCCCGTGCCCACCGTCGTCGCCCTGCTGGAACGGCTCGTCCCCCTCTCGATCGACCTGGTCGACGCCAAGCCGGAGGACCCTTCGGCGCTGGAGACCATGATCGATTTCTACCCGGGCATCACGGCCTACCTCACCCACCGGCGGCGGTTCGACGACACCCGGGTGAGGACCCTGCTCGGTCCGGCGGCGGTCTGCGCTCCGGTCGGTCTCGATCGGCTGTGGTCCGGACTGGCCCCGAGGAGCGGGGCGCTCCCCCGGCCCCCGGACACCCCGCCCGCCCCTGCGCCCGCACCGTGCTCCTGAGCTTCCCGTACGTCGCAGACGGCGTACGCCCGACCAGCAGCAACCGTCCCGCCCCGTTGGAGCTTCCGTGTCCGTTCTCGCCGCTCCCCGCGCCCTTGCCGTGCGTCCGCCGGTCTTCTCCCCCCAGGGGATCGCCGACCGTGTCCGGCTGATCCGGGAACCCGTGCACGTCGTCAGCGGCCCGGACGGCCGGGAGCTGGGCCTCGCGACCGGGGCGCCGCCCGCCGGTCCGGTGCTGGGCACGCTGCCGCCGCTGTATCCCGAGTGGCTCGGCGGCCGGACCTTCTGCGAGGCGCACGGCGTCCGCTTCCCCTATGTGGCGGGGGAGATGGCGAACGGCATCGCGACCACCGGCATGGTCGCGGCGATGGCGCGGGCGGAGATGATCGGCTTCTTCGGTGCGGGCGGCCTGCCCCTCCCGGAGGTGGAGCGGGCTGTGCACTCGCTGGCGCAGGAGCTGGGGTCCCGCACGAACTGGGGAGTCAATCTCATCCACTCACCGGCCGAACCGGAGCTGGAGTGGCGGGTCGCGGAGCTTCTGCTGCGCTGCAGCGTCCCCCGGATCTCGGTGTCGGCGTTCATGGAGCTGACCCCTGCGGTCGTACTGTGCTCGGCGCAGGGCCTGCGCCGGGGTGCGGGCGGCAGCGTCGTCCGGCGTACGCGGCTGCTCGCGAAGCTCTCCCGTCCCGAGGTGGCCGAGAGGTTCCTCTCCCCCGCCCCGTCCGCTCTGCTGGACCTTCTTGTCGCGCGTGGCAGCCTGACCCGCGAGGAGGCGGCCCTGGCGGCCCTGGTGCCGGTGGCCGAGGACATCACCGTCGAGGCGGACAGCGGCGGGCACACCGACAACCGGCCGTTGTCGGTCCTGCTGCCGCGGATCGCCGCCCTGCGCGACACGGTCTGCCGGCGGTTCGGGTACCGGCGGCCGGTCCGCCTCGGCGCGGCCGGGGGCCTCGGCACCCCGGACGCGGTGGCCGCCGCCTTCGCTCTCGGCGCGTCCTACGTCGTCACCGGTTCGGTGAACCAGACGGCGGTCGAGGCCGGTCTGTCCGACGAGGCCAAGGCGATGCTGTGCGACGCGGACGTCGCCGATGTCGCCATGGCGCCGTCGGCCGACATGTTCGAGCTGGGCGTGAAGCTGCAAGTGCTGTCGCGGGGCACGATGTTCGCCCGGCGGGCCGGCCGCCTGTACACGGCCTACCGTGACCACGGCTCGCTGGAGGAGATCCCGCCCGCGCTGCGTACCGCCATCGAACGCGACGTGCTGGGCGCCCCGTTCGAGGAGGTCTGGCAGCGCACGCGTGCCTTCTGGGAGGAGCGCGATCCGGCGGAAACCGTCCGTGCGGAGGCCGACCCCCGACACCGCATGGCTCTGGTGTTCCGCTGGTACCTGGGCAGTTCCAGCCGGTGGGCGATCACCGGGGAGAGCGCGCGGCGGGCCGACTACCAGATCTGGTGCGGACCGGCGATGGGCGCGTTCAACCGGTGGGCGGCCGGCACCTTCCTGGCAAAACCGCCCCACCGGTCCGTGACGCAGATCGCCCTCAACCTGCTGGAAGGGGCCGCGACACTCACCCGCGCCCATCAACTGCGCACGTACGGCGTTCCGTTGCCTTCCGAGGCGTTCACCTACACGCCGCGCGAGCTGGCGTGAGCGGCCCCGCCGCGGCACCGTCCGCCGCCGCCCGACCCCGAGGAGAGACCATGTCCGGCTCCACCCCCCGCCAGGTCCCCATCGCCGTGGTCGGCGTCGGGGCACTGGTTCCGGGCGCCACGGACGCAGCCGGCTACTGGCGGGTCGTGACCGGCGGCCGCGACCTGATCACCGAGGTCCCCGCCTCCCGCTGGCGGGTGGAGGACCACTACGATCCGGACCCGGCCGCCCCCGACAAGACGTACGCCCGCCGGGGCGCCTTCCTTCCCGAGGTGGACTTCGACCCGATGGCCTACGGGGTGCCTCCCGCCAATCTGCCGGCCACGGACACCTCCCAGCTGCTCGCCCTCATGGTCGCCGACCAGGTGCTGAGGGACGCCGGCGGGACGTCCGGGATCGACCGGGACCGGACCGGCGTTGTCCTCGGGGCGGCCGCCCTCGAACTGCTGCCGCACATGTACGGGCGTTCCCAGCGCCCCGCGTGGCTGGCGGGGCTGCGGGAGAGCGGGCTGGATGAGGCCGAGGCGCAGGCCGTGTGCGACCGCATCGCCGCCCGCTTCGAGCCGTGGCGCGAGTCGACCTTCCCGGGGCTGCTGGGCAACGTCGTCGCGGGACGGATCGCCAACCGGTTCGATCTGCACGGCGTCAACCACACCACCGACGCCGCCTGTGCCAGCTCGCTGGCCGCCCTGTCGACGGCGGTCGGAGAACTGTCCCTGCGCCGGGCGGACCTGGTCATCAGCGGCGGCGTGGACACCGGGAACGACATCGGCATGTTCCTGTGCTTCTCCAAGACGCCCGCGCTCTCCCCCAGCGGCGACTGCCGCCCGTTCGCGGAGGCGGCGGACGGCACGATGCTCGGTGAGGCGGTCGTGATGTACGCCCTGAAGCGTTTGTCCGACGCAGAGCGCGACGGCGACCGGATCCACGCCGTGATCAGGGGCATCGGCACCTCGTCGGACGGCCGGAGCACAGCGATCTACGCCCCGCTGCCCGAGGGGCAGGAACGGGCCCTGCGACGCGCGTACGAGGAGGCCGGCTACCCGCCGGAGACCGTGGAGCTGGTCGAGGCGCACGGCACCGGCACGAAGGCCGGGGACACCGCGGAACTGGCCGCCCTCAACGCGGTGTTCGGCGCCCCGGGACGTCCCGACGGCCAGTGGTGCGCGATCGGCTCGGTGAAGTCGCAGATCGGGCACACCAAGTGCGCCGCGGGCGCGGCGGGGCTGCTCAAGGCAGTGATGGCCCTCCACCACAAGGTGCTCCCGCCCACAGTCAAGGTCGAACGGCCGAACCCGGCGGCCGCCGCCCCTGACGGCCCGTTCTACGTGAACACGGAGGCCCGGCCGTGGGTGCGGCCGGCCGGTCATCCGCGCCGGGCGGCGGTGTCGAGTTTCGGCTTCGGCGGCAGCAACTTCCACGTCACCCTGGAGGAATACACGCCGCCGACCGTGCCCACCCTCTCATCGGACACGCATACAGACACCCCTGCGCGCCCCGCGCCGAAGAACACGGGCCGCCCCGCCCTGCGCCACCGCACGGCGTCGAGCGAGCTGGTCCTGTTCGCCGCCGCCTCGCCGTCCGCCCTGGAGGAACAACTACCCGAGGACGGGCGGCCGCTGACCGAGCTGGCGAGGGAAAGCCACGCCGCGTTCTCGCCCACCGCCCGGGTGCGGCTGGCCGTCGTTGCCACCGACACCGATGACCTGCGGGGTAAGTACGCGCAGGCGCTCGCGCACATCCGGCGGCGACCCGAGGCGTCGTTCTCGGCCCCTTCCGGAATCCGGTACGCGTACGGAGAGCCCGCGCCCGGCCGCATCGGCTTCCTGTTCCCCGGGCAGGGCTCCCAGTACGTCGGGATGGGGGCCGGGCTCGCGATGCTGGCCCCGGCCGCGCAGGCCGTGTGGGACCGGCTGGGCTCCACCCGCTTCGACGGAAGGCCGCTGCACCGGGCCGTGTTCCCGCCGCCCGCCTTCACCGAGGAGGAGCGCGCCGCCCGAGCGGCCCTGCTGAACGCCACCGAGTGGGCTCAGCCGGCGCTGGCGGTGCACGCGCTGGCGCTGCTGGCGGTGGTGCGGGAACTGGGGCTGCGGCCGGACTGCGTGGCCGGCCACAGTTTCGGCGAACTGGTGGCGCTGCACTGCGCGGGCGCCCTGGACGCGGAGTCGCTGGTCGGGCTGGCGCGTATCCGCGGCGAGCTGATGCGGGAGGCGGCGGCCAGCCCGGGCGCGATGCTGGCGGTGGCGGCGGACCGCGAACGCGTAGCGGAGGTACTGGCCGGCGGTGGCTTCGAAGACATCTGGCCCGCCAACCACAACTCGCCCCGTCAGACGGTGCTCTCAGGTTCGGCGGCGGCGGTCGAAAGGGCGCGGAGCGCCTTCTCGGCCGCGGGGATCACCTCCCGCGGACTGTCCGCGTCGACCGCCTTCCACAGCCCGCTGGTCGCCCCGGCTGTCGAGCCGCTCGCCGCCCACCTGCGCACGGTGACGTTCTCGGAACCCCGGATCGAGGTCTACGGCAACACGGACGCGGCGCCCTACCCCTCCTGCCCGGACGCGGTGCGCCGCCGGGTCGCCGGTCATCTCGCCTCGCCGGTCCTCTTCCAGGACCAGATCGAGGCGATGTACGCGGCGGGGGTGCGGACCTTCGTGGAGGTCGGCGCGGGCGCCACGCTCACGGGCCTGGTCGGGCAGATCCTCGGCGACCGTGAGCACGCGGCCGTGCCCCTCGACCGGCCGGCCGGGGCGGGTGCCGACACCTTCCACGCCGCGCTCGGTGAACTCGCCGTACGGGGCGTTCCCCTCGACCTCGTCCCCCTCTGGACCCCCTACGCATCGCCCGGAACACCAGCGAAGGAGCGCGAGCCCCGAATGACCGTGAAGATCAGTGGAGCCAACTACGGTCAGCTCCCGCCCTCCGGAACCCCGCACGTCGAACCGACGCACGCCCCGGAATACGGGCCGCGCCCCGACGCCGTACCGGCTGTCGCCGCCCCCGCACCGGCGGTCGCTCTGCCCTCACAGCCCCCCGGCGACGTGCCACTGCCACCGGTATACGTGCCGGATGCCGCGTCCTCGCAGCAGGAGTTCGGGCCGTCGCACCCTGCCCAGGCGCCGGCTGACGCCCGCCCGGTCATCAGCGACGATCGGCAGCTCACCGTCGAGAACATCCACCGGCAGACCGCCGAGACCCACCTCGCCTGTCAACGTCTGCTGACGGACAGCCATATGGCCTTCCTGAGGATGACCGAGACGACCCTGGCCGCGCTGCTCGGTGCGCCGGTCCCGGGTGCGGTCCCGGCCGTGACCGCGCCCGTTCCGCTGCCGCTCCCCCGCTCCGGCGGCCCGCTCGACGTACCGGCCGCCGTGGCGCCCCCGGTGGCGGCGCCGGCTCCCGCGGCGGTCGTCGGGGCCGCGACGCCGTATCCCGTGCCGGAGGCGAGCGCCCCTCCGGTGCGCGACGCGGTGCGCCCCTCGGTGTCGGAGCCGGCACCGCCGACCGAGGCACCGGCACGGGACGCGTCGGCGCCGGACCGGTCGATGTCGGAGCCTGCTTACTCGGAGCTGTCTTCCTCCAAGCTGTCTTCCTCCGAGCTGTCTTCCTCCAAGCTGGAGGAGTTGCTCCTGTCGGTGGTGGCCGACCTCACCGGCTATCCGACCGCCATGCTGCACGTGGACATGGATCTGGAGGCGGACCTGGGCGTCGACTCCATCAAGCGTGTCGAGATTCTGTCGGCCGTGCGCCGCCGGGTGGGCGACGTGGCGGTCGGGGACGCCGGTCGGCTCGGCAAGCTCCGTACCCTGCGCGAGATCACGGCGGCGCTCGCCTCCGGCGCCCGGGCCGCCGGGTCCGCGCCGGAGCCGGACATCCCTGGCGTGCCCGCGCCCCGCGCGGACGCGTTCGAGCCCTCCCCGGCAAAGACTCGCGAGGCCGCCCCGTTCTCCACGACCGTCGATGTCCCGGCCGTACGCGGCGACGGATCCGGGCGGTCCGCCGATGACGCGGGGGCGGACGGGTGGACGCCCTTGACCCGGCTGGTGCCGCGCATGGTGGAGTCCCCGCCGTCCGGGCTGGCCACGGCGGGGCTGCTGGACGGGCCTGTCGTGGTGAGCGGCGAGGACGTGACGGGGTGCCCGGTCGTCGGCCTCGTGGCCCGGAAGCTGGCGGAGCGCGGTGTGGACGCCACCGCTGTGGCGGAGGTACCCGAAGGGGCGCGCGGCGTCATCCACCTCGGCGGCCTGTCCGCGAGCGGCACACCGGACGAGGCCCGGGAGGTCCACCGCTCGGCGCTCCGCGCGGCGCGCGCGCTGGCACCGCGGGCGGCCGGGGGCGGCGGCCTGTTCGTCACCGTCCAGGACACCGGCGGCGACTTCGGGCTCGGCGGACACGCGCCCGGCCGTGCGTGGCTGGGCGGGACGGCCGGACTGGCGAGGACCGCCGCGAAGGAGTGGCCGGACGTCCAGGTGAGGGTGCTCGACTGCGAGCGGGGCGGGCGGGATGACGAAGAGGTCGCCGACGCGATCGTGTGCGAACTGCTCGAAGGCGGAGCCGACACGGAGGTCGGCCTTCGTGCGGACGGCACCCGCGCCCTGCTGCGGATGGTGCCAGGCCCGCTCACACCCGGCGGCGCCCCGCGCATCGGCGAGAACTCCGTGATCGTGGCCACCGGCGGTGCCCGCGGGGTGACCGCCGCCGCGCTGCTCGACCTGGCCAGGACCCACCGGCCGCGGATCGTCCTGCTCGGACGGACGGAGGCTGCCGCCGAGCCCGCCGGCCTGGCATCGGCCACCGACGAACGGGCCCTCACCCGACTGCTCGCGGAGCGGGCCGGCGATGCGGAGGGGTCCTCGCCCGCCCGGATCGCGGAGGAGGCCCGGAGGATTCTCGCCGCCCGCGAAGTACGGGCGACGCTGGCCGGGTTGGAGGCCGCCGGTTCGCCTGCCCGGTACGTCAGGGTGGATGTCCGGGACGCCGACGCCCTCACCGCGGCGCTGCGCGAGGTGCGCGCGACGTGGGGGCCGGTGACCGGCATCGTGCACGGGGCGGGCGTGCTCGCCGACAAGCGGATCGCGGACAAGACCGACGAGCAGGCCGAGCCGGTCATGGCCACGAAGGTGGACAGTCTGCGGGCGCTGCTGACGGCAACGGCGGACGATCCCCTGGACACGATTCTGCTGTTCTCCTCGGTGGCCGCCGTGTTCGGCAACGCGGGCCAGAGCGACTACGCCATGGCCAACGAGGTCCTCCAGCAGGTCGCGTCGGCCGAGCAGGCTCGCCGCCCCGACTGCCTGGTGCGCTGCGTGGCCTGGGGCCCCTGGCAGGGCGGCATGGTCACCCCGGCCCTGGCCGCGCACTTCGGCCGGGCCGGGGTGCCGCTCATCCCCCCGGCCCAGGGGGCCGCGGCCTGCACCGCCGAACTGGACGGTGCGGCCGGCGAGGCCCGTGTCGTGCTGACGGCGGGCGACGGGCCGGCCGCCGCGGACGAGCGGTTGCGCGCACAGGTGCTGGTCAGCTCGGACACCCTGCCGCAGCTGGCCGACCACGCGCCCGCCGGTGTCCCGGTGCTGCCCGTGGCGCTGGTCCTGAACTGGTTCGCGGGCGCCGCGGCGGCCTGGCTGCCGACCGAGGGGCCGCTGGTCCTGCGTGATCTGCGGGTGTACCGGAAGTACGACCTGCCGGAGCTGGAAGGCGTGGGCCACCGGCTCACCGTGCTCGGCAGCCGGGGCGCGCCCGGCTCCCCGGCCGGGCTGGAGGCGGAGTTGCGGGGCGAGGAGGGCCCGGCGCACTTCCGTGCCGTCGTGGACACCGGCGACGGTGCGCCCGACCGGTCCTCCTGGGACACCCCGGCGGACCTGAAGCCGCTCGACGTGGCCGCGCCGTACCACGGGGGCGTCCTCTTCCACGGCCCCCGGTTCCACGCCCTGCGCGAAGTGCGCGGTGTGTCGGAGCACGGGGCGGAGGCGACGGTCGCGGGCCTGCGGTCCCTGGGCTGGCCGGGCGGGCACGGTCCGCTGGATCCGGCCGCTGTGGACGGCGCGCTGCAACTCGCGCTGCTCTGGGGCGAGAAGGTGCTCGGGACGGCGACCCTGCCGATGGCCGTCGCGGAGTGCAGGGTGTACCGGCGGGGCCCGGTGGACGACGCCGTGCGCTGTGTGGTGCGGGGACGCAAGGCCCACGACACCGGGGCACGCTGCGACGCCGCGCTGATCGGACCCGGCGGATCCGTCCTGCTGGAGCTGACCGGCGTCGAACTCGTCAGCCGCCCCTCCTGACCGGGCACTCTCCCTCCTGTCCGAACCCGCCCTCTCCACCCCGCCGTGAAGTGAGACCCGCATGCGTTTCGAACCGATCGCCATCGTCGGCCGGGGCTGTGTCCTGCCCGGCGCATTGGACCCGGACGGGTTCTGGGAGAACGTCGCCGCCGGGCGTACGAGTCTGACGGCGGCCCCGGAAGGCCGGTGGCGGCTGCCGCGTCATCGGGTCATGGGCACGGTGGACGACCATCTCGACCGCACCTGGACCGACATCGGGGGGTACGTCGAGGGGTTCGAATCCGTCTTCGACCCGGAAGGCTTTCTCCTTTCCCCGGAGCGGATCGCGACGCTGGACCCGCTCTTCCACTGGGTGCTCTACGGGGTACGGCAGGCGCTCACGGAGGCGGGCCGCACCACACCGCTGCGGCGCGGCGGGCTGATCCTGGGCAACCTGTCGTACCCCACCCCCACCGGGGCGGCCTTCGCCGAACACGTCTGGCTGTCGGCGCAGCGCCCGGAGCTCCGCGAAGCGCTGCTGACGGGTGGACGCCACCCCCGCCCCGATGCCCGCAACCGCTTCTCCTCCGGCCTCCCGGCCCTGCTCGCGGCCCGCGCCCTCGGGCTCGGGGCCGGGGCGTGGTCCCTCGACGCGGCCTGCGCCTCCTCGCTGTACGCGATCAAGCTGGCGTGCGACCGCCTGCACGACGGCACGGCCGACCTGATGGTGGCCGGTGCGGTCAGCCGGCCCGACCCTCTCTACCTGCACGTGGGGTTCTGCGGTCTGTCCGCGACGAGCCGTACGGGGCGCAGCCGCCCCTTCGACCGGGACGCCGACGGGCTGGTGCACGGCGAGGGCGCCGGGTTCGTCGCCCTGACGCGGCTCTCCGACGCCCGCGCGGCGGGGCTCCCCGTGTTCGGCGTGATCCGCGGGGTGGGGCTGTCCAACGACGGGCGGGGGTCCGGTCTGATCAGCCCGTCCGAGGAGGGCCAGGTGCGGGCGATGCGCCTGGCGTACGAGGCGGCGGGCGTCGCTCCCGAGTCGGTGTCGCTCGTCGAGTGCCATGCGACGGGAACCCCGGTCGGCGACGCGGTGGAGGCACGGGGCATGGCCCGGGTCTTCGGGGCCGCCGACGACGTGCCGATCGGTTCGGCGAAGTCGAACATCGGGCATCTGCTGGCCTCGGCGGGCGTGGCGGGGCTGCTGAAGGTGCTGGGTGCGATGCGCTCCGGGGTGCGCCCGGCGACACTCGGCGCGCGTCGGCCGCTGGACGCCCTGTCCGGTACGCCGTTGCGCGTGCTGGACACCGCGGAGCAGTGGGCGGGACCCCGCAGGGCGGCGGTCAGCGCGTTCGGGTTCGGCGGGACCAACGCCCACCTGCTCCTCGACGACCCGGACGACGCTCCCCCGCCCTCCGTGCCCCGGCCGGCGTACGGACCGCGGCCCAGCGCGCGGCGGGCCGCACCGGCGGACCGGGCACCGCAGGACCCGGTGCCGGAACCCGACGCGCCGGACACCCCGGCCGCGGCAGCCGACAGCGGTGCGCCGGGCGACCGTACGCCCGGGGCATGCGCGGTACCCGTGGCGATCGTCGCCATCGGGGCGCGGGTCGGGGAGGGAACGTCGGTCGAGGACCTCCGCCAGGCGGTGCTGGGCGGTGAACGGCGCGGCCCGGTCGCGGAGATCGCCGTGCAGCTGACGGGCCTGTGCTTCCCCCCGCTCGCCCTGGAGCGGACCGTACGCCATCAACTCCTGGTGCTGGAGGCCGCCCGGGAGGCCGCCCGGACGGTGAAGCTGCCCCGGGAGCGGACCATGGTGGTCATCGGTACCGGCGTGGACCCGGAGGTGGCCCGGGCGGGCGCGCGCTGGCGGATTCCCCACTGGCTGGAGGAGTCGGGTGTGCCCGTCACCGCGGCGTGGGTGGACCTCGCCCGGGACGCCTTCACCCCGCCCATGACGGCGGAGGGGGTGGTGGGCAGCATGCCGAACCTGGCGGCGAACCGCATCAGCACCCAACTGGACCTGGCGGGACCGAGTTTCACGGTGTCCGCCGAGGAGGCGTCCGGGCTGGTGGCGCTGGAGGCCGCGGCCCGCGCCCTGCGGTCGGGGGAGGTCGACGCCGCGCTCGTCGGCGCCACCGACCTGTCCTGCGAAGCGGTCCACCGGGCCGCCGTGCAGGAGTCCGCTCCCGGCGTGGAGCCCGGTGACGCGGCGGTCGTCCTGGTCCTCAAGCCGCTGGACGCCGCCCGCCGGGACGGGGACACCGTCGTCGCCGTGCTGGACGAGGAAGCCGGCGACGAACCCGACATGGTCATCGGCGACGGCCCGGACGCCGGATTCGATCCTGCGTCCGCCTTCGGGCGCGCCCATGCGGCATCCGGGCTGGTGTCCGTCGCCGTCGCGGCGCTCTCGCTCCAGCACCGCGCGGTCCCCCGCCCCGACGCGCCCGCCGACACGGCGGCCGTCACCCACACCGCGCGGGCCGTCGCCGTACCGGCGGAGGGGCCGGCCATGAGCGTCCGGCTGCGCGCCGGGGACCCCCGGCCGTGGCTGCCGGGGCCCGCCCCGCGCCTGCGCGTCTTCTCCGGCGCGGACCGCGCTCAGGTGCTGGCCGCGCTGGAGGCCGGGACCGAGTCCTCTGCGGGTCCGGCCCGGCTGGCTCTCGTGGCGGACGGCGGCACCGCCTGGGCGGAGCGCCGCGAAGCGGCCCGTCGCTGGCTGGCGGAGGGCGGGGCCCGCCCGGCGGATGTCCTGTACCGGGACGCGCCGGTCGGCGGCGAGACCGCCTTCGTGTACACCAACGGCTCGGCCGCGTACCCCGGGATGGGCCACGCGCTGACGCTGGCGTGCCCGTCGCTGGGCGAGAGCGTCCGTGCCGGGCACCGGGCGATCGGGACGCGGCTGCGCTCCGGGAGGGGGCCTGGCGTACTCGACCAGATCTGGTCCGTCGCCGAACTGGCGGTCTTCCACACCGTGTTCAGCCGTGAGGTGCTGGGCCTGCGGCCGGACGCCGCGATCGGCTACTCCTCGGGCGAGTCGACGGCGCTGGTCGCGCTGGGCGCGTGGCCGGACGCCTCGGGGCTGTACGAGGCGACGCGGGAGAGTGGGCTGTTCACCACGGAGCTCACGGGTGAGCTGCGGGCGGTGCGGCGCTACTGGCGGCAGCGCGGCATCGGCGGTGACCGCTGGTCGAGCTATCTGGTCGCCGCGCCGCTGGAGGCCGTGCGCGCGGAGCTCGCCGGGGAGCGGGCGGTCCATTTGATGGCGGTGAACGCGCCGGGGGTCTGCGTCGTCGGCGGCGAGTCCGGGGCGTGCGCGGCCGTGGTCACCCGGCTGGGCGTGGACCGGGCGATCGAGCTGGACTACGACATGGCCGCCCACTCCCCGGAGTTGGCGGAGGTCCGCGAGGTGTGGCGCGAGGCCCACCGCCGCCCCACGGTCGAGGTGCCGGGGGTCCGGTTCTACAGCGGGGCCACCGGCCGGGCGTACCGTCCGACGACCGAGCGGGCCGCCGAAGCGCTCACCGCTCAGGGACTGGGCACGATCGACTTCGCGGCGACGATCGAGCGGGCGTGGGCGGACGGTGTCCGCGTCTTCGTGGAGCACGGGCCCCGGAAGCTGTGCACCGGCTGGATCAAGCGGGTCCTCGGGGACCGGGAGTTTGTGGCCGTGGCGCTCGACACCCCGGACGACGCCGGGCTGCGCAATCTGTGCCTGGCCGTCGGTGAACTCGTGGTGGCGGGGGTGCCGGTGCGGGCCGACGCGTTGACCGCACGGCTCGCCGAGGCTGCTACCGGTCTGCCGACCCCCGGGCCCACCGTCACCGTTGCCGTACCCCCCACGCCCTGCGTGCCGCCCCTGGAGCCCGTCGTGACCGTCCTGCCCCGGGCCCCCGAGCTGGCGCCGGTGCCGACGGAGCGGCCCGCTCCCGGGGAACGGCCCGGTGCCCCGGTTGCCGCGGTATCCGCCGCCGCGGTGGGGCCGGTGTCCCGGCTGTCCGACCCGGCGTCCCCGGCATTGGGGTCGCCGGCGGTCGCGGGCACGATCGCCCGGCAGAGCCGGCGGGCCGCCCTGGTGCACGAGGAGATCATGGCCGCGCACGCGGAGGCCCACCGGCGATTCCTGCACGTGTCCGCGCTGGCCGTCACGGCGCTGACGGCGGGCGGCCGGGCGGACGCCGGACGCATGGCTGTTTCCCCACCCCAGGGTGGCGTTGCCTCCGTACCGCCGTCCGTCGCCCTCCCCGTACGACCGTCAGGCGCCCCGCCCGTCCCCGTGCGGCCGCCGGGCCCATCAGCAGCCCCGCGCCCCGGCACGGCTCCGGCTCCGGTCCCTGTCCCGGGGGCGAAGCCGGTGTTCGACCGGGCCCAGTTGGAGCACCTCGCCTCCGGGGAGATCTCCACGCTGTTCGGTCCGCGCTTCGCCGAGCAGGACCGGTACGCGGTGCAGACCCGGATGCCCGGACCGCCCATGCTCTTCGCCGACCGGGTCACCGCCATCGACGCGGTGCCCGCGGCGCTCGTCCTGCCGGGGCCGGTCCGCACGGACGGGCGGATCTGGACGGAGACCGACGTCCTGACCGACAGCTGGTATCTGGACGCGACGGGACGCATGCCGGCCGGCGTGCTGATCGAGGCGGGACAGGCCGATCTGCTGCTGCTCAGCTGGCTGGGGGCGGACCTGCTCAACCGGGGCGAGCGCGTCTACCGCCTGCTCGGCTGCGAGGTGACGTTCCATGGCGGCCCGCCCCGCCCCGGCGACACCCTGCGCTTCGAGATCCATGTGGACGGCCACGCGGAGGCGGGCGGGGTCCGGCTGGCCTTCTTCCACTATGACTGCTACGTGGACGGTGAGTTGCGGCTCAGCGTCCGCGAGGGCCAAGCCGGGTTCTTCACCCCCGCCGAGCTCGCCGCCGGTGGCGGGGTGCGCTGGGACCCGGTCGAGCACGCTCCCGGCGACGACCTTCCGTTCGACCCTCCGGCCGTACGCTGCGAGCGGACCCGCTTCGGTACGGACCGGGTGCGGGCCCTGGCGCAGGGGTCGCCCGCGGAGTGCTTCGGGCGGGGCTGGGAGGCGACGGCAGCCCATGTGCGGACACCCATGCTCGACGGGGAGCGGCTGCGCCTGCTGGACGAGGTCACCGTGTTCGACCCCGACGGCGGACCGTGGGGCCGAGGGTATCTGCGCGCCGAGACTGCGGTGTCCCCGGACGACTGGTTCTTCACCGGCCACTTCAAGAACGACCCCTGCATGCCGGGCACCCTGATGCTCCAGGCCGGTCTCCAGGCCATGGCCTTCCATCTGACGGCCTCGGGCCACACCGTCGACCGGGACGGCTGGCGTTTCGAGCCGGTCGATACCCAGCCGTCCCGGACCATGTGCCGGGGCCAGGTGACCCCGGAGTCCCGGAGGATCGTCTACGAGGTGTTCGTCCGGGGCATCTCGGCCGGGCCGGTGCCGACGCTCCACGCCGATGTCCTCGGGTCGGTGGACGGCAGGAAGGCGTTCCTGGGGCGCGGCATGGCACTGCGGCTGGTGCCCGACTGGCCGTTGTCGCAGTGGCGGGGCTCGGGCCCGCCCGCCGTGCAGGAGGACGGAGCGCCGGTGCCGCCGCAACGGCTCGGCGGGCTGTCCGGGCACCGGGAGGAAAAGGCGGTGGCCGTCGCGGACGATGGGTTCCGCTTCGACTACGCGTCATTGCTGGCGTGCGCCTGGGGCAGGCCCAGCGAGGCGTTCGGCACCATGTACGAACCCTTCGACGGCACCCGCAGGGTCGCCAGGCTCCCCGGGCCGCCCTACCACTTCATGAGCCGGATCGTCTCGGTGGACGGCGTCCAGGGCGGCATGCGAGAGGGCAGCGTCGTCGTCGCCGAGTACGAGGTACCGGAACGGGCGTGGTACTTCGAGCAGAACCCGTCCCGGTGCATGCCGCTCGCGGTCCTCATGGAGGTCGCGCTGCAGCCCTGCGGGTGGCTGGCTTCGTACGCCGGCAGCGCGACGACCAGCGAGCAGGACCTGCTGTTCCGCAACCTGGACGGAGTGAAGACGGTCACCGGCGAGGTCACCTCCGGGACGCGCACGATCCGCACCCGGGCCGAACTGACCCGTGTCTCGCGCAGCGGGGACATGATCATCGAGTCGTTCCGGGTGGTGTGCACGGCCGACGACGCGCCCCTCACCGAACTCACCACGGTCTTCGGCTACTTCCCCCGGTCGGCGTTCGACGACCAGCAAGGGCTGCCGGTTCCGGCCGAGGAACGCGCCCGTCTCGACGAGCCCTGCGACCGAGTGGTCGACCTGACCGCTAGGCCCGCCCGCTACTGCGCCGGGGAGCTGCGCCTGCCGGGCCGCATGCTGCTGATGCTGGACCGGGTCACGGGCTCCTGGCCGGAGGGCGGAAGCGCGGGGCTCGGCCGACTGCGGTCGGAGAAGGACGTGCGCCCGGACGCCTGGTTCTTCCGGGCCCACTTCTTCCAGGACCCGGTGCAGCCCGGCTCCCTGGGGGTCGAGGCCATGTGCCAGCTGCTCCAGTACCACCTGATCGAAGGCGGCGCGGCGGACGGGATCGTCCACCCCCGGTTCGATCCGGTGCTGCCCGGCCGGGAGACGGTGTGGACGTACCGGGGCCAGATCACCCCCGCCAACCGGCTGATCCGGGTGGACATGGACATCGTGGAGACCGGTACGGACGCACGCGGGCCCTATGCCGTGGCGGACGCGACGCTGTGGGGCGACGACACGTGCATCTACCGGGTACGGGGGCTGGGGATGCGGGTGGTGTCGGACCCTCCGCCCGTGCGGTGATCTGCTCGGTCCTCCATCCCGAGGTTCGGCCGCCAGGCTCGAACGACCGCCGTGCTGGCCCTCGCCGCCGGGCAGGCTGCCTTCCCTGTCCCGGCGGTGATGCGTTCTGTCCGGGGCTGGCCGGGTCGGGGCCGCCGGCGACAACGCAGCCATGGAGAGCTTCTTCGCACTGCTGCAGAAGAACGTCCTCGACCGCCGCGTCTGGGCCACCCGCCAGGAATTGCGGATCGCGATCGTCACCTGGATCGAGCGGACCTACCACCGGCGCCGACGGCAACGACGCCTGGGCCGATTGACCCCCGTCGAGTACGAGACCATCATGACCCCACCCGCAGCTCTGGCTGCGCAAACCGCCGCTGTCACCCGATCATGCAGCAGTCCCGATCTGCACGCTCCTGGCAAGATTCCCCTGACGTTGGGGTGTGCGACGGAGACATGACCACCGTGGCCCGGCTCTGGAAGGCCTCAACACCGGCACTCCACTGCCGGCAGGCCCTGACGCAGGGTGCCGGGGACGCCCCAGAGAACGTGTCCTCCGACCGCCTCGCCGCGATCGATCCGGCTCTACCGGGCGCAGGTCGCCGTCGACCGGATCCGTTGACCCGATGCTGGGTGCCATGACAGCCGACATTGGCCCGTGCGCGTACTGGCCGGGCGCCCCGGTCGAGTCGCAGGTACGCATCGGCGACCGGCGGATGTCGTCCCAGTGCCGAACGAACACTCCGGTACACCGCTGGCCGCAGCCCGACGCCTGCCTCAGGCAGGCGGCTCACGCGCTACGACAATCACCGTCGACCAGGGCGGTCGCTGCGTCTACTCCTACGGCAGCAACCAGTGCGCGAAGGACGCGGTCGTCGCCTTCCTGGCCACGTGCGAGCGGCCCGTGAGCGACCGCACCTGTGCGGCGCGGGCCCGCTGATCACGCCCCTCTCCCCCGGCGGCGCACCGCACGCGCCGCCGGTGCCGGTCCAGCCCCGACGGTCCGGCCTCGCCGGCGGTCAGGGCACCGGCCGGAGCCCAACCGAGCGCGCGTTCGCATGGCTGCACCAGTTCAAGCGCCTGCGCATCCGCTACGAGCGCCGGACAGACCTTCACCGGGGTCTCCTCGAACTCGCCTGCTCGATCATCTGCCTGCGGCGGCTCTTGCGATCATTCTGAGACGGTCAGTAAGGGCTCGCACGGAATCAACATGCTGGTTTGATCTTGGTGGGGCTGCTGTTGGCGAGGAACGCGGTGACGTCAGTGGGTGAGGCGTACCAAGCCGCAGCCGCCGAAGGCGATGCCGAGCTCGCCGCCGCCGACCAGGCCGGTCTGTACCAGCAGAGCGGCGACGACGATGCCGCTCGCACAGCCTACGAACGCGCCATCGCAACTGGTCACCCTCAGTACTCGCCCGCCGCCTCTTTCGAGGTGGCCGTCATGCTGGACCGGCTCGGTCATGAGCAAGAGGCAAGAAGCGTCTACCGTCGGATCATGGCGAGCGGTCATCCGGTACAGGGGGGCATGGCTGCCATCGACCTCGGCAATAGTCTCGCGGCCTCCGGAGGTTGCGCCGGGGCTGAGGAGGGATTCCAGCACGCGGCGAACGGCGCCTGGCAGGATGCCGCTGACCTCGCGACAGAAGCCAGGGAGCGGCTTCGCTCCATGCCTCGGTCCGATCAAGCCGACCACTTCCCGGGCCAGATGAGTCCGCGCTCACGCGGCATTGAATGACCAGAAGAGGGCCGCCCCGAGCCTTGAGACACTTACAGGCTGAGACTGCTTGACAGACCGCATAACCGCCTCGGACATCCACGAGCACCAGGCGGGCCGGTCCGCTCCGGCCCGGTTGAGGTCGTGATCCGCTGCGCACGACACGCAGCGCTGCCGTGCGGGCCGGGGCAGGTGAGACGGCAAGGCTACGGGCGAGACGCACGCGTGCGGACGCGCTGTTCCGTACGGAACGGCCTCCCCACTGCCTGCACTGGTTCGGACGGGTCAGCGGGCGGGCCCACCGGTCATACGACGGGGGCGGACCGGCAGGGTCCGGTGGCCGTTGCCGATCGCGGTCGGGAGGGTCCGCAACTCGCGAGCGGGAACAGCCAGTTCGATGTCCGGGAAGCGGGTGAAGAGCAGGCGGAGCGCCGTGGCCACCTCCATCCGGGCCAGCGGGGCGCCCAGGCAGAAGTGGACGCCGTGACCGAACGCCAGGTGGTCCTTGTTCAGGCGGGTGATGTCGAAGCGGTCGGCGGTGGGGCCGTGCCAGTCGGGGTGGCGGTTGGCGGCTGCGTAGGAGGCGAGGATCGCCTCGCCGCGGGGAATCGTCCGGCCGTCGGGCAGAGCGATGTCCGTGAGGGCGTAGCGCAGCGGGAGGTGCTTGAGGGCGGGTTCGTGGCGCAGCGTCTCCTCCACGACGTCGTCCCAGGTCGCCCGGCCCGCGCGGAGGTGGCTGAGTTGTTCGGGGTCGGTGAGCAGAGCGGTGACCGCCTGGTCGATGACGTTCACCGTGGTCTCGTAACCGGCGCTGATCATCAGCAGGAGCGTGTCGCGCAGCTCGCCGTCGGTGAAACCGCCGCCGTCGCCCTCGTCGTCGCGGGCGGCGATAAGAAGGGAAGTCATGTCGTCTGCGGGTTCGGCGCGCTTGGTGGCGATCAGGTCGTCGAGGGCCTTATAGAGGGACGCCGTGTTCTCGGCGGCCTGCGCGGCGGTGGCCGTGGTGTCGAAGACGCCGTCCACCACGTTGCGGAAGCCTTGGAGTTGACTGTCGGGGATGCCCATGAGGCGGCCCAGGACCGCGATGGGCAACGGGTACGCGAAGTGTTCGCGCAGGTCAACGCTCTCCCCGGCAGGCCGCGCTTCGAGGTCGTCGAGGAGCATCGTGACGATTGTCTCCACGCTCGGGCGCAGGTCCTGGACGCGGCGGGCGCTGAGGGCCGGCGCGACCATCCGGCGCAGCCTGCGGTGGTCGCCGCCGTACGCCGTGAACATGCTCTCGACAGCGATCCACAGGGCCAGCGGCCACGTGGACACGGTGTCGGCGTAGGCGGGCCAGTGGGCGCGGCCGTCCTTGGAGACCTGCGTGCTGGTGAGCAGTTGCTTGAGGAGGGCGGGGTCCGTCACCGACCAGACGGTCAGACCCAGGAGGTCCACACGGGTGGCCGGGCCACGGTCGCGTAACGCCTGGTCCTCGGCGTGGTGGTCGGAGGCTGCGGGATCCAGGACGAGGGGCGTCGACGACTGTTCGGGCATGGAGGCTCCAAGGCGGACGGCAGGGATGGCGGCAGCAGCTCGAATCGTCCGAGCGGTGAGCCGACGGCCCGGGTGTCGGTGTGGGTGACGGTCGGTGTCGGTCACGTACAACTGACCGTGCCGCCCACCGGCTTGTGACACCCGACCGGATCCGCTCTCGGCGTCACACCCGCTTCAGCAGGTCGAAGGACACGTCGCCACGCATCACTTCGAACGGGTCCTCCAGCTGGGCGACGACCGTCGCTCCGAGGTGCTGTCCGCGAGCGTGGACGGGCGGTCGGTGCGTACCGACTCGGACCTGACCGTCACCCCCGGGCACGGTCCGGAGGCGCTGGCCGAGGCGGACACCGTCGTCATCCCCCCGTTCGCGATCTCTCCGGCCTCGGCTGCCCCGGACCCTTCGGCCCTCGCCGCCCTGTCCCGTGTCCGTCCCGGCGCCCGACTGGTGTCCATCTGCACCGGCGCCTTCCTTCTGGCAGCCGCCGGTCTCCTGGACGGGCGCCGGGCCTCCACCCACTGGGCGCTCACCGACTACTTCCAGGAGCTGTTTCCCCGCGTCGAGTTCGACCCCGGGGTGCTCTTCGTGGACCACGGTGACGTGCTGTCCTCCGCGGGGGCGACGAGCGGTGTCGACGTCTGCCTGCACCTGGTGCGCCAGGACCACGGCAGTGAGGTGGCCAACCAGGTCGCCCGAACCTGTGTCATGCCACCGTACCGGGACGGCGGACAGGCACAGTACATCGAGCGGCCACTGCCGCCTGCAAGCGGAACCGGAACCGGGCCGACCCGCGACTGGGCGCTACACCGGCTGGACCTGCCTCTGTCGCTGGACGAGATGGCCGCGCACGCGGCTATGAGCGCCCGTACCTTCTCCCGGCGCTTCCGGGAGGGGACTGGCGTGAGCCCCGGCCGCTGGCTGACCCAGCAACGGTTGCGGCGGGCGCGGCACCTGCTGGAGTCCAGCGACCTGCCGGTGGAACGCGTCGCCCACGAGGTCGGCTTCGCCACCGCCACCTCGCTGCGGCGGCACCTGGCAGCGGAGGCGGGCGTCGCCCCGTCGGCATACCGGCGCACTTTCCGCACCTCGAGCCCGGCCGGAACAACGCCACGGAAGCCAGGATCCGAGGGCTGAGAAGCTCAGACCCAAAGCAACCCGACCTCACGGGCACCAGGCCGTCCCATGCGACGACGTCATTTCTCGGGTTCTGGCCGGCGCTGTGCCTCGTCGATCAGCCACTTCTGGAGGGATCGGTGGCGGAACTGGCACGTGCGCCCGGTGACGCGCAGCAGTCCGGCCCGGTGCGCCCACGCCAGAAACCGGGCGGGCCGCCGGCAGCAATTGCCGTGCGGCGCCGACCGTCGCGGACACCGCGTACCGCAGACGCCCTGACCGGCCACGTCCGGTCCTTCGCCCAGATGCTCACCGAGCGCCAGGGCCAACGGCTCCCTGAATGACTCGAGGCCGTCCACCAGGACGACCTGCCCAGTTTCCACACCCTCGCCGCGGGCATCGAGCGCGACCGCGACGCCGTGATCGCCGGCCTCACTCTGCCCCGGAACTCAGGCGTGGTCGCAGGACACGTCAACCGGATGAAGATGCTCAAGCGCCAGATGTTCGGCCGCGCGGGCTTCGACCTTCTGCGAAAACGACTCCTACTCGCTGAGTGACTCCTCAGCCCCCGCGCGAAGATCGTGGATCGGAAACGCCGCGGGTGAGCGACTTCCCTTGCATGCTTCGCCGTGTAGCTCTTCGGGCCGCAGCGCCCAGGCGATGGCCTCGCCCGGACCGCAGAATGAAGGATCGAGGTGGAACGTGGTCCGCGTCCCGAACGGTTTCGGCGCTATGAACTCTTCCCTGGGACCATTCGGGTCCATCCCGACCAGCGCCTGGCGATAGCCGTGGCCATCCAGCCACACTTCGATGACTGTGCGGACGCTGAGTGCGGCAGCTGCGGAGGGGGCCCAACGCTGCATGTCGAACACGTCGAGCAGGGAACCGAAGAATCCCGGCAGAAGCCTCTCCCGTTCATCGACGCCGGGGCGCTGATCGCTCTCCACGGTGAAGCTGACATCAGATCCGATCTCGATACTGATCTGTCCATGCCTGCCGTCGCGACGGTGCAGGGCGTCCCAGGCCACCGCCCGCAGGACCTCGGTGGGAAGCTCGGGACTGCCCTGGTCGACGAGGAAATACCTCGCTGGGCGTCGCCGCACGCGCTCCACGAAATCGACTACCCGAAGCTGCTCGACGGTGAACCTCCCCACTCGCCCTCCCCTTCTCTGCACTTTTCAGCCAGCCACAGCCGATCATGGCACCCACCAACAGCAAGCACCACGCTCCCCGATCGTCAGTAACCGTGACGGGTTGTCACCAATCACGGAAGCCGCCCTGAGGCGCCGTCCGGGCGGGAACGACCGAGCCGAAGCCCGCGGCCGGGTGCCTGCGGGCAGACCACGCGCCAACGCGAGCTCTGCCGGGTGTCCTTGACAGCGTCGGTTGCAGCCAATAGCAGTTCAAGGACGGTCGCGGGCCGGGTGGACCGGCCTCATGATGTTTGCTGCCCACCATCAGTCAAAGACGGGGCTGGTGGCAAGCCGAGCGTGGACGCGGATGAACCGTCCCAGCGGCTGGAGCGGCCGGTTATCGGGCTGGTGCGTCACCAGCAGCACTCGGTCCTCCAGCGACAGCTTCCACGGTCGTCCCCGGCCGGAAGCGTCGGCGCCCTCGCGTCGCAGCTGCGCCACCAGCTGCCGAAAGCCGCCGGGCTCAGCCCAGTGAACGGAGCCATCCAGGACGGTACCGACGTCGTCATCACGCCACTCACATAGTGATCATTCCACTGAGACTATGCATGACCGCGGTCGTCTCTGACTCGAAAGTCCCATTCCCTACGGGGAATTGTCGGTCTCCACCGCGCCCCGCAGGATCTGGTCCGAATGGACCTGCCCGCGCAAGGAGACGAAGATGATCGAAATCGACCCGCAGCAGTTGGCCGACCGCTACATGGCTCAATGGAATGTGCCCGATGCGGTAGAGCGCCGCGCGGCCATCGAGCAACTCTGGGCCGAGGACGGCACCCATATCCTTCACCCGCCTGCGGAGATACGGGAGACCGCCGCGGAGCTCGGCTTCGACCACCCGACTCTGGAGGCACAGGGATACGACGCCATCGAGACCCGAGTGGCGCGAAGCTACGAGCGGTTCGTCGAGAAACAGGGATTCGCTTTCCGGGCGCGCCCCGGGGCGATACGCCTCAACGGCGTGGTCAGGATCGGCTGGGAGGCGGTGTCCACCGCAACCGGCGACGTGGTGGGCGGTGGTTCGGACATCGTCGTACTTGACGACAACGGCCGCATCAAGACCGATTACATGTTCCCGGGCTCCTGAGCGGCGGCAGCAAAACCCATTGCCCCGGCGGCTGCTGAGAGAGCCTCGGCCGTCGTCGGGTCGGTCGGCAGAAACGCCTCCAGCTTCAGCTCGGCAAGCGTCACGTCGACGGCGGTCGCGAAGGTCGTCACAGTCGTCATCAGGCGGAGCTCACCGTACGAGGACCGCAGGCGGAGTGGCACCGCGAAACCGAGTTGCCCGGCGGACGGCTCCAGCTCGGGAACGTACCCGGTGAGCTCGGCGCGCAACTCCTCCAGATGGCCAAGGCGCACCAGGATGTGGCGCGCCCACTCGGCGAGGTTGAGGATGCGGGGAGCCAGTCCGTCGGGATGCAGCGCCAGGCGGTAAATATTCGTGCCGGGACCCACCAGCTCGTCAGCCGCGCCCTCGGTGATCAGGTCGAATGCGGCGTTCGCGGCGATCAGGTCACCGCCTCGGTCCACAACCAGCGCCGGATACGGCAGATGCCCGCGGAGGATGTGGTCGATCGCCGTGCGCACGGGGGCCAGCACCGGTTCGTCCAGTGAACTCTCCGGGTAGGCGGGCGCATACCCGGCGGCCAGCAGCAGTTCGTTGCGCTCCCGCAGCGGCAGCTCCAGCGACTCGGCCAGGCGCACGACCATGTTCCGGCCCGGGACAGACCTGCCGGATTCAATGAAGCTGAGGTGGCGCTGGGTGGTGCCCGCTCGCAGCGCCAGATCGAGCTGGCTGACATGACGGCGGGTACGACGTTCACGAAGCGTGCGAGGGAAGTCCACGGGCCTGTTGTATCGGCGGCGCAAGGTCCCAGGCCATTCCCCGCAGGGAATTGTCGCCACTTGCACCGGTCCTGAACATTGCCGACATGGACATCGGTGTACTGCTTCCGACCGGAACCGCCCAGTGGGGCCCTGCCGACGACCCTCGTGAGCTGGTTGCCTTCGGCCGCTACGCCGAACGCTTGGGGCTCTCCTCGCTCTTCGTCAACGATTCTCTGATCAGCCCGCGCATCGAGGCGCTCACGATGCTGGCCGTACTCGCCCCGGTGACCCGGACCGTGACACTGGGCACAGCTGCACTGATGCCGTTCCTCCGTCGGCCGGTCCAGGCCGCGCAGGCACTTGCGTCGATCGACCTGCTGTCCGGTGGCCGGCTCACCGTGACCGTCGGCGCCGGCTTCCCTGGCCGCTTCGGGCGGCCCCTGTACACACTGTCCGAGCTGCCGTGGGAAAGGCGCTTTGCCCGCCTGGACGAGACTGTCGCGCTGTGGCGTGCCCTGTGGGACGGCGCCGACGCCTTCCACGGCGAGATCCTCCGGTTCGATGACATCCCGCCCACGACGAGGCCGTCCCGAGCCGGCGGCCCGCCCATCTGGCTCGGCGGCGCGACCCCCGCAGCACTGGCCCGCACTGGCCGACAGTACGACGGATGGCTGCCCTACCCGCCTGCCCCCGCCGACTACACGTCCGGCCTCCGCAAGGTCCACAAAGCGGCGACCGAAGCGGGACGCGAGACCGAGGACATCACCCCCGCACTATTCGTCTCGGTATGGATCGACAACGACATCGAGAGCGGCCGTCGGGCACTGGACGACTACGCGCGGGTCACATACGGCATGCCACTGGAGGAGCTGGAAAAGATCCAGGCAGTTGTCACCGGCTCCGCGGACCAGGTGCTTGAGCATCTAAGACAGTACGTCGCCGCCGGTGCTCGGCACATCGTCGCCCGCCTCGGTGCCCTGGACCTGCATTCCCAGCACGACCAGCTCGAACAGATCGCAGACCTGATCCCCGCCGTTCAAGCGGCAGCGGATCACGCCTCCACCTCGGAAGGCTCCTGAGCCTGGCCCAGTCGACACGAAGCGACGATTACGGACCCTGGATGGGCAGGTGTGCCTCTGCTGGATGGCGGAGGATGCCGCCCGGTGGAGGGTGTAGCGGGTGCGCCTGCCCTCCCGCTCGCCACTGAGGTAGCAGCCTGTTCGAGGTCTGTGACGATGCTCAGGGCTTGGTCAGCTGCTGCCGCAGCCCGCTCTCACCGGTCAGCCGCCGCCCGTCGGAACGGGCCCGGTCGACCAGCATCGAGATCAACTGCTCGTCCGACACCCTCTCCACGGCCGACTCGACTACCGGCTCCTCCACCGTCTCGTGCTCGCTGATGGTCTCGATCACTTCAGGCGTCTCCTTGATCACCGGATCCGCCGTCTATTGGACACCCCCTACTTCGGTTGCAGGCCGGGGAGCGGAACGGGTCGCAGTCGTTGGAGTCAGTCGCTTGCACTCTGCGGTGGGAACCGCGCCGGGCGACGACATGCACGAATCCTCGTCGGGCGTGCACACGGCCAGGGGGCGGGATCAGCCGCTTCACCTCCCCCCAGCGGACGCTCTCGCCCGCGGTCTTCCGGCTCCCATCCTTCACCGGCCCGGTGGTCAGGAAACGACCGAGAGCGCACGGGGTCACAGGGCGGACCGGTGGCCAGGGCCTGTAGCGCGATGCGGGCGCGCCGCCGGGGAACTCAGGACGCGCCGGGCGCATACACCGACGTGAACGTCCAGTCGCCGGAGCCGACCCAGTAGACGGCCTCGCCCTACCCGCAGCGCCGGAGCCTCGCTCCGGCGGGCGCCGTGGCACGTCCTTCGGTGAACGGCACGTGGACCTCTCCCGTTCGGCGCCGTCGCGGTCCGGCCGGGACTCCGCCCGTTCTCCGCCCCCGTCCTCGTCCACGCCGCGGCCCTGGCCTGCGCGATTGGAGCGTCAGCGGGTTGGTGGAGCATCACACAGCAGCTGGTGCGCGTCGTACCCGCCGTCGCGGCCCTGGTGGCGGCACATCGGGGGGATGCCCGCGCGCGACCGTTCCCGTCGAGGCGACGGGTGCCGTCGCGGGACTGTCGGCGCTTGCGCTCGCCATGACGGATCTCCCCACGCTCGCCCCGGTGGTCTCCCTCGGCGGTGTCGTCGCGGCCGGGACCGCACTGCGAGCCGAGCGACGGCGGGCCGGCTACGCGGCTGCCGCGCCGTTCCTGTCGACCGCGTGGATACGCCCGGCGACCTGGGGCCGGTGGGCCGCACGGCAGGCCCTCCACCGCCGCCGGAGACGCCGGACCGCACGTCCCGGGCCGGTATCACCCTCCGGCGAAGAGTTCGGGATGCGCCGTGAGTTCGACCCGGGTGCGACGAATGTGCCCCGTGAGGTACCGCTCGCCGTCCTCGGCGTCACGGCGCCGCACGGCGTCCAGGATCAGTCGGTGCTCCGCGTTGACGACGGCGGCCCGTCCCGGGTCCGCCAGCTCCATGAACGCCCGACGGTAGTGCTGCGTCGCGTTCCACAGCCGCTCCGTCATGGCGAGCAGGTGGTCGCTGGGGCAGGCGGCGTAAGTCGTCATGTGGAAGTCCCGGTCCAGGAGCAAGAACCGCTTGACGTCGCTCTGGCTCTCGATCTCGCCCTGGATGCGTTCCAGGTCGCCCAGGTGGTCGGCGGTGAGACGGGGGAGGCTCTCTGTCAGGGTCAGGGGCTCGAGGCGCTCACGCATACGGTAGTGGATGTGCACGTCCTCGAGGCTGAGCACAGGTACGCGTGACCCCCGGTTGGGAAACGACTCCGTGAGCCCTTCCGACTCCAGGATCCGCAACGCCTCTCGCACCGGGATCCGGCTGGCGCCGAGACGCGCCGCGAGTTCGTCCTGGCGCAGCCAGGTACCGGGGCTCAGCTCTCCGGCCAGGATCTCTTCTCGCAGGATGTCGGCGATGTGCCGGCTCCTGACGCCTTCCGAGCCACCCGGACCACTGGCGCGTACAGGAGTCAAGAGCGGTCACCTCCAAGCAGTCAGGGTCCGTGCTGGGCTCTGCTGCAAGAATAGGACACGGCCTCGTGCGGGCGGGGCCCCGTCGGCCCGCACGGGCAACCGGTACGGCCGGGCCGCGGGGCCCGCGGGCAGAACAGCGAGCCGGTGACGGGGATGGCGAAGTCCAGGATGCGGTCGTGCGGTGCCGACGCGGTGCCCAGGAACATCCGCTCCAGCATCGTCTCCGTCACCTCGGGGGTGCGGGCGTAGCCGA